>CAYUVF010000006.1:0-98470 GCA_964448045.1 uncultured Rhodothermales bacterium
GTCCGGTGAGCGCATAGCTCCCCACGGCCATCACGCTGTTCCAGAGCGCCAGGGCCGCCATCCCGCCCACCAGCCAGACCATAGCACCGGGCGAAAACAGAGTCCGGTCCCGCAGCACGCGCCGCAGGCTCCAGGCGGCTCCCGCATTGCCGAGTGCGATGAGCGCATCGGTCAAGAGCAGGTGCTGCAGCGGAATGGCCGGCTCGCTGATCCACAACCCGCTGATCAGGAGGGCCGCGAAGATGGCCGGGGCGTAGGCGACGCCAAAGATGAGTACGAGCGCGAGATTCAATCCGGCAGACGGATACCACAGGCTCACACCCGGCATCACCTCGAAAAAGGTGGCCTGCGAGTCGAACAGGAAGAAAAGGACACCATATCCGGCCAGGATGGCGGATACGCGCAGACTGCGTTGGAGCATCCAGCGAACCTAAAGGTGGGTAATCCCGCTGATGGTGGCGGACGAGGCCGCCTCTAAACGCCGCAAAAAGCAAGCCTGACTATCCCTACGGCCCCATATTCGCGAACGAACCCGATTGCCGCTGCTCGCCTCGTCTCGCATGCGGCACTCCCCTCCGGCCAGATCAGCGAGTATGTGCTGCTCAGAGGCATATGCTGCTCAAATCACATCGTACGCTTCGGCGACATCTGTGAACGCATCGATGGCGCGGTCGAGCTGATCACGCGTATGAGCGGCC
Organism: uncultured Rhodothermales bacterium; assembly: GCA_964448045.1. Taxonomy (GTDB): domain Bacteria; phylum Bacteroidota; class Rhodothermia; order Rhodothermales; family Salinibacteraceae; genus CAYUVF01. Next base: position 699 of record CAYUVF010000006.1, read on the forward strand.
GACATCTGCACGCGGATGCGCGCCTCGCCCTTCGGCACGACGGGGTAGCTGAAGCTGATGACGTAGATGCCGCGATCGAGCAGCTCATCGGCCATCTGGGCAGAGACCTTCGCGTCGTACAACATGATGGGCACGATGGGATGGTCGCCCGGCTTGATGTCGAAACCGCGATCTTCCATTTCACTGCGGAAGTAGCGGGCGTTGATCCAGAGCTGCTCGCGGCGCTCGTCGCTGTCCTGCAGCATCTCCAGCACCTGCAAGCCGGCGTTGGCGATGGTGGGCGCCACGGCGTTGGAGAAGAGGTACGGGCGCGACTTCTGGCGCAGCAGGTCGATGATTTCCTGCCGCCCTGTGGTGAACCCACCCGTCGCGCCGCCGAGGGCTTTACCCAACGTGGAGGTGATGATGTCCACCTCATCGAGCACGCCCTTGGCCTCGGCCGCGCCGCGACCGCCGTCGCCCATGAAGCCTGTGGCGTGGCACTCGTCGACCATCACGAGGGCGTCGTAGGTGTCGGCCAGCGCGCAGATGTCGTCGAGCTTGGCCGCGTCGCCATCCATCGAGAAGACGCCGTCGGTCGCAATGAGGCGGATGTTGGCCTCCTGCGCGGCCCGCAGATTGGCTTCCAGATCGGCCATATCGCTGTGCTGGTACACGTAGCGCTCGGCCTTGCATAGCCGGATCCCGTCGATGATGGAGGCGTGGTTGAGCGCATCGCTGATGATGGCGTCGTCCTCATCGAGAATCGTCTCGAACAGCCCCGTGTTGGCATCGAAGCACGAATTGTAGAGAATCGTGTCGTCGGTCTCGTGGAAGCCCGACAGCTCGTTTTCGAGCTGCTTGTGGACGGTCTGCGTCCCGCAGATGAAGCGGACGGATGCCATCCCGAATCCGTATTGGTCGATGCCCTCTTTGGCGGCCTGCTCGATGGCGGGATGGTGCGCGAGGCCGAGGTAGTTGTTTGCGCAGAAGTTGATGACGTGCTCGCCGGGCTCGACGGTGATGCCAGCATCCTGCGGCGAGCTGATCACCCGTTCCTCTTTGTAGAGGCCGGCATCGCGGATGTCCTGCAGCTCCGCGCGGAATTCAGACTGAGCGGTGTCGGGCATGGTCGTGTCGGGCATGGCAGATGACGGTTGGATTCGGGTTAGTAGCTCGGTCGAATGGTATGTATCGGAGGAAGATCGAGGGAATTGCGCGGAGATCTCAGGCTACCGATCATTGGTCTTGCGTTTCCCCGTGCCTATTCCCGCTCTCCCCAGGCCTCTTCCTCGCGGCCTTCACGCAGGTGAGCGAGCATATCTTGGGTCATGGCGTCGAGATCGAAGTCCGGCGCCCAGGTCCAATCGGTGCGGGCGGGGGTGTCATCGATGGAAGCGGGCCACGAATCGGCGATCTGCTGGCGCTCGTCGGGCGCGTAGGTGACCTCGAAGCCCGGCACGTGCTGGCGGATGGCCGCGGCCAGTTCCTCGGCCGCAAAACTAAAGGCGCCCACGTTGTAGCTGGTGCGCACGCTGAGGCCCTCGGCATCGGCATTCATCAGGGCGAGGACGGCGGCCAGCGCATCGGGCATGTACATCATGGGCAAGCGCGTATCGGGGCGCAGGTAGCACGTGTACGCGCCGTCCTGCACGGCTGCGTGAAACATCTCGACGGCGTAGTCGGTCGTGCCGCCGCCCGGCGGGGCCGCGTAGCTGATGAGCCCCGGGTAGCGCAGGCTCCGCACATCGACCCCGAAGCGCTTGTGATAGTAGCGGCAGAGCAGCTCGCCGCTGCGTTTGGTAACGCCGTACATGGTGTCGGGATCGAGCACTGTTTGCTGCGGCGTGTTCTCCTTTGGCGTGTTCGGCCCAAAGACGGCGATGGAGCTCGGCCAGAACACGGCGAGATCGTGCTCGCGCGCAAGGTCGAGCACGTGCTTGAGGCCATTGATGTTGACGTCCCACGTCCGATCGGGCTGGCGCTCGCCCGAGGCCGAGAGCAGGCTCGCCAGGTGGTACACTGTGCCTACGTCGTGCGCGCGGATGATGCGGTCCAGGGCCTCCCGGTCGCGCACATCGCCTACCTCGAAGCACCGATCCGCCATTCGCCCATTGCGCTCGGGCGGGCGCTTCAGATCCAACTCGACGATGTGATCCGGGGGGTGCTGGCGCCGGAGCACATCGACCAGATCACTGCCGATTTGCCCCGTCGCGCCGGTGACCAAAATGCGGTTCATACGTGCATGCTCACTTATCTGTGCGGATCGTGCGGAGCGCCGTCGGCCTCTGCGCATCTGCGGGCCTCTGCGCATCTGTACGGAAAACGGCTTCGGGCGTTCGGAACCGCTTCCAGTCGGGCCATGTGGCGCTATGCCCATCAGATTTCTAAACCTAATATAAGCGACGCGTGGCGGAGGTGGCGAACCCAGCCCGGCCTCAGCCCGGATCCCGCGCTGAAACCACCAAATGTTCAAATGGCCTCGCCTGCGCTCCCGGCTTTTTCCCCTCACGAAATCAACCGTTTACAAAAACTTTTAATTTAAAACCTTGATTTACCGAATTAGGATAGCCTATATTCGCGCTGTACCGAAATAAATAAAGCAAAACAGTAATGACACACAACATCGACGAGATTGATGCCGAGATCCTTCGGCTTCTGCAGGCCGATGGCCGGATGCAGCGCAACGCCATCGCCAAGGAGGTCGATCTCTCCGTGTCGGCCGTGAGCGAGCGGATGCGCAAGCTGGAGGAGCGCGGCGTCATCACGGGCTACTACGCCGTGGTCGATGCCAAGCGGCTGCACCTGGACATTACCGCGTTCATCCGCGTGAGCGTCGACGGATCGGAGCACTACCCCGAGTTCGTCGATCAGGTGACGGCGATGGATGCTGTGCTCGAAGCGCACTCGATCACCGGCGAGGGCTCGCACATCCTGAAGGTGCGCACGCGCAACACGACGACGTTGGAGCGGCTGCTCTCGCGCATCCAGGCGCTGCCCGGCGTCACGGGAACGACATCGAGCCTCGTGCTCACCACCTTCAAGGAAACCCGCGCCGTCCCTGCCGAGCCCATGGAGCTGTACGACTACGAAGCCGAGCGTGCGGCCTCGGAGATCTGATGACGCAGCCCGTCCTATCTCGGCATCGGCATCCGGCTCGGTGTCCTCCGCCTCCTCGCGGCGCGTCGGGACGGAGCTTTATTCCTGACCACCTTCACTTACCCACTTAACGCTTCACCAACTTATGCTAACCCAAAAAGACGTCCTCGACCGCATCGAGGCCGAAAACGTCGACTTCCTGCGCCTCCAGTTCACCGATATTCTGGGCACGGTCAAAAACGTGTCCATCCCGGCCCATCAGGCCGCAAAAGCCTTCGACGAAGGCATCTACTTCGACGGGTCCTCCATTGAGGGCTTCGTGCGCATCCAAGAGTCGGACATGCGCCTGCAACCCGATCTGGACACGTTTACGCTCCTGCCCTGGCGCAGCCGGCGGAGCGACGGCACCGTCTCGGCCCGCCTGATTTGCGACGTGATCAACACCTCCACGGGCGCGCCGTTCGAGGGCGACCCGCGGTTCGTGCTGCGGCGAGCTATCGAGCGCGCATCGGACATGGGCTTCGAGATGAATGCGGGCCCGGAGCCGGAGTTTTTCGTGTTTGAGCAGGACGAGAAGGGCCGCGCGACGACGCGGACGCACGACTTCGGCGGCTACTTCGACCTCGGGCCGAAGGACCTCGCCCAGGAGCTCCGCGCCGAGGTCATCTACATGCTCGAAGCGATGGGCTTCGAGGTCGAGGCGAGCCACCACGAGGTCGCCCACGGCCAGCACGAGATCGACTTCAAGTACGCCGACGCGCTCACGACGGCGGACAATATCGCCACCTTCCGCGCCGTGGTGCGTGCCGTGGCCGAACTGCACGGCGTCCACGCCACGTTCATGCCCAAGCCCATCGCCGGCATCAACGGCTCGGGCATGCACACCCACATCTCGCTCTTCTCGGACGGCACGAACGCCTTCCACGAGGACAGCGACGAGTTTGGGCTGAGCGAGACGGCGTATCAATTCCTCGCGGGCATCCTGGATCACGCCCCGGCGCTGACGGCCATCTGCAACCCCACGGTCAACTCGTACAAGCGGCTCGTGCCCGGCTATGAGGCGCCGATTTACGTGGCCTGGAGCGACGTGAACCGCTCGGCGCTGGTGCGCAAGCCGGCCGCGCGCGGCCCGGCCTCCTCGCGCATCGAGCTGCGCTCGCCCGATCCGTCGTGCAACCCGTACCTCGCCCTGGCCGTGATGCTGCATGCGGGCCTCGACGGCATCGAACGGGAGCTGGACTGCCCGGCGCCCGTCCGCGAGAACATCTACGAGTTCACCGAGCAGGACCGCATCGACCGCGGCATCGAGACGCTGCCCAGCACGCTCGGCCAGGCCGTGGCGGCGCTGCAGAACGACGACGTCATCCTCGATGCGCTGGGACCGCACGTCAGCGAGAAGTTCACCCAGGCCAAGACACAGGAGTACACCGAGTTTCTCGCCTCGGTCTCCCAGTGGGAGCTGGACCGGTACCTGGAGACGTTCTGACCAACGGGACTCCTTTTTGGCAAAGCACAACGCTCGTCCTGGCCCCGCGCCGGGACGGGCGTTTGTTCGGGACTGCGCTTCGGCCACCAGGTGCAGGCGCGCCGCGTCCAGTTGGTGCGATGGGTCGTCTTTTTCTCGGCTGAGGTGGCCTGATGGCGGATTTTTGGGCTCGTCCCTTTACACGCTCGTCGCCGGTTTGTAGTATGTGTTCAACACTCGTTCATAATCGCATAATCGCGCGTGGCGTGCGCCGCTCGACGATGCCTGCGCCGCGCCTTTCCACCTCCTCACTGCTTGCCATCCGCGCCGGGCGTCCTCCCTGTAGGATGTCCGGCGTTCGATGTTTGAGGCCCGGGATCGCCCCGTCACCGGGTCCGGCTCCCGCATCCGATCCATCAAAAACGCCCGCCCCGGTCGAAGCCGGAGCGGGCGTTCGTTCTTTGATGTGAGGATAAGCAGAGGGAGACAGCCCGGCGCTTAATACGCCTGCTCCACGGAGACCGTGTTGCCGGCGGCATCGGTCACGGTGATACGCACCGTCGCGGGTGTGCCCGAGCGGGTGCGCAGGCTGTGATCGCCCGAGGCGCTCGATCCGCTGACGCTGGAGCTGGCGCTGTCGAGAGAGTTGCCGCTGCTATCGAGCAGCTCGCTCGTGACGCTGGCCAGGTCGCCATCGGCATCGGAGACGGACCAGCTGGTGCTGGCGCGCTGCCAGGGGCCGGTCGTCCGCGTCGAGACGGAGTAGCTGTCAATCGCCGGATCCGTCGATCCGCCACTGTCCGATCCGCTGACGGTAACCTCCTGCGTGGCCGAGTCCGTCGCACCGCCGTCATCCGTCACGGTGAGGGTGATGGTGTACGTGCCATCCGCACCGTAGGTGTGGCTGGCGGTTTCGCCGGTGGCCGTGGTGCCATCGCCGAAGTCCCAATCGTAGCTGCTGATCGAGCCATCGGAGTCGCTACTGCTACTGCCGTCGACATCGACTGTCAGATCCGTCGTGCTGGCCGTGAAGTCGGCCGTGGGCGGCTCGTTGGTGGTGCTTTCGGAGACGCTCACGTCCTGCGAGCTGCTGTCCGTGGCACCCGCGTCATCGGTCACGGTGAGGGTGACGGTGTACGTGCCATCGGCGCCGTAGGTGTGGCTCACGGTTTGACCGGTGGCGGTCGTTCCATCGCCGAAGTCCCAATCATAGCTGCTGATGGAGCCATCCGAGTCGCTGCTGCCGCTGCCGTCGAAGTCGCACGACAGGTCGGTGCAGGTGTACGTGAAGCTGGCCGTGGGCGGCTCGTTGGTGGTTCCCCCGCCGCCATCGCCACTGAAGTCGAGCGTGTAGAGCAGGTGGTTATTCGCTGTATTCGAGCTGGAGACGATGTCCTTCGTCGTGGCGTTGTAGAGCGCGTCGCGCACGGTCTGCGCATCGGCGCTCGAGTTGCCTTCCAGATACAGCGCGGCGGCGCCCGCAGCATGCGGCGCAGCCATCGAGGTGCCGCTGATGGTGTTCGTGTCGTCGTCGCTGCCAATCCACGCCGAGGTGATGTCGACGCCCGGCGCGAAGAAATCGACGCACGAGCCGTAGTTGGCGAACGAGGCCTTCGTGTCCGTGTCGTCGGTCGCGCTGATGGTCATGGCCTCTTCCACACGAGCCGGCGACGTGTCGCAGGCATCCTGGGCGCGGCCGAGGAAGTCGCCGTTGCCCGCGGCGATGGCGTACTGCACGCCGGAGGCGATCGAGTTGCGCACGGCGTCGTCGAGCGTGGAGCTCGTGCCGCCGCCGAGGCTCATGTTGGCTACCGCGGGCTTATCCGCATTCGCCGTCACCCAGTCCACGCCGGCCACGACGCCACTGATGGTGCCGCTGCCCTGGCAATCGAGCACGCGCACGGCCACGAGGCTCACGTCTTTGGCGATGCCCCACGTGGCGCCGCCCACGGTGCCGGCCACATGCGTACCGTGCCCGTCGCAGTCCTGGCCGTTCTGGCCGTCGCCGATGGCGTCGTAGCCCACCGAGGCGCGGCCTTCAAAGTCGTTGTGCGAGGTGCGGATGCCGGTGTCTAAGATGTACGCGTTGACGCCGGCGCCCGTCGCGTTGTACTCATACGTGCCGTCGAGCACGAGGTCGCGGTCGTCGCTGCGGTCGAGGCCCCACGTTGCGTTCGACTGCGTCTCGATGGCGTACACTTCCTGATCCGCTTCGACGTACGCCACGTTGGGATTCTTTTCGAGCGCACGCACGGCCTGCTCGGGCAGATTGGCCACCGAGAAGCCCTTGATGGCATGCTCGTAGGTGTAGCCGAGGTCGCCGCCGTAGCGGTTTGCGAGCGCCTGCGCCTGTTCGGGGACGTTGCCTACCTGCTGCTTGAACACAACAACGTACTGGCCCTTGAGCGCCTTCGCCGGGGCGTTAGCGGCCGAGGACGAAGGCGTCACCGCCTCCTCGGCGTCAATATCACTCGTCGGCAGCGACTGGTCACAACCGCTCACCACAAGCAGCAGCGCCAGCAAAATCAGGGGAGAGGTTCGAGTAATGAGTCGTCGTATCATCATATATCGCTGAGTCCTGTATCGTTGAAGGGGGTGGAAATCGGTCGATCCGGCACCACACAACACAGCTCAGGATGCGCGATCCGGACGGAAACGTGGCGAAAACGCAAACGGGCGGCCCTGCATGGATCGCAACGCCGCCCCTTCACGTCTTCGTCACACTAAGTAACATAAGTATTCAAGATGCATCGGTCAAAGTCAACTTTTCTTCACAAATCGGTATGGGTTCGGTATAGGTGGATGGACCGGGAGCGGATGGGCCGCTCCATAAACACCGGAACCGGCCGCAGCCGCCGTGCCATCTTCACGGGCCCTTTGCCGCAGCCACTCGCACGTATCGCCCTCGTCCGTTAGCTTGAGGGGCACACGCGCTGCCCGCCGCTCATCCACTGCCCCCCCGACTCATGATCGCCCGCTACACCCGCCCAGAGATGGCCGATCTCTGGAGCGAAACGCAGAAGTTCCAGTCCTGGCTCGACGTCGAGCTCGCCGCCTGCGCCGCGTGGTCGGAGATCGGCGCCATTCCGCCCGAAGACGTCGAAACGCTGTACGCAAAGGCGGATTTCGACGTGGAGCGAATCCACGAAATTGAGCACGAGACGAAGCACGACGTGGTCGCCTTCACCCGCGCGGTGAGCGAGACACTGGGCCCTGAAAAGAAGTGGGTCCACTACGGCCTTACCTCCACCGACGTGGTCGATACGGCCTACATGGTGCGCCTTAAAAAGGCGAACAAGCTCATCCGCACGCAACTCGACCGGCTCATCGATGTGCTGGCCGATAAGGCGAAGGAGCACAAGCGCACGATCACAATGGGCCGCACACACGGCGTCCACGCTGAGCCGACGACCTTCGGCCTGAAGATGGCGCGCTTTTACGACGAGATGATGCGCCAGCGCGAGCGATTTGTTGAGGCCGCCGAGCAGATGCGCGTCGGCAAGCTTTCGGGCGCCGTCGGCACCTTTGCGCACATCCCGCCCGAGGTGGAGCGGCTCACCTGCGAGCGCCTCGGCCTCAAGCCCGCGCCCATCTCCACGCAGATCCTCTCGCGCGACCGGCACGCCCACTACCTGAGCGTGATCGCGGGTATCGGCGCCTCGCTGGAGAAGATGGCCGTCGAGATCCGCCACCTACAGCGGAGCGAAGTGCGCGAGGTCGAGGAGTCGTTCGGATCGGGACAGAAAGGCTCCTCTGCCATGCCGCACAAGCGGAATCCGGTGGGGTCAGAGAACATCACCGGATGTGCGCGGCTGCTCCGCGGCTACATGGTGAGCGAGTTCGAGAACGTCGCGCTGTGGCACGAGCGGGACATCAGCCACTCGTCGGTCGAGCGCATTACGCTGCCGGACGCGACGACGCTCGTCCACTACGCCCTCGGGCGGTTCGCCGGCATCGTCGACCGGCTCGTCGTCCACGCCCGGCGCATGCGCGACAACATGGAGATGACGTACGGGCTCTACAACAGCCAGCGCCTCATGCTGAAGCTGATCGACACCGGCCTGACCCGCGAAGCCGCCTACGACCTCGTCCAGCCGCTGGCGATGCGCGCGTGGGATGAGGAGCGGCCCTTTCAGCAAATCGCGCAGGAAAGCGATGCCCTGAGCGAGCATCTCTCCGACGAGGAAATCAACGCGGTCTTCGACCCGAGCTACCACATCCGCAACGTGGATCTGATCTTTGAGCGGGTGGGGCTGGAGTGAAGAAGAGCGAATCGCTGCATTCTTCCCTCTCTCAACTTCCTACATCTACATGTAGTCATGCCCACCGAGAAGCTCCCCCTCGAGCAAATTTATAAAGCATCGGACATTGATCCGTACGACTTTCCCAAGTACACCACACAGTTGCTGAATCTGGCGAACCAGAATAGCCAAGCGACGCGGCCACGTGTGGTTGGACAGATGTCAGAACTTATCAAGGAGGCCGATCCAGAAACGTTCGATGAGTGGGAACGCTGGTATCTGGACCGACATCCGGACGCTATTCAGAACGCGAAAATTAAAATCAAGAATCAACTCGAAAAGCTGCACCAGGCCATCCAAAAGATTGACGACGAGATGATTGAGGCTTGGCTCGAAGATCTCATCCTAATTAAAACCGCCGAAGGCCTGCTCATTCAAAACACTATTTTCGAGCATCTTTCTACAGCGACTGGATTGCCTCACCAACCGGCATCTCCAGAAGATGAATCGGCCGGAATCGATGGGTATCTCGGAGATATTCCCATTTCTGTCAAGCCAGAGAGCTACAAACAGAAAACCTCAACAAAGCACGAGAATATCGACGCGGTTTTCGTGTTCTACAAAACGACGGCGCGATACCTTCACCTCACCTATAACGAAGACGCACTTCCCTCTCAGGGTTAGGCCACAAACAACTCCTTTTGGATACCGTGCGGTTGATACGAGAACTGGCAGCGGTGCTCCGCAGTCTGCTTGACAGTGTCCACGTCATAAAGGGCGAGATCCTCCTCCTGCCGCGTGACAACACCGAAGTCGTAGAACGTATTGTGGTTTTTGCAGGGCGCTTCCCGCTCACGCAAAAACTGCAGATGCCGCTCGATGCGCTCCTGATTGTACTGCTGAGACAGGGCACCCAGATTGTCGAGCATGTCTCTAAAAACCTGTCCGAATCCCTCTTCAATCTCGTAACCGATGGAGTTACGCCGCAGCATCGCGGCGGCCAGCGAGGTCGTGCCCGTTCCCCAAAACGGATCCAGTACCGTATCGCCGGCGATGGAGAACATGTTGATGAGCCGAAGTGGGAGCTTCAGCGGAAAGGCCGCCGAGCGTTCGCGCAAATCTGAACCCTGTGCAGACAGCGTCTGCGAAATGCCCGTAAGGTCGGTCCACACATCAGAAAACCACTGGTTGCGCTCCTCCCAGAAGTACGCGCTCTCGTAGCGATCCTCTCGCCGGTCCGGCTTGACGCGACGCTTCCCGTCCTTGCGAAAAATGAGAATATGCTCGTGCTCCAGGGTCACATAGGCATTGGGAGGAATCATGCCAGAACCCATAAACTTATTGGGCTTGTTGGTCGACTTTCGCCACAGAATGCCGGGAAGCGGATGAAGTCCGAGGTCGACCACGTCATTAACGATGCGCGCGTGATTCGCATAGAGCTGGAAATTGTCGCCAAGCGTTCGCGTCGCATCCCCGACGTTGATGCACAGGATTCCGCCCCGCTTGAGCACCCGAACACACTCGCTCCATACGGGATAGAGTACATCATGCATCCGGCTGAAGGCCGTCTCGTACTCCTCGGTCTCGAAAGCCTCTTCGAGGGTCGAATCCTGAGCAAAAAACTGCTCATCCCACATCTCGATCATGGGATAGGGAGGCGAGGTGACGACAAGATCGACCGACTGATCAGCCACCTCATCCATATGTGCAGCGCTCTGGAAGTAGACTTCAGCGGTTGTCTCCATTGTCGATCCTCTTACTATTCCCAAATGTGTAAAGTCAAATATAACCGTCAAGCATTCGCTTGAACAAGTCCCCGGTGCTCACACCATCCACTGGACGGGAGCGGACTCAAACTGTTTTTGCGATGGATCTCGAATTATCATTTGGGGACGAATGTGTTGACGCTCGACCTCACCGGCAGCTATTTCAATGGCGTCGCGAGTGGAAGTTGCATTGAGCACACGGATCGCGACGGTGATTTGCGCACCCAGTCCGTCAATGCCGTGTATCAAGACCTTACGAGTTACGTGCGTAGCCATTTTTGGAACGTGGACTTTCTGATTGTAGAGTTATGTATTTTACCCGAAAGGTAAAAATAGGTTCCATAATGATGGATGGAACGCCTCTTTTTGGAAGAGGGTTAGCAAAGCGCTCCGTACGGGAGACTGACCTCAAGTGGCTTATGCGAGACGGCAGTAAGATGACATATGAGGATTTGTGCAGTGAAGCCGCGGCAGCCGTGCGACAATCTGAAAGGTCGCAAACGCAAATCAGTCGTGACTTGGGCGTGTCGGACGGAGCAATTTCACGAGCCTTATCTGAGCCCGGACCAAAATTCGAACAACTTCAGCGGCGCATAATCGAACACCTTACTCCGTATCAGATTGATCGCCAAGTCACATTCAAAGCACGTCGCATCGAGTAAATCCGAGGTCCAAGAGGGCATCCATGGAGGCGAACACGGGACATGAGGCGAGGCAGGAAGAGGAGCTCATAAGCTAACATCCATCCAACAGAGTATCGAGCCTTTCGCTTCACCCTTCCTTCATGTTATATTAGCGCCGAACGAAAGCGCTTCTTCCCCCAGTCCCCTGCCCCCGATATGAATTATAGTGTCCGGTTTCTCGCGCTGTACCTCACGATGCTCCTACTCATCCCCGTCGCGGCCCACGCCCAGTCCACCGCCACGCTCCACGGCACGGTGACGGACGCGCAAGACGGGTCGCCGCTGGCCGGGGCAAACGTCCGGCTGCTCGAAGCCGACGGCACGCCCACCTCCATCGGAACAGCGGTGGGCGTGAACGGGGACTACGTGATCTCCGGCATTGAGCCGGGCGCGTACGTGGTCGAGTTCCGCTTCATCGGCTTCCGGAGCACCGAGCGCCCGGTCACCCTCGAAGCGGGCGCAACCGAAACGATCGATGTGCAGATGCGGATGGAAGCGACCAGCCTCGAAACGGTGGTCGTCTCGGCGTCGCGACGGCAGGAGAAGGTGCTGGATGCGCCCGCCTCGATCTCGGTGCTGGAGCCCGAAGCCATCCAGCAGGACGTCTCGATCTCCACGGTGGAGGTGCTGCGCACGACGACGGGCGTCGACATGGCGCAGACGGGCGTCGACCGTCGCGAGGTGGTGCTGCGCGGCTTTAACGAGGCCTTCAGCGGGGCGACGTACGTGCTCACCGATTACCGCGAGGCCGCCGTGCCGTCGCTGGGCGTAAACGTCCACAGCATCATGCCCAACATGGCCGTCGATGTGGAGCGGATCGAGGTGGTGCGCGGCCCCGGCTCGGCGCTGTACGGGCCGGGCGTGGACAGCGGTGTGATCCACTACTTCACGAAGGGCCCATTCGACGATCCGGGCACGACCGTAAGCGTCTCGGGCGGAGAACGGGCCTTCTTCGGCGCGCAGTTCCGCCAGGCGGGCGTCATTGGCGAGAAGTGGGGCTACAAGTTCACCGGCCAGTTTGCCCGGGCCGACGAGTGGGACCTGGACCCGTCCGATCCGCAAGACGCCACCGAGATCGACCGCTACCGCGTCTATCAGGACGAGAACGACGTCCCCGAAGGGCGCGCGTTCGCGAGCGGCGATTTCGACGGCGACGGCGACACCGACTTCCGGCTGCGCCGCGAAGACCTCTACCGCAAGTTCAACGTGAACGGCCTGCTGGAGTACCGCATCAATCCGCAGACGACGCTCTCCATCAATGGCGGCTATGCCCAGCTGAAGGGCGTCGTGCAATCGGGCATCGGCACGCTGCAGGCGGATGGCTTCGGCTACCGCTACGGGCAGGTGCGGCTGCGCTCGGGCGGGCTGTTCGCGCAGGTCTACCTGAACGCCAATGACGCCGGGGACCAGACGTACGTGTACGGATCGGGCGACACGGTGGTGGACGAGGGCCTGCAGTGGAATGCGCAGCTGCAGTACGACTTCCGGCTCGATCCGCTCGGCACGCAGTTCATCGTCGGCGGCGACGCCGATCTGACGCGCCCGCGCACCGAGGGCGAAATCCTGGGCCGCAACGAGGCGAACGACGACATCAACGAGTACGGCCTCTATGCGCAGTCGACCTCGCGGCTGAGCTCAATGTTCGACCTGACGCTCGCCCTCCGCGCCGATTACAACAACATCGTGGAGACGGTGCAGCTGGCCCCGCGCGCGGCGCTGGTCTTCAAGCCGATCCCGCAGAACACCTTCCGGGCCAGCTACAACCGCTCGTTCTCCTCCCCGGGCACCAACTCCAACTTCCTCGACATCGAGGCGCAGCGGCAGACGCTCCCCGGGAACAACTTTCTCGTGTTTCAGGGACTGGGCGCGGCCGATGGGTTTACGTTTCAGACCTTCCGTGAGACGAACCAGGTGCGCTTTTTCCTCCCCGTGCCGGGCTTCTTCAAGCAGGCCGTCAACTACCGGGCGCTGCCGGTGGCGCCCATTTACGGCGCGGCGGTGAGCGGCCTGCTCGGCACGAACGGGCAGCTCCCGGACGGCATTCTGACGCAGCTAACGGCGCAGCAGCGCGGCCTGCTGGCGCAGGTGCTGGGCTACACGGCGCAGAACCTGAGCACCTTCGCCCCGCTGGCCACAGGCACGCTCAGCGGAGCCGCCGCGCAGCTCGGCATTCCGGATGACAGCGACGCCGGCTTCAGCCCCGTGAGCGGCCCGGTGGATATCGATCCGCTCGAACAGACGACCACCAACACGTTTGAAGTAGGCTACAAAGGGCTGCTGGGCGACCGGGTGCTCCTCTCGGTCGATGGCTACTACGAGCACAAGGAAGACTTTATCGGGCCGCTCGTCGTCGAGTCGCCGCTCGTGTACCTGCAGGGGGCCGATCCGCAGCAAGCCGGGCTGGCGCGCGACGTGGCCGAGCTAATGGGCCAGACCTTCCTCTCCACCACCGATCCCACGCTGCAGACGCTCTTCGGCCAGCTGCTCAGCTCGGGGCTCTCGGCGCAGCAGATTGCCGGCATCCTGGGCGCGCTCGTGGGCGGCGCGCTCAACAACCAGCCCGCCGCCGTCGTCCAGCCCGACCAAGAGGTGCTGCCGGGCGGCGGCGCGCCCAACGAGGTGGGCGGGTTCCTCAGCTATCGCAACTTCGGGACGGTGGAGTACTGGGGCATCGACGCCGCCGTGCAAGTCTCGGTGACGGATGACCTCCGCCTCTCCGCCAACACCTCCATCGTGAGCGACGACTTCTTCGACAACGAGGAGCTCGACGAGGCGAACGAGTCGCTGAGCGTCGCCCTCAACGCGCCGTCGTTCAAGCTGAACGGCGGCTTCGACTACCGCTTCGCCAACGGCTTCTCCTTCGGCGCCTCGGGCAACTACGTGGAGGGCTTCCCCGTCGAAACCGGCCCCTACGTGGGTAGCGTGGATACCTATTTCCTGCTGGATGTGCGCGCGAGCTACCGCTTCCCACAGATTCCGGGGCTGCGCCTCGATGTCAACGCGAAGAACGTGCTCGATAACGAACATCGCGAGTTCGTTGGCGCTCCCGCGCTCGGACGCACGATCTTCGGCCGGCTGACGTACACGCTGCAGTAACTCTCTCAAGCGCCAGATCGACCGCCCACCCCGGAGGGCCGGTGCAGCGCAACCGCTGCGCGGGCCCTCTGGCATTTGGTATGAGCGGGGTGCATGCCGCCCAATCTTGGCGCGCATTTAACGGGCTCTTCGGCATTGGCGGACCAACGCGATATTGACGCTCACATCGGCATTCGCTACTCTATAATGATTTTGCGGGCCACCTTTCCCCGGCTCGAATTGCACAACCGCCCTCACCCCAACGGACGGGTCGACGCATGTTTGCCAACTTTCTGCCCTTGTTCATCATGATGGCGCTGGCCGCGGGGCTGGCCCTGACGCTGCTCAAAGCAGCCGAATGGCTCGGCCCTCAGCGTCCCAACCGCGTCAAGACGTCGCCCTACGAAAGCGGGATGGACCCCGTGGGAACGGCGCGGGAACGCTACTCCGTCAAGTTCTACCTCGTGGCGATGATCTTTATCGTCTTCGACGTGGAGGTCGTCTTCATGTACCCGTGGGCGGTAAGCTTTCACGACTTTCTCGACGCCGGCGCCGGCCTCGGCGTCTTCCTCGTCGTGCTCTTCTTCGTCCTCATCCTGGCCATCGGGCTACTCTACGACATTAAGAAAGGCGGCCTGGAATTCGACTGACCCCCCGCTGCGCGCTCGCCCCGCCCCGCCCTTTTCAGTAATTGTTGAAAGCCCGCAACGAGCGCCACACGCGCTGAAACTGCGGTCCCCCTGCGCCATTTAACCCGGTGCAATGCCCCAACCGGGTTCCTGTCCCCCTCACCAAGCTGCTTGAGTCCCATGGCTGGTTCTCCCCTCGAAGGCGGTGAAGGCAACTTCTTCACCACCCAGGTTGACGCGCTGATGAACTGGGCGCGCTCCAACTCCATGATGCCCATGCCCATGGGCCTGGCCTGCTGCGCTATCGAGATGATGGGCTTTGCCGGGCCCAAGTACGACGCCGCCCGCTTCGGTAGCGAGGCCATGCGCTTCTCGCCCCGCCAGGCCGATCTGATGATCGTCGCCGGGTGGGTCTCGTACAAGATGTCGCACGCCATCCGGCGCGTCTGGGACCAGATGCCCGACCCCAAGTGGTGCATCGCGATGGGCGCCTGCGCCTCCACCGGCGGCATGCACCGCTGTTACGGCGTCGTGCAGGGCTGCGACAACTTCCTGCCCGTGGATGTCTACATTCCCGGCTGCCCACCCCGCCCCGAGGCCGTCCTGCATGCCCTGATGGCCGTGCAGGAAAAAGTCCGCAACGAATACACGCTCACCCAGGACTACAGCGAAGGACCCGAGCGGCTGCGCGCGCCCATCACGCCGGAAAATGCCACCTTCCCCGGCCAGATTGAGAAGCCGAAAAAAGCCTAGCAGGAACAGCTCTCCGACGCCGACGCCGCGCCGCACTCGTAGTCCCATCCCTCACCCCCACCTGCCCCCGACCGATGCGTAAGGACGAACGCAACGCCGCGCCGAAGGAAGAAGAGCACCGCGAGCACGAGGTGCTCAAATTCCACTTTACGCCCCTCGACGAGCCGCGCGAGGATGAGGACGAGCAAAACCCGCACGCCAAGTCGACCACCCACCTCCCGGAGGTCGCACAGGCGCTGCAGGAGGAGTTCGGTACCGAGGTCATCTGGCGCGTGGAAACCTACGCCAACGAAGATACTGTCTTCGTGGCGAAGGAGCATATTGCGGATGTGTGCCGCTTCCTCCGCGAGGAGCACCACTTCGACTACTTCGCCGACCTCGGCGGCATCGACCGCTTTACCAACGACGACCGCTACGAGGTCTTCTACAACCTCGTCTCGATGGAGAAGCAGAAGCGCATCCGCCTGAAGGTGCGCGTCGACGAGGAGGACCTGACGGTGCCGAGCGTGACGGATATCTACCGCGCGGCTAACTGGAACGAGCGCGAGTGCTACGACATGTTCGGCATCACCTTCGATGGGCACCCGGACATGCGCCGGATGTACATGCCCGAAGACTTCGAGTACTACCCGCTGCGCAAGGAATTCCCGCAACTCGGCGTGCCGGGCTCACTCCCGCTGCCGCCGCAAACGCCGGAGGGTGACCTGACGATGGACCCCTTCCCCGCCGCGCGCGGCTCCAAGCCCGTCAAGAGCTATGAGGAGCCGGCCTCGGATGTCGAAGAAGAATAGTTCCAAGTTTGGTAGCGGTGAGACGATAAGTGATAGTGATGCTTGTCATCCCGGACTCGATCCGGGATCTCCCCTTGGCGAGCAGCTATGTTCGATGAGATTCTGACACGAGCCGCAGGCGACTGATGCAATAAACAAGTTCAGAATGACAAACTGTTTAGTAACGTCATCACTTACTATTGAACCGCTACCCCAAGTTTCAGGTTAGCAGGTTCCAGGTTGGAGCATGGACTACCCTGTAACTTGCAACCCTTTCCACCTGCAACCCCGAAGTTTCTATGCCCCAAGTCCCCAGTTTTCCCGGCGCCGATCTCGGCCAGCACTTCCGGTTCTGGCCCCGCCACAACGAGGCCATTTACGAGCGGCTGGAAAGCAAGCACGCCTGGCTCGAAGAGAAGCAGGCCCGCGACGAGGGCCGTTTGCCCGCGGGCGACGGTGCCGCTGCCGAGGTCGAGGACCCGCTGGAGCACGAGATGACGCTCAACATCGGGCCGCAGCATCCGGCCACGCACGGCGTCCTGCGCTGCGTGGTGAAGCTCGACGGCGAGCGCATCGAGAAATCGGTGGTCGACATCGGCTATCTGCACCGGGGCATCGAAAAGCTCGCCGAGCACAAGACGTATCAGGAGTTCATGCCCTACACGGATCGCATGGACTACCTGTCGCCCTACTCCAACAACGTTGCGTGGTGCCTGGCCGTCGAGAAGCTCGCCGGCATCGAAGTGCCCGAGCGCGCCCAGTGGATCCGCATGATCATGTGCGAGCTGGCGCGCCTCTCATCGCACATGCTGTGGCTGGGCGTGGGGCTGATGGACGCCGGCGCCGTCTCCGTCTTCCTCTGGACGTTTCAGGGCCGCGAGGACATCTACTCGATCTTCGACGAGGTCTGCGGCGCGCGCTTCACCGTCAGCCACAGCCGGATTGGCGGGATCGCCTCCGATATTTCGCCGCGCTCCATCCGCATGATTCACGACTTCGTGGAGCAGTACCGCGAGGTCATCGCCGGATGGGAGAAGCTCCTGAACCGCAACCGCATCTGGATCGACCGCAACAAAGGCGTCGGCCGCGTGACGAAAGAGGAAGCCATCGAGCTGGGCCTCACGGGGCCGAACTTGCGCGGCTCGGGCGTGGCCTACGACATCCGCCGCTTCGAGCCGTACCTCAAATACGACGAGGTCGACTTCAACATCCCGATCCGCGAAGAAGGCGACTGCCTCGCCCGCTACTTCCTCCGGATGGAGGAGATGAAGCAGAGCATGCGGATCATCGAGCAGTGCCTCGACCGCCTGCCCGAGGGGCCGATCCGCGCCGACGATGCGAAGCAGGCCTATCCCTCCAAAGACGAGGTCTATTACTCGATGGAGGGCATGATTCACGACTTCATGTATACCGATACGGGCACGCAGGCCCCCAAGGGCGCCCACGCCTACCACGCCATCGAAAGCCCGAAAGGCGAACTCGGCTTCTACCTGACCTCCGACGGCACCGGCCGCCCGTACCGCGTGCGGATCAACGCGCCGTCGTTCACGAACCTGCAGGGCATGGAGTACGTGATGGAGGGCTCGCTCGTGGCCGACACCGTCGTCATCATCGGCTCGTTCGACCCCGTCATGGGCGAGGCCGACAAGTGATTTCCGAATGGCGAGTGGCGCGTGTCGAATGATTTCGACGTAGGCCGCTTTTCCATTCGACATTCGACCATCGTAAATCGAAAATCGCACCATGTCCCAATTTGACATTCGCAAGCCGATTGTGGGGCTGCCGGAGCAAGATCCGGAGCCGCACTTTTCGGAGGACGAGCTCGTCTGGACCGAGGAGGAGCAGGCCAAGATTGAACAGTCGAAGGCCAAGTACCCCGATCCGAACAGCGCCATCATGGACGTGCTGTGGCTGGCGCAGGAGAAGTTCGGCTGGCTGCCGCCAGAGGTCATCCACCTCTGCGCCGACACGCTGGAGATGGACTATGCCCGCGCCTACGGCGTCGCCACGTTCTACACGCAGTACTATAAGGAGGAGCAGGGCCAATTCGTCCTGGACGTGTGCACCTGCTTCAGCTGCCAGATGATGGGCGGCTACGATATCTTTCACTACCTCGAAGAGAAGCTCGACATCCACGACGGCGAGACGACCGACGACGGCCTCTTCACCCTGAAAGAGGTCGAATGCCTCGGCTGCTGCGGCTCGGCACCCATGCTGCAGATCACGAACGGCCCGTATGTCCACAACCTTACGAAGGAGAAAGTTGACCAGCTCATCGAGGACCTGCGCGAGGGCAAGGTGCCCGCATTTACGTCGATGACGCTGCCGCAGGACGAGGACGAGATGGACGGCAACCGCCGCACCGACCTCGGCGAAGACGCCGTCACCGAGACGTACCAGTCGCCCCCTCGCTCGAAGACAACGAAATGACGTTGGGGTCAGGGTTCTGCGTTCAGTGTTCAGAGAAACAGCGCTGACATCTAAACCCTGCCCCCCCAAACCCCGAACTCTGAACCGATATCCGCCATGGAAGCAACGAACGGCACGCCCCAGAGCAAAGCCGGCGACTGGCGCAACTACGAGCGCGTCCTGCTGCCGCCCATCCAGGACCTGCACAAGCTGGAGGTCTACGAGCAAAACGGCGGCTACGAGACCCAGCGCGAGGTCCTCGAAAACGACGACTGGGCGCCGGATCGCGTTACCCAAGAGGTGAAGGAATCCGGACTGCGCGGCCGCGGCGGCGCCGGGTTCTCCACGGGCATGAAGTGGACCTTCATGCCGGAGCCGGACGACCGCCCCCGCTACCTGGCCTGCAACGCCGACGAGAGCGAGCCGGGCACGTTCAAGGACCGGCAGATTATGGAGTACAACCCGCATCTGCTGTTCGAGGGCATCGTCATCGCGTGCTACGCCATGTCCGTCGACGCGTGCTACATCTACACGCGCGGCGAGTACGTCGACTGGATCGACCACATGCAGCGCGAGTTGGATAAGGCCTACGACAAGGGCTACGTCGGCGACGACATCATGGGCACCGGGTTCTCGACGGATATCTACCTGCACAAGGGCGCCGGCGCCTACATCTGCGGCGAGGAGACGAGCCTGCTCGACTCGCTCGAAGGCAAGCGCGGCTACCCGCGCTACAAGCCGCCCTTCCCGGCCCAGAAAGGCGCCTGGAGCCAGCCCACGACCGTCAACAACGTCGAAACGCTCGCCCACGTGCCACTCATCCTGGACCGCGGCGCCGAGTGGTTCGCGGGCATCGGCGCAGAGGAGCACCCCGGCCCCACAATCTACGGCATCTCCGGCCACGTGAAGCGCCCCGGCCCGTACGAGTATCCCACCGGGATGCTCATTACCGACCTCATCTACGAGGTCGCCGGCGGCATGCTGAACGACAAGGACCTGAAAGCCGTCATTCCCGGCGGCTGCTCGGTGCCGCCGCTGCGCGCCGACATGATCGACGGCGTGACGATGGACGCCGAGAGCCTCCGCGAAGCCGGCTCGCTGATGGGCACCGCGGGCATGCTCATCCTCGACGAAGACACCGATATGGTTTCGTGGCTCCGCCGCGTGACCCACTTTTACGCGCACGAAAGCTGCGGCCAGTGCACGCCCTGCCGCGAGGGCACCGGCTGGCTGGAAGCCATCGTGACGCGCATCGACGAGGGCGAGGGCCGCCTGCGCGACCTCGACCTGCTGCTCGACCTGGGCGACCAGATGGAGGGCCGCACGATCTGCGCCTTTGCCGACGCCGCCGTGTGGCCGGTGCGCAACACCGTCAAGCGCTTCCGCGAGGAGTTCGAGGCCAAGTGCAGGAAGACGCTCCACCCCACCGGCGCCGACGTCTCCGCCGGCGCCGAAACCGCCGCGTAACGCCGTACGGTCTCCCCTGCTACGATGCCCCCGGATCACATCTCAGCTGATCAGATTCTTCGGCAACTGGATGAGCTCGGCGAGATTGGCCAGCTCAGCTATGAGCAGCGCACAACCGGACCACTGGCGCCATCCACCGTCCGCGACCGTTCGGCGCACATCCGCTCCAACCGGCACCTGATGATCGGCACGCTCGGCGCCCTGCTGGTGCTGGCGCTGGCCGTTGCCCTGGATGCCCTCTTCGCGTGGGGATTGCCCAGCTTCGTGAATGGCCTTGCCACCGGAGCGATGCTGAGCGCCCCCGTGGTGATCTGGCGGCTGCATCGTTTCAGCAAGATTGAAGCGCTCTACGACGTGCTGGCTGAGGCGACTCTGTCCGAGCCGCACGCCGCCTGACGAGACGCCTCCCTCCAGCCCCCGAGGCGCCTCACCATCCCGCAGAACGGACCGGCTCACGGTACATGCCCGACGAAGACGCACAACCCGAACTCTGGGACCGCATTGTCGCGTGGGCCCAACGAGGAGCGCGTCGGCGCCGCTGGACGTTTTTCACTGGCGGCGTTATTTCTCTGATTGCCATCCTGACGGAAACCGGCACCGTTTCCGCGGCACTGGACGGCGACGACGCAGCGCGCTCGGTGCTCTTCTGGGCCTTTAGCGCCCTGGTTTGGTTTCTGCTCGCCCTGGTTACGAATCCCACCTCGTCCAACGCAACGACGAACGAGACAAGCACTCCACAGAACGTAGCCTGATCATGCCTCGCACCCCCTCTCTCCTTGCCCGAGCCGGGCTCCTTTTTCTGCTTGCTGTGATGATCGGATGCCAGTCCGAGGCGCCGGAGGACGCGGCGTCGCCGTCCCTGCTTGAATTCGGCACGCCGGTGCGCACGGCGGAGGCCGTCCCCGCGCCCGCTGTGGCGGCCGAGGCAGCCTCATACACGAACCGCACCGTCACCGTTGAGGGGCGCATCACCGAGGTTTGCCACCAGAAAGGCTGCTGGTGGACGCTCGACACGGGCGACCGCCCTATCCGCGTCCATGTCGCCCGCACCGAAGGCGGCGACTACGCCTTCACTATCCCGAAAGACCTCAGCGGCGCTCACGCCACCGTTACCGGCACGCTAAAGCAGGTCGCCCTCAACGACGCCACCCAGCAGCACTATGCCGATGACGCGGAATCCGACGGCGCGGCGGAACTCCCTCCCGCCAACGAGCTACAGATTACCGCCGAGGGCGTCGTAATTAAGACATCCGAGACGTAATATGCTCACTGCGTTCGCTGCCATGCGTCACAGGTCAATAGTCACTGATCGAGCGTTTTGCCGATGACAAATGACCGATGACGCGAGCGCAGCGAGCCCAAGCCCCCGAACCATAGCTTCATCATTGCCCGACACCGCCCATGCCAACCATTGAAATCGACGGAACGACGTATGAATACGAGGGCGATCACAAGCTGCTGCAGTTTTGTCTGGACCAGGGCATCGAGCTGCCGCACTTCTGCTATCACCCGGCGATGTCGATTCCGGCCAACTGCCGCCAGTGCCTCGTCAAAGTAGGCACGCCCAAGATCAACCGGGACACCGGCGAGCCGGAGCTGGATGAGGACGGCAACCCTGTGATCCAATATTTCCCCAAGCTGCAGGCCAGCTGCACGGTCGACGTCTCAGACGGCATGGTCGTCAAGACGCACCGGGTCAACGAGCAGGTGCGCGAGGCGCAGAAAGACAACCTGGAGCTGCTGCTCATCAACCATCCGCTCGACTGCCCGATCTGCGACCAGGCCGGGCACTGCCCGCTGCAGATCCAGGCCTACAAGTATGGGCCGGAGGGCTCGCGCTTCGAGTTTCGCAAAGTGCACAAGCCCAAGCGCGTCAAGCTGGGCCCGCGCGTGACGCTCGACGCCGAGCGCTGCATCAACTGCACGCGCTGCACCCGCTTCACCGACGAAGTCTCCGGCAGCGGCCAGCTCACCATCAACCAGCGCGGCGTCAAAAACTACCCGATCACGGGGCCCGGCGAGGACTTCGACGATCCGTACTCGATGAACACCATCGACCTGTGCCCGGTGGGCGCGCTGACGTCGACGGACTTCCGCTTCAAGGCGCGCATCTGGGAGATGAGCTCGACGCCGTCGATCACGACGACGAACGCGACGGGCGCCAACTGCCACTACTGGGTGCGCGACAACCTCGTCCTGCGGATCACGCCGCGGCAGAATATGGCCGTGAACGAGTATTGGCTGCCCGATGAGGACCGCACGGTCTATGAGAAATTCAACGACGACCGGCCGACCGGGCCGCAGATTCGCGTTAACGGCGAGCTCGACACGTGCTCGTGGACGCAAACGTACGCCCGCGCCGCACAGGAACTGAGCTCGGTCGACCCCAGCGAGATCCTGTTCCTCGGATCGGCGCATGCCACGGTCGAGGACAACTACCTGCTGAAGCAGCTGGCCGACCGCCTGGGCGCCGATGCGCCGGTGTACATCCCCCACGTCGAGCCCGGCGCTGGCGACGACTGGCTCATCACCGATGATAAGACGCCGAACGCGCAGGGCTGCGAGCGCCTTGGCATCCGCGCGATTGACGAGGAGATGGTGCGCAGCCGGCTGGATGCGGGCGCGATCAAGCTTGTCTATGTGCTGGAAGACGACCCCGTCGCTTCTGACGTATTCACGGAGGACGAACTGAAGGACACGGCCGTCATCCTCCACTATTACAACACGACAAATCAGACGCTGCCCATGGCCGATGTGGCGCTGCCCGCCGCAATGGTCGTCGAAACCGTCGGCACCTACGTTAACCAGGACGGCCGCGCCCAGCGCGTGCGCCCGGCGAAGGAGATCAAGGGCGTCAACCGGACGCTCATGATGGAGATGGGCAAGGGCCGTCCGGATACCCACGGCACGCCGTTCGACCGCTGGCACAACGACGAGCATCGCATCAATTGCAAGCCGGGATGGGAACTGCTCCCCGAGATTGCCCAGCGCGTAGGTCACCCGATGGAGTACGTGAAGGGCCCGCAGCAGATCATGGACGAGGTGCAGTCGACTGTCGATGCGTTTGACGGCGCTACCTACGACGCCATGGGCCTAAAAGGCGTGCCCCTCGAAGACGTGGAGGCCGGCGAAACGGTATGATGCCTTACCTCTTCTCCCTCTAATGCCCTCACGGGAATGGCTCGCGACGAGTCATTCCCGTTTGTTTTTGTGGCTCCCAGTAGGCGATCGGGCTGCTTGGCCCCATGCGTGCGTCCGCCAAGCCGGAACCGGAGACACTATATTCTTGTTTTGTTCATAATTTTTATTCGTGATAGCACGCAAATCTTCCTGCTGACCGGCTCCCAGCCTCATGATCGCGGTTGACGACGAGATCGGAGTGAAGCGCTACGACCCGTCCACCACGGAGTATGTGGATGCGGAGCGGTACACCCTCTTCTGGGTCAAGCGTGGGCTGGATGCCGTCACCATCGACGGGGATCGCTTCCTCACGCAACCGAACTCCGTGTTCTTCGTCGTGCGAGGGACGCCCGTGCAGATCGAGTACGGCGCGCATCCGCAGGGGTGGATCCTCACCTTCTCGCGTGAGGTCTTCCGCACGATCACGGGCCAGCTAATCATCAAAGACGCCGATGTGCTCTCCACGTTCGGCGAGGTACCGCGCGTCATCCTCAGCCCGCGGATCGGAGCGCGCGTCGCCACCATCGCGGAGATGATCGACGAGCTGATGGGCTCGCAGCTCTCCCACCGCGAGACAGCCGTCACTGCTCTGCTGCGGACGTTGCTGGTCTACTGCGACAGCACGTGCAACGTCCGCGTCGCGGACGATGAGAAGGCCCACCACGTCCGGATTGTGACGCAGTACAAGGATTTGGTCGCGACGCGCTACGCGGAGACGCACCAGACGTCGGACTACGCGCGCATGCTGAACGTCACCCCTCAGCACCTCAACCGGGTGACGAAGGAGATTCTGGGCGTTACGGCGAAGGACATCATCCACGAGCAGCTCACGATTGAGGCGCGCCACGCACTGACGTTTTCTGACGACAGCATCAAGCGGATCGCCCTCCAGCTCGGCTTCTCCGATCCGCTCTACTTCAGCAAATACTTCAAGCGCCACGTCGGCTGCACGCCGTCGGACTACCGTCTCCCGTAGCCGCGCTCGCGCTCCATCCGCCCTCCATTGGCCCCGAAGCCTCCGACCCAGCCCGCCGAGGGGTGATTTTCCCATGCCTTTCTGGGATTCGTCCATGGCCGCCGGCCCGTCGTCGCGGTACCTTGTACTCAACCACTCGGCACCGCGCACCCGTCAGGCCCATCCCATGAAACGACTGGAGTTTTTACAGACCGCCGGGCTCGGACTCGGGCTCATCGCTACAGCACCGTTCCACGCGGGCACGCCTCCCAAGGGAGCCTCCGCCCGCTCCGACCCGCGTATCGTGCGCGCCGCGGACGGGCCAACGCACAACGTCATTGGCGACAAGATGACGTTCAAGTTGACCGGCGAAGACACCGACGAGCAGTTCACACTGATCGAGGAAAACAACGAGCCGGGCGTCGGCATCCCGATGCACGTCCACGACAACGAGGACGAAATCTTCCGCGTGCACGCCGGCATGCTGGAGGTGCAAGTGGGCGACCAGAAGACGGTGCTGAACCCGGGCGATATGGCCTTCTGCCCGCGCGGCGTTCCGCACACGTGGCGCGTGGTGGGCACCGAGAAGGCCCGGGTGGACCTGAACGTGTTTCCGGCCGGCATCGAGGCCATGTTCGAGGAGCTGGCCGCGCTGCCCGAGGGCCCGCCCGACTTCGAAAAGGTCGCCCAGATCTGCGGCCGGTACGGCGTCCGGTTCGTGTGATCGGCACCCCGTCGCCCTCATCCCGAGGCGGATTCCTGTGCCAGCAGATCGTCGAGCACCCGCCGGAACGTCTCGGTCGATTGCGCGCCCTGTACGGCCGATGCGTCGTTGAAGACAAACGTGGGCACGGCGCGGATGCCGAGGCGCTGGGCGCGCTCGATGAGCGCTTGAACTTCCGCTGCCCCCTCGTCGGAGGCGAGGAAGGCGCGCGCCTGATCGCGGTCCAGTCCGGCCTCAGCGGCGCAGTCGGCCAGCACCTCGGGGTCGGCCACGTTTTCGCCGTTCGTGAAGTGGGCCTGAAACAGCTGCTCGGCCAGGGCGCGCTGGGGAGCCGGACCGGCGGTCTGATCGGCCCACCACAGCAGCCGGTGCGCCGTGAACGTGTTGACGGCCAGCGCGTCGTTGAACCGAAAGGTCAGGCCTTCCTCCTCGCCCATGGCCGTCACGCGCTCCATGGCGGCGTCTTTCTGCGCGCCGAACTTCTCTTCGAGCCGTTGCAGGAGCGGCTGCGGCGTGTCCGGCAGGTCGGGGTCCAGCTGGAACGGCCGGAAGACGACCTCGATGGCGTCGGCGTTGGGCATGTCGGCCAGGGCGCGGGCGAAGCGCCGCTCGCCGATGTAGCACCAGGGGCAGGCGATGTCGGAATAGATGGCGACGTGCATGGGCGGGCAAAATCAGGGTGCGGGAACGAGTGCAAGGCGCCTGAACGCCGGACTACCCATCAAACCTGCAAGCCGCCGGAACGGTTCTGCCGTAATGCCCCGGCCTGTGAGCGTGACAAAAGCACTTTCTTCGGCACACCGCGGAACGCTTGCGCGCGTCCGGACGTGTGGTATTTGCTACCGGCTGTCCACTCATTATCCGACGCGCGACGCCATGCGAATCGCAATCGTCCAGATGAACCCCACGGTGGGCGACCTGGAAGGCAACAGCGAGAAGATCATCGCCAAAGCGCATCGAGCACGCGACCGCGGCGCCGACCTTGCCGTATTCTCCGAGCTCTGCGTCGTCGGGTATCCACCGCAGGACCTACTGGAGAACCGGTTCTTCGTCGATGCCACCCAGCAGGCGCTCCAGCATATCGCGCACAACGTGCCGCAGGACATGGGCGTCATCGTCGGGGCACCGGTGCCGAACCGCGGGCCCGTCGGCAAGCGGACGTTCAACGCGGCGCTGCTGTACGAAGGCAGCGAGCGGCTCGCCACGGTCCGCAAGACGTTGCTGCCCACGTACGACATCTTCGACGAGCATCGCTACTTTGAGCCGGCCCAGGAGCGGGACGTCGTGGAGTGGCGCGGGCTGAAGTTGGGCCTGCACGTCTGCGAGGACATGTGGAATACGCAGCAGCAGGATACGTACCACGTCTACCGCGAAGAGCCCGTCGGCGAGCTCGCCGCGCAGGGGGCGGACCTGTTTATCAACATCAGCGCCTCGCCCTTCTCCATCGGCAAGCACGCGCACCGGAACGAACTGATTGGCAACATCTGCCGGCAGCACAACCGGCCGTTCGTCTTCGCCAACCAGGTGGGCGCCAACACCGAGGTCATCTTCGACGGCGACAGCCGCGTCCACGGCGCCGACGGCACGCGGCTCATGTGCGCGCAGTCGTTTGAAGAGGACATGCTGCTGTGGGACATGGACCAGCCGCACGGCCCGTGCCCTATGCGCCACGACGACGTGGAGGACCTGCACGACGCGCTGCAGCTGGGCATCCGCGACTACTACCACAAAACCGGCATTTTTGACAAAGCGCTCGTCGGCCTCTCGGGGGGCATCGACTCGGCCGTGACGTGCACGCTCGCCGTGCAGGCGCTCGGGGCGGAGAACGTAGTCGGCGTTACGATGCCGTCGGAGATCTCCTCCGAAGGTTCGGTAACCGACTCGGAGCAGCTGGCGGAGAACCTGGGTATCGCGTTTCACACCATCCCGATCAAGCCGGCCGTCGACGCCTTCAACGACGAGATGCTCGCCGAGGTGTTCGCCGGCACGGAGCCCGGCGTGGCCGAGGAGAACATCCAGGCGCGCTCGCGCGGCGTCACGCTCATGGCGCTCTCCAACAAATTCGGTTACTTGCTGCTCACGACGGGCAACAAGAGCGAGATGGCCGTGGGCTACGTCACGCTGTACGGCGACCTCAACGGCGGCGTGGCGGTTCTCTCCGACGTGCTCAAGACGCGCGTGTATCAGCTCGCTGAACACATCAACGCACAGGCGGGCCATGATCTGATTCCGCGGTCGACCATCGAGAAGCCCCCCTCCGCCGAGCTCAGCCCCGATCAGCAGGACACCGATTCGCTGCCACCGTACGAGGTGCTCGATGCCATTCTGGCGCGCTACATCGAGGAGAAGAAAGAGCTGGAGGCCATCGTCGAAGAAACCGGCTTCGGCCGGGCGCTGGTCAAGGATATCCTGCACCGCGTCGACCGCAACGAATACAAGCGGCGGCAGGCGCCTCCGGGCCTGCGCGTCAGCAGCAAAGCCTTCGGTATCGGGCGGCGGCTGCCCATCGTCATGCAATGGGACCGCGACGCCGTCCGCGCCCTCGCCGAGCAGGGCGAAGCGGTGTTCTCGAAGTGAACTGATGTGAGTCGGAGAAGTGGGAAATCGGAGGAACGAGAATCTGGGGAGCACGCCTCGCCTCTTCGTCTCCTCGGCTCCTCATTTCCTGCGGCTCTCGCCCCCACCCTCCCCAACCCCCACACGCAGCAATGATCGCTTACGTCTCCGGCACCCTCGCCGAGAAAACCACCGAGTCCGTCATCATCGACGTGCAGGGCCTCGG
This sequence comes from uncultured Rhodothermales bacterium, assembly GCA_964448045.1. Taxonomy (GTDB): domain Bacteria; phylum Bacteroidota; class Rhodothermia; order Rhodothermales; family Salinibacteraceae; genus CAYUVF01. Next base: position 28,676 of record CAYUVF010000006.1, read on the forward strand.
CTACCGGGTGCTGATTCCCACGTCGACGTATCAGGCGCTGCCGGAGAAGGGCAAGTCGGTCAAACTGCACACGTATCAGCATGTGCGCGAGGACAAGCTGGCGCTGTTTGGCTTCGCCTCGGATGCGGAGCGGGCGGTGTTTGAGGTGATGCTGGGCGTTTCGGGCATCGGCCCGAAGCTGGCGCTCTCGGCCCTGTCGGCAATGTCGCCGGCCGAGCTGCGTGATCACGTCATTGAAGGCGACACGAGCCGCCTGACGGACATCTCGGGCGTCGGGCGAAAGACGGCAGAGCGCATCATCGTCGACCTGCGCGACCGGCTGGCCGACCTCGACGTGTTCGACGGGGCGGCGCCCCTCAGCGGCGGATCGGAGCCGCGCGCGGAGGCCCGCTCGGATGCGCTGGCCGCGCTCGAATCGCTCGGCCTCAGCCGCGCCGACGCCGAGCGTGCCATCCGCAAGGTGCTGCGCGACGAAACCGCCATCCAGTCGGCCGATGAGCTGGTACGCAAGGCCCTGCGCGAAGATCGGCAATAATCAGATCGGCGCTCATGCCGAGGCGCGCGGCGACCGGTCGGCTCCGGCGCTGTTCTTCGAATCCGTGAGATCGACCGCGCCCGCGTCACGCTCCAGCACAACAAGCACCTTCGTCGCGCCCGACTCCACGATGCGCGGTACGGCGCTGCGCACGGCCCATCCATTGGTCACCCACGGCTGCACATCCGGGTGCCGTTCGACGGCCTCGCCACTTCGGAAGGAAATCAGCAGCAACTGGACACCGGTTTCGGCCTCGGTGGGGGCCGGCCGGCTAACCTCGGCGGCTGGCGCCGGGGGACGTTGGTTGCGAGATGCGGTTGATTGGTTTTTCGTCTCCATGACTCCCCCGCGGTATGGTGTACGTAAGTACCCCGATTAGCCTCGTTTGAGGACCGGGATGTGGAGTATTAACCTTGTTATTATAGCACTGGGCATCTGCAAGGTATTCCTTACTCTTTTCGTGGGACATTCTCCCACACTGTTACATCCACCACTTGAATCGGAGGCGCTCAAACTGTTTCCAGCTTGACGACAATGCGCTCCACCGCCTCATTCAGGCGGTTATGCACTGTCGCTTTGTACCAGCGGTAGCGGCCGTGGCCGGTTCGCATCCGCAGCAGCCAGGAGGCCTGTTTCAGCCGGAAGCACACCATGTGCGCGATGTCCTGCATCACCCGGTACAGATTTTTGCCATGGACATGGGTGAAGAAGCAGTCGTCGATCTCGGCATCTTTGGGATATTCGAGCAGGCGCCGCGCTGCGGGCGAGATGTGCTGAATCGTTCCTTCGGCATCAATCGTCATAGCAGGAATGACGTGAGATTCGATGTACTGGAAGCGCTTCCGAAACGGACCAAAAGAAGAGGAGAGGGAAGCAGGCTGGGCCGTATCGAGCTGCTCGGCCTGATCTTGCACGTTGCGTAGTTCCATGATCGTTTCGGGTATATCGTTAGCAATCCGACGAAGAGAGGCCACGCGTCGAATGACCGTTCGCATGCTGGGCGGCAGCGCCACAAGGCCCGGCGTAGCATTTCGAGTGATTAATATAGCACCCGTTTTGCGACCGATCCAAGGGCTTTCCCCTCCCCTCTCATCGGGCATAAACGAATCTGCATGCGGGAGAATTCCCCACAGGGGGCGTGCGCTTCTGCTCTGGAAGGCGCGTCGCTTCTTCGAGACCCGATGCCCTTCGAGGCAGTACGTCCGGCCGCTAATGCTCCCCGAGCACTTTTACCTCGTCGCCCAGCACATCCTCAACGTAGAGCATCTGGACGAGCACGATGACGCTTACCGCCAGCGGCGTTGCCAGCAGCACCCCTGCCGCGCCCGCGAGGACGCCCATGATGACCTGCGCCGAGATTAGCGCCGCGGGCAAGATGGAGACGGCGCGTTCCTGCACCAGCGGCGTCAGCAGGTAGCTCTCCAGCGTCTCCACGACGGCATACACGATGAGTACGTACACCACCTTCGTCGTGCTCACCAGCAGCGCGACGAGGATCGCCGGAATGGCCGAGAGAATCGGCCCGATGTAAGGGACGAACGCCATCACGCCAGCGATGAGCCCCAGCGCCATGGCCGAGGGTACGCCCGCAATCCAGAGGCCAGCAGTCGTGAGGAGCCCCACGATTAGCATCATAGAAAACCGGCCCACCAGCCACCAGCGGAGCGCCCGCCCCAGCGCATGCAGCACGTCGCGAGCGCGCGTGCGCCGCTCCGAGGGCACCAGATGCACGATGCTTTCGACGTAAGCACGCGGATTGACCGCGCCGTAGATCCCGATGATAAAGATGATGAACAGGTTCGTGAGCACCCCGAAGGTGCGCGAGAAGACGTTGGTGATGCTGCCCAAGACCTCGGCCGGGGTCGGAATGATGTCCCGGATGTTGGGAATATTGTCGAGCACCTGCCGGCTCCAGGCGTACTCGCGGGTGTCGCGAATCTGCTCGACGGCGGCAGGTAATCGATCGGCCAACTGGGCGACCTGCCCCGAGATTTGCGGTCCGGCAACGACGGCGAACCCGACGATGCCGCCGGCGATTAGCATGGTCACGAGCGCCAGGGCGGGCCCCCGGTTCAGCCGGGTGCGGCGGCTCAGGTGCTGCGCCAATCCGCCCAGCAGAATGGCCATCAGCACACCCGCAAAGATTACGAGTAGCACCCGCGAGAGATAGACCAGCAGGTAAAGCAGCACCAGCGACAGCGCCCCGATACCAACGGCCACGGCGATGCGCCACGGATAGGTATGATCGGAGGCCTTCCAGTTGCTCATACGATGGCGGATGCGGGTGAAGAAATGCCAGCGGGATGTGACTGATAGTAGGGGCTGCGCGCCGTAGTTTCCAGCGGGACTGGCAGGGCAATCGCATCAGTCATTGTGTCAACCCACCGTCTTGCTTTTGACGTCATTCCCGACTCTGATCGAGACACGAGCGGCACTCGTGCCCCGTTTTACGTTTTACTGGCGTGAGTCGCCTACGGCTCGTCTCACGGGAATGACGGGCGCTTTTTGGGCTAGCGCAGCGCCCCCCTCCCTCCGTGGCGCGGCCGGTCACGGGATCTGTGCACCGGCAGAGGGGTACAGCTTTGCCCATCCCGCAGCCGTGTTCTCCCTCTGCTGATTTCTCTTCGGACGCCATGCCAACGCCTCCCCCACAACTCTTCGCTCTCGACGCGACCTGGGCCTTCGGGCGCCAGATCGCCGATGCGCTTCAGCTGTCGCTAAGCGATCACAAAGAGCGCGATTTCGAGGACGGCGAGCACAAGACGCGGCCGCTCGTCAACGTGCGCGGCCGGGATGTCTTCGTCATCCAGTCGCTCTACAGCGATGACGCCCAGAGCGTAAACGACAAGCTGTGCCGCCTGCTGTTTTTCCTGGGGGCCCTGCGTGATGCAGCAGCCAAGCGCGTCACGGCGGTCGTGCCCTATCTCTGTTACGCACGCAAGGACCGCAAGACACAGCCGCGCGATCCCGTCACCACCCGCTACGTGGCCCAGCTCTTCGAGGCCGTCGGCATCGACCGGGTACTCACGCTCGATGCGCACAACATCGCCGCCTTCCAGAATGCCTTTCGCGCCGGGACGGACCACCTGGAGGCGCGCAACTTGTTTGTAAACCACTTCGCCACGCGGCTGGGCGACGACCGCGTGACCGTCGTCTCGCCCGACGTAGGCGGCATCAAGCGCGCTGAGCACCTCCGCGAGGGGCTGAGCCGCGTCCTCGGTACCGAGATCCCGAGCGCCTTCCTCGAAAAGAAGCGCGCCGAAGACATCGTTTCGGGCGGAACACTGGTGGGTGACGTGGCGGGACGTGCCGTCATCATCGTGGACGATCTCATCAGCACGGGTACGACCATCCGGCGGGCCGTCGACGCCTGCCACCGGGCCGGAGCCACGGCCATCTACGCCGCAGCCACGCACGGCCTCTTCGTGGACGATGCCCCGGCCCACCTCGCCCACGACGCACTCGACCACGTCGTCGTCACGAACTCCATTCCGCCGTTCCGGCTGGAGGGCACACCGGCACACGAAAAACTCGTCGTCCTCAACGTCGCCGGCCTCTGCGCCGAAGCCATCCGCTGCGTGCACACCCACGGCTCCATCACCAACCTGCTGGCGATTTAAGCCATCTCGATATGTTGCCGGGCCAGCCGCAGGTACAACCGCGCCTGATCGGCCCAGCGCCGCTCATCGGTCGTGCCGGGGCGGCGCGTGTGGCGGACAGCGATGCGGGCGCGCTGCAGCGCCCGATAGCTCTGATAGAAGTGGATGAGCCGCTCCGGCGGCCGGTCGCCCACCTCCTCCGCGTACGTGCCAAACAGAATCTGCCCGATGGAGGGCGCGCCGAGGCGCTCGCACTCGACCGCGAGGAACGCCAACTCGTCGGCCGGATCGAGCAGGCGCAGCGACCGATCGAACTCCAGGCAGTCGAAGATCACCGGCGGATCGGTAAGGCAGACGTGCTCGGGGCGGAGATCGCCGTGGCCCTCTACGAGCCTGCCGCGCCGCACGCGCTGCTGTAAGAGATCGGCCTCGCGCCGCAGGAAGACGGATTGCGCCTCCGCCACCGACCGAATCGCCGGACGCGGCAACCGGTACGCCGACTGCAAGAGCGCCCGCGTGGTCATATCCACGGTCTGCTCGATGCGCGTGCGGTACGAGACCGGTTCCATCGTGATGGGCTCCGCCGCGTCATAAAACGCCGCCAGCCGCTCGGCAGCGCGCCGGACATCGGTCTCTTCCACCGTGTGGTGGCGAATCATCGTATCCAGCATACGCTTGGCGGGCAGGCGCTCCATCTTCACGAGCCAATCGACCGCCTCTCCCGATCCGCCGAGGTGCAACTCGCCATCGGCACCAAGCACGAGCGGCACCACGCCCCGGTACACCTCGCCCGCCAGCCGCCGATTGAGGCGCACCTCCTCCCGGCAGGCCCACTGCCGGCGCTCGGGACTGCGGAAGTCGAGCTCGTCGTAGCGAACCGGCTTCTTCATCTTGTAGGCGTGACTGGGGGTCAGAAACACCCATGCCATATGCGTCTCGATCGTTTCGACGCGCTCCGGCTGTGCCGGATAAGCCGACGGATCGCGCAGAAACTGGATCTTGGCCTCGGTGCGAACCGGCTCACGCGATTCCAGCGAAAACGAAGGGGGCATGGGGTCCATGCGGTGTGCTCCGGGGATGCCGCCCAGCGCTGAGCGGCTACTCGTTGCCCCATCAGACCGACCATTCAACAAGATCCTGACAGGGACTCCTTAATAAACGGAAGCGCGCGCCCCATTACCATCCCGGCGTGAAGCGAAGCCCCCACTCCCCGCTCGAATTCTTGCGCTGGAACGGATAGGCCCAATACGTTTCGAGGATGAGCGCACCGAGGACGTTGAAGCGCGCCGCTATGCCCGTGCTAACGACCGGTACCCGCTCCTGGCTATCGGTCGAAAATTCGAGGGTTGGCGCATCGTCGCCGGTCCAGGCTACGCCGCCATCAGCGAAAAGCGAGACCTCCGTCGGGAGGTACTGGAAGGGGATCAGGCTGATGCGATCCGGCCCCAGCAGCGGCACGCGAAACTCCACGCTGGCCTTGGCAATACGCGAGCCGATCAGCCGGTCGAGCTCCGGGCAGGTGCTCTCACCCGACGGCGAGCATTCGCTCGGATCGAAGTTGTTGATGTTATATCCGCGCACGAAGCCCTGGCTGTACGGAAAGCCGAGGAACTCCTGCGCGAAGAGGTTGCTTGTGAGCCCGCCGCCCTGCACTTCCACCCCGTAGTTCCCGATGTGCAAGCCGTGGAGCGCAAACGTGAAGGGGCGCAGGTAGAAATAGTGCCGGGCATCCGCCAGGCCCGTGACGAACGACTCGGTACCGGCGCGGCCCGTCAGCTGGAAGCGATAGCGCGCGCCGCCCACCGGCGACGTCAGCCCCGACCGCGAGTAATCGACCACGTAGGCCCCGGAGGCTTGGGCCAGATAGAGCGGATCGGGATCGGGGAAGCCGAGCTCGTCGGGGCTCAGGTCGTCCTGGGCAGGGAGCGTCGCGCCACTCACCGGATCGAAGAGGAACGACTCGATCTGCGTGCCGAAGCCGTAGCGCACCGCACCCGCGTTGACCTCGAAGCGCCTTCGCGTGTTGAGCGGGTACGACCCGCCCACCGTCACCTGATCGATGAAAAGCCGCTGGATGACCTGATTCAGCGTTGCCGGCGCGCCCTCCCGGCCGGGACCTACGGCAATCCCTCCGTTGAAAATGATGGGGATGTGCCCGGCCGAGCCGCCCCAGTTGAAGCGGTTCTTCTGGTTCAGGTAGCTGACCTGCCCGCCGATGTCGCGCAGTTGCCCCTGTGCCTGCAGCACGACCGATAGCGACTGGTTGCCCAGCATGTCGCCGAAGCGCAGCCCCACGCCGCCCGAGACGCTCGTCCCCAGGAAACCGCCCGTGGAAACGCCCACGCTGGGCGGCGCAATCGACTCCAGAGTGAGCTTAGAGTCGTACTCGCGCGTCGCGTACTGCTGCGACGCATCCGGCAGCCCGCTCACCGGGTCATCCAGGTACGAGGCGACAATGCCTTCGTCCACGGCACCGGCCGGGGGGAGAATTGCGGCCTGGGCAATGGAATCCGCGCGGCTTGGCTCGGCTGCTGCCTGGCCCGCGCTGTCCATCGGCGTGCCCTGCGCCTCATCCGCCGAGAGCGCGAAGCCTGTGTAGCGATCGTTGTGGTAGACCGAGAACATCAGGTCGCCGCTCTGGGCCGCGACCGACATGGCGGGCGAAAGTGCCGTGATACCACTCACCCCGGTCTGCAGCTCCGTCACGCGGTAAATCCGCCCCTCGGCGAGCGACAGCCGGTAGATGTCCTTGAACCCGTCCTGGTCGGAGATGAAGTAGAGGCTGCGCCCATCCGGCGAAAATTGCGGATTGTGGTGATGCGCCCCCGAAAACACCTCGCGCACGTCGAGATCGCCCGACTCGACGTCGATCAAGCCGAGTTGCATGTCCGTGGTCGTCTTCAGCGTGCGCAGATCGGTGCCGGCGCGGTCGGTCGTAAAGGCCAGCGTTTCGCCATCGGGCGACCACGTAGGTTGGAGATCGCCGTAGCGGTCATCGGTCAGCTGGCGCACCTCGCGCGATTCGAGGTCGAGCACATACAGATCGCTGATGCCGCCGTCCATCCCGCTGAAGGCGAGGCGGTGCCCATCGGGCGACCACGCCGGGTTCTTCATCGCGGTGACGCCCTCGACGGCGAAGTTTTGCTCGATCTCGCCACTTTCGACGTTCCAGATCGACAGCCGGTTGTCGCCGTCACGAAAGCTGATGAACGCCAGCCGCTGTCCCGCGGGGTCCCACGCGCCCGCCGAACTGATGAACCGCAGCTGATCGAAGTGCGGGTTGTTGCTGATGCTGCCCAGCTGCTCAATGACCTCGCCGGTCTGGGCATCGGCCACAAAGAGATTAATGTCGAAGACGTTGCGCTCGGAGAGGAAGGCGACGTAGCGGCCGTCGGGGCTCAGTGCGGGAGCGATGTTGATGCGCCCGGCGTCGATGTCGGAGGCCAAGACGCGCGTCCCGGCCGAGTCGGGCGGGGTGCGCCCCTGGGTCGCGGGCAGGTACTGATCGCGGATGCTGGCGGCCCACTCCTTCGAGAGCGAATCGGCCGTGATGCCGAAGAGCCCCACCATGGCCGAGTCGACGCCCACCTGCCCCGCGCGCTTGAAGAGGTTCGTTACGGCCACATCGCCGTACTTCCCCCCGATGTACGCCGTGTAGGCCTGCCCGTAGCGATAGGGGAAATACGCCTGCGGGTTTCGAAGATCTTTGATGGTGGGCAGATCGTCGCGCAGCGCGGCGTCGCGCATCCACATGGCCGTATGCGGGTGCTTGCGCCCCAGCGAGAGGTACTCGGCCATGCCCTCGACGAGCCAGAGGGGCAGCCGCTGCAGCCGGATGCGCAAACTATCCGCGTGGTTAAGCGCCAGGTCGTACTGGAACGAGTGAACCAGCTCGTGGCCCAGCACGTGATCGAGCTCGCCGTAACTGCCCGTGAGCGGCATCGTAACGCGCTCGCGGATCGACTCGGTCACGCCGCCGGTCCCAGCCCCAATCGCGCCCTGGATGACGTTCGTCTGCTGGAAGTCGGCATCGTTGGCGTAGAAGATGATCGGCTTCTTCTCACCGAAGCGGTGGACGAACGTCTGCGTGTGGCGCTCGTACCAGCGCTCAGCCATGCGAGCGGCGTCGCGCACGGCCTCTTCCTCTTCGGGGTAGTAGTAAATCTGGAAGTGCTCGGTCTCCAGCACGCGAAAGTCAAATTCGTCGTACTGGACCTTGTTCTGGCCGAAGTACTGCGCCTCGGTCGGGACCGCACTCATCATGCCCATCCCGAGTGCAAGCAGGACGACGATAAGCCAACGATACCCGTTCATGATGGTCTCTGCTGTCATCTTCGAGCGCATCGGTTGGTGTGGAATCAACGGAAGGAGATACGGGGCGTTCGGCATGGCACTCCCCAAAGCGTTACGGTATCGGAACGAGCATCGCCCTCCTTAACCGGACGGCTAAGGACGGTTGATCTCGCACTGCGTACTCGGTTTTTTGTGATCTCGCATCGGTTAAAAACAGTTGCTCTCTGCTTATGCGCCTACTGACGGCCGACGACGCCCGCTCCTATGTGACGGATCTCATCCATTTCGATACGCAGCGCGCCGACCGGGGGGTCGACCTCACCGTGGAATCGGTCTACGAACTCACCGGTCCGGGCCAGCTCGACTTTGGTGGAAGCGAGTTTGAGCTCGCCCCCCGCACCAAGCTCGACCCCCAGCGCGCCCATCCCGATGACGACTACGGTTGGTGGACGCTGGATCCCGGTACGTACCTCGTGCGCTACAATGAAACGCCGGACCTCGACCGCGGCTCCATCGGACAGGTGATGCCGCTCCCGCGATTGCTGCGGACCGGCCTGCACCACGGCTCGTTTGTCGTCGACGCCTCTGCCGATGTCCTGGAAACCGCGCTCTTCGTCGGCCCGACGGGCGGGCGACTGAAAGAAAACTGCCGGATCTCGCGTCTGCTCATCATGGCGCCCTCCTGAGGCCGGGCAGTGAACATCCCAGAGTGAACATCCGAGCGGGTCGGCGGTCGAATGATCCGTGATCGGCACGGCCCAAACTGTTACACAGGTGCTCCAACGCACAGGAGCGGAGCGTTATTGCATGCAGCACGCACAATTTACGGACCGGCGAACCGCCGGACGGCAACTGGCCGAAAAGCTTCACGCGTACCGCAACACCGATGCACTCGTCCTCGCCCTGCCGCGCGGCGGCGTCCCGGTGGGCTTTGAAGTGGCTGCCGCGCTGGACGCCGAACTGGACGTGCTCGTCGTCCGCAAAGTAGGAGCGCCCGACCAGCCCGAGTTTGGCATCGGCGCGGTGGCGCCCGGCGCCGTGACCGTGCGGTTCGACCGCGCGATCGAGTCGCTCGGCCTCTCCGATGCTGCCGTCGCCAGCGCAGCAGCATCGGAACGCGAAACCATGGAGCGGCTGATCCAGCTCTACCGCGGCCACGACGAGCCGCCCGCCGCCCAGGGACGCACCGTAATCCTGGTGGATGACGGCTTAGCCACTGGCGTCACCGCCGAGGCGGCGGTCCGCGCTGCCCGCGCACTCGACCCGGCTCACCTCGTTCTCGCCGTGCCCGTGTGTGCGGCTCCTTCCGCAACCGGCGTTGAGGAGCACGTCGATGAGTACATCTGCCTGCATGCGCCCGAGTCATTCGGTGCCGTAGGCGGGTGGTACGAGGAGTTCATGCCCCCCTCCGACGAAGCCGTCATCGAGCTGCTGGAAGAGGCGCACGATGCCGTATCAGACGATGACCTGCGCGAGCCGGGATGATCTTCAGCCCCGCTTCACGGGCTGACGGGCGAGCAATCTGGCGCTCTTTTTGCTCGTTAAACGAGCGCTCCGGTCATCCGCCTGCCCCCATGCCGCTCCACGTCCTCCAGCTTACCGACACGCATCTGACGGCCGAGGCCAGTGGCAGACTGCTGGGCCTCCCGCCGCACGACACGCTCCGCCGCGTGGTCGCTGCCGCGCAGGTCAAGGTGCCCGACCTCGTGCTCCACACGGGGGACCTCGCGCAGGAAAGTACGCCCGAAGCGTATACAGCGCTGGGCCGCCTGCTGCGCCCGCTCGATGCGCCCTGCTACTGGACTCCCGGCAACCACGACGTCGAAGCCGTCATGGGCGCGGCGCTCACGGGCGCTCCTTTTCGGCCGCACCGGTCGTTTCATGCGGGCGGATGGCGCTTCCTCTTGCTCAACTCGTCCGTCCCCGGCGAGGTGCACGGGCATCTCGGCCCGCGCACCCTCGACTGGCTCGACGCGCAGCTCGCGGCGCATCCGGATGCGCCCACATGCCTCGCGCTACACCATGCGCCCCTATCCATCGAAGCCGCCTGGCTTAACCCCATCAACCTGCGCAATTCCGATGCGCTCCGTGCCCGCGTCGACGCGCATCCGCAGGTAAAGCTCGTGATCTTTGGGCATATCCATCAGGCCCTCAACGCGCGCTGGGACTATGCCACCCTCTACAGCGGCCCCTCCACCTGCTTCCAGTTTGCGCCGGACACCGACACCTTCGCCCTCGATGATGCGGCGCCGGGCTACCGCATGCTCACGCTTCATCCGGACGGCTCATTCGCTACCGAGGTCGGCCGCGTCGCCGTCCCATTCACGCCCAATGCCGACGCCACCGGCTATTAACCCGCTCTGCTCCTATGCCTTCTCCCCCGGTTGATTTGCACAAGGCCGCCCCTCGCGCCGAGCGCCTCTTTGAGGTGAACCGCAAGCTCAATACGGTGCGCGACCCCGATGCGCTGCTGCAGTTCATCATCGAAACGGCCGCGGATGTGCTGGAGTGCGCCGCTACCTCGGTGCTCCTCTTCGACGAGACCACCGGCCAGCTCCAGTTTGCCGCTGCCACCGGCGCCGATCCCGATGCGCTCGCACAGATTCCCGTGCCGCTCGATGACAGTATCGCCGGCACCATCTTCACCGAAAACCGCCCGGTGCGCGTAGACAACACCGCCGAAGACGCCCGCCATTTCGACACCGTCGGCGAGAAAGTGGCGATGGAAACGCGCACGCTCATCGGCGTCCCGATGCAGCTGGGCGCAACGCCCATCGGCGTGCTGGAGGGCATCAACAAAACAGAGGGCGTATTCACGGAAGACGACGTGGCCGTGCTTTCGGTCATCGCCTCGCAGGCAGCCGTCGCCATCCGCAACGCGCGCCAGATGCAGGCGCTGGAGGAGGCCCACGCCAAGCTCAGCGAGCTCGACGCTCTCAAAAGCGACTTCCTCGCACTCGCCTCGCACGAGTTACGCACGCCCCTCACCACGATTCTCGGCTATGGCGCCATCGTAAAGGAGGAAGCTCCTGAGGACGTAGCGCCGCACGCGGACGCCATCCTCGACGCCGCCGAAGGCATGGAAACCGTCGTCGAGGCGATGAGCCAGATGGAGATGCTCCGCACCAACAGCGTAGACCTGACGCGGAACGCGTTCCCGCTGATCGACCTGCTTCGTTAGGCTGCTGCCTCGGTAACGGATGAAGCCGAGGCCCGCAATCAATCCGTAACCGTCGCGCCCGATGCGCCCGACCTCACGCTCTCGGCGGATCGGGAACGGCTCCGGGCCGCGCTGGAGCACGTGCTGGACAATGCCTGTCGCTTCACGCCCGCCGATGGCGCCATCACCCTCCGCGCCGCGGCTGTGGATGACCACGTGCGCATCGCCGTGACCGACACCGGCATCGGCATCCCCGCCGATCAGCTCGACCGCATCTTCGATGAGTTTTATCAGGTGGAGGACGCGCTCACCCGCTCGGAGGGCGGCCTCGGGCTCGGCCTGACGCTCGCCCGCAAGCTCATCCAGCTCCACAACGGACGCATCTGGGCCGAGAGCGACGGCACCGATACTGGCACCCGCGTGGTCATCGAGCTGCCGCGCGCACCGCACGCCTCCCCCCTGCGCACTTCCGCCCAACGCACCGGCGGCCCGGCATCATGACGGATACCTTCTACGCCAAGCTGGAAGCGCAGTCCTCCTTCCGCGCCGTTACCGATGCGGACGCGTACGTGCCCGCTCCGCCCGACTGGCACGTCGCCATCACGGACGTGCGCAACTCGACCGCAGCCATCGAGGCAGGCAACTACCGCGCGGTGAACCTCGTGGGCGCCTCGTCCATCATTGCGCTGCTCAACCTGGTCCCGGAGACCGACCTGCCGTTCGCCTTCGGGGGCGACGGCGCGGCGGTGCTCATCCCGCCCGAGCTGGTGGCTCCGGCCCGCCGGGCGCTGCGAGCCACCCAGCAGATGGCCCGCAGCGAGTTCGACCTCGACCTGCGCCTCGGTCTCGTGCCTGTCCGCGACGTGCAGGCTGAGGGCTACGCGCTGCAGGTCGCCAAAATCGACGTGTCGCCCCACTACCAGCAGGCCCTCTTTGCCGGCGGCGGCCTGGCCCACGCTGAGGCGCTCGTCAAGGACGACACCACGGCCCGCTATCGCATCGACGCTGCACCCCCCGATCCCGAAGCCGACTACACCGGGCTGGAGTGCCGCTGGCAAGACATTCCCAGCCCGCACGGCGAAACAGTCACGCTGCTGGTCACCGCCACCACGGGCGCCGGCGCCACCGACCGCGCGGTCTACCGCGACACCATCGGCCAGATCGAGCGTATCTTTGGCAGTAGCGAACACTACCGCCCGCTCACCCCCGGCACGCTAAAGCCCTCGTACAGCCCCCGCCGCCTCATGGCCGAAACGAAAATCCGCACCTCCGGCGACTGGTGGCAACGCCTGCGATACGGCCTGGAGATCTGGGTGCGCAACTTCATCCTGACGTACCTCGTCGCGAACGAGAAAACCACGGCGAGCGGCGTGCGCTGGGACAAATACATCGAAACGCTCGTGGCGACCTCCGACTTCCGGAAATACGACGACACGCTCCGAATGGTGATTTCGGGCACGCCCGATCAGCGCGCAACGTTGGAGCAGTACCTATCGGCGCAGCACGAGGCAGGCCAACTGGCGTACGGACTGCACGTCACCGACCGGGCGCTCGTCACCTGCGTTGTTTTCGAGCGGATGGGACGGCAGGTGCACTTCGTCGACGGCGCCGATGGCGGCTACGCCGAGGCAGCCCGCGGCCTCAAGCAGCGCTTGCGCACAAGCACTTCCCCCGCGCAGGAGCCGGCCTGATCGCATCCGGAGCCGGACTCAGCTGTGATAGCCCCAGCGGAGCGAGCGCAGCGCTTTTTCCTTGATGTGCCGGACGCGCTCGCGGCTCAGATTGAACCGTTCGGCGATCTGATCCAGCGTCATCGAGCTCTCCTGCCCAATGCCAAAGTAGAGGCGTGTGACCTCGGCCTCGCGCGGCTCCAGCTGCTCCAACGCCTCTTCGATATCCAAGCGCAGCGACTCCTCGATCAGCTCGCGGTCGGGCGTATCTTCTTCATCGGAGGGCAAAACATCGAGTAGCGAGCCGTCTTCCTCCTCGCTAAAAGGCGCATCGAGCGACATCGAGTCGTGCGTGTGCTGCACGGCATCGAGCACGCGCTCGGGATCGGTCTCCAACTCATCGGCAATCTCCTCGATCGTGGGCGACCGGCCCAGTTGCTGGCGCAGCCGCTCGGTCGACTTGCGGATTTTGGACTGCAGTCCCACGTGATTGGTGGGAATGCGCACCGTGCGGCTTTTCTCGGAGAGCGCCTGTAAGATGGCCTGCCGGATCCACCACACCGCATACGAGATGAAGCGGAAACCCATCGTCTCATCGAAGCGCCGCGCCGCTTTCATCAGGCCGTAATTGCCCTCGTTGATGAGGTCGGGAAACGAGAGGCCCAACCCCCGGTAGCGCTTGGCGACAGACACCACGAAGCGCAGGTTCGACCGCGTCAACTCGCGGAGCGCCTCTTCATCGCCCTCACGGGCCCGGCGCGCCAACTCGACCTCCTCCTCGGCCGAAAGCAGGGGAATCTCGCCAATCTCTCGAAGGTAGCTGCTAAGTGTGCGCTGATCGTCTGACGTGCCCATGACTGATTCCGATGCGATAAATACTGTCCGGAAAGGCGTCCCGCACCGCCGATATGCTGGAGGGGCAGCCCGCGGTTGCCTTTTATTATCGGATACCTATTCGATTTATTAAGCGGATTTCCACCGAAAGCGCGGCCGGCCGATGCGCCCCCCGACCCGCTGGCGTTGCGCCCTGCGTACTCACCCCATGTGGACGGTTCGGTTCCGCTCATGTCTCGTCCCCCAAAACGCGGCGGGCGGGTAGCCACGCCCATTCGAGGGTCGTCTCGATCGGCGCGTCGCCGGTCGCATCGGCGACGGTGATCGGCACATCGATTTTGCCGATGGGGCGCGACCGGATGCGCGCGGCTTCGTCATCGGAGAGCGTGGCGGTCGCGCGCAGCGGCGGATCGGTCCGGCGGCGGAAGTCCACGTGGAGCGTCCGAATCACTGGCACGCTCGCGTCGGGGACGTTGAGTGCGACCACAAGGCCGGTCGCGGTCTCGGCCACCAGCGCCATGGCCGCAGCGTGCAATCCGCCGATGTGATTCTGCACGGCGTTCCGTTGGTCCAGGCGCACGATCACGCGGGTGGGGGTGTACGCCTCAATCTGGAGCCCTGCCGTTTTTACGAACGGGATCGTCTCTCCGATAGCCGCGGTGATTGCCTGTGTCCGCTCCTCGGGAGGCCGGTTCGCGTGGGCCTCCAGGATACGCGCAAATGGATTGCCGCCGGTCATCCCCTCAGCGAAATTGTGAGCATCAATCAAGTGAGGGGAAAGGTAACAGGCGAGCCGCGATCATGCCAGTCCACGCTACAAACACTACAGTTTGGTTATCTCTGCATCCTGCAGGGCCGTCTCTCCCGTTCGGGATCGCCAGCGCCGAACTCATTTTGAGCTCAGCGCTACCACTTCATCGGATGGACGGCTCGGTCTATCGCCCGCGGCAATCGGGGCACCGGTTCGCACTTTCGGTTGATCCGCGTCTTCCGCATGCTGCAAACGACTCGCTCCTTGCTTTCGCTGCGCGCCTCCCTCGATGTCCACGCTCCGCTCGCGCTCCTTTCCCTCGTTCTGGACGCTCCATCTGGTGGGGTGGACCGCACTTGGGCTGTCGATGTGGGTTGGCGTGCTCTCGCACGTGGAGCATCCGGGGCGGGCGTTCGTCGACAAAATGATCTTTGCGGCACTGGGTGCCACACTGGCGCTGGTGCTGCGCCCGCTCTACCGGCACCTGCACGAACGCGGCACCTCGATTCCACGGATGATCGCCGTCAGTGCCGTCTGCTCATACGCCTTCAGCTTCATCTGGAGCATACTGTACAAGGGCAGCGTCCACCTGCTCTGGGACTGGGTCGATGGGAAGGCGCTGACGATTCCGCCGTTCCAATGGCTCATCAGCGGGATGCTCTTTTACACGTTCATCCCGCTGGCGTGGAGCGTGCTGTACATCGGCATCAAGTACTACCTCGACTTGCAGGAGGAGCGCGAGCGCGCCCTTGCGGCCGAGGGGCTGGCCCATCAGGCGCGGCTGCAGGCCCTCCGCTACCAGCTCAACCCGCACTTCCTGTTCAATACGCTGAATGCCATCTCCACGCTCGTCACCGAGCGGAAGAACGCCGACGCCGAGCGCATGATTGCCCGCCTCAGCGACTTCCTTCGGCTGACGATCGACCAGGGCACCGGCGTCGAAGTGCCGCTGGCCGAGGAGATGGACTTCGTGCGGCGCTACCTCGACATCCAGCAGATCCGCTTCGGCGAGCGGCTAACCGTTGATCTCGATGTGGACCCCGGCACGCTCTCGGCCTGCGTCCCGCCGCTGCTCCTGCAGCCGCTCATCGAGAACGCCGTCCGCCACGGCATCATGCCCCGCGAAGAGGGCGGCACGCTGACCGTAGAAGCGCGGCGCGTGGGCGACCGGCTCCATCTGCGCGTGCGCGACGACGGCCCCGGTCCGCCTCCCGACGCCGACGCCGCGGAAAGCCAGGGCATCGGTCTCGCCAACGTGCGCGAGCGGCTGGATGCCCTCTACGGCACCGACCACACCTTCCGCCTCGACCGCGCCGATGGCGGCGGCTGCATCGTCTCCATCGAGTGCCCGTTCCACACGCGCCCCATCCCGTCCGAAGCGGTCGCCGCCTCCACCGACGCCGCACCGGCTCCGTCCCGCACCCCGACTCCGACCCCGTCATGACTACCGACCGCACGCTGACCGCTGTTGTCGTGGACGACGAAGAGCTGGCCCGCCGGGGCATCCGGTCGCGCGTCCAGCGAATGGATGGGCTCACCACCGCCCGCGAATGTGAGAACGGACGGGCAGCCGTCGAAGCCATCCGCACGTGCGCGCCCGACCTTGTCTTCCTGGATGTCCAGATGCCGGGCCTGGACGGCTTCGACGTGATCGATGCCGTCGGTGCCGAGGCGATGCCCGTCGTCATCTTCGTGACGGCGTACGACCAGTACGCCCTCCGCGCCTTCGACGCGCACGCCCTCGACTACCTGCTCAAGCCCATCGACGAGGAGCGCTTCCGGGAGGCCGTCGAGCGCGCTCGCACCCGCGTCATCGAGCGTGAAGCTGGGGCCTTTGGCGAACAGCTCGCTGCGCTCATGGCCGATGTCGATGCCGCCGAGGCCGACGACGCTGCATCACCAATCATGGAGCGGTTCGTCATCAAAACAGGCGGGCGCGTCACCTTCGTCGATGCCGCAGATATCTGCTGGATCGAGGCGGCGGGCGACTACGTGCGCCTGCACACGGCGGAGAAGTCGCACCTCCTGCGCGAGACGATGGGCGGCATGGAGGACCAGCTCGATCCCGAGCGCTTCCTGCGCATCCACCGCTCCACCATCATCAACACCGACTGCCTGAAGGAGCTGCGCCCCTATGGCAATAGCGAACACATCGTCGTGCTCGACGACGGCACCGAGCTGAAGCAGAGCCGCACCTATCGCGATGCCCTCTCGGAGTTCTTCGATGGCGCCGTGTGAGGCCGGGGCAGATTCGGCTCATCGCAGATTCGGCTCATCGCATGTGCCCCTCGGCCCATCGATGCGCGCTTGCGCTGGTGATGGGCACGGCTCAGATTATCCCCCCGCGTCTCTTTTTCACGACCGCTCTCCGCACCGATGATGCGACGCCAATGGCCCCTCGCCCTTTTGATGCTTCTCGTTCTGATGAGCGCCGCCCTCCGCCCGTCGGCCGCGTCCGGCCTGGAAGTCACCTACGTTGAGACGTCCCGCAACAGCTTCAACGACCGCCCGCCGGGCCTCAACCTGACCGTCTCGTGGAGCAACAGCTGGCACAACGAGCGCAACCACGACGCCGCCTGGGTCTTCCTCAAGTTCAACCAGGAGGGCGCGTACCGGCACATCTACCTGAAGCCGGACTCAGGCCAGATGCTCTGGAAAGGAGAAGAGGCCATGCCAGATGCCGACATCGAGATCGCCGAGGATGGAACGGGCTTCTTCGTGCACGCCGCAGAGCCCTATCGGGGCGACCTTAAGTATCACCTCTTCGTTGCGCAGGATACCGCGCGCACGCCGTTCGGCATCCGGTACGACCGGCTCGAAGGCCACGGCGTCGAAATGGTCTACATCCCCGAGGGCCCGTTCACGCTGGGCGACCCGGATACGTCGGCGCTCGGATTCGGGGCGTACTATCGCTCAGACGGCGACGGCCGGTTCGACGGACTGTACGAGATCACGGCGGCGGATCAGGAGATCCCGGTTGGCCCGGAGGACGGCCACCTGTACTACCGCGCCGACCGGGCGCGCTATCAGGGCAATCAGCAAGGACCCGTTCCGGCGGCGTTCCCAAAGGGCTTCGGTGCCTTTTACATCATGAAATACGAGGTGTCGCAGGGCGAATATGCTGCGTTTCTCAACACGCTGGGGAACTCGGCCGCAGCCCATCGGGCCAACTTCGGCGCGCCTCGATACGCCCAAAACGGCGGCTCCATCACGCTGGAGGGCGGCACCTATCACGCCGCGCATCCGGAGCGCCGCAACGTCTACTGGCACTGGGACGACATGATGGCTTTTGCCGACTGGGCCGGCCTCCGCCCCTACACCGAGTTCGAGTACACAAAGGCCGCCCGCGGCCCGCTGGAGCCGAAACCCATCGAATACGCCTGGAACACGGCCTCGACCGACCGGATGGCCCGGCGCATCGACCCCGAGACGCAGTCCGCCATCATGATGAACGGGCTGGATGAGAGCGATCTGGCGAATGCGAATCGGGTCCAATTCGGCGCCTCGTATTACTGGGTGATGGACCTGGCAGGCAGCATGTGGGAGAAGGTGATCACGCCGGCCGACTCCGTGGGGCGCCGCTTCACCGGCCAGCACGGCGACGGCGCCATCACCGGCTACGGGTTTGCCGATGTGGACGAGTGGCCCGAGGGCATCTCCGGCGCCGCCGGCTACGGCTACCGCGGCGGCGGCTACTACGGCGGCCAGCCCTATCTTTCCGACTTTGTGCCCTTCAGCCCCATTGCCTTCCGGCGCTACGGCGCGTGGAGCGGCGGGCCCCGCAACGCGGCCTACGGCTTCCGCGCCGCCCGGACGGCGCCATCTGACTCGTGACCAAGCTCCGATGCGCGCCGCCTCCCACCAATCTGCTTTTCTTCCGATGCGCGCAGCATGCCCGATGCCGAATCGTCCGGCCGGCTTGCCGTGAAGAGACTGTCGTTAATTCGATACGCCTCGTCGCATTACAGATGCGCGTCGTCGCTTTCCGCTCGCGTCCCGCCCCCGCAGTGCCGATGATGCATCACAGATCCCTCCCCTTTCAGATTCCGCTTTGTCCCTTGCTCCGCATGTTCCAGCCTGTCGCCGCCGCCCTCTCGACCCTGCTCCTCTTCGCCGGACTCGCCGCAATGCCTCCGTCAATCACCGCTCAGCCCGACGCTGGCGCGCCGGAGCCCTTCGCCATCGAGGGCTACTGGAGCGGCGCCTACGTGCGCGGATCGTCCGTGCAGCGGGTGCACGCTACCGTCACCGTCGTGGACGACACGGCGCGCATCGCGCTCACGAACGAGGACTGGTTCTACTTCGGCGGCCGGAGCCCCGTCCCTATCACGCGCACCGAGGACGGGCGGCTGGCCTTCGACGCGCACTACGGCCCGGCCACCGTCGACGTCGACTCGACGTACCGCGAGCTCATCGGCACGGTGGGCAATAGCGAGCCGGCCATCAGACTCCATCTCAAGAAAAGCGCCCGTCCGCCGAGTCCGCCGCCTCCGACGGAAACGGAAATCACTTTCCAGAGCGGCGACGCGACGCTGCACGGCACGGTGGTGACGCCGGCCGGGCCGGGGCCGCATCCCGCAATGGTGTACGTGCCAGGCCGCGGATGCGCCTCGCGCGGGGGCGGGCTGCGGCGGCTCCGCTGGATGGCGCGCTACGGCCTCGCCGGGCTCGCCTACGACAACCGCGGGGCGGGCGCCTCGGACGGCGATTGCAAGGCGACGACCATCACAACGGAGAGCCGCGACATCCGCGCGGCCCTGCAGGCGCTGGCGAGCCGCGATGCCATCGACGCCGAGCGGATCGGCCTCTGGGGCAACAGCGCTGCCGGCTGGTACGTGCCACACGCGGCTGCCCGGTCGGACGTGCCGGTGGCGTTCATCGTCACGAAGGTGGGGCCAGCGACGAGCGTCGAGGCACAGCAGAAGGACAACGCGAGCTACATCGCCCGCGACATGGGCCTCGCGCCCGCTGATAGCGCCAAGATGCTCCGCTACGTCGACCTCATGTTCGCCAGCGATCGGCCCAACGACGCCGTCTTCACCGAGATGCAGGAGCTGCTGGCGCATGGCGATCGCACCGGATGGGCCGATCAGTTCCTCGTGCGCGACCCGGCCATCGGCGACGTGCCGGCGACCGCGGCCGGGCTCGACAGCCTCTGGGCCCGCCGCTACGCCTACGATCCGGCCGATGATCTGCGGCAGCTGGACATGCCGTTCCTCGCGTTCTTCGGTGCAGACGACCGGATCACGCCGCCTGCCGAGAACGCACCCCGCCTGCGCCGGCTGCTGGCGGAGGGGAATCACTATGCGGCCCGCGTGGTCGTTGTCCCCAAAACGGGCCACGGCCTCGGGCAGGGCGCGACCGTCCGCCAGCTATCGACTGGCGATATCCCATCGGGAACCTACTACTGGAAGTTCTACAACGTCGCGCCCACCTACCTGGCGCCGCTGGTCGACTTTCTCGACGAACACGCCTTCTCCAACCGTTAACCGCCTCATGTCTCTCCCCGTCACACTCGAACCGGTTGCTCCCCATCACACTGCCGGCGAGGCGTTCGCTTTCGTCATCGTGAACGAGGAGGACGACCTGGTCGGCGCCCAAAGAGGTCGTCGTATTCGACGTGCTCGACCAAACCGCCAGCGCCAAAGTCATCGCCGACTGGGGTGTGGACTATCTGCTTCTCGCCAAAACCGACGAGCGCTGGATGATTCGGCAGATCCTCTGGCGGAGCCCGCCCCCCGGCGGGTGAACCCGACTGGGAAGATCGCTCGGGGCTTTCGTTCATCGCACAAAATCCGTTCATTGGAGAGCGCAGTCCTGCTCATTCTCACCGGATTTCGTCCCCACACTGATGTCCACTCGCCCGCTTCGCCCCCTGCCGACCCTGCTCCTCGCGGCGGCGCTCGCCCTCTCCGCCTGCACGCCGTCTTCTGGCGACGAGGCCGTCTCCGACACTGCCCCGGCCGTCCCGAACGGCACGCTGATGCTGGCCGGCGGCGCCATCGAACCCGACCTCTACGCCGAGTTCGTCCGGCTGGCCGGCGGAGCCGATGCCCAGATCGTGTATGTGCCCACTGCCGCGCAGATCGTGGACCTCGAATCGACCCGAGCGTTCGTGCGGGAGAACGCCGCACAGGTCGGCGCCTCGCCCGGCAACATGACCGTGCTCCACACGCGCGACTCGCTCGTGGCCGACACCGATTCGTTCGCTGCGCCACTTGACTCTGCCGATGCCGTGTGGTTCAGCGGGGGGCGGCAGTGGCGCCTCGTCGATGCCTACTCGGGGACGAAGACGCTGGACGGCTTCTGGTCGGTGCTGGAGCGCGGCGGCGTCCTCGGCGGCAGTTCGGCGGGCGCAACCATCCAGGGCTCGTTCCTCGTGCGCGGCGACACGGAAACGAACGAAATCATGATGGGCAACCACCAGAAGGGATTCGGCTTCCTGCCGCAGTCGGCGGTGGATCAGCACCTGCTGGCACGCGACCGGCAGTACGACCTGATCCCGGTGATCGAAGCGCATCCGGAGCTGCTGGGCATCGGCCTCGATGAGAACACCGCGCTCGTGGTGCGGGGCGACACGGCGCGCGTCGTGGGCGAGAGCGTCGTCGCCATTTACGACCACCGCCGCTGGACCGCGGCTGACCGCACGATGGACCGCGACGACCAGTTCTTCTTCCTAGAGCCCGGCGACCGGCTGGATCTGCGCACCCGGCAGGAGTTGGCGCCGGCCGCGCAGTAAATCGAAGTCACGCGTTTCCTTCATTCCTCTCACTGCGATGGACGCGTCCGTCCACAACCTCTGGCGCGCCTACCTTCGCTCGGTAGGCGAAACGCCAGCGACGACCGACAAGACGTTCGCCGCGTGGTCGTTCGGCGATACGCCGGCGCTGGCCGACGAGCTGGCGGCGCTCGTGCTCCGCGGCGCGAAGCGGGCCACCTCGCCCTCGGTGTGGGAGTTGGAGGCAGCGGGCGAGCCGATCCCCAAGCCCGGCGACCTGCACATCATCACCGGCAGCGCGGGCGTCGCGCAATGTATCATTCGGACTACACAGGTCGACACCATTCCTTTCAACCGCGTGAGCGCCCGCTACGCCGGTATCGAGGGGGAGGGCGACGGCTCACTGGCCTACTGGCGCTGCACCCACTGGGCCTATTACGAGCGCGTCCTCGCCGGCACCGACTACACGCCTCGGCCCGATATGCCCGTCGTGTGCGAGCGATTTGAGGTCGTATTTACCCGCGCCCATCCTGCACCCGCCCAGCGCGACTCGTAGCAGCCTCGACGGGCATGGATATCCGCCGCGTGCGTTGTATCTTGCGAGAGGCGTACGCTTTTAGATCCAAGATGGATGGGCGTTGCGCAAACAGGCCGCAATCGATCACCGAAAGTGCGCACTCATCGCTGGGCAGACCAGGGGTGCTGCAGAAACGTAGCCCGGCCTGCCACGACCTCAGTCAATCAAAAATATGCTCAAACCGTTTGAGGGACTGGGTGCGGGTGCTCTAATCAACGCGTAATCAACGCGAACGGGCGCTAACGATCCATCTGACAGATAGTTATTGTACAGATAGTCATTGTAGGGACCGTGTGTGTAATACGCATGCAGGAAGCCGGTTCACCCGGAGCGTTTTGCGTTTTGCTGGCTGGCTTCCGGCCAGTTGATGAGTCGATCCTTCTTTATGGGTAGATCTGCTGATTTTGCGGGCTTGTGCCGTCGTCTGAAAGCCTCAGACCGGGAGGCGTTCGAGCATCTGTTTCGGACGTTACACGATGCAATCTATCGGTACGTTCGCTCGCTTACGAAGACCCCCGCCGTGGCCGCCGACATCACACAGGATGTGTTCGTTAGCTTGTGGGAAGCCCGTGATCGGTTGGATCCGTCCCGCTCACTGGAAGCGTATGTGTACCGGATGGCCCGCAACCGCGTCTACAATCATCAGCGCGACAAGCGCACGCACGCCGACAAACGAGCGGAGATGCACGCCATGGGGGCACCAGATGGGCAGCCCGCCCCCCTGCCCGACGCCGCGTTGCACGCCGATGTGCTGGAATCGAACCTTAATGCGTGGATCGAAGCCCTCCCGGAGCGGCAGCGTGAAGCCTTCGTGCTGAGCCGCTTCAACGGGCTCAGCCACGACGAAATTGCCGCCATCATGGACATCTCGCCCCGTACGGTTAACAACCACATCGTGAGTGCGCTGAAGACGCTCCGCGCTCGTATCCGCGCTTTTGAACCAAGCCTTCTGGACCAATGAACGGCGATGACCAACGGCCCATTCCGGATGACCTGCGCGATCGGCTGGCCGAAGAACCGGCCGAGGAGCGCGCGGCCCTGAAGCGCGTGTGGCACATGCTCGGCGATGCAGAATGGCCCGATGATGAGGCGCCTTCTGCCGATACGACATGGGCCGCCGTCCGGGGACGCCTCGAATCGGAGGCGAGCGGAGCCGGCCGGTCGGAGCAGACGTCTCGGCACCGGATGCTCTGGGCTGTAGCGGCTGGCGTGCTTCTGCTGGTCGCTGCAGGGCTCTTTTTCTGGCAGCAGCCCACGACGATCACCGTTCCGGCTGGCAAGCACGCAGGAGCCACCCTGCCGGATGGTTCGGTGGTCGAGCTGAATAGCGGCACTACACTATCCTTTCCGCGGCAATTTAACGCATGGCCGTTCCTCCCTGCCGACCGGCGCATTGTCCATCTCCAGGGCGAGGCGTTTTTCAAGGTTAAGCCCACCGATCGGCCGTTCATCGTGGAGACGTTCAACGCGCGCGTTGAGGTGCTCGGCACGCAGTTTAACGTCCGGGCTCGTGCCGATCGCGACACGGGAGGAACGCAGGTTACGCTCGCCGAAGGACGCGTGCGCATTCAGGCCGTTGGCCACTCCGGTGATGCTGTGATGCTGTCCGAAGCCGGGCAGTCGAGCCGCGTGGAACAGGCGGCCTCGATGCCCACCCGTCCGCGCCCGGTAGGAATCGAGCGAGCGCTGGCATGGCGCCAACAAGGGTTTGCGGCGTCCGACTGGCCGCTGTCCGCCATCCTGGCTGAACTGGAACGCCGGCACGACGTGCGCATCACCGTCCGCGTCCCCGCCGTCCTAAGCGACTCGATGACGCTTTACTACCCGCGTCACACCGAGGCGGAGACGATTATCCACGACATTGCCGTCGCGAAAGGGCTCGCGTATCGGGCCACCACCCGGGGGTTCGAGCTCACATCTCAATAATGCGTCCACCGCGCCCATGCTGGCTTTTCTGCGTTCGATGTCGTGGCGGCATCCCTTCGTTGGCGGGCTGGTGGGGCTGCTTCTGTGGGGCAGTGCGCTCGCTGCCGCGGGGCACGCGCAGTCATCGGCGGACACCTACTCGCTCGTGCTGCGCGACGTACCGCTTCGCCAAGCGCTCGACGAACTGGTCGCCACCACGCAGATCAACCTGATTTACGATTCCGACCTCGTCGGGGATGAGCGCATCTTCTGCACAGGCCGTGAGGCCCCGCCCGAGGAATTACTTCGGTGCATCTTGCGCACCGTACCGCTGGATTACGTCCGCACCTCGTCCGGTACGTATGTACTCGTGGAGGCGATCCGGAAAGCACCGCAGCACGGTCGGTTGGCGGGCCGCGTAGTCGATGAGGAAACGGGCGAGCCTCTGCCGTACGCGCACGTCTTATTGGGGGATGCCGCTACCGGTACCGCCACAAACGAAGCCGGCTTGTTTCGTTTTTCGTCCCTATTGCCGGGTTCGCACCGGATCGCCGTCACCTACATGGGGTACCGCATGCACACCGGACGCGTGTGGGTGCCGCCGAACGACGATGTGCACACGCGCATCGCGTTGCGCCCGGACCCGATGGTCGAGGAGCCCATCGTCATCACGGGGCTGCAGCAGCGCCTGCCTTCCGAGGGGCTCGGGCAGGCAGCACGCACGGCCGAGCGGGTCGCGTCGTTGGGAGCGATGGGAACGCCCGACGTAGCTCGCGGGGCCGGCTCGATGATCGGCGTCGCCCGGCCGTCGCCGCTGGCCAATCTGCACATCCAGGGCGGAAGCACCGGCGAGCACCAAATGCAGCTCGATGGCATCCCGGTGCGCAACCCGGTGAGCCTGGGGCAACTTCTCGGCGCGTTCAGCCCGTTGGCCATCGGGCGGCTCACGGCGCACAAGGCCGGCTTCGGCGCTGAGCACGGCAGTCACATCGCCGGCGTCATCGACGCAGAGCACGACGTACGCCGGGCCGGCGAGCGTCTCGCCACTGTGAACGCTGATCCGGTGAGTGTGAACGCGCGCGTGCAGCAGCCCCTCCGCCTCGGCGGCGTGAGCGGCGATGCCATGGTTGCCGCGCGGCAGAGCGTATGGGGCATGTACCGAGAGCCCACCCTCAACAACTTGCTCACCGAGTGGAACGCCATGGATGCCTTTCTGGCGTCGCGCTTGCTCGGCCGCACGGTACGCGCCGCCGACCTCGAACCGCACCAGAGCCAGATCGGCGTGTCGTTCTCGGATGTGCACGCAGCGGCACGGCTCCATCTGGATCCATTCCGTACGGTGTACGCCTCCGGCTATCGCGGCACCAACGAGATCGGGGCCGATTACCGGTCGGCGCTGCTGGGAGTGGGCGATGCGGCGCGGACCATCAGCACGGAGGATCGCTATGACTGGAGCAACCTCGGCGGGCAGGTCCGGATGGAATGGCTGCTGGGCGCGCGGGCGATGGGAACGGTGCGCCTGCACGGCAGCCGGCACACGTCACGCTACGAGTACGTCGCCGGCGCGGCCGGTCCCCAAACACTGGGCGTTCCCGACGAGGATAACGCGGTAAACGAGGTGGGCGCCGAGGCCGTGCTCAATTACAGCCTCTCCTCGCAGCACCAAGTGAACGCCGGACTCGAGGCCGTACGCATCGCCAGCCAGTTCCAGGCCAACAACGCGTTCATCCGTCCGCTTGGCTACGAGCATGCCACGTGGCACCTGGCCGGGCATGTGCAGGGCAAGCGCACACTGGGCCTGGGCACGACACTGGAATGGGGCACGCGGCTCACATACATCCCCGATCGGCGCTCCGTATATGCCGAGCCGCGCCTCGCCCTGCGCTACGACCGAGCGGAGAGTGCGCTGGGCGGTTACGCCGTCCGAGTAGCCGGCGGGCTCTACCGGCAGTTCACGAACCGGTACGACCTGAGCAGCACCGGTCCCACGGCCGTCGTCCCCTCTATTCGCTTCTGGCTGCCCGTCGATCCGTCCGTGGCGCCGCCGACTGCGTACCACCTCGCCGCCGATGGCTTGCTGATGCCCGCAACGCACTGGACGATCAGCGCGGAAGTGTACTACAAACGGCACCCCCGCATCCTGTCCGTCGACTATGCAACGTTGGTCGACGACACCGATGCGGGCGCGCTGCATACGGCACGGCAGGCCGATTTCGTGGCAGCCGGTCGGGGATATGTCTACGGCGGTGGCGTGCAGGTCAAGTACGAAGGGCCCGCGCTTCAAAGCACGCTGAGCTACGCGCTCAGCCAGTCGCACCGGCAGTTCCCATCCCGCTTCGGCAATGACCTGGAGGTGACGCCCTGGAACGAGCCGCACCGCCTCGCGCTGGATGTGCGCGTGCCGGTGGGGGGCGGATTGAGTGCACGCCTTCGCTGGAAGGGCATTTGGGGCCGCCGATGGGCATTTCGCCGCGCTTACTACGATTACTTTTCGGTCGGAGCTTCCTCGCCGGCTGACGGCTACCAGCTGGATGTGCCCTCCGCCCACACGCTGCGGCCACTGTATCGGGTGGATGCAGGGCTCTCGTACGCTACGACGTGGAAGGGCGCGCGCGTCGAAGCGAAGGTACAGCTTACCAACGTGCTCGACCGGGCCAACACGTTCGATTGGAGCCTCAGTCCGGCGGATGGAGGGCTCATTCGAGGAGAGCGAACGCTACCGGGTCGGCGCCCCGTCTTTTCGCTCACCGTAGGATACTGAGCCGGGGCGCGTCGGTCGATTCAGTTTTTCTGCCGGTCGGAGTAGTCACTCCCCACAGCTCGCGTGTTGTACGAGAGCAAGCGCTACCACGCGCTATCCGCCCCTCGACCACCGAACCTGCTGGCTGCCATGCGACGCACGCGCTCTTCGTGCCCCCTGCCTTCCTATTTCTTCTGGTGGCCCCGTCGAAATCTACATCGCGCCCATCGACGGGCACATCAACATCCACGAGAGCAATGTGACGCGCTCGGGCAAGACGGTGACGATTACCAAGTAGCGGAGCCGTCCTGCGATAGGATCATCCATCAACCTACTTTTGCCGACTGCATATGCTACGTTTCTTGAGTCTCGGTCTGGCCATCTGCCTGACGGTGTCGGCCTGCCAGAGCCGGAAAATCGACAACACAATGATTGTTGATCCGGGTGCGCCGGTGAGTTACGCACGAGACATCCAGCCCCTCTTTTCAAGCTCATGCGGCGGTGCCGGATGCCACATCAATCAGTCTGTAAATGGCGTCGAACTGACGAACTACCAGCAGGTGATGAGCAGCATCGGCGTGCAGTACGGCGAGGCCATCGTGGATCCCGGCGATCCCGATTCCAGCCCGCTGGTCGACAAGATAGAGCCCACCCCTCAGTTCGGCACGCGCATGCCGCAGAACCGGGCGCCCCTGTCGGCACAAAAAATCACGCTTATTCGGACCTGGATCGCAGAGGGTGCGGCCAACAACTAATCACGTCTCCACGCATCACCACTCACCAACCGTTTTTCCTAATCCTTCCCTCGATCGGATGCGCACCCGCTGCTGGATGATCGCTCTCGCATTGCTTCTCGGATGGACCGCCGTCCCGTTGGAGGGGGCCGGACAGGCGTACATGACGAAGACCGGCCATGCCGAGTTTACGTCGAGCGTGCCCCTGCACACGTTCACCGGCTCGTCCGATCACCTCGTGGGCCGGATCAGCCTGCCCGACTCGACGGTCGACTTCTACCTGGATCTAACGACGCTGGAGACAGGCATCGGCAAGCGCGACAAGGACATGCGAACGACGCTGGAGACGGACGAGTACCCCTTCGCCGAGTTCTTCGGCACGCTCGAAACGCCGTTCGACCCGGAGCGCCGCACGCCCCAAGCGGCCACCGTGCGGGGGGAGTTCACACTCCACGGCGTCACGCGCGAAGTCGAGATCGACGGCACACTGCAGATGACGCCGGAGGGGCTCAAAGTCGAGGCGGCGTGGGAGATCAACCTCAACGACTACGACATCACCCCGCCCAGCCTGCTCATCGTCCGCGTCGATGAAATCCAGGAGGTCCGCATCGAGGCGGTTCTCAAACCTGTCGAAAGCTCGTAATCCCGTTCCTCGTCATGCAGCCACGCGTCCCGCTTATGCCCTCCATGTTTCTTCGAACGTTGTGCCTGGTCATGGTCGTGGGCCTCGGTGCCGAGGCGAGCCACGCACAGATGCCGCGCGAGCGCGTCGATCCGGGCGGGCCCGTCGAGGAGGTGTTCTGGGCGTCGAATGTCGTGCTCGGCAGCTCGGTCTACAACCTGCCCCAGAGCAACCTGAACGTCACCATCATGCATGCTTTTGGCATCGTGACGAACGGTGTGCAGGATCTGTTTGGATTGGATGGGGCCGCCAACATCCGCTTCGGCGTGGACTACGGGCTGCACGACCGCCTCTCCATCGGCATCGGGCGGTCGCGATTCGACAAGCTGTACGATGTCCGCTTCAAGGCCAAGCTGCTACGGCAGATGAAAGATAACTCCTTCCTGGTCGACGTAGCGCTCAAGGGCGATGTGGGTATCATGACCGTCGAGAACGGCTTCGATTTCGCCGACCGGCTGAGCTACTTCGCCGCGTTGCCGATCGCGCGTAAGATGTCCGAGCGCATCAGCCTGCAGGTGACCCCGATGGTGTCGCACTTCAACACGGTGTTCATCGAGCGCAGCGGGGGACGCATTCTGGAGGAGGAGAACGACCATGTGGCGTTAGGGCTCGCGGGCCGGTTCGTACTGAGCCGCCGGCTTGCGCTGCAGGTGGAGTACTTGCCTGTGCTCGGCGCGCGCTCGGATGGCACCACCGACGCCCTCTCCGTCGGGCTCGACATCGAGACGGGCGGGCACGTCTTCCAGCTATTCTTTACCACCTCGCAGTGGCTTACCGAGCAGCACATCATCGCCCGCAACACCGACGCCTTCTTCGACGGCGACTTTCGCTTCGGCTTCAACGTGAATCGCGTCTTTCGCCTCGGCGGCGAGTGACTGCTCCCTGCACACACGCCATGCAAGTCCGTGGGACACGTCCAGACACCTCACGTCATCACACGGACGCCTCGGAACACGTCAGCGAGCTGCACGCCGGCCTGCAATAGACGCTGCTTCATCGTGTAGCTGAGCTACTTCTGGTGGATCGTGCTGCTGTTTCACACGCGGTGCAGTGCGGAGGCCTCGCCACACCCGACGACGGTAGATTCGTTGCCCCCGCGGCCCGCGCCATGCCCACGTACAGCAGCTGGTGAATGTCGCCTCATCCGGTGTCATCTCCATCCGGGATGATGACCTCGTGCCAGGTGCTGGTGTAATCGCACGCATCGCCGGAGCGGATCTTTCGCATTAGAAGAAAGAGGGCACAATGCATCGGAATACAGATCGTTCGCCTGACGAAGCAACCGGCGGAATATCCCGCACTGCCTGCGCGTCGTCTGATCAACCCGAACCGTGAAGTCTGTAATCGCCGGGGACATGGATCTACGCCGTATGCATTGTATCTTACCAAAGCATGCCCTGCGAACCGAACCTTGAACATCTACGATGGATTCCCCGTCGCGCGATCGGGCCATATCAGCATTTGCGTTTCTGGAGCAAGCAGACGGTGCTTTTCGAAACGCCTTTTTCGAGGCGGCGCGGCCCCGGCACTTGGCGGCGGGTCAGTTCATGGCCATGGAGGGTGATGCCTGCTCCACCTTGCCCCTCGTACTGAGCGGCAAAGCGCGGGTCTATAAGATGGGCGATCAAGGCCGGGAGATTACGCTGTATCGCATCACCCCCGGCGAAAGCTGCATTCTGACAGCCTCGTGCATTCTGGGCGACCGGGCCTTCCCCGCCTTCGCACGCACCGACCAAGACGCCGAAGTGCTATTGGTTCCGTCGAGCACGGTGCAAGCCTGGATGAACCGCTACCCGGCGTGGCGCGAGTTTATCTTTCGACTCATTGCCCGGCGCCTCGTGAGCGTTATCGAAACGGTGGACGAAGTCACGTTCCAACGGCTTGACGCGCGCCTCGCCTCGTACCTGCTCGACCAGCTCCAGGCCGATGACGACATGACAATCTCCGCCACACATGAAGCCATTGCGTCCGAGTTGGGCAGTTCGCGCGCCGTTATCAGCCGTCAGTTGAAAGCCTTCGAGCAGAAGGGAATCGTACGGCTCGGGCGCGGGCGCGTCCTCGTGCGCGATGAAACTGCGCTGCATCGCATGCTCCATCCCGACTAAAAATCGGGCGGCATGTGACTTAGTCACAGACACAATGGAGCTGGCCGCCGTACCTTGCCTATCGCAGGGTCAGAATGAGATCGACCCTCCAGTTCTGTGCAATCTGTGAACCGGATATCCAGAGGTAGTATCATGAAAAAGAATATGGGATCCATCGACCGCACCATCCGCATCCTTCTCGCCGCCGTGGTAGGCGTGCTGTACTTCACCGGGCAACTCACGGGCCTGGCCGCTATCATTCTTGGGGTGTTAGCCGTCGTGTTTGTGCTGACGAGCTCGGTCGGCTTCTGCCCGCTGTACGCGCCTTTCGGCTGGTCGACCGGCAGTCGCTCTGGAGCCACGGGAACCTGACGGAGCGCCGGTTCGGTTCAGGGCTCGGCCGGCCCAGGATCAATCCTCCTGGTCGGCCGGGCTAGCGTGTCGCTCCGCCGCGTACAGGTCCACCTGAATTTGCAGCGGGGTTTCGCCGACCCATGCGCCGACGTGGACGTGCGGGGCACGGGAGATGGCGTTGTTGCCTACCTTGGCCACCCCCTCACCGGCCTCAACGCGCTGCCCTTTTTCGACGTTGATTTCCCGGACGTGAACGTACGCAACGGTCACGCCCTCGTCGTTTTTGAAGAGGATGTGGCCCGGACGGCCCTCACGGTTCACTGTGCCGGGCACATTGGTTGAGCTCGGCGTTTGGGTCTCGGTGACGGTGCCGTCGAACGGCGCTAACACGTCGCCCCGCCACCCGAACCAGTCCTCGTTGCGGGCGCCATCGGTGCCCGGCCGGTAGGTGCGGGGGAGGCCGTCTTCGCCTACGCGCGCCAGCGTGAAATCGCGGCCCAACTGGTCGCCCAGGCCCAGTGAGGACCGGTACGTGTGCTCCCGCGTCCACAGCGTCATCCGGTCCCCGCTGGCGTCGATGACGGGATGGATCAGCACCGTCTGGGTGAGCGTGTCGCGCTCGAGGTCCAGACCGTGCGGCGTCTGGGCAACGGCCGGACCGGCGGCCGCGATGGCGATGATGAGAGCAGTACAGAGTAGGCAGGTGAGGCGGCTCGGTTGCGTATGCATGGCGGCATTTCTTCCACACTCAGAAAGACCACGACACGCTCGGCTGCGCAGCGGATCGCGCAATCCGCGCGTGAGCAAAACTAAACCAGCAGGCTGGAGGGCAGCAAATCGGGGGTGGCACCGCGGCCGGCACGCGCTGCATTCGCCTATGTAGGTCAACGAAAAAACGTTAACGCTCCATCTGAAAAACCATCCCAAGCATGTCATCCCGAGCCTGACGAGGCGCCCTAAGCGGAGCGAAGAAGTGCCTTTGGGGTGGATCTCTCCGTTTACAGCCCAGCTTTTCACAGAGAGATTCTTCGTCGAGCTCAGAATGACAACAGTGGTTTTTCGGATGGAGCTCATGCAACGTGTACATTTGCTCGTCTACTTAGCCGACCTGCGGTACAGCAGCAAGGCTGGCCTCAACGTCGGCGTCGGAGTGCTCGTAGTTTTCGAGCTTGCCGGCGCGGTAATCGTCGTACGCGCTGAGATCGAAGTGGCCGTGACCGCACAGGTTGAATACGATGGTGCGTGCCTCGCCGGCTTCCTTCGCGGCGAGCGCTTCCTGCTGCGCCCCCCACACGGCGTGGCCGGCCTCCGGCGCAGGAAGGATCCCCTCGGCGCGGACGAACTGCTCGCACGATTCGAACATCGGGAGCTGCGGCGTGGAGGTCGCTTCGATGACGCCGGCCTCCAGCAGCGCGCTCACCTGCGGGCTCATGCCGTGGTAGCGCAACCCGCCCGAGTGGATGGGCGGCGGCACGAAGTCGTGGCCCAGCGTGTGCATCTTGACCATCGGCGTCATCATCGCCGTGTCGCCGAAGTCGTACGTGTAACGGCCCTTCGTGAGGCTCGGTGTGGCAGCGGGCTCGACGGCGACGATCCGCGGCTTGTCGCGCCCGTCGACGTGGGCTTCGAGGAACGGGTAGATGAAGCCGGCGAAATTGCTGCCCCCGCCCGTGCAGCCGACGAGCACGTCAGGCCAGCCGGCATCGGCTAACTCTAACTGCTTCAGCACCTCCTGGCCGATGACTGTCTGATGCAGGAGTACGTGGTTCAACACGCTGCCGAGGGCGTACTTCGTGTCGTCGCGCTGGACGGCAATCTCTACGGCCTCACTGATGGCAATGCCGAGGCTGCCGGTGCTGCTGGGGTCGTCCGCGAGGATGTTGCGGCCGGCCTCCGTCATATCGCTCGGGCTCGGCGTCACCGACGCGCCCCACGTCTCCATGAGTGCGCGGCGATACGGCTTCTGCTCGTAGCTCACCTTCACCATG
Organism: uncultured Rhodothermales bacterium; assembly: GCA_964448045.1. Classification (GTDB taxonomy): domain Bacteria; phylum Bacteroidota; class Rhodothermia; order Rhodothermales; family Salinibacteraceae; genus CAYUVF01. The sequence goes on from CAYUVF010000006.1 coordinate 61,300, forward strand.
AAGACTTTGCACGCGATATCGAGCATCTGGCAGGCGAAGCTGAGCGCGCTGCCCCACTGCCCGGCGCCGGTTTCCGTGGTGATTTTTTCGACGCCCTCCTCGGCGTTGTAGTACGCCTGAGGGACCGACGTATTGGGCTTGTGGCTGCCCGTCGGGCTCACGCCCTCGTATTTGTAGAAAATCTTGGCCGGCGTGTCGAGCATGGCCTCCCAGCGATGGGCGCGGTAAAGCGGCGTCGGCCGCCAGAGACGGTACACGTCGCGCACGGCCTCCGGGATGTCGATGTGTCGCTCGGTGGAGACCTCCTGCTCGATGAGCGCCATCGGGAAGAGCGGCGCCAAGTCATCCGGCGTCACCGGCGCCTTCGTCTGCGGGTTGAGCACGGGCGGCAGCTCCATCCCGAGCGCCTCAGCATCGGCGTTCAGGTTGTACCAGTGCGTGGGCAACTCAGACTCGGGGAGGAAGAACTTCGTCTCTTTGCGCATGCGGGCAGCAGATGTCTTGCTTCAGAAAGGAGATTTGGATACCCAGAATAACGGAAACGTGTGAGGACGGCAATGGCGCGATTGGACGAAGCCGTTACGTCCGCGCCACCCATCCGGCTCAGCAGACCAGCATCGGGCTCCGATACCGCATTTTTAGGACGCTTGCCCCCACCTTTCTCGCACACCCGATGGCGCCAAACCCACCATGCACGCTGAGGCTCTCATGTCGTGATTGTTAACCATGAAGATATGATTAACCAAAAGACAGAGTCCGCCCGTACCGTTGCCTCTGTTTATCAAACCAGGTGCCCACCGACTATGACGCTTTGCTATCGGCTGTTCTGCTTCCTCGCGCTCTTCTCGATCAGCGGACTTGCGGCCACTCCCACCAGCCACGCTCAATTCACATCGGTAGACAACGTCTGCACCCTCTTCGATCAGCTCCCGCCCACGCAGGGCGTTCGCAGCACGCTGTCGGAGGAATGGGATGGCAGCGCCTTCGTGACCGTGAGCCGGACCATCTACAATCGGAATGCCGACGAGGAGATCACAGAAATCATCTACCAGGAGCGCTCGGCAGGTGCGTGGGTGAACGAAGTCCAGGCGCTGCCGGAGTTCGAAAACGGCCTACTGACGGTGTGCACCCTGCAGGACTGGGACCCGAATAAAGCCGGCGCCTGGGTCAATGCGGCCCGTACGACGCGTACCTACGAAAACGGCCGCGTCGCCACCAGTGTGGGAGAGGTTTGGGACGACGAGGCCGGGTCCTGGCAAAACGGCTCGCGCTCCGAGTTCGGGTACGATGAGGACGGCAACCTGACGCAGCAGATCAATCAGGGATGGGATGGGAGCATCTGGCGAAACAGCACCCGCATCACCAATACGTACGAGGACGGCAACCGTACCATGCAGCTCGTCGAAACCTGGGCGGGGTTCTGGCTCAATAGCAGGCGCACGACGTCATCGTATACCAGCACGGGCCGCCCGGACGAAACGCTCGAAGAAAACTGGGACCTCATCAACTCCCGCTGGGTCAACGCCTTTCTCACGAGCTTCTCGTACGAGAACAAAGCCCTCACCGTTACCGAGATCCGCCAGCAATGGAACGGTGCTACCTGGGTCGACCTCGCCCGGACGACGACCGACCTCAATGACGATGATCTGCCGACGCTGATGATCGAGGATCGCTCGGAGGGCGCCAACTGGATCCGCACCGACCGCACGGAGACGAGCTATCTCACCGTCAACGGCGAGCCCAAATTCCTGACGATACTGGATCAGTCGTGTGCGAGCGATTGCGCAGTGGCCAAGATCGCCTGGGAAAACGTCAGCCGGATCACCTTCTCCTACTCGGAGGTCTTGCCCGTCGAACTGACGCGGTTTACCGTCGCGGCATCCGGTCGCGACGCGCTGCTGCGCTGGGATACGGCGTCCGAGACCAATAACGCCGGTTTTGAGGTGCAACGCCGCCTCCGCGCCGATGCCCCCTTTGCGCCCATCGGATTTGTCGACGGCGCCGGAACGACGAGCGCGCCGCAGCGCTACCGCTTCACCGACGCCGGGCTCCCGTTCACGACGGCCACGGTCACCTATCGCCTCAAACAAATCGACTTTGACGGCGCATTCGACTACTCCCCACAGGTCGAGCTCCAGCTGGGCGGGACGGATCGGCTTGTGCTGCACGGGACGTTTCCCAATCCGGCGCGGGCCCGAACGACCATCCGCTACGAGGTGCCGACGGCCGGGCCGGTGCATCTCGCGGTCTACAACCTCCTCGGCCAGCACATCACCTCCCTCGTCGATGCCCAGCGGCCCGCGGGCCGTCACGAGGTTCGCTTCGATGCAAGCGGGCTTTCCAGCGGCGTGTATTTCGTTCGACTACAGATGGCCGACCGCGCCCTCACCCGCCGCCTGACGGTGGTGCAGTGACGCGCATCAGGCAAGCACCTGCCGGTAGGTGCGCTTCAGCAAGCGCTGGAAGTGGTAAACACCCTGCTCCATCTCGACGGAGAAGCGGCCCCGGTCGTACGCCTTCGACTGGAGACCGCGCTGCACGTGCTCGCAGATGCTGATGTCTTCCTGCTGCACCCGGTCGCTGAAGGCGATGTCGTCTTCGATATTGCTCTGCGTAGTATCCGCATCGTAGAAATAATCGAAAACGACGCGCGTGCGGTCCGGGGCGAGCGGCAGCACGGCGTTCATCTGCAGGCGGCCCGGCAGGATGTTGAGCATGATGTTGGGAAAAACAAAATAGTAGAACGCGGCGCCGTCGGTGCCGCCGTACGGGCTGTTGTCCCGCTGTTTGTTGAGCGGGCTGTACTGGAGCGAGTAATGCTCGTACGTCTCGGTCACGTAGTCACGGTACGAAAGCACATCGCACAGCTCGGGGTGGACGAGGGGGACGTGGTAGCCCTCCAGATAGTTATCGACGTACACTTTCCAGTTGCAGTCGATATCGTATGTCGCGCGCTGGACGAACTGGAGCACCCCCAATTCGATGGGCGCGATGCGCTCGCGGATGCCATTGAGCACGTCGGATAGCGGCGGCGGATCATCCGCCAGGTTGACGAAGAGCAGATCCTCCCAGACGGCCGTTTCCACCGGAATCAGGCCGTAGTCTTTCTGGTCGAACAGTTCGGCGCGGTCGAATTTAGGCACGCCGCGGAGCGAGCCATCGAGCAGATACGTCCAGCCGTGGTACTTGCACTGGAGCACGTTCGTCTGCCCGCATTCGTCCATCACGAGCGGCCCGCCCCGATGGCGGCAGACGTTGTAAAAACCGCGGATCGCATCGTCCTTGCCCCGCACAATCACAACCGGGTTGCCCGCCACGTCGATCTGCACGTATCCCCCCGGCGCATCGAGATCCGAGGCGGGGCTGACGTACTGCCACTGCTGCCCGAAGATGGTCTCCCGGTCCAATGCGTGGAAGCGGTCGTCCACGTACCAGCTGGCGGGAATGGTTTCGGCACGCTCGATGGGTGGCATCTCCAGCGAGCGCGCATCGACATCGGGCAGATCGCGGCGGGAAATAGACATGGGCACGGCACGGATTGGTGAATCAGCGTCGCTCAAGATACCAATGGAACGGGGGAGAGAACAAGCGGGCCGCGCGCTCCAGAACTCCCGGCGCGGTTTCGTCTGCTTCTGCGCGGCGCATCATCCAGATGTCCACAGCAGTCCGCGGCGCTTACTGGCTACTTGTGACTCTCGTGTGCGCCCCACCATCGTCCTGCCCCGTGATGTCCCATTCCCTGTCCCGCACCGCGATTGCCGGATTCGCCCTCGTGGTGGTGTTGAGCCTCTTTTCCCGGCCCGCGGCGGCACAGTCGCCCGTGCTCGGGACGCCGCCCACGTCGCCGCACATCGATGTGATCGGCGACGCGTCGGGGATCGATCTCGCCACGCTGGGCCCCGACTTTTCCGCCCCCTGGCTGGCGCCCCTCCGCGACCGGTTGCGGCCCCGCGCAGACACGCCGCCCCTGCTTCGAATCGACCGACGCTCCGCCACGACCGATACGACGCGCGTGCTTCATACCTACGACGCTGACGGGCGCCGCACCACTACGCGCACGGCCGTCCGCCGCGACACCGGCTGGGTGCCGACGCGGCGCACCACGTTCCGCTACACAAGCGGGCGACTGGCGGAACTGCACACCGCTCGCTGGACCGAGGCCGGATGGTCTTTGACGCGGCGCCTGACGATCGGCTACGACCAACAGGCCCACCCGACGCGCCTCCAGCTTTTCCGCCGCAGCCCGGATTCCAGCTGGATCCTCGCGACGCAACTCCGCATCGCAATCGAGGCAGACACCGTTCGTATCACGCAGCAGCGCCGCACGGAATCCGAGTGGGTACCGGTCGCGCAGACGGCGCTCACGACCTCGGCAGATGGGCAGCAAATCATCCAGCAGATCGCGCACTGGTCGGGCGGCCGCTGGATGCCGACGGCGCGCACCACGTTTCTGTACGATTTCGCCGGGCAGCCCATCGAAGCATACACGGCGTTCTGGACGGGCGCGCGCTGGACCGATGGGCCCCAGCACCTGTACACCCACGCGATCGACGGTCGCCGCGTCGTGCAAACCACCGAAACGTGGATGGGCACGACTCCGCTCAATGCCTACACGACCACGTTCACCTACGCCCGCCCCGTGGATCCACTTGTCATCGGCCAGCGGCGCTCGCCATAGCGTCCCACTTTCAATTCTTGGCTTAGACTGCATCGCTCCCCCACCGCTCGCGGAAACATCTCCCGCGCCGGACGTTTGCAGGGCGCACGGTACACTCTGCTAACGCGAAATCGCTTCATGACGCAGTCGAACCTCCGCACCATTGCCATTGTCGCCCACGTCGACCATGGCAAAACCACCCTCGTCGACGCCATGCTGTGGCAGAGCGGAATCTTCCGCGATAATGAAGACGTGCGCGAGCGCGTCATGGATACGATGGACCTCGAGCGCGAGAAGGGCATCACCATCATGGCCAAAAACACGGCTGTGCGCTACGAGGACACCAAAATCAACATCGTGGACACGCCCGGCCACGCCGACTTCGGCGGGGAGGTCGAGCGCACCCTGCGGATGGTCGACGGCATCATGCTGCTCGTCGACGCCGCCGAGGGGCCGCTGCCGCAGACGCGCTTCGTCGTGCAGAAAGCGCTGGAGCTGGAGCTGCCCGCCGTCGTCGTCCTCAACAAAATCGACCGCAAAGACGCCCGGCCCGCAGAGGCGCTCGACGAGATCTACGACTTGTTCATCGACCTCGGCGCCGATGGCGACCAGATCGAGTTTCCTGTCCTCTACACGATTGCGACGGAGGGCCAGTGCACCACCGAGCTGGGCGGTGAGCTGACGAACCTGCGCCCGCTCTTCGAATCCATCCTCGACACCATTCCCGCCCCACAGGGCGACCCGGACGACACGCTGCAGGTACTCGTCACCAGTGTGCAGCCCAACGAATACTTGGGGCCGCTCGCCCTGGGACGCGTCGTGCAGGGTACCATCAACAACCGGCAGAAGATCTCCATCTGCCACCGCGACGGCTCGACGGAGACAACGCAAGTGACCGAGCTGTTCACCTATCAGGGCCTGAGCCGCGTCGAGGCCGAAGAAGCGGGGCCGGGCGAGATCGTGTCGATTGCGGGCGTCGAAGGCATCGGGCTGGGCGAGAGCCTCTCCGACGCCGAGCACCCCGATCCGCTGGAGCCGGTACACGTCGACGAGCCGACGCTGTCCATGGAGTTTCGCATCAACAACGGGCCGCTCAGCGGGCGCGAGGGCACCTACGTCACCTCCCGCCAACTGCGCGACCGGCTGCTCTCCGAGGCGCGCAACAATCTCGCGATCCGCGTCGAAGAAACCGCCTCGCCGGACACGATGCTCGTCTACGGGCGCGGCGAGTTGCAGATGGCCATCCTCATCGAGCAGATGCGCCGCGAGGGCTACGAGTTCTGCGTCGGCATGCCGCAGGTCATTACCAAGCGCATCGACGGGCAAAAGCACGAGCCGTTCGAGATCGCGCAGATCGACATCCCGGGCGACTACATGGGCGTGGTGATGGAACGCCTCGGCGAGCGGAAGGGCCAGATGCAGCATATGCAGCATCAGGAAAGCGGACGCGTTCGCCTCACCTTCGAAGTGCCCAGCCGCGGGCTCATCGGCTACCGATCCGAGTTCTTGACCGACACGAAAGGCACCGGCCTTCTCACGCACCGCTTCGAGGCGTTCAAACCGTGGGCCGGCGAGATTCCGCACCGCAAGACGGGGGCGCTCGTGGCGGACCGGAAGGGCCAGACGACGGCGTATGCGCTGCTCAACCTGCAGGATCGGGGCACGTTCTTCGTCGAGCCCGGCGACATCGTCTACGAAGGCATGATCGTGGGGGAGAACAACCGCCCGCAGGACCTCGACGTGAACATGACGCGCGAGAAAAAGCTCACCAACATGCGCGCCGCCGCGGCCGATGAGCTGGAGAAGATCCCCTCAGCGCGGAAGATGTCGCTCGAAGAAGCGATTGAGTTCATCCGCGAGGACGAGCTGATCGAGATCACCCCCAAAGCGTTTCGCCTGCGCAAGCGCTATCTGGATCCGAATAAGCGCAAGAAGGAGCGCCTGGAACGCACGACGGGATAAGCGTAGCGATGCGGGTGCGTGGAGGTCGAAGTACTACCCCACAGAGGTCAATGATCGACCAGCGCAAGCGCCAGCACGGTTCCCCCCACGACAGCGATGGGGATGCAGAGGACGTTGAGCAAGGGAATCCAAAGCAGCAGGCTTGTGCTGAGACCGAAACCGATGGCGAGCGGCCAGTGCCGGCGCAGGAGGCGTATTCGCTCGCGGAGGGCGTATCCGTAGCGGGCAAGCACCGCATCGGCGTATTCGAGCGCCAGAAAGAACGCCCCGATCGCCACGCCCAATCCCGTTGCCGTGATGCTCCCAATAATAGGCACCACATGTAGAAGCAGGACGGGCCCCATCAGCAGGGCGTAGAGGAGCACGACGATCACGCTGGAGCGAATCGATGCGAGCGCGTCTCGCCAGAACGGCCGCCCCGCGCCAGAGGCCGGTTCGCTCATCAAAATGCGCTCGACCCGCTCGCCCAGCAGGTCGTTGAACGGACTGGCGACGATGCCGCCCACCAGCAGCGTGGCGGTGTACACAGCCACAAGCCCCACGATGAGCAGGACGACGTACATCAGGTACCAGAGCACGACGAGCCCGCTGCTCAGCACCCCCGCGCCTGCCGGCTGTGCCCACAGCAGATCTGCCGCACTGCCAGCATAAGCGACCACGAGCACCGCTCCCCCCGCAAAGAGCGCCACGTTGATCGCCGCAGGTACGATGACCAGCGGCCACAGTACCCGGTGATGGCGCAGCAGCCCTATCGCGTACACCGGCAGCGCCAGTGCGCGCAGAAACGCGACCAACCGGGACCCGGACCGCGCACGGCGAATGGAAGTAACGAGAGGATGCATGCGGGGCGCCGTCTCGGGTCCAGAGCGCTATGCGTCGGCCGGTTCGGCTTCGGGCGCCTTGGCCATTTCCTCGGCTTTCGGATCGTCCTCGGCCAGCCCGTTGCCGTCGGGGCCTTTCTGGTACTGCTCGCGGATGTTGGGATAGGCGGTCTGGAACATCTCGTTCACATCGGAGACCTCGTCGCTGTACTCCTCGCGGGCTTCGGCGAGGCGAACGCAGCCCTTCCACACGGCGCGGCGCAGATTCCACTTGCGCACCGAGTACGCCGCGCTCTTGCGCGTGCCGTCGTTGCGGAGCCAGCTGAGCTGTACGTACGGCTTCGGCGTGCCGCTACCGTCGTCTTTCCAGCAGAAGTTCAGCCCGATGACCCCCGTCTTGGAACGCGCCTCGGCCGACTTTGCAACCGGATCGAGCGGCTCGGGGAGCTCTTCGAGCAGTTCGTCGCGATACTCTACTGCTTTCTCCAGCGCTCCATCGCGCCCATCGAAGCGTTTATCAGAGAAATACTTGGTGTGCTGCTTACCATGCCGCTTGATGCGCACCTGCCATCCGTGCGTGGGATGCCGGTTGGGATGCTCATCGCTCGGTTCAATGTCGATGCGAAAAACGTTTTTCGGTTTGTCCTTCATGATGTTGGGAATGAGCTACGTATCGTTGCGATGGTGGGAGGTAGTCCCGGAAAGGAGTGCAGGAAATACCTGCAGAAGGCACCCAGCGCCGTTGATCCGGCTTCATCCGAATCCGGTCTTGGATAGACCCAGCCCGGCGGTTCGTCGCCGGGCTCACGGGGCGGAAGTACGGTGAGGGCTAAAATGAGGGATGCGCGTCAAAACTTCAACGCAGTATTAGATGAGCCGATACGCTCGACCTGGCGCATAGGCGCACAGCCTCAGACGGCTCCATCGAGCCCTCGAAAGCCGACCCGCTATCAGATCAAGTTAGTATCTGAAGCAACCGTGCGCAGCTTTTTTCGCTGTGACTCTGTCAAATTCTCAGGAATCGTGACATCAACCTCTATGTAGAGATCTCCTGTCCCCTTCTCGGTTTGTACGCCCTGACCGCGCAGACGCAGCTTCTCGCCGGGTTGGGTGCCGGCCGGAATGGTAATCTTGATGCGCTGGCCGTACGGGGTGGGGATCCGCCGCTCGGTGCCCAGCATGGCTTCGAGGGCGTTAATTTCCTCCGTCAGGTACAGATCGTCCCCCTTGCGCCGGAAGCGCGGGTGGTCGGCCACGCGGAAAGTGACGTACAAGTCGCCCCGCTGGCCGCGCGGTCCGGCCTGGCCCCGGCCGGGCAGGCGAATCTTGAAGCCGTTGCGGACGCCCTTCGGGATGTCGATACGCACCTTCTCACCGTCGGGCAGTGTCACGCGGCGCTTGCCGCCACGCAGCGCCTCGTCGAAGGACAGGCGCATGGTCGTTTCGATATCGCGGCCCTGCGCCTGCTGCTGGCGGCGGCCCGCGCCCCTCTGACCGGCTCCAAAGGGATCCTGTGTGCGCGCACCGCCACGCCCTCCTCCCCCGAAGATGCTGCTAAAGATGTCGCCAATGCCCCCTCCGAAGCCGCCGGGCCCCTCGCCGCCCTGCTCGAAGCGGACGTTGAACCCCTCGGGCGAGCGATACGACCGGCCCCCATTCGGGTCAAATCCGCCAAAGCCGGGCCCGCCACCGTATCGGCGCCGGGCATCGTACTCCTGCCGCTTCTCCTCATCGGAGAGCACACTGTACGCCTCTTGAATTTCCTTAAACTTCTCCTCGGCCTCTGGCTTGTCCGGATTCCGATCCGGATGATACTTACGGGCAAGCTCACGATACGCCTTCTTGATGTCTTTCGACGACGCATCCTCATCGACGCCCAGAATGTCGTAATAATCTTTCGTTTGCGGCATAAATCGACGACGCTCCTTCTATGCGCGACACACTGACGTTGCATCCATCCCATCCGTCCACCCGACGTTTTGACAGTGCGCGGATGGACGGCCCGTGATGCTTTCCACGTTAGGCCTGCATAATATGGGCCTGCATAATGAACGTACACAGACCGTGCCATGACGGCTAATACAGACGATATGACTGAATCCCGATCCATCCAAAAGGTTCTCATCGCCAATCGCGGCGAAATTGCAGTCCGCGTGATGCGCACCTGTCAAGAGCTCGGCATCGAAACGGTGGCCGTCTTCAGCGAGCCCGATCGCACGGCGCCACATGTGCGTCTCGCCGATGAAGCCTACCCCATCGGCCCGGCTGCCGCCAACCAGTCGTACCTGGTAACCGATAAGATTCTGGAGGTCGCTCACACAAGCGGCGCCGACGCCATCCACCCCGGCTACGGCTTCCTCTCGGAGAACGCCGACTTCGCCGAGGCGTGCGCCGACGCGGGTATCATCTTCATCGGCCCGCCTCCCACCGCCATCCGCGCGATGGGCGACAAGACGGAGGCGCGCCTGCTGATGGAAAAAGCCAACGTCCCGATGGCCCCCGGCACCACCGACGCCATCGAGGACGCCGACCGCGCCGCCGAAATTGCCGAGGAGATCGGCTATCCCGTGCTGATTAAAGCCGCCGCGGGCGGGGGCGGCAAAGGAATGCGCGTCGTCGACACACCCGATGAGTTCAAAAGCGCCATGCGCGGCGCGCGCAGCGAGGCCGAGTCGGCCTTCGGCGACGGGCGCGTGTTCATCGAGAAATACATCCAGGAGCCGCGCCACATCGAATTCCAGATTCTGGCCGACGAGCACGGCAACACGGTCCACCTGTTCGAGCGCGAGTGCTCCATCCAGCGCCGCCACCAGAAGGTCATCGAAGAGGCGCCCTCGTCCGTCCTCACGCCGGAGCTCCGCCAAGAGATGGGCGCAGCCGCCGTGGCCGCCGCGGAGGCCTGCGGCTACACGAACGCGGGCACCGTGGAGTTCTTGGTCGACAAAGACCTGAACTACTACTTCATGGAGATGAACACCCGGCTGCAGGTGGAGCATCCGGTGACCGAGTGGATCACGGGCATCGACCTCGTGGCCGAGCAGATTCGCATCGCCGAGGGCGAGACGCTGGGCTACACGCAGGATGACCTCTCGATGCGCGGCCACGCCATCGAGTGCCGCGTCTACGCCGAAGATCCCACGTCCAACTTCCTCCCCGATCCGGGCCGGCTCATCCGCCACGCGGCGCCGTCGGGCTTTGGCGTGCGCGTCGATGCCGGCGTCGAGGAAGGCGGCGAGGTGCTCATCCACTACGACCCGATGATCTCGAAGCTGACCACGTGGGGGCGCGACCGCGCCGATGCCATCCGGCGCATGGAACGCGCGCTCGATGAGTACGAGATCGCCGGCATGGAAACGACGATCCCGTTCTGCCGGTTTGCGATGGGCCATGAGGCGTTCCGCTCGGGCGACTTCTCGACGCATTTCGTCGAGCAGCACTTCGACCCGGCAGACCTGACGCCGGACGACGAGGAGCACGACACGATGGCTGCTCTCGCAGCGACACTCTTCCGCGCTCACAAGCAGCAGGCCGATGCCGCCGCGACGGTCGACGACCGCTCCAATAGCGCCAGCCGAAGCGCATGGCGCCGGCGCCGCCAACAGCACATGGGGCGACGCCCGTAACCCAAAACTCCGTTATTGAGTTCCTATCCACAGGCTGTGCGACCCCTCTACCACTGTGCATGGCCTGTGGATAACTTTTGTGGATTGATGGGCGACGACGCCACCTTAAACAATAACGGACTATTCAATCAGTACACAGGTCGTACTAACGGCCTGTGTCCTTCACATCTGTATCTCCGTTATGCAAAAATTCCAACACCCTGCGTGGATGACGTGTGGATAACCCTTAGGCACACACCTCACGAGAAGTTTGGGGGCTCTGGCGTTAAAACTCAGCGCAAGGAAGATGAGTCAGAGCCTGAAACCGAGCGGGGATAGACGGTGCACTCTACGTCAATCAGCTCATGCCGGTGCTCCAAGTTACGTGTCGATCGGCGGTCCCGTCGAGCAGGCTCATCTCCTGACGCAGCCGCGGCGGTACGAATGGTCGGCGAGCTGTCGCGTCTTCGGGCAGCTTCTCGTTGGAGGCCTTGGGGATAGCGCCCGGCGAGGACGGGTTGCGGCGTGAGTCAGACATAGTCGCTTTCGTCGAAATCATGAGATAGAAAGTAGTGGGTGCGGATACAAGGGGATGTAGCGCTTGGCACCTGAATTTAGCGCACGACCGTCAGGCGGTGGATCTGAGCCGTGCCGCCGACCGTGAGGCGGGCCAGGTACAGGCCGCTCGCAACCGGCGCTCCGCTCCGGCCACGCCCGTCCCACCGCAGGTCATGCGTGCCGGCGTCCAGTGCCCGGTCGGTTACCGTAGCCACCCGTCGGCCCGTCACGTCGTAAATCACCAGCTGCACCGGCCCTGCGTCCGGCAGCCCCACGCGGAAGGTGGCCCCGCCGGACGCCACCGGGTTGGGGTAGAGCGCCTCGAAACGGAGCGCTTCAGGCACCACCGAAGCAAACCCCACCGGCGAGTCGAAGTCGGTTTCCAGCAGCCCGTCCTCGTCCGGGTCCTGCTCGGGGTTAGCGCACACGCTGGAGGCGACCGCGAAGTTGACGGACGTGGTGACCGAGGCGTCAGCCTGCTCGAGGGTGAGAGAGACCGTCCCGGGCGCCCCGCTAAAGTCATCGCCGGCTTCGGCAAAGGTCAGAAGCGGCCCGCCCACGCTGGTGGCGCCGGTGGTGGTCGGCGCCGGCTGGACCGATCCCCCGACCAGGGTAAAGTTCTGGAAGTTGGTGAAGGCGATTTTGGCCAGGCCGTCAGGGTTTTCGAATGTCAGGTCGATGCGGCCAAGGCCGTTCGCGGCGTAAGGGTCGCCTTCGGTCAGGACCGTCGTCACGCATTCGCCCACCACGGTGACGGTCACCTCGCCGATGGCGGTGCCGCCGGGGCGCTACACCTTCCGCGTAGCTGCCCTTCGCCCCGGCGGCGAGTGGACCGAGGACGCCGCCCCCCTCCGGCTCACCGTGGCGCCCTTCTTCTACGAAACGTGGTGGTTCGTGGGGCTGTGCGGTGGGGCGTTTGGCCTGGCGCTCCTGGGCGGCTACCGGGCCCGCACGCGCCACCTGCGCCGCCGCCAAGAGCAGCTGCAAGCACGAGTCGAGGAGCAGACCCGGGCGCTCCGTACGGAGAAGGACAAGCTTCGCCACGAGAAGCAGAAGACCGAGCAGCAGGCCGAACGCCTGATGGAGCTGGACCGCCTCAAGAGCCGCTTCTTTACGAACGTCTCGAACGAGTTCCGCACGCCGCTCACGCTCACCATCGGCCCGCTCGAAGACCTTCGATCAAGCGAGGCAGATCTTCCGACCGTAGCCCAGGAGAAGGTGGACCTGGCGCTGCGCAACAGCCGCCGCCTGCTCCGCCTCATCGGGCAGCTGCTCGACGTGGTCAAGCTGGAGGCGGGCGCGATGCGCCTGCACCCCGAACGGGCCGACCTCGCCGCGTTCGTGCGCCGCCTTGCCCGCACGTTCGTCCCGCTGGCCGAGCGGCGGCGCATGCGCTTCACCGTGCGCGACAGCGGGCCCGGCATCCCCAATGAGGAGCTGTCCCGTCTCTTCGAGCGCTTCTACCAGGCCCGGGAAACCGCCGCCGAGGTCCAGCCGAGCACCGGCATCGGCCTGTCGCTGGCCAAGGACCTCGCCGAGCTCCACGGCGGCACCCTCACCGTCGATAGCACCATGGGCGTGGGAACGGCGTTCACCGTCCGGTGGCCGCGCGGCACAGGCGCCCCCGCGTCTGCCCCCGCCGCGCCCCGCACCACCACCCTGCTCACAGCCACAACGCGCACCAACGGCGAGCCCCCATCGGGCGACGGTTCTGTGGGGAACGCTGCAGCGCCGCCCGACGAGGAGCCTGCGCCCTCGGAGGCCTCGGAGGAGGATCATCCCACGCTGCTCATCGCCGACGACAACGCCGAGATCCGGGCCTACGTGCGCAGCCACTTCGCGCCGCGCTACCGCGTACTGGAAACGGCCGACGGGCGCGCTGCGCTGGACACCGCCCGCACGCGCCTGCCCGACTGCATCGTCAGCGACGTGATGATGCCCGACCTCGACGGCTTCGAACTCGTCCAGGCCCTGCAGGCCGATCCGGCGACGGACTTTCTGCCCGTCCTCCTGCTCACCGCCCGCGCCACCGATGCCGACAAGATTGAGGGCCTGAGCAAAGGAGCGGATGCCTATCTCACCAAACCGTTCAACATGCGCGAGCTGCAGGTCCGCGTCGAGGCTCTGATCGCTTCGCGCCAGCGGCTGAAGGAGCGCTTCGCCACGGCCCCGCCGCCCGGCGCTGCCGCTGCCCCGGCTCTCTTTCCGGACGACGTTTCGGCGTCGGAGGCCGCGTACCTGGAACGCGCCCAGGCCGTCGTTGAAGCGAACCTGCACGACGAGGACTTCGGCGTCGAAGCCCTGGCCGCGGCGCTCGACCAAAGCCGCAGCACCGTCTACCGCCGGCTGCGCGACCTCCTGGACCAGTCGCCCACCGCCTTCCTCCGGACGATCCGCCTCGCACGCGGCGCGGCGCTGCTCCGCGAGGAGCAAGGCACCGTCAGCGAAGTCGCCTATGCCGTGGGCTTCAAGAGCGTCTCCCACCTCAGCCAGTGCTTCCGCGAGCAGTACGGCGTCCCCCCATCGGCCCATTCGGACGCCGTGCCGCAATGACCGGGCTTCCAAGTCAGTGCGTTGAACGTTGGCGCGTCCCCCCCGCGCGAGTGGCGGACGCCCGTACCTGCTGCAGGTGGATGTAGCGTCACTTTTTGAGGGCGAGCGTCAGCCCATCGGCCACGGGGATCATGCTGAGATGGACGCGCTCGTCGGCGTGGAGCTTCTTGTTGAGGCGCTGGATGGCGCGGACGCTCTCGTTGTCGATGTCGGGATCGGCCACGCGACCGTCGCGGAAGACATTGTCGAGCACGACGAGTCCGCCGGGGCGCAGGAGCCGGAGCGACCGCTCGTAATAGGCATCGTACTGCTCTTTATCGGCATCGATGAAGGCGAAGTCGAACGTGCCGTGCTGCCCGTCGTCGAGCAGCGCATCGAGCGTATCGAGCGCCGGGGCAATCCGCAGATCGATTATGTCATCGACGCCCGCTTCGCTCCAGTAGCGGCGGGCGATCCGCGTGTACTCCTCGCTGATGTCGCACGCCACGAGGCGCCCGTCCTCCGGCAACGCCTCGGCCACGGCGAGGGCGCTGTAGCCGGTGAAGACGCCGATCTCCAGCGCTTTCCGCGCATCCAGCATCCGCACCAAGAGCTGCATGAAGGGGCCCTGCTCGGGGGCAATTTGCATGTTCGATTGCGGATGGGCGGCGGTTTCTTCGCGCAGCCGGCGCATCACGGGCGATTCCCGCAGCGACACATCGAGCAGGTACTGATGAAGGGCTTCGGAGAGGCCGATGGAGCGGGTGGACATGGCAGTCGAGCAATCGGGTGGACACAAAAAATGGGAGCGCGGGCGGATACCTCCCCCACGCTCCCATACGCTCAACCGTCCGGACTCGTTTACAGCGCGCCGGCATCGCGCAGCAGTTGCAGCGTGGCGTCGAGATCGCGCAGCTGCTCGAAGTCGAACGTCGGGCTCATCTGCAGGGCCTGATCGACGGCCATCAGGTACTCGGGCACCTCCACGCCTTCGATGACGGGATACTCGTTCACCTGCGTCGCGGCGAAGCGCTGCGCCTCCTCCGAAAGCAAGAAGCGCAGGAAGTCCTGGGCCGCCTCCGGCTGATCGCTCGTGCTGAGCTGCCCTGCGCCGGTGACCAGGGCAAGATTACCCACATCGCCCGAGGCGAAGTGATACGTCTCGACCGGCGCCTGCGGGTTGACGGCGGACTCGTCTTCGACTTTGGCGTCGCCGTACTTGAGGCGCAGTACGTAGTAGTGATTCGTGAGCGCGATGTCAATCTCGCCCGCGGCCAGCGCCTGAATCATGGGCGTGTTGGAGGTGTAGCTGTTCGGATTCAGCGCCTGCATGTCTTCCAGCCATGTGGTGGTGGTATCGGGCCCGTGCAGGGTGCGCATGGCGGTGATGAAGTCCTGAAAGCTGGAGTACGCCGGCGTCCATCCGATGCGCCCCTCGTACTGGTCGAGGCTGGGCAGATCGAGCACCGATTCGGGCAGCTCCTCCGGATTCACGTTCTCGGGATTGTACGCGAGGACGCGGAAGCGCGTGGTGACGGGCGTCCAGCGGGCGCTCGACGGGGCGAAGTTGGCCGGGCGCTCCAGCAGCGAATCGGGCAGGGAGGCGAGCAGATCGGCGTTGCGGGCCTGGCCGAGTGCGCCGGTGGTGTTGGCCCAGAAGACATCGGCCGGGCTCTGGTCGCCCTCTTCTTCGAGCGCCGCCAGGAGCTGGGCGTCGGAGCCGTACCGCACGCTCACCTCGCGGTCGGTCTGCTGGCGATACTGCTCCACCAGCGGATCGACGAGTGCTTTGCTGCGCCCGGAGTAGATAACAAGTTCATCGGTATCGCCCTGCTGGCAGGCGCTCAGGGTGAAAGTAAGAAGCAGCGCGCCGAGCAGCGCAAAAACGGATTGTTTCATGGTGCCTGTGATGAAAATGAGTGGGGTCGCGACGTGCATCTGTTTAGATCCAATCTAAAAACAAACGACACTATTGCAGACGAACGGGCCGGCTCCCCCTCCGGGTCGGCCCGAAAGTCACGTGAAATCCACACCAAAGCACCGAGGGAGCTGCGCCGCTGAACGAGCTCTCCAGCCGCGCCCCATTTACCTTGTCCCCACCACCGCTTTTCTTGAGCGATACCGCCGCGCGGTTTCCTCTGCCCATCCGACCTCCCTCGACCCATGCAGATTCAGCGATCTGGCGTCACGCTCGAACTGATGCAAGGCGACATTGCCCGGCAGGACAATATCGACGCGGTGGTCAACGCCGCCAACGCGCAGCTGCAGATGGGCGGCGGCGTGGCCGGCGCGATCCACCGGGCTGCCGGACCGGGACTGGCAGAAGAGACGCGCCCGCTGGCACCCATCCGGCCAGGCGAGGCCGTCATCACGAGCGGGCACAACCTGCCGAATCCGCACGTCATCCACTGCCTCGGTCCCGTCTACGGCCGCGACGAGCCCGCCGAAGACCTCCTCCGCGAATGCTACGAACATGCACTCCGGCTGGCGGAAGAGAACGACATCGAATCGGTGGCCTTTCCGGCGATTTCGACGGGGGCGTTCGGCTATCCGATGGAGGAAGCCGCCGCCGTCGCGCTGTCCACCGTCCTCGACGCCATGCCCAAGCTGGACGCAGTCGAGCACATCCGCTTCGTGCTTTACGACCACCGCGCGCTCGCCGTGCACGAATCGGCCCTCAAGCGCCTAACGGAATCCGGCTGATGAATGAGCGTGGTGCACGGGCGCAGGAAAAACGCCCAGCATCTCTACGCGCCCTCTCGCCCAAATGCCCTCTCGCCCAACCGCCCCATGCCCTCCTTCGTCTCCCACCTCGAAAGCGCCCTCGACGGCACTACGTTCGACGCCCACACGATCCAGACGACGCACCGCGGCCGCCCGCTGTGGGTCCGCTACGACCTCGACGCCGTGGGCGATGCGCTCACGAAAGCGCAGCTCCGCGACCGCCCGCCGACGATGTGGCGCTACCGGGAGTTGCTCCCGCCGCGCGACGACGCCTCGATCGTGTCGCTCGGTGAAGGGATGAGCCCGACGCTACCGTGCCCGCGCCTCGGCGACCGCCTCGGGCTGGACGACCTCTGGATCAAGGATGAGGCGCAGCTGCCCACCGGCACGTTCAAGGTGCGCGGCCTCTCGGCGGCGCTGACGATGGCGACCGAGCTGGGTATCGATCGCGTGGCGCTGCCGACTGCCGGGAATGCCGGCGGCGCCACCGCGGTGTATGCGGCGCGGGCCGGCATCGAGGCATTCATCTTCATGCCCGACGACGCCCCCGCCGTCAACCGGTACGAAGCGGCCCTCGCCGGCGCGCACGTCTTCCTCGTCAACGGCCTGATCACCGACTGCGGCGCGATCGTGGAGGCGGGCAAAGAGCGCATCGGTTGGTTCGAGGTGTCGACGATGAAGGAGCCCTACCGCATCGAGGGTAAAAAGACGATGGGGCTGGAACTGGCCGAGCAGTTCGCGTGGGATCTGCCCGATGTCATCCTGTATCCGACGGGCGGCGGCACCGGACTCGTCGGCATGTGGAAGGCGTTTCAGGAACTGGCCGCGCTGGGCTGGGTCGATCCCGACGCGCTGCCGCGCATGGTCGCCGTGCAGTCCGATGGCTGCTATCCCATCGTGCGGGCCTTCGAGCAGGGCAAGCGCTTCGCCGAGCCGTTCGACAACGCCCAGACCGTCGCCCCCGGCATCCGCGTCCCCAAAGCCGTGGGCGACTTTATGGTGCTCGATGCCCTCCGCGAGAGCGGCGGCCGCGCCGTGGCCGTCCCCGACGCGCAGATCACCAGCTGGATGCAGCTGGCCACCTCCACCGAAGGCCTCTCCGTCGGCCCCGAAGCGGCGGCCTGCGTGGGCGCCGCCCAGCAGGGCGCCGAGGCGGGCTGGCTCCGCCCCGACGACCGCGTCGTCATCTTCAACTGCGGCGCCGCCCAGAAATACCCCGACGTGATGGCGCGCGCCCTGCCGCACATCGACAAGGACGCGCCCGACTGGGACCGGATCGCGCCGGGCGAGTGACTTACGGCGCCACCCGCTGATGCGCCCAGTCGCCGCCGGAACGGATGTAGCGGATGCGTTCGTGCAGCCGCCGGGCCCGGGCCTCCCAGAACTCGATCGTCCGGGGCCGGACGCGGTAGACCTGCCAGTACGGCGGCCGGGGGATCGTCTCGTGCTCGGCGAATCGCTCGTCGATGGCGTGCATGCGCTGCTCTAACGCGTCCAGCGTCATCGGTTGGCTCTGCGATGAGGCCCAGGCGGTGCCTTTGCTGCGGCGCGGGCGCTCGGCGAAGAAGGCGTCGGCCTCGGCGTCGGTGCCTGGCTCGACGGTGCCCTGCACGCGGATCTGCCGCTCCAGCGGGCCCCAGTAAAACGTGAGCGCCGCGCGGGGCGTCGCGTCCAGCGACTGGCCCTTCGGCGAGCGCCGATCGGTGAAAAACGCGAATCCGCGGGCGCTGGCCTCGTGCAGCAGCACGATCCGCCCCTCCGGCCATCCGTCGGGCGACACGGTCGACAGGCTCATCGCCCCGGCGTACCGGATCGCCTCGCATGCCTCCGCGTCGGCGAACCACTCCGCGAAGACGGTCATCGGATCGGGCGGCGGATCGGCAAAATCGGGCATCGGATGGTGGATGGCGGATTGGAGCAGTTATCGGCGCAGTCGTTTCAACCGCAGCACGGCGCCGAAGTATCCGCATCGATCCCGCTCCCCAAACGAATCGCCGCGAAAGCGCCACACTTCCGTGACAACCTCCGCGCGGCGGCGGCATTGACCGAGTAGACCGCCGATGCAACCGATACTCAACCGATGGAGGCTCCCATGACGACCCGATCCCCCCGCCCCCGGCGATGGCTCTCCGGCCTGCTCGCCCTCGCCCTGCTCCTCACCGTCGCCGCGTGCGATTCGTCGACGCCCGCCGACGCGCCCGAGCTCGATTCGCCCGAACTGGAGGCGCTGGTGAACGACTTCGCGACCGATCTCTCGCTCTCCGCGCAAGCGAAAAACACGCTCACGAGCGCCGTCGCCAAACACACGCGTAAAGAGCGCGCCCCCGGCTTTCTCTGGCACATCGCCGCCGACCTGCAACCGACGCTCTCCGACGCCCAGCTCGACCGGATCGAATCCTTCGTCACGGAGGCGCGCCCGCGCCGCGACCGGATGGAGCGCCGCCTCCATCGCATCAAAGACGGCCTCCAGCGCGCGCTCCAGCACCTCGACTTGACGGATGCGCAGAAAGACTCGATTCGCGCCATCCGGTCCGCCTATCAGCCGCAGATCCGCGCACTCCGGCAGGCGCGCCGCAGCGGGGAGATCACGCCGGAGGCCTTCCGCGCGCAGATGCGTGCGCTTCGCGCTAAGCTGCGTGCCGACATCAGCGGCGTCCTCACCGATGAGCAGCGCGCCGAGTTGGAGGCGATGCGCGAGCGGTGGCAGGAGCGCCGCGCAGATCGACGCGCCCAGTGGCAGGAACGCCGGGCCGAGGCCCGCGCCGTCCGCGCCGAGGTGCTCAACTTGAGCGCGGATCAGGAGGAGGCGCTGCAGACGCTCCGCGCCGAGCACCGCGCGCAGTTGCAGGCGCTCCGCGACCAGCGCCAGAGCGGCGACCTCACCCCGCAGCAGCTCATCGATGCGCTCACCGATCTGCGCACCGAACACCGCGCTGCCCTCCGCGACATCCTCTCGTCCACCCAGTACGAGATCGTGATGATCCACCGCGCGCTGGCGATTAAAGCGATGCAGAACCGCGCTGCGCACCGGGCGCATCAACGCGGCGCCAAGCAGGGCCCGCCGCGCCACCGGGGCATGCGGTAGTGGCGGATCGGCGCGATCACGAATCACCGGAATGCGGGGCGTCGTCTTCGGGCGGCGTCCCGTGTGCTGTGGATGGGCATCGACCTCGCGCGAGTCCGGTGCGTTCGCTATCATAACTGCGCCGGCCTTTCGCACCCGACTCGCGCCGCCATGCCCTCCGTGATCGTGTTCGACGTGAACGAAACCCTCCTCGACCTCGCCGCGCTCGACCCCGTGTTCGAGCGGATCTTCGGCGACGCGACGGTGCGGGAGGCGTGGTTCGGGCAGGTGCTGCAATCGGCGCTGACGACGACGGTGCTCGGCTCGTATGTCGACTTTAGCACGATCGGGCGGGCAGCGCTCGACATGGTGGCGCAGCGGCGCGGGGCGATGCTCTCGGAGCTGGACCGTTCGGCCGTGGCCGAGGGCGTGCGCACGCTGCCGCCGCACGACGACGTGAACGAGGGCCTCGCTCGTCTGCGCGACGCCGGTTTTCGACTCGCGGCGCTCAGCAACGGCACGCCCGAGGTGCTCGCCCATCAACTGGAGCATGCCGGGCTCGCGGACGCCTTCGACGCCATTCTCTCCGCCGACGCCGTCCAGCGGCTCAAACCCGCACCCGAGCCGTATCAAATGGCCGCTGATGCGCTGGATGTCGATCCGCCGGACATCCGATTCGTCGCGGCGCACACGTGGGACGTGGCCGGGGCGAAACAGGCCGGATGCACCACCGCATTCATCCAGCGCCCCGGCAAAGTCCCCGATCCGACGCTCCCCGCACCTGACCTTACCGGCCCCGACCTCACCGCCGTCGCCGATCAAATCGTCGAATCAGACGCCCAGTAAATCCGCCCCCATGCCCCGATCCGTCACTCCCTGGACCGAGTCCTTTCGCGTGCACTCGTACGATGTGAATCCGCGCGGGGAGGCGGCCATCCAGTCGCTGTGCAACTATTTTCAGGAGGCGGCAGGCAACCACGCCCGCGAGCTGGGCGTCTCGCGCGAGGCCATGCTCGAAAGCGGCACGGCGTGGGTGCTGACGCGGCTGCGCGTGGTGGTAGACCGCTATCCGCGGTGGCGCGACACCGTCGAGGTCGTGACGTGGCCCTCCGGATTGGAGCGCCTCTACGCCACCCGCGAGTTCCTCCTGCGCAGCGCCGATGAGGAGATCCTCGCCCGCGGCACGAGCGCGTGGCTCGTCATTGACGTGGCACGCCGCCGCCCGACGCGCCCGCCCGCCGAGCTCAACGCGCTGGATCTACCCGATCTGGAGGCGCCCGTTGCGCATCCGAGTGACGACGTGCCGGAGCTGGCGTCGGTCGATCACGAGCGGCGGTTTCAGGTGCGCTTCAGCGATCTCGATCTGAATCAGCACGTCAACAACGTCCGGTACGTCGAGTGGGCCGTCGAGGCGCTGCCCGAGGCGCATCTGACACATCAGCAACTCCGGGAGATCGACATCCAGTTCCGGGCGGAGACGGTCTTCGGCGACACGATCTGCACGCAGGCCCACGCGGACGACGGGCACATCCTCCACCGCGTGCAGCGCGCAACAGACGATCGCGTGGCCGCCCGCGCCCTGACTCGTTGGGCGCCGCTCGACTGAACCGCTATTCGGGCAACTCGGCGGATTGTACGCTGCCCACCTTCATTTTCCCAACGCAAAAAGGGCCGCCCGCGGAATGCGAGCGACCCTCTTGTGGCGCGCGTTGTGGCAGTTTTAAACGTTCGACGTAACCTTGTCATCCTGAACTCGATTCAGGACCTCCCTGAACCAAGCACTATTCCCTACAGCTCCTGAGTCAAGCTCAGGAGGACAGTTGAACGAGGCATGATGCTTTGCCTCAACATGCCACTCACTCGTCGAGGCGCAGCGGCTCGTAGTCGCGGAACAGCTGCAGGTCGGCCCGTTCGACGGCGCGGCGGTACGCCGGCCAGTCGTCCGCGAAGAAGGCGTTGACGTGATCGAGCAGGCGCTGCAGCCGCGCCTCGGCGTGCTGGAGGGCGCGGCGCTCGGACTGGCTCGGGGCGTCGGTGGACGACTGCAGGTAGCGCGACGCGGTGAAGATCTTCGCCGTCACGACCGACGGATCGCGGCGGATGCCCTGCACGTCGTCTTGCCCGCGGATCTCGGCCATCAGCGCCTCGATGGAGTCCTGCATGGCCGATCCCTGCTCGCGCAGATCCTCCGCCGTCGAATCGGGCAGGGCATCGAGCTGATCGTTCACCTGGCCGATGGTTTTCTGCGCGGCGCGGAGCCGGTCGGCGGCTTCGGTGGCGACTTCGATGTTCGCCATCAGCCGGTCGACGAGCTGGTATCGCGCCTCCAAGTCAGCCCTGTTCACGTCGATGCGCGGGTCCATGTGGACGCGCACGTCGGTCGACGCGGTGTGGCCGCCGTACTGTGCAACGACGGTGTACGTGCCCGGCATCACCTGCGGGCCGGTGGGCTCGGGGGCGTCGTCTTCGGGCTCGGGCTGCATCGGGTAGCGGACGCCCTTGCGCCGCAGGTTCCACGTCGTCCGGTTGATGCCGGGCGTCAGCTCGTCCTCGGTGAAGGTGCGGATCGTGTCGCCGTCGGCGTTAACCACCTTGAAGGTGACCTCCTTCGGCGGGTTGCTTTCGCCGTTTTCGTCGCCGTTCTCCTCCGGCGGATTGACCGAGAAGGAGATCATCGCACCGTAGGGTTCGTTCTCGCCGGCGTATTCGGCATCGCCGGTGAAGCGCGTGCCCGGCGGCCGCTGGTACTCGGCCAGATAGGCGTCGGGCGCCTCGAAGACGTGCAGCGGCGCATCGAGCAGATCGGTGCCGTCGCGGGCGAGCGCCCGAAGGGGCCGGATGTCATCCAGCACGAACGCCGATCGCCCAAACGTGCCGACGACCAGATCGTGCTCGCGCTCCTGAATCTGCATATCCATCGTGGAGGCCGTCGGGTAATCGGTCGTCCATGGCTGCCAGTCGGCGCCGCCGTTGAGGCTGAAGTAGAGGCCGAACTCGGTGCCGACGAACATCAGGTCGGGCTCGACGGGGTCTTGCACGAACGAGAGCGCGTAGCCGCGAACATCGTCCTCGCCCACGAGCCGCCTCCAGCTCTGGCCGTAATCGGTGGTGCGGACGACGTACGGCGTCCAGTCGTTGCGGCGGTGGTTGTCGAAGACGACGACCGCTTCGCCGTCGTTGTGCTGCGAGGCGCGGATCTGCGTGACCCACGTGTGCTCGGGCACGCCGTCGATGTTGCCGGCGACGTTCGTCCAGCTGTCGCCGCCGTCGCGGGTGACGTGCACGTTGCCGTCATCCGTCCCGGCCCAGAGGACGCCCTCCCGGCGTGGACTCGGCGCGAGGGCCGTGATCGTCGTGTAGTTCTCGGCCTGCGTCACATCGTAGGTGAGGCCACCGCTCTCCAGCTGGCGCTGCCACTCCGGATTGTCGGTCGTCAGATCCGGCGAAATGATCGTCCAGCTCTGTCCGCGATCCGTGCTCCGGTGGACGAACTGGCTGCCGTAATAGACGGTGGCCGGGTCGTGCGGGCTCTGCGCGATGGCGGCGTTCCAGTTGAAGCGCAGCTGCACCTCTTCGTCGGGATGCTGCGGCGGGATGTAGGCCTGCTCGCCCGTCTCGACGTTCCAGCGCACAAGGCCGCCGCCCTGCGACATCGCGTAGCCCTGCGTGGGCTGCTCGGGATCGGGCACGACGTCGAAGCCATCGCCGAAGGCCACTTCCTGCCAGAAGCTGTTGCGGATGCCGCCGTCGCGCCACACGGCGCTCGGGCCGCGCCACGAGCCGTTGTCCTGCATGCCGCCGTAGACGTTGTAGGGAATCTGATTGTCGACGCTGATATGGTAGAACTGCCCCAGCGGCAGCGACTCGACGAACTCCCAGTTGACGCCCCGATCGCGCGAGATGTACAGGCCGCCGTCGTTGCCGTCGTAGATCAGGCTCGGGTCCTCCGGATGGATCCACATCGCGTGATGGTCGGGGTGGACGCCCGCGTACGGCACCAGCGTCTCGAACGACTCGCCGCCGTCCTCGCTGTACGTGATGATCGAGTGCAGGCTGTAGAGGCGGTTTTCGTTCTTCGGATCGACGCGCAGATCGGCGTAGTAGAAGGGCCGCCCGCCGATCTCGCCCATGTCGCTGTTGACCTGCTGCCACGTGTGGCCGCCGTCATCGGAGCGGTACAGCGCGTTGTCCTCCGATTCGACGTAGGCGTAGACCCGCTCCGGGTCGCTCGGCGCGATGGCTAGCCCGATGCGGCCCCATGGCTTCGGCGGGAGGCCGTCCTCCGGCGTCAACTCCGTCCAGTTTTCGCCGCCGTCGTAGGTGATGTAGAGCCCCGAGCCGGGCCCGCCCGACTCGAAGAAGTGCGGCCAGCGCTGATACTGCCACATCGCCGCGATCAGCTTGTTGGGGTTCGACGGATCCATCACGAGGTCGGCCACGCCGGTGGTGTCGTTGACGAACAGGATGCGCTCCCACGAGTCGCCGCCATCGGTCGTCTTGTAGACACCGCGCTCGGGCGTCGGGCCCCAGGTGGCGCCCTGCGCGCCGGCGTAGGCAATGTCCGAGTTGTTGGGGTGGATCAGCAGGCGGTGGATGCTGCGCGTGCCGCGGAGGCCGACGCGCGTCCAACTGCGCCCGCCATCGACGCTCTTGAAGACGCCGTCGCCCGCGTTCTGGCTGTTGCGCGGATTGCCCTCGCCGGTGCCGACCCAGATCACATCGGGGTTGTCCTGGTCGATGGCAATCGAGCCGATGGAGTGGACGGGCTGATCGTCGAAGATGGGATCCCACGTCGCCCCGCCATCGGTCGACTTCCAGAGGCCGCCCGAGGCCGTGCCGGCGTAGATGATATCGGGGTTGCTGACGACGGCTTCGAGGGCCGTCACGCGTCCGCTCATCCCGGCCGGGCCAATCGCGCGAGGAGCCATGCCTTCGAGCTTCGTGCTATCCACCGGCTGCGCCGGCGCCGGCAGCGCCCATCCGATGAACAGCAGCCATACGCCAACGATGAATAGTATCCTACGAATCCTCATAATGGGAGATGGTGAGTGAAAAGGTGTGGACGATGCGCACGCGAACCGGAAGCGAGCGCGTGCCGGAAGCGCTTGCAATCTATCAACCGGCGAAGGCGATGTCCAGACGAATCCCACTTCGGTTCCACGTCCTGCCATCCGGGGCGGCCCCGCCCCCATCCACCGCTCTTTACAACTTGGTTGCATCCAGCCTGCCCATCGTATTTAGGCTGGCTGCCCCTCCGTCCGATACCTGAATACAACGGCTTTATCGAATGACCTCTGTATCGCTATGGACTCGCCGCTGTACCACATCGTTTATCTGAGCGCGGCGTCGCATTCCCTCTCGGACGACGATCTCCGCGCCATCCTTTCCACCAGCCGGCCCAACAACCGCAAGCGGGGCATTACCGGCATGCTCTTATACAGCGATGGCGGATTTATTCAGGCCCTCGAAGGCCCTAAAGAGGAGGTGACGGACCTGTACCGCACGATCGAGCGGGACCCGCGGCACGGGCGCATCATCACGCTGCTGGAGGGGCCCATCGAGGCGCGCAACTTCCCCGAGTGGGAGATGGGCTTCGAGCACGTGGCCCCCGAAACGCCAGAGCTGCCTGGCTTCACGCGGTTCTTCGACGAGCCGGCGCCCGACGAGGAACTGCGCCAGGTGTTGCCGCGCCCAATCAAGCTACTGCTGTCGTTCAAACAAAACAGCACTACCGCGTCCGGCCGCTCGCCATCGCCGTACCGGAGCGGGCCCGGCATGAAGCTGGTGTGACCCCGCTTCACGATCACGCGAACTCGACGTCCTCACGCGTCGGCGGCGCCATGAACTCGGGGCCGACCGGATCGGTCACCATCTGGTCGATGATGCGGTCGATCGTGGCCATGTCATCGTCGGAGAGCGCGAAGTTATCGATGCCGTCGACGGGGTCGAGCTGTCCCGGATGCCGCGCGCCCCACAGCGCCACGTCGACGCCCATGTCCAGAATCCAGCGCGCCGCCAGCTGAATCACCGGTGTACCGAAGCGCTCCTGCGCAAACGCATCGAGCCGGTCGACCGCCTTCAGGTACTGGCTGAAGCGCGGCTGCTGAAACTTCGGGTCGGCCGAGCCGCGCAGGTCGTCGTTGCCGAACTCGCGGTCGGTTGTCATCTTGCCGCTCAGCAAGCCGCGGCACAGCGCACCGTACGTCACCAGCGCAATGTCGTGGTCGTCGCAGTACGACATGATGTCGTCCTCGATCTGCCGCTCGAACAGGTTGTACGGCGGCTGATTCGTGTGCAGCGGTGCCACGTCGCGGAACGCCTCCATCTGCTCTGGCGAAAAGTTGCTCACGCCGATGGCGCGGATCAGCCCCTCGTCGTAGAGGTCCTGCATCACGCGGGCCGTCTCCTGCACCGGCACGAGCGGATCCGGCCAGTGCACCTGGTACAGGTCGATGTAGTCCGTCTGGAGACGCTCCAGCGAATCGGTAATCTCGGTGCGGATGCGCTCGGGCGTGGCGTTGCGGACGACCTCGACATCGTCGCTCCAGTCGAGCGCCACCTTCGTCGCCAGCACGATTTCGTCGCGCTGCCCGTGCTCCTGCAGCGCCGCGCCCACAATCTCCTCGGAGCGGCCGTGCCCGTAGATAGGTGCCGTGTCGATGAGCGTGATGCCGCGGTCGAGCGCCGCCAGAATGGTGTCGATGGATTTGCGCTCGTCGGTGCCGCCCCACTGCCATCCGCCAATGGCCCACGTGCCCAGGCCGATACGTGAGGCGTCCGGCAGATCGGGATGCAGCGTCGTGTATTCCATGGGAGCCGTCCGTTTGTATTCGGAAATGCCGAGCACGGATGATACGAGCGCAGCCTCTCGGCGTTACGATGCCATCGGGGTTATCGGACGATATGCATCAACCCTTCAAGCACCCTCCGACGAGGTGCTGTCCAGTGCATGCGCCTTCAGATCGGCCAAGTCGATGATCTCGAGCGCCCGCTCGTGGGTGGATTCGAGGAGGACGGGCGGGGCGACATCGGCCTCCAGCGCTTCTTGCCAGCGGGCGGCACACAGGCACCACCGGTCGCCGGGCTGCAGGCCGCGGAAGTTGAGCGCCGGGCGCGGCGTGCTCAGGTCGTTGCCCTGCGCCTTCGTGAACGTCAGAAATTCCTCCGTCATCTCGGCACAGACGACGTGGACGCCAAAATCCTTTGGGCCGGTGTGGCAACATCCGTCGCGGTAAAAGCCCGTCATCGGATCGGTCGAGCAGGCCTGCAGCGAATCGCCGAGGATGTTCTTTGCTTCGCGGACTTCCATGGGAGCGGGGAATCAGCATGCGTACAAACAGCGAGGGCGGGCGGAGCCAAAACCCACGCCCACCCTCGAAGAAACGGAAGCGACACGCCGGACGCAATATCTATGTAGGTCAACGAAAAAACGTTAACGCTCCACCCGAAAAACCATCCCAGGCATGTCATCTCGAGCCTGACGAGGCGCCCTAAGCGGAGCGAAGAAGTGCCTTTGGGGTGGATCTCTCCGTTTACAGCCCAGCTTTTCACAGAGAGATTCTTCGTCGAGCTCAGAATGACAACAGTGGTTTTTCGGATGGAGCTCATGCAAAGTGTACTTTTGCTCGTCTACTTAAGCATGAAGGTGTGAACGTGTGGACGTTTCCACCCCCACACGCCCCGACGCCCACACGTCCGAGCTCCTCATTGTCCCTTCTCGATGCGGATGCTGCCGCCGCTCGTGCGCAGGCGGATCGGGGGGCCACCGCCATTGATGTCGCCGTAGCTCCGCAGATCGCCCGATCCTCTCGCGCGCGGGCCCTCGCGAGCAAGGGCGAAGTCGCTGTAGATATCGTCGCGGTCCCATCCGCCGCCGAGGCTGCGAACGCGCGCATCGATCGACGCCGGAAGGGTGGGCGGGAGCATTAGCGTGATGTCGCCGTGGGTCGTTTCAAGACTCATCGGGTAATCCTGGCTGAAGTCCTGCAGCGTCACGGCGACGTCGATGTCCCCCACCGAAGTGCGCGCCTGCACGCCGCCGCGCACCTCGTCCAGCTCGATGTCACCCGCCGACGTCTCGGCGGAAACCTGTCCGCCGAGGTCGCGCCCTTCGATGTCGCCCCCCGCCGTCCGCGCTGAGACGCGCCCGCCGATGCTGCGCAACTCGATATCGCCCCCCGAGGTCTGCACATCCACCTCGCGGGTTGCCTCGCGCACGGTCATATCGCCGCCCGCAGTCCGCGCTGAGACGCGCCCGCTGACGCGCTCGATGTGGACGCCGCCCCCTGAAGTCTGAGCCGTGACGTCACTTTCAACGCCGACGATGTTGATGCCCCCCCCGCTCGTGGCCACGTTCAACCGGCCGGTTACCTCTTCCACGTTGATCCCGCCGCCGGCGGTTCTCGCTTCGACCTGGCCGTCGATGTTTGACAGGTTAACGCCGCCCCCGGCGGTGCGGGCCGTCAGGTCGCCGGTGATGTCGCTGAGATTGAGGCCGCCCCCCGCGGTACGCACCTGCACTGTACCAGTGAGGCCGCTCACGTTGATGCTGCCGCCCGCCGTCTCTACGTCCGTGTTGAACCGAGCCGGGACGCGCGCCTCGTAGTCCCGCTGCACACGATTGCGCCGGTTTTCCCGGTCGGGGCCGCGAACCGTCACGGCGTTGCCCCTTTTCTCGAACGTGCTGCCGTGCGCCTGCAGGTACGCCTCGGCCTCGGAGCGCGAGTACTCATCGAAGCGGAGGATTTCCTTGATCTCCACCCGGTTCTGGTCCCACGCTTCCACCGTGATGCCCCCCACCACCCGCTCGATGACGAACGAGCCGCCGGCCTCGACGCTGAAGGTGCGGGTGACGGTGGCTTCATAACCGTCGCTGGTCTTGTCCCACGTCTGGGCCTGCACAGGGACGGCGAGCAGCGCGAAGAGCACCACCCAGAGCACACGGAACGTCATTCGTTTACAGTTCATAGTCGGATCGTCAGTCGTGATGAAATGGAACATGATTTTCATTTTCTGCCCGTTGTCATCCTGAACTCGATTACTGCATCAGTCGCTTACGGCTCGTGTCAGGATCTCCCCAGGACGAAGCATCGCCGTTTTCGGGGAAATCCCGGCTCAAGGGCCGGGATGACAGGTGCATTATTCGATTGGTGTGTCAAGAGACACGGTTTGGAGAGATTGCAGCGCCTGCTGCGCCTGATAGCGCACGTAGCTATTCGAGTCGGTGCGCGCCTGATAGAGGTAATCGGACGCGGGTTGCGACGGCGTGGAGCGCTCCGTCAACGCCTGCAGCGCTTCGATGCGGAGGGCACTGTGGTTGCTGTTCAGCAGGAGGTTGATGAGCACGTCGCGCGTGTCGTCGCCCATCGGCGCGTTGGTGTGGATCGCGCGCAGGGCGCGGACCGCGCGGAAGTGCATGTTCGGATCGTCTTCCTCCTGAGCCAGATACGTCAGCGCCTGCACCAGCTGCGAATCGGCGGCGGGGCTCGTCTGCTCCACCATCTGCAGCGCGTTGAGCCGCGCCGACGGGTTTTGCTCGTCGAGCATGGCCGTCCGCAGGAGCCGCTGCACGGTCGGGTCATCCGGCGTTCCGCGGATGACGATGTCGTTCACCGTGTTGTAGCGGATCTCGACGGTGCCTGCCTGCACGTCGTACGTGATGTCGCGGATGCCGGCGAGGTGCGGCCGGATGGTGCCGCGTTCAGATTCGACGGGCTGCTCGGCGCGGATGAGGGTGGCGAGCGTCGCATCCGAAGTCGTTTCGGTGCCAGCGAACAGAGCGGGGTCCGCTCCGGGATCGGCGGGCGGACCGGCCTGCTGCTGCCCCAGCCCGAACCCCACGGCGACGAGCAGGACGGCCGCGGCACCCTGCAGCGCCCAGCGCATGGCGGGCGGCATCTCGGTGAGATTGTGCCACCACGCGGCGATCCGCTCACCAAGGGACGGCGCCGTGTCAGCGCGGGCCTCGGCACGATGCATCCGGCGGGCCAGTCGAGGCTCGTAGTGCTGCCAGAACGACTCGGGCGGCTCGGGGCGTTCGCGATGCGCGGTGAACGCCAGCGTCGTCTCCAGCGAGCGAAGCTCCTCGGCACAGGCCTCGCACGATTCGACGTGTGCTTCCAGCCGCTGCCGGTCTTCATCGGACAGTTCGCCGAACAGGGCCTCGGCGATCAGCGGTTCGTATTCAGGGCACGGGGTGCTCATGGGGGTCACGGGTCAATGGTCATTTGTCAATGGTCATTTGTCGGCAGCCATCAGTCACTGGTCGCTGGCCCGAAGGTCTGTTTCCCCAATGACCCTTAACGGATGACGTGAGCGCAGCGAACAAATGACGCGCGGCGAAGCCGAGCCTATAGTTCATCGCGGTAGAAATCGAGCTCATCGCGCAGCTTGCGGGCAGCGCGGTACAGCCAGCTTTTCACGGTGCCGGTGGCGACGTCCATCACCTCGGCAATCTCGCGGATCTTGTGGTCGTGGTAGTGCTTGAGCACGAAAGCGGTGCGCTCGCGCTCGGACAGCACCTGTAGCGCCGCCTCGATATGCTGCTGCATGGTCGAGCGCTCGGCACGCGCATCCGGATCGGACGGCGTGCTGTCGCCCTGCGTCACGTGCTCGAAATCATCCCAGAGCTTCATGTAACGGACAGCCTTTTTGCGCCGCTTGTTGAGGTAGGTGTTGACGGTGATCCGGTAGAGCCAGGAGAAGAAGGTGGCGTCGCCGCGAAACGAATCGAGGCCCTGGTGCGCCTTGATAAAGACCTCCTGCGAGAGGTCCTCGGCATCGTGATGGTTGCCGGTCAAATCCAGTGCGAGAAAGTACACGCGCTTTTTGTGCTGCTCCACCAGCGAGCGAAAGCTGGGCAGCGCGCCGGGTGTCGTCGTGTCGTCCACGCCCTCGAGGGTCGGATGAAGTTCGGTGCTCAATGTCGCGTCCGCATCGGTGATTGCCTCCTTCGCCCCATCAGACAGCGGGGCGCGGCAGATGGTTTACAAGATAAAGTCACCGCACACAACTTCGCGCGTTCTCCATAGTTTGGTATAGCGTGGTCTGTCCCCCCCAACGGTCCAGGGCCACCGAAGCGCTTCGGGCGCCGCGGCGGGCCGACCGCCATCTGAACAACCGTTTCCACCTTTTCTCCTAACGCGCATTATGTCTGACGAACCGGGACGCAACGATCCGTGCCCGTGCGGAAGCGGGCGCAAGTACAAGAATTGTTGCCAGGGCGAGACGACGGGACTTGCGTCCTCGACCTGGAAAGGCGTGCTCATCGTCGTGGCCGTGATCGCAGGGTTGGTACTGATCGGGGTCTCCTTCTCATCCAGCGGCAACACGCCGGATTGCCCGCCGGGACAGGTCTGGTCGGAGGCCCATGGCCACTGCCACTGAGTGAGCGCGTGACATTGCTTTGCTCATTTCGCATGTTGAAGAGCGCCCATTGCCCTTTCGCCAACCAGTACCGAACCCGCCATGCCCCCATCCGTTTTCCTCTGCCGATTCGCGTTCGCCCTCCTCGTTGCCGTGCTCTTGCCCGTAACCGCACTCGCGCAAGGCGGTGGCGACCGGCTGACGGGGGAGCCGTTCGCCACGCGCAGCCCTGTCATCGGGGAACACGGCATGGCGGCGACGAGCCAACCGCTCGCCTCACAGATTGCCATCGACGTGATGAAAGACGGCGGCAGCGCCATCGACGCGGCGATTGCGGCCAATGCCGCCCTCGGCCTGATGGAGCCGACGGGCAACGGCATCGGGGGCGACCTCTACGCCATCGTGTGGGATCCGGAGACCGAGCAGCTCCACGGCCTGAACGCCAGCGGACGCTCTCCGCAGGGCCTCACGCTCGATGAGCTCAAGCAGGAGCTGGGCGACCGCGACGCCATTCCGCTCCTCGGGCCGCTGCCCGTGAGCGTGCCCGGCACCGTCAGCGGATGGTACAAGCTGCACGAGCGCTTCGGCTCGCAGCCGATGGCGGATAACCTCGCGCCGGCCATCGAATACGCCCGCGAGGGGTTTCCCGTCTCGCAGGTCATCGCCTACTACTGGGAGGAATATAACGTGCAGGATTTTCTGGCGGCCGATCTGCCCGATGACAACTGGCGCGAGACGTACCTCATCCAGCGCGGCGATACGATGCGGGCGCCCCGCGAAGGCGAAGTCTTCCGCAACCCCGACCTCGCCAACACGCTGGAGACAATTGCCGAGGGCGGGCGCGAGGCGTTCTACGAAGGCGAAATCGCGCAGACCATCGACCGGTACATGCGGCGGATCGGCGGGCATCTGCGGTTGGAGGATCTCCAGCAGCACACGGCCGATTGGGTCGAGCCCGTCGGCGTCACCTACCGCGGGATCGACGTGTACGAGCTCCCGCCCAACGGACAGGGCATCGCCGCGCTGCAAATGCTTCAGATTCTCGAAGGCTTCGACCTCGCGTCGATGGGCCACAACTCGGCCGATTACCTGCACGTGATGGCCGAGGCTAAAAAGCTCGCCTTCGAAGATCGCGCCCGCTTCTACGCCGATCCGGCTTTCGCCGACGTGCCCGTCGAGGGCCTCATCTCGCAGGAGTATGCCGATCAGCGGCGCCAGCTCATCCAGATGGACGAGGTGCTGCAATCCCCGACGCACGGCAACCCGCGCGACTTCATGGCGGCGACCGAAAAGCTCGAAGAGGGCGATACAATTTATCTGACCGTCGCCGACTCTACCGGCATGATGGTGTCGCTCATCCAGAGCAACTACGCCGGCATGGGCAGCGGACTCGTGCCGGATGACCTCGGCTTTATGCTGCAGGACCGCGGCGCGCTCTTCTCGCTCGACGCGGATCACCCGAACGTCTACGAACCCGGCAAGCGGCCCTTCCACACGATCATCCCGGCCTTCGCGATGAAGGACGGCCAGCCGTGGCTGAGCTTCGGCGTGATGGGCGGCGGGATGCAGCCGCAGGGCCACGTGCAGATCATCGCGAATATGGTCGACTTTGGCATGAACGTGCAGGAAGCCGGCGATGCGGCGCGCTACCGGCACTACGGCAGCAGCCAGCCCACCGGCGGCACAATGACCGATGGCGGGCAGCTCAACGTCGAGAGCGGCGTGCCCTTCCCCATCGTCAAGCAGCTCCGCGACCGCGGGCATGACGTGGAGATCGACGTGGGCGGCTACGGCGGCTATCAGGCCATTATGTGGGACGCGACCAACGGCGTCTACTGGGGCGCCTCCGAGATGCGAAAGGACGGGGCGGCCATTGGGTTCTGAGTTCGGGGTTCGGGGTTGCGAGTTTGGTGTTTCGTCTCGTTGCGGCTGATAAAAGCCCTTTGGAGACGATGACGGCCCTCGAAGTGGACATCCGGTGCGCAACTGCTTAAAGCCACGACTTAGCAACCGGACACGCTACGAATGGACGCTGCCCCGAACCCTCAACCCCGAACCCCAATGCCCCGCACCGTCCACATCCTGCTGTTCGAGGCCGTCGAAGTGCTCGACTTCGCCGGTCCGTTCGAGGTCTTCACGGCGGCCGGACGCGATGGCGCTTTCACCGTGCGCACCGTCGCCGAGTCGACCGATCCCCTCCGGGCCACGGGCGGGCTCACGGTGACACCCGACCTCGCGCTGGACGATGCGCCCTCTGCCGAGGTGCTCGTCGTTCCCGGCGGCTCCGGCGCGCGGACGGCCATGCACCGCACCGGCGTACTCGACTGGATCCGTGCCGCCGCACCCGAAGCCGAAGTCGTGCTCTCCGTCTGCACCGGCGCGCTGATCCTCGCCCGCGCCGGCCTGCTCGATGGGCTCTCTGCCACGACGCATCACACCGCGCTCGACTCGCTGGTCGACCTTGCGCCGGAAACCAATGTGGTCAGCGATCGGCGCTTCGTGGATAACGGCGCGGTGGTGACCGCGGCGGGCGTAGCAGCGGGCCTCGATGCGGCCCTGCATATCGTCTGGCGACTGAGTGGCGACGCACGAGCGACAGACACGGCGCGCTACATGGAATATCCGCACGAAACGGAGCGCGCGCCTCTCGACTGAGGCGCAGACGGGTCGGGAAAAGAGAGAGGAGAAATCACGGCGCAATCCGCCGAAATAAAAAAAGCCCGACCTCGCGGCCCGGCTTCTTTGTTGTGCATCACTACTTACCATGATACAAAAATCGTCCCTGGGGTTGTCAATACCTGCCGGATGAGATTGGGTGAAGGAATAGTGAATCCTCGATATTCTGGGCTTTCAATCGGCAGCGTTCCGCCGAACGCCCCTCCGGATTCGCGTATAATGAAGTGATTCGCCACGCTTTCCACCGATCCGGTGGCTGCCATGTGGGTGCTTCTGCTCAGCGCGACGCTGCTCATCAGCCTTCCTGCCTCGGCGCAGCCCGATACGTCGTGGGCCGACGAGCGGGCGCGGATGGTCCGCACTCAGATTGAGCAACGCGGCCTCACCGATCCGCTGGTGCTCCGCGCGATGCGCACGGTGCCGCGCCACCGGTTCGCGCCCGAGCACGATCCGGAGCTGACGTATCAGGACCGGCCGCTGCCCATCGGCCACAATCAGACGATCTCGCAGCCGTTCATCGTGGCGTACATGACGGCGCTCGCCCACCCCGAGCCGTCGAACCGCGCGCTGGAGGTGGGCACGGGGTCGGGCTATCAGGCGGCGGTGCTCGCCAGCATTGTCGACTCGGTTTACACGATCGAAATCATCCCCGAGCTGGCGCGGACGGCCCGCGAGCGGCTCGATCGCCTCGGCTACAACAACGTCGTCGTCAAGACGGGCGACGGCTACAAAGGCTGGCCCGAGCACGCGCCGTTCGACCTCATCATCGTCACCGCTGCACCCGACCACATTCCCGATCCGCTCACGCGGCAACTCAAGGACGGCGGCCGGATGGTGCTGCCCGTGGGCGCGCCGTTTCGCACGCAACAGCTGATGGTAGTGCGCAAGGAGGATGGCGAAATCAAGACGGAGACGATGACGCCTGTCCGCTTCGTGCCGCTGCAACGGAACTGACCGGCAGGCCTCAGGGGCGGCGCTCCACCGCGCCGAAGCTGAGCATCCGGCTGACGGTGCGGCCACTCGTTTCATCGGTGACGCGCACGGTGACGACCCATTCCTTCGCTGCGTCCTCAAACCGGGCCAGATCGAGCACCACGTATTCGCGCGCGGTCCGGCGGTCGCCCTTGTAGACCGTCCGGCCGGCGGTGCGCTGCTCCGCATCCGCCCGCAGCACCCCTCGATCCACCCGGCGCTCGACCTCGTACTCCACCGCGTACCGGGTGCCGCCCGTGGAATCGCGGCTCAGGTGATAGACCTCGAAGTAGAGCGCAAGCGGCCCCTCTGCCGGGAGTGTGGCGAACGGGTAGGGCGGGGCCGATGCAAGTTGCGCCTCCGACAGGGTATCGGAGGGAGCGATGGACAGCGGCTTCAGATCGCTCATCACGAGCTGATCGGACGCGGCAGGAAGCGTGCGAAGGGAGTCTTGCTGATACGCGCCAAACTTGATGCGCGGCCCCAACTGGACGGTCGCGATGCCGGGCCCATCGGCCACGTAGGCTTCCCACTGCAACGCCAGATGAAATAAATCGCGGTCGCCCGTGACGGTGTACGTTTGTGGCGTAAGAATACCCGCCGAGTCGCTGGAAGCGGCCGACACGGTGAGTTGGCGGCGCACGACGTTGCGCGTGCGGTAGTCCGGCGCCTTCTGGAGCAGTGAGGTCGCGATGTAGTAGTGATCGGGCGGAGCGCCTCGGTCGAGGGTCTTCATCAGCGCTTTCGAGGGAACCAGCTCGGCCGCGGGGATGCTCCAGTAAACCTGCGTGCGCGTCGATCCATCGGCACTCAGGAAGCGCGCCGTACGCACCGCAACGGGCAGAGCATCGACCCGACCGGCCGGGTCGAAGTAGGAGCGGGGCGTGTGGGTGCGCCGGTAGCGGGCGTCCTGCTCATCGGCGAGGTTGATCTCCGAGCGCATAATCTGAGCAAAGGTCGCCGGTTTGTGATCGGCCATGGCGGGCCATTGCCCGGTGAACTCGGCGATGTCGATGAGGTCGGCATAATTGGCCAGCCGCTGGTAGCGGAACGCAAAGTTCTCGTGGTAGAGCGCCAGCTGGCTGTACATTTCGGCCATGGAGCGCACGTAGGCCCGCGAGAGCTGCTGCCCCCGCGGCGAGCGCGAGAGCCCATTGGTGAGCGTCGACGGGATCAGGTCGTGCGTCGTGCCCAACGCGTAGAAATTACTCCGCGTCTCGACGAACAGAAAGTGGAGCGGCGGGTCGATCTGCCGATAGACCCAGAATTCGTTGTCCGCAAAATCGGTCTGATGAAGTGTCGCGTTGCGGTTGAGCACCTTGCGACGGAACTGCGCGCTCGTGGGCCCGATGGTCGTTTGCTTGTACGGGGCGCCGAGGCGGATGTAGACGCGCCCGCGAGCGTCAAGCACGCCGGTGGTCTGGTAGTGCTGCCATGCGTGGGCGACGCGCTCGAGGTGTGCTTCGAGCCGTTCGTTGGCCGCCGTCGCCGGCACCGCATCCTGGCTGCGCCACCACCGCACGAGCGCGGCCCCGGCATCGGGCGGGAGGGACGGAAGCGAATCGGTGCGGACGAGTCCGGTACGCTCCCGCACGGCCGGCGGCAGGATGGGCCGCAACGCTTGCAGGTGCTCGTGGAGGATCGACCGCTCAGCGGAGGGCAGCGGCGCACCGGCCCGCCCGACCAGCTGCAGGTAGACCGCGCTGGCGCGCTCGTAATGGAGCCCGGCTTTCTCGGTGAAGACGTGGCGGATGTATGCATCGGCCAGGCGGAGGTCGACGGCCCCGGCGTCGCGGAGAGCGGTGATCCCTTCCGCCCACGCATCCAGCGCCGCATCGGCCTGGCCGGCCCGGCGGTACGCCTCGCCCAGCCAGTACGCTGCGGCTCCGCGCTCCGCTCCGATAAATGCCGCATCCTGCGCGACGACCGTTTTCAGGAGCGGGATAGCCGCATCCACCTGCTCCTCTGCCAGCAGCTCCACCGCCACCTTTAGCCGGACTGCGGGCGGGGCATCGGATGCCGATGAGGAGGCCTCCTGCGCCGCCACCCGGTGACCCGCTGCGGCCCCTAACACCAGCAGCGTGACGGCTCCGGCGAATCTGACCCATGTGCCCATAGCTTGCATTGACCTCGGGACGCCGCCCCCGGCGCCCTCTGTTGGCATCCCTCTCACGCACGGTTCACCTGAAGAAGAAATCGCCAAAATCCTCAGCCACCCTCAGGGTATAGGTTGTATCCG
>CAYUVF010000007.1:0-78484 GCA_964448045.1 uncultured Rhodothermales bacterium
CCGTCAGTCCATCAAGTCGTTGACCACCATCGCTGTAGACGTATGAGTACGGATCGCTCCCACCCTGCGGTCACCCCATCTGTCCCGCCGGACTCCGACCACCTGTTTGCGCTGGCGTACGATGAGCTCCACCGCTTGGCTGGCTATCACCTGGCCCGCGAGCGGAACGACCACACGCTCACGCCTACAGCGCTCATCCACGAGGCCTACCTGAAGCTGGCGCCGCAGAGCCGCGCTGCGTTCAACAGCAAGCGCCACTTCCTCCTCGTGGCCGCGCAAGCCATGCGGCGTATTTTGATCAACTGGGCGCGCGACAGGTCCGCCCAGAAGCGCGGGGGCGATGCGCCGCACGTGACGCTCGAACCCCGCCACGCTCGCGCAGATATGGACGTCGACCTGCTCTCGCTCGATGCGGCGCTGGACGAGTTGGATGCGTTTGATGAACAGAAGCGCCAGATCGTCGAGCTGCGCTACTTCGCCGGCCTCACCGCCCAGGAAGCCGCCGATGTGCTCGGCATTTCGCGCTCCACGCTCTACCGCGAGTGGACTACGGCGCGGGCCTGGCTGCTAAGCCGTCTCCGCTCTGCTGCATAGTGGTTTTCTCGCTAAATACGTGAGTCATCCCCGACTCTGATCGGGGATCCAGAGAATAAAGCACCCCCCGCTGGATTCCCGTTTTCACGGAAAGCGAAGCTTCACGCCAGTAAATGACGAGCCTTTTGGGCGTTAATGAGGTTGGCAATGAGATCATGCGAACTTAGCGAGAGGACCAATAGTGCTACCTCGAAAAATTCCTTTGGCATAGTGTCATCTTGAGCACTTCGACTTCGCTCAGCACAGGCTCTGACGAAGCGGAGACGAAAGATCTCTTCCCTTTGAGCGGAACCGTCCGACATCAGACAGATCTCTCGTCTCACATTCGTTCACTCGGGATGACAATCCGTTGCAGAATTGAGGAAACGTATTGAACGGACTACCTCCGGCTCATGGAACCCCGCCGCTGGACCCACATCCAGGAGCTTTTTCTTGAGGCGCGCCGCCTGCCGGATGCGCAGCGCGCGACCTTTCTGGAGGAGGCCTGTGACGATGCGGCCCTACGGCGCGAAGTCGAAGACTTGCTCGCTGCCGATGCGGAAACGACTTCGTTCCTGGACGAAACGCGCTCGCCATCGGAGCGGCGGCACCTCATCGAGCATGCACTGCAGGCCATCGAGCCGTCGGCTCCCGAAACTATCGGGCGCTACCAAATCGAGCAGGAACTGGGCCGCGGAGGCATGGGCACAGTCTACCTCGCCGCGCGCGATGACGGACTGCTCGACCGCCACGTGGCGCTCAAGGTGATCCGCCGGGGGCTCGACACCGAAGACATCATCCGCCGCTTTCGGCAGGAGTGGCAGCTCTTGGCCGAACTGGAGCATCGGCACATCGCGCGGCTCTACGACGTGGGCATCACCGACGATGGGCGCCCCTATTTTGTGATGGAGTACGTCGATGGCGTGCCCATCACCGACTACGTGACCGATCACACGTCGCCGATCGATGAGCGGCTCCGCCTGATCAAAACGGTCTGCGAGGCCGTGCACTTTGCCCATTCGCGGCTCGTGCTCCACCGCGACTTGAAGCCGGACAACATTCTGGTCACGGCAGATGGAACGGTGAAGCTGCTCGACTTTGGCCTCGCTCGCGTCCTTTCTCCGAATGGGCGGCTCACTGAGACGGCGCTCACCGCTCCGTCGCGGCGGATGTATACGCCGCAGTATGTGAGCCCGGAGCACATCCGCGGCACCGCGCTGACGACGGCCAGCGACGTGTACAGCCTGGGCGTCGTGCTGTACGAGCTGCTCACTGCAGTGCGGCCCCACCGGCTCTCGTGCCAGTCGGCGGCAGCTATCGAGACGATCATCTGCGAAGAGCCGGCGCCTCCGCCCTCCCGCAAGGCCTACTCCCATGCCATCGACACGGGCGCCTCGCTGTACGAGGCCCGCCAAAAACGGGCGCAGCTGCGTGGTGAGCTCGATGCCATCACGCTGAAAGCGCTCGCCAAACGCCCCGAGGAGCGCTACGCCTCTGCCGAACAGCTCGGCACCGACATCGAGCGGTACCTCAACCGGCGCCCCATCTCGGCCCGTCCGCTGACCTGGCGATATCGAACTCGGCTTCTTCAGCGGCGCATCCAACCGTATCTCGGCAAAGCCGCCCTTGCCATTATTATCGGACTGATCGCGGCGCTCGCACTCCTGGCGTACGGTCCGCTCGACAAGAACCCGGTCGATGTGCGGCTGGAGGGGGATCTGGTCGAGCTCATCAACGTGAGCGGACAGACCGTCGATCAGATTCAGATCGGCGCCCATCCCAACGGGGATCCCAACGATGCATCCAACCGGGTCGCGCTCGCCGATCTGGATGGCGATGGGCAGAATGAGGCCTTTTATCTGGAGCGCCTCAATCCCAACGATCAATCGGCGTCGTTCGTCGCCGCGAAGCACGTCGGTCGCGACGCCCCCCGCTGGCGAATGCCGCTGCGATTCGATCTCGCCTATCCCCAGCAAACGGGCGCTCCGTCCCCCGATTTTACCGGACTCAACATTGAAGCCGGCGACGTGGACGATGATGGGATTCCCGAAGTGTTGGTCAGCGCGGGAAATGTGAGCTCCTTTGCCGGCCTCGTGCTTCGGCTGGATGGGCCAACGGGCGCGGTCGAGCAGATGTACGTGCACCCGGGCCGCCTCACCCAACTGGCGTTGAAGGACGTGACGAACGATGACCGACCCGAGCTGCTGGCCGGGGGGCGGTCAAATGCGTTTGGAGACGAAGCCGTGCTGGCCGTACTCAATCCGCGTCAGCTCGACGGTCATGCACCGCAGCAGGGCGCTTACG
Organism: uncultured Rhodothermales bacterium; assembly: GCA_964448045.1. GTDB lineage: Bacteria > Bacteroidota > Rhodothermia > Rhodothermales > Salinibacteraceae > CAYUVF01. The sequence continues at coordinate 2,878 of CAYUVF010000007.1, forward strand.
CTGTTGCTAACGTTTCGCCCGCTTCGCACGTCGCGTACATCCGCTTTCCGGCGACGCCCCTCAGCCAGCTCCTTCTGGACAATAGCCGCCGGGTGGGCCGGATTCGGCTCTACGAAACCGAAGAGCGATTCGCCGTTGATGTTTTTGAAGCCGCCTACCACCACAAACCGGTTGGCGCCTCGCTCCAAGCGACGTACATCGTGTATTTTGATGGCACCCTGAAGGTGCGTCACGTCAACACGAGCGATGAATTGGATGCCGTGGCCGAGCGGCTTCATCAGCAGGGCCACCTCGCGCATCCCATGAACGCTGCCTTCTGGGCCGACTGGACCGACCGCGTCCGCTACTGGACGGGCGACGGGTGGACGCCGAGCGCGGAGCTGCCTGCCCCACCGATGATTGCTACGGCTCGCTCGTCTCCGTAAGCAAATCGAACGTCACCTGCACGCTGGCGCTGACCTCCATCTCCCCGGCGGCGTAGGCATCGGGCTCGGGTTGGGCATCGGACTTGGCGGCCATGGCGCTCATCTCGGCGCGCTGTACGCGCATCGGCGGGATCGAGATGCTCTGCTCGCTGATCGTCCGCACCGGTCCGAGGCGGGCGCCGAGCGTTTCGGCCAGGAGCTGGGCTTTGGCGCGCGCATTCCTGGCGGCTTGGCGTAGGGCGTCATTGCGAACGGCGTCACGGTCCTGAAGCTCATAGTTGATGCTCTCCAGCCGGTTGGCCCCCTGCTGCACGACGCGCGCCACAAGCGTCGGCAACTGCTCCAAGTCATCGAGCACCACGCTCACGCGGCGGGTGGCCTCGAAGCCTTTCTCGTCGTACTGCCGCGTCTTCGGGTTGTACTCGCGCCAGGGCTGGAGCTGCAACCCCTCCATCTTGATCTTCTCCTCGGGAAGGTCGAGGGCGCGGACGGCGTTCATCGCCGCGGCGGCGGAGTCGGCATTCTGCCGGCGGGCCATTTCCGCCCGCTCGGCCCGGGTGACGATGCCGAAGCGCACCGTTGCCCGATCGGGCTCGGCGACGATCGTGCCTTCGCCGCTTACACTCACTTGTCGCTTCGCCATGGCGTCACCGGTGTCTTGCGCGCGGATCGGGACAGCAATCCACAACGCGATGAGGGTCAAACCGAGGATGCGTCGGACAGATCTGTTCATAGCGGAGAGGAGCCCTTGATGGGATACGCGATCATCCATAGAACGCACCGATCCGCTGGTTATTGTCTGCACCTGGGAGCGGATCAGGGATGGAGCCGCCCGATCGTCCGCGGGAAGGGAATCGTTTCGCGGACGTGGTCGATCCCGCAGATCCACGCGACCGTGCGCTCCAACCCAAGGCCGAAACCACTGTGGGGCACCGAGCCAAATTTCCGCAGGTCGAGGTACCAGTCGAAGACCTCCTCGGGCAGATCATGCGCGTCGATCTGCTGCTTCAGATAGTCCATGTCCGTCGCGCGCTCGCCGCCGCCGATGATCTCGCCGTAGCCCTCGGGCGCCAGCACATCGACGCCCAGCGCCAGCTCCTCGTTCTCCGGATCGCGCTTCATGTAAAACGCCTTGACGGCTGCCGGATAGCGGTGCACGATGAGCGGGCGGTCGTAGTGCCACGTGAGGACCGTCTCGTCCGATCCGCCGAAGTCGCTGCCCCACTCGAAGGTGCGCGCCGATTCCTTCCAATCGGGCAGATTGCGCAGGTCCTCCTCGATCGCGTCGATGCGCTTGTTGATCTCGATCTCGCGCTGATCGATCTGCCGTTTGCGCCACTTCTTGGCCTGCCCGCGCTCCTTCTGATTGTCGGCCTTTTCCTGCTCCAGATCCGCCTTCTCCTGCTCCAGATCGGCGATGCGCCGGTCGATCATGGCCGCCGTTTCGTCGCTTTTGAGCAGCTCCACGGCCTCGGTGTACGACAGGCGCGGAAACGGCTCCTGCACCCGCTCCAGCGGCGCCGTGTCGCGCTCCAGCATCTCCAGCTCCTCGGCGCAATCCGTCAGCGCCGTCTGCACGAGGTGGACGACGAAGTCCTCCGCCAGATCCATGTTCATCGCCAGATCGTAAAACGCCATCTCCGGCTCGATCATCCAAAACTCGGTGAGGTGGCGTCGCGTTTTGGATTTTTCGGCGCGGAAGGTGGGCCCAAACGTGTATATTTTTCCGAAGGCCATCGCCATCGCCTCGCCGTGGAGCTGCCCGCTCTGCGTCAGATACGCCTTCTCGTCATCGAAATAATCCAGTTCGAACAGCGTGGAGGTGCCCTCGACAGCGTTGCCGGTCAGAATCGGCGCGTCCATCTGGATGAAGCCGCGGTCCTGAAAGAACTCGTGGATCGCCATGATGACGCGGTTGCGCACACGCATCACCGCCCACTGGCTCTGGCTGCGCAGCCACAGGTGGCGGTGGTTCATCAGAAAATCGATGCCGTGCTCCTTCGGCGTGATCGGGTAGTCGTGGCTTTCGCCGAGGTGCTCGACGGCGTCGACCTGCACCTCGTAGCCACCGGGCGCCCGCTCATCGGCCGAGACGGTGCCGCGGACGGCCAGCGACGCTTCCTGATTGGCGTCACCGGCCGCCTGCCATGACGCCTCGTCCACCTCGTCCTCCGGCACGACGCACTGGACGAAGCCCGAGCCGTCGCGCACGATCAGAAAATACAACCCTTTGGAGCCGCGCTTGTTGAAGAGCCAGCCCTTGAGGGTGACGGATTCGCCCTCGTGGTCGGGCAGGTCCTCGATGCGGACGAAGTCTTCGATGCGATCGGGCGTGTCGGACATGGCGGTTGATCGGATTCGTGGGGAACGACAGATGCCGCGTCGGACGGCACGGGCACAGGCTGTTAATCTCCCAAATCTGCCGGTGTGAGGCAAATGAAGCTTTCTTCGACATTCAGCGCCCGAGGAGCAGCCCGAGCAGAAACGGAACGAGCGGCCACGCCACGATGAGATCGGGCACCAGGGTGCGAGCGAGGCGCTCCCACCGCGGCGCCCGCCACACCGCGCCGAGCATCAGGACCGGACCGATGGCGTCGACGGCGAGCAGCACCGGGGCGCCGCGCATCCATGCTGCGACGACGCCGAGGAGCGCGACCCCGAGCGCGCCTGTCGCCACACCTCGGATGCGGCGGGGCGTCCACTGCGTCGCCACCGTACGGAGGCCGGCGCGGGCATCGCCGGCGCGGTCGACCCAGTCGGCGAGCAGGGCATTGGGGATCAGGAAAAGGAAGCGATATCCGGCGAGGCTCCACGCATCGGCGCCGAGCGGCTGTCCGGCTTCGATGACGGGCAGCATCACCGCCCCGAGGGTCCACGCGCCCGCAATCGCTATCGGCTTGGCCCATCCGATGGATTTGAGCCGCCGCGCACCCGGCAGCACCGGCAGCACGTAGACGAGCCCGACCGTGCCCAGCACAATCCCGACGACCAGCGTCTGGCTGCGCAGCATCGGCATCAGCAGGGCGGCGCTTACGGCTGCGAGCCCGATCGTCGTCCACACGTAGCGGCGGTGGCGTTCCACCCAGGCCATCCGCTCCGGCTGGTTGACCCGGTCTTCGGGCGAAAGCGTCAGCACGCGGTCCAGCTGATACAGCATCAGGGCCCCGCAAAACGCCAGGCCGAGCAGCGGGCTATCGACCGGCAGATCCAGCAGCGCGTAGGTGCCGCTCATCAGCGCCACGGCGAGGCCGCCCACCACCGTGCCGTCATACGCCCCGACGCGGAGAAGGCGCTGCCCCATCGACACGTTGCCACCGGACGGCATCAGGCGATCGATTCCATGCGATTCGCGGCGATTCTCATTCATTCGCAACACATCTTTCATGAAATCGGATGCACGGTTCCCCTATATTTTACAGTAAAGGCATCATTGCGCGGCCGCCGTCTCCCCTCGCGCCTCGCCCTGCGGATGGATCGGCCTCGGAATGATGAATTGCCTTCGTCTGCTCCGACTATCTTGCATGTAATCGATCCGCTTTTATGAAAGCACCAGACCATGTCACGCATCATCTGGACGCGTTGGGGCTCGACGCCGCTGCCGACGTGCACTACAACCTGTCGCCGCCGCTGCTCTACGAGATGGCGCTGGATCGCGATGAGGGCCGCCTCGCCGCCGAGGGCCCGCTGACGGTCCGCACCGATCCGTACACCGGGCGCAGCCCCAACGACCGCTTCATCGTCAAAACGGCATCAACCGCCGACACAATCAACTGGGGCTCGGTCAACCAGCCGACCGGTACCGATACGTTCCGTCACCTGCTGCGCAAGATGCAGCGCTACGCCGAGGGGCGCAACCTCTTCGTGCGCGATGTCTACGCCGGCTGGGACGCTGCCTATCGGATGCCCGTCCGCATCATCACCGAAAAGGCCTGGCACAGCCTCTTCGCGCACAATATGTTCGTACGCCGGTACGCGGAAGCGCTTACAGGATTCGAGCCCGGCTTCACCGTGATCGACTTCTGCGAGCTGACCGCCGAGCCCGACACGGACAATACCCACTCCGAAGCCTTCGTCATCATCAACTTCGACGAGCGGCTGGTGCTGATCGGCGGCACCCACTACGGCGGCGAGATCAAGAAGTCGATCTTCTCCGTGCTCAACTACATGCTCCCCGAGGAAGGCGTCTTGCCGATGCACTGCTCGGCCAACATCGGCCCCGAAGGGGATACCGCCGTCTTCTTCGGCCTCTCCGGGACCGGCAAGACGACGCTCTCGGCCGATCAGAGCCGTACGCTCATCGGGGACGACGAGCACGGCTGGAGCGATGACGGCGTCTTCAACTTCGAGGGCGGCTGCTACGCCAAGATGATCGACCTCTCGCCTGAGGGCGAACCCGAAATCTTCGGCACGACGAAGGAGTTCGGCACCATTCTCGAAAACGTGATCCTCGATTCCGAAACGCGGGTGCCCGACTTTGAAGACGATACCATCACCCGCAACACGCGCGGCTCCTATCCGCTCCACTACATCCCCAACGCCTCCTCGACCGGGCAGGGTGACCATCCAAAAGACGTCGTTTTCCTGACGTACGATGCGTTCGGCGTGCTGCCGCCGATCTCGAAGCTCACGCCGCGGCAGGCCATGTACCACTTCCTGTCCGGCTACACGGCCAAAGTCGCCGGCACCGAGCGCGGCGTGTCGACCCCGAAGGCCACCTTCAGCACGTGCTTCGGCGAGCCGTTCATGGTGCGTCACCCGGCCGCGTATGCCCGCATGCTGCGCGATAAGATGCGCGAGCACGGCTCGACCTGCTGGCTCATCAACACCGGCATCACGGGCGGCCCGTATGGCACGGGCCACCGCATCGACCTGAAGTACACGCGCACGATGGTCAACGCCGCGCTCTCGGGCCGACTGGCGCAGGTCGAAACCGATGCCGAGCCCGTCTTTGGGCTGGCGATTCCCGCCCAGGTCGAAGGCGTACCCACCGAGGTCCTGCATCCACGCAACACGTGGGAGAGCGGCGACGACTACGACACCCAGGCGCGCAAACTCGCCCAGATGTTCGTCGATAACTTCGAGAAGTACGAGGGCGCGGTGTCGGATAGGACGCTCGCCGCCGGACCCAAGCTGGAAACGGCCTGAGCGAACGGCTCCGGCCCTAACCATCAAACGCCGATGCAGGAGCGATCCCGCATCGGCGTTTTTTCACGGCTGGGTGCCCGACAGCTTCACGTCGCGACGGGCACGTCGCGGGAAAACTCGGTTTCGCTCTCCGTCACGAAGCGGTCTTCATCGGACAGATACAGCCGCTCCGCAATCCGGAAAGCCTCAGGAGCCACTTCGATTCGATTGTAGAAATTGAGCTTGCGGTTCGACTTACGCCCGCGGTTGCTCGTAGCCGTGCCCGCGCTGGCGATGATCAGCCGCTGCTTGCCCGGAATGATGTCGAGCGGCTCGATGTGCGACACGTGCAAATGCCCGCACAGGATGAGATCGACCCCGGCGGACGAGGCAGCATCGAGCGCTTGCTGGGCCCGATGGGCGATGCCGTGGCGGCCGAGCGCGCGAATCTTCGTCAGGTGATGGTGCGTCGCGATGATGCGCAGCGCCTCACCGTTGCGGTCGCGGAAAAAGGCGCGCATATCGCTGAGATCGTCCAGATCGATGCGCCCGCCCTTGATCGTGTGCCCATGTGCCGAGTTGAGCCCGTACAGCGCGACCCGCTTGGTCTCGAACGTCGGATTCACGTCATCCTCGATGAAGTTGCGGTAGCGCCGCAGCGGATACAGCAGCCGCCGCATCGGGTACCACCACGGATACACGTCGTGGTTGCCGGGCACGACGACCGTCGGCGGCTCGATGCGCTCGATCATCCGGGCGGCCGCCTCAAACTCGCGGACACGCGCCCGCTGGGTCAGATCGCCGGTAATCACCACGAGCCCGATGTCGCCCGCGTTTACCTCATCGACCAGCACATCCACAATCGACGGATGCGCGATCTGGCCGAAGTGAATGTCCGAGAGGTGAGCAATCGTCATGACACGGGGTGCCGGGTTGAAAGGGTACAGGTTCCAGGTTGAAAGCGGGCAAACCGACCCTTCAACCTGAAACCAGTCAACCTGAGAACCTCTTACAACAGCATATTCATCGGCTCCTCGAGGTAGGCCTGGACCGTGTTCAGGAACCCGGCCCCGGTCGCGCCATCGACGATGCGGTGGTCGCACGAGAGTGTCACTTTCATCCGCTTGCCGGGCATGACCTCGCCGTCTTCGACGACCGGCTCATCGCGGATCGCGCCGATGGCGAGGATGCAGGCGTTCGGCGGATTGATGATCGCGGTGAACTCCTCGATGCCAAACATGCCGAGGTTGCTCGTCGTGAACGTCGAGCCCTCGAACTCCTCTGGCTGCAGGTCGCGGTTGCGCGCTTTTTCGGCCAGCATGCGCGTCTCCTCCGCAATCTGGCCGAGGCCTTTCTGGTCGGCGTTGCGGATCACCGGCGTGATGAGCCCCGCCTCGATGGCTACGGCGATGCCCACGTGCACGTCGTTGTAGTAGCGGATTTCACCCTCTTCGGCGAGATACGATGAGTTGACCTGCGGATGCTGCTTGAGCGCCAGTGCGCAGGCTTTCGTGATGAGGTCGTTGAACGAGATGCGCGGGCGGTCCTGCTCCTCGGCCAGCTCGTTGAGCTCGGCGCGCACCTCGATCATCCGTTCCACGTCGATGTCGACGGTGAGGTAGAAGTGCGGCGCCGTGAACTTGCTCTGCGAGAGGCGACGCGAGATCGTCTTGCGCATCTGCGAGATCGACTCGGACGTGTACCGCTCCTCCTCGGCCGCGGTGGCCACCGGCTCGGGGCGTTCGTACGCCGCTTGCTCGGCGACGGCGGGCTCGGGCGCAGCCGCTTCCTCGGGGGCTTCGAGCCGAGCTTCGACATCACGCTTCACGATGCGCCCCTGCGGCCCCGATCCGTCGATCGAGGCGAGGTCCAGATCGTGCGCACGAGCCATGCTGCGGGCCAGCGGGGAGGCTTTGATGCGGCGCCCCTCGGCGTCGGTGCCGGCGGGGACGGGCTCGGGCTCCCGCTCGCGGATCTGCCCATCGCCCGCGGTAGGCTCAGCAGACGGCTGGGTACTGGATTCGGCCGGTGCTGCCGGAGCCGGCTCGGTGTCATCAGCTGGCTCCTCGGCCGCCGGTTCGTCGACCGCCGCGTCGGACCCGTGCTCATCGAGCAGATCGGAAATGTCTTCGCCCTCTTCGCCAACCACCGCGATCAGCGCACCGATGGGCACGGCGTCGCCCTCGTCGATAAGCTTCTTCAGCAGCACGCCACCGTCGAAGGCTTCCAGGTCCATCGTGGCCTTGTCGGTTTCGACCTGGGCGAGGATGTCGCCGGCGGATACGTCGTCGCCCTCATCGACCAGCCAGGCCGAGAGCACGCCCTCTTCCATGGTGTCGCTGAGCTTCGGCATTTCGATGGGAATGGCCATAGTCGAATTGCGAGTTTAGATGTTCGAATGTCGAATGGATGGGAGCTGAGGAGCGGAGTGCCGATCATTCGACATCCGCAACTCGTCAATCGAAAGTCAGTCGGCGTACATCACGCGCTTGCTGGCCGCGACGATGTCTTCGGCGCTGGGCATGTACACGTCCATCAGGTTACCGGCGTAGGGCGCGGGCGTATCCGGCGCGGTGACGCGGGCGACGGGCGCATCGAGCCAGTCAAAGGCCACGTCCTGAATCTGGAACGCGATCTCGGAGGCGAAGCTGGCAAACGGATTGCTCTCGTCGACGAGGACGCAGCGATTCGTCTTCTGGATCGAGGTGACGATCGTTTCGATATCGAGCGGCTTAATGGTGCGCGGGTCGATGACCTCGGCCTGGTAGCCCTGGTCGGCGAGCTGGTCGGCGGCTTCGAGGGCGCGCCAGTAGCTTTTACTGTGGGCTACGATGGTGACATCCTCGCCCTCACGCGCGATGCGTGCGGTGCCGATGGGCAGCGTGTAATCGTCCGCATCGGAGACCTCCCCCTTCATGCCGTACATCAGCTCGCTCTCCAGAAAGAGCACGGGATCGTCGTCGCGGATGGCCGACTTGAGCAGGCCCTTGGCGTCGTCCGGATTTGAGGGGCAGACGACCTTCAGGCCGGGAAAGTTGCTGTAGATGGATTCGACGGAGTTGCTGTGCGTCGCGCCCAGCTGCCCGGCCGCCCCGTTGGGACCGCGAAAGACGATGGGTAGCTTAAACTGGCCGCCCGACATGTACCGCATGTTGGGGGCGTTGTTGACCACCTGATCGAAGGCCACGAACGAGAAGTTCCACGTCATAAATTCGATGATCGGCCGCAGCCCATTCATCGCCGCCCCGATACCGAGACCCGCAAACCCGTTCTCGCTGATGGGTGTGTCGACGACCCGGTCGGCGCCAAACTGGTCGAGCATACCCTGGCTCACTTTGTACGCGCCGTTGTATTCGGCGACCTCCTCGCCCATGAGGAAGATGGTGTCGTCGCGCTCCATCTCCTCGACCATCGCGGCGCGGATCGCTTCACGAAGTTGCAATTCTGCCATAATGCTGTTGGTTTCAGGTGTTCAGGTTGGATGGTTTCAGGTTTAGGACTCAAGCTCCGAACGGCAATCGTGAACCTGGAACTTGGAACCTGCAAACCTGCAACTATGCGATGAAAGGATAGTCCTCTTGCGCGTAGACGTCGTCGTAGATCGCCTCGTCGGGCGGCGCGGGGCTGTTGTCGGCGAAGTCAATGGCATCGAGCACGCGCTGCTTGATCTCCTCATCCATCGCCTCCAGGTCGTCATCCGAGGCAATGCCGTGATCGGTAATGTATTTCTGGATGCGCACGATGGCGTCTTCGCTCTTGCGGCTGTCGAGCTCGCCTTCAGCGCGGTACTTGGCCGGATCGCTGATGGAGTGGCCCTGATAGCGGTAGGTGCGCACCTCCAGCAGGGAGGGCTGCCCCTCGCGCGCCAGTGCCACATGATCCTGCACGGCCTTGCGCACGCTGAAGGCGTCCATGCCGCTGGCGATGCCGCCCGGTATCCGATAGGCCGAAGCGCGCTTGTAAAGATCCGGCTCGGCCGAGACGCGGTCCACCGCGGTGCCCATGCCGTACTGGTTGTTCTCGACGATCATGACCAGCGGCAGATCGTAGATGCCCGCCAGGTTGGCCGCTTCATGGAAGGCCCCCTGGTTGATGGCGCCGTCGCCAAAGAAGCAGAGACAGACGTTATCTTCGCCGCGGTACTTGTGCGCAAAGGCAATCCCTGCCCCGAGTGGCACGTGCGCCCCCACGATGGCGTGGCCGCCAAACATGCGCTGCTCGGCGTCGAAGAAGTGCATCGAGCCGCCCTTGCCCTTCGAGCAACCGTCCTGCTTGCCGAACAGTTCGGCCATACACTCCTCAGGCGTCATGCCCATCGCCAGGGCCATGCCGTGGTCGCGGTAGGCTGTGATGATGGTATCCTCTCCTAATCGGATAGCCGAGACCGATCCAGTGGACACGGCCTCCTGCCCGATGTATAGGTGAAGAAAACCCGAGATCTTCTGCTGCTGATACATCTGGCGGCAGCGCTCCTCGAAACGGCGCTGGAGGAGCATGTTTTCGTACATATCGACCACCTCGTCATCGGAGAGGCCGATTTCGTCATGAGTGAAGCTGTCAGTCGGATACGTGTTGAACTCGTACGTCTCGCTCGACTGCTCGGGCACGTCGACGCTCTGCGTCGTCCAGGGCGCGTGATCGGTGTCAGCTGCACCGTTGGTAGCCGCGCCGTCTGAGGCCTGATTTGTAGTCGAGGTGCTGGAATCTTGAGGGTCGTTAGCCATATCACTTTTCGATCAAACGGGTGAGGGCAAGCGTCGCAGGCTGCGCCGAGGCGCCTCCCGCAGCAGAGGGCAGCGACTTGCAATCAGCAAGCCGGAATGATCACGCCTTGTATCCGAGGGCATGACCTCAGTTTCAACCGATCTCGAATCTTCTGAAAACATTGGTCGGCGCCCGGTTTGCCATCGGCGTTTCGGGAATCAGCGCCGGTTCGGGCGGCTTTTGCGGTTGTATGCATCCCCCCGTAGCTTAGGGTTTATGTGGCACTTTTGAAAGTTCGTCACTCCCGTCTTTCGCACCAGTCAACCTTTTGTCGCGTTGCCTACGTCTACGACTTCTGCCTCGGCCGATGCGTCGGATCGCGCGCTTGTCATCATTCCCACCTACAACGAGAGTGAAAACATCGATGACGTGCTGAAGCGCGTGCTGGATCAGCCCGGAGCGCTCAGCGTGCTGATTGTCGATGACAACTCACCCGATGGCACGGCGGCACAGGTGCGCCACTGGCAGGGCAAGTACCCCAAGCGCGTCCACCTGATCGAGCGCGAAGGCAAGCTGGGCCTCGGTACGGCCTACCTGCGCGGCTTTCGGTTTGCACTCGATCGCGACTACACTTACATCTGCGAGATGGACGCCGACCTCTCGCACGATCCCGACGATCTGCCGGCGCTCATCGGGCCGGTGCGCGCGGGCGAGGCAGATCTGGCCATCGGCTCGCGCTACATCGGCGGGGTGCGCGTCATGAACTGGCCGCTGACGCGGCTCATCCTCTCCTATGGCGCCGGCGTCTACACCCGGATGATTACGCGCATGCCCATCTACGACGTGACGGCCGGATTCAAGTGCTTTCACCGCCGCGTGCTCGCAGCCATCGACCTCGACCGGGTCAACTCGAACGGGTACGCCTTTCAGGTGGAGATGCACTACCGCACCTGGCAAAAGGGATTCGAGATTGTAGAGGTGCCCATCGTTTTTACCGAGCGTACCGAGGGCCAGTCGAAGATGAGCAAAGCCATTGTGCGCGAAGCGGCGTGGAAAGTGTGGGAGTTGCGGCTGCGGAGCCTCGTCGGCGCCCTCTGATCGGCCCGATGCGCCGCCGGGCGCCCCCGATCCGCCCTCCGGTGATTTGTCATTTCTTTCGATTCTCTGCCTACATTTTTCGGGCGCTCCTTCTATATTGAGGGACTCATTGAGGGACTCCATTTGCGGCGGCCTCGCCGCTCACGCCCCTCTCCCCTTCACCAATTGACCTCGCTGCCATGAGCAACGCGACCTACGATCAGCTGACGCCGCCGTCGAACGGCGAAAAAGTCGAAATGCGAGATGGGACGCTGCACGTCCCCGACCGGCCCATCCTTCCGTTTATCGAAGGCGACGGCATCGGCGTGGACATCTGGCCCGCCGCGAAGCATGTCTTCGACGCTGCCGTCGAGCATGCCTACGGCGGCGACCGCGAGATCGTATGGTTTGAGGTGTTCGCCGGCGAGAAGGCGCAGGACAAGTACGGCGAGTGGCTGCCTCAAGACACCTTCACGGCCATCGAAGACTACCTCGTCGCCATCAAGGGTCCGCTGACGACGCCGGTGGGCGGCGGCATCCGCTCGCTGAACGTGTCGCTGCGGCAGGAGCTCGACCTCTACGCCTGCGTCCGCCCCGTGCGCCACTTCAGCGGCGTGCCCTCGCCGGTGAAGGAACCGCAGCTGGTCGACATGACCGTCTTCCGCGAAAACTCGGAGGACATCTACGCCGGCATCGAGTACCAGCAGGGCACCGACGCCAACGAGAAGATCAAGCGCTTCCTCATCGATGAGATGAAGGTCGACACGATCCGATTTCCGGACACAACGGCCATCGGTATCAAGCCGATCTCCGAAGAAGGCACGAAGCGCCTCGTCCGCTCCGCCATCGACTACGCCATCGAGCGCGGCTACGAAAATGTCACGCTCGTCCACAAGGGCAACATCATGAAGTTCACCGAGGGCGCCTTCCGCGAGTGGGGCTACGAGGTCGCCAAAGAGGACTACGACGCGGAGGACCTCGATGGCGGGCCGTGGCAGGTCATCACGCTGGATGATGGGCGCGAGATCGTCGTCAAGGACAAGATCGCCGACGCCTTCCTCCAGCAGATCCTCACACGGCCGGATGAGTACGATATCATCGCCACGATGAACCTGAATGGCGACTACATCTCGGATGCGCTCGCCGCGCAGGTGGGCGGCATCGGCATCGCGCCGGGCGCCAACATCAACTACAACACGGGCCTCTCGCTCTTCGAAGCCACGCACGGCACCGCGCCCAAATACGCCGGCCAGGACAAGGTCAACCCCAGCTCGCTGATCCTCTCCGGCGAGATGATGTTCCGCTACATGGGCTGGAACGAGGCGGCCGATCTGATTATTGAATCGCTGGAGACGACGATCAGCCAGAAGCGCGTGACGTACGATTTCGAGCGCCAGATGGACGATGCCACGCTGCTCAAGTGCAGCGAGTTCGCCGAGGCAATGGTCGAGAATATGAGGTAAGTGGGGTCGCGTTCGGGAGCGCGCGTGCTTCTGCTGCCCCCGCTCTCGCTCCCACGCCCAACCGCCCAAACGCACACATGGAGTCTCGCACGACCCGTTTTATCGACGAAGACGACAACACGTTCGTCATCCACGCGCCGGCCAACGGCGCCGCGGATACGGCCACGAAGGAGGAGCATCACCAGCTCATCGTGGACCACTGGCCGGACCTCGCCGCCGCCGGATTTCTGGGCTTCAAGCGGTTTGGGATCGGGGCCGTCGTCGTCAAGCAGCGCGACAGCCAGGCCGATGCGGTCGAGCACGACTTCGAGGCGCACAATGTGATGTACGCGCCCTCCGACAGCGCCTGGATGAGCGACCTCGACGAGCGCACTCCCGCCGACTGGCTGGACGCGCAGTTCCAATCGTACGACCCCAACACGACCACCGTCATCCTTTTCGCGACCGGCGGCGAGCGCCTCCGCGCCTACGCCGTCGAAGGCACCCCCGCCCCGCCTCGCGCCTTCGCCCTCTCCCGCGCGCAGTACAACTGATGGTCACGAGTCATGATGGTCAGTGGTCAAAAGTCACTGGAGGCCGAATGACCACTGACGAATAAGGCCGATGCTCATTGGACGACGCCTGCCGCCTCGCGGTCGGCTACTTCGTCGAACAGGGCGTCGTAGTTCTCGATGTGATTCGCCCAGTCGAGCCGCTCGGGGATGTCGCGGAGCGTGGCGGTCGGGAGCGGGCGCTCGTCACCGCTGAGTAGCGCCGCGAGGTGCTCGTACAGCTCGTCATCATCGTCGTATAGCACGGGCGCATGCAGCAGCGGCCGGTGCAGCGAATCGGGGATCAGCTCCGGGTAGCTGAGGCGGTTGGGCAGCAGCGGATGGCAGCCGCAGTAGATGGCCTCCTGAATCGCCACGCCGAAGAACTCGTGGAGGGAGGTCGACACCACCAGGTCGGCGCGGTGGAGCAGGCGGCTGTACTCGGCGAAGTCCTCGGCGTAGCCGTAGTGCAAGATGCGCTCGGCGTAGCGCTCGAAGGCCCGCTCGAAGGCCTCGGGCTGCTCGCGGAAGTGCTTGCCCGCCAGAATCAGCCGGAAGTCGTATCCGGCATCGTCGAGGCGGTTCATCGTCCGGAAAAACGCTTCCGGATTCTTGTCGTACTCCCACCGCTGATTCCACAGCACCACCAGCGGCTCGCCCGCCGACCGCGCCGTGCGCTCGGTATCGTATTCGTCGTGCGCCCGCAGGTCCATCCCCAGATGCATCACCTCGCTTTTGGCACGAATCTGCTGGACGGTGTGCAGATTCGTAAAGTCGGGAAAGTCGCGCAAGAGCAGCGGCAGCGCGTCGGCAAACTCCTCCACGTGAAACTGCGAGTTAAAGACGAGCCGATCTGCCGCCAGCGCCGAGAGGTAGTTGATGTTCGGATACGCTCGCTCCCGCGACCGGTCCTCCGGCAACGGGTACGTCAGCTGATTCTCGTGAAAGTACAGCAAGACTGGAACCCGGCTCAGATGCGGTCGCGTCAGCGATAGAAAGGCGGGCAGGTTGACCATGTCGGTCGCAAAGATAAGGTCGGGCGTAAAGCCTTCATCGAGCGCCTCCTTCGCTTTTTTGGCCAGCGTGACGGCACCACCCTCCATCCGCCATCGCCAGAAACGCCCCGGCATCGTGATCGGACGAAGGGTATGGCGGCTGTGCTCAACGAGCCCATCGAGAAAGGCCCGATGCGAGCCAGCGTACCAGGGCTCCAGAGCCAGAATCTTCATATCGACATGCAGTTGCGGAAAGGAATCGCGCTGTACTGTTTACCTAACTCAGGGGGCGACCACGAGCCGTTTTCTATCTGGACGACGAACGGAAACGCCCGGAAGCGCGGCAACACCGGCGGTCTGCCGTCTGTCCTCCGCGGGCATCAGGCTCGCAAATCGAACCGATCAGGACTTGGATTACCTACTCACGACCATCCGATTCGAGCCGCTCCTGCAGCGCCTGATCCTCCTCGGTCGTCGCGGGGCGGACGATGGATATCTCGCGTACCTGTAGCGCCTCGCGCAGCTTGGGATCGAGCACCTCTTGCGGAGCGATGAGCGCCTCTTCTCCCGGCTCCATAACCACCTCGCGGGACGCCATCGATATACGAACGGTGCGGGTGCCCGAGTTCTTGATGAGCATGCCGCGTCGCTCCCGATCTGCCATTGAAGTGGGTCGATTCGTCCAAGGAAACACGCCTTCGGGGATGGCCGCTGCGCCGTCTTCTCTGCCGTGGTCAGCCACAGATCACTGTTAAGTATAACATTTTTTATACTTGGATAAAGCCCCCTTTATTCTCGCGGGCAGATCCATCGATGCTTTCACACGATTCTCGTATCGCACGCGTGGCGCGACTGCTGGGACGCGGGCTACTCGACCTCTGCTACCCCGTCCGATGCTGCGGCTGCCGGCGGCACGTTCCCGATCCAACCCTGCCGCTGTGCTCGCGGTGTCTCCAACAGTTGGAGCATCCCTCCTCCAGCGAAATCCGAGAGCACCTGCAGCGCCTTCCGCCACATCCACCGCTGGCTGTGGCGATGGCGCTGTGGGTGTTCGAGCAGGGCGGCGCCCTGCAGGCAATCCAGCACGCCCTCAAGTACAGCAACCGGCCCCGCTACGGCGTCGCACTGGGCCGGCTAATGGGCTCTGCCTACGCAGCGGAGGACCATCCACTTCCCGATGCTCTCCTGCCGATTCCCCTACACCCCACGCGCCAACTGGAGCGCGGCTACAACCAGAGCGCCATGCTCGCCGAAGGACTCGGCGCAATACTGGACCGGCCCGTCTTGCTCGACACCCTGGCACGCCCACACCCAACGCGCTCCCAAACGCACCTCTCCCGCGAGGCGCGATGGGCCAACGTACGTGACGCCTTTGCCGTCTCGCAGCCCGACGTCTGCGCCGGGCAGACCGTACTTCTCGTCGACGACATTTTGACCACCGGATCGACACTCGCCGCAGCCGCGCACGTCCTGCACGATGCCGGCGCCGCTTCGGTTGGTTTCGCCACGCTGGCGTTTGCCCGCGACTGACCGGCCCAGGTGCTAACGATACGCCTCTACGCTGATCTGCCGGTCGCAGCGGTCCGCTTCCTGCTCGATGTTCGTCGCCACCACGAGCAGCCGCTCCTGATCGACCTGCCGTGCTATCACGCGATCGACCATGTCGAGGCCCGCCGCGTCGAGATTTACCGACGGCTCATCCAACAGGAGCAGTGGCGGCGCATCCAGCAGCGCTGCCGCATATTTGATGCGCTGCTTCATTCCCGACGAATAGGTGCCGACCAGGTCATCGGCGCGGTCAGCCAATTCCACCGAGGCCAACACATCCTCAATCCGCCGACCCTGCCGGGCCATGCCGCGTGCCTCAGCGAGAAACGCCAGGTTTTCGCGGGCGGTGAGGCCGTCGTACACGTTCATGTACGGCGCCACGAGCCCCGTCCGCAGCGGACGTTCCTCTTCCGGCACGGCATCGCCATGAGCGTGGAGCGTCACTACGCCTTTCGTGGGCGAGAGCACGCCTGCGAGGATACGCAGCAGCGTCGACTTACCCGAGCCGTTCGCGCCCGTGATGGCGAGCGTCTGGCCGCCCTCCAGCGTGAACGACAGCTGCCGAAACAGCACCAACCGCCCGAAGCGATGCCCGATCGAATCGGCGACAAGCGTAGCCATGGCGTGGCGTGAGTGAGCGAGGAATCCGTTCGTAACATAGCGGCTTCGGCGAGGAATCGCTACCGGCTCACGGGCAATTCGTATGCGGCGCGGCGCGTCTGCATCGGCACAAGCGCGGGGCTGTTTCGTATCGGATGTGCGCACTCCCCCCACCGCTTCCTCGGCCCATGTCCCCCCCGGCGCTCGACGCGCAAACGCGCTCCGACATTGCCCTCTACGGCAAGGACGACACCCCGCGGATCGTAGACGTGTACCCGCTGATGGACGGCTACGACTCCGCCGGGCCGGCGCGCGTGCGCCTCTACCAACGCGCGGCCGATTTCGCCTCCGTCTCTGCCACGGACGACACGTTCTATCCGTTCTTCTTTCTCTCGGATATCGACCTGCTGCGCGGCTTCGGGCGCGACCGGTTCCAGTTTCAGCGATTGGCAGGCGACAACTTCTTCCGCCACCTCGTCGCCTTCGAATCGTGGTCGGATTACTGGGACGCCATCCGGCAGATCGAGCGGCGCACCGAAAGCGACCAACGCCGCCCCGAGGAGCTGTACCTCGTGGGCAGCCCGGCCCAGCAGTACATGATGCAGACGGGCCGCACCAGCTTCCTCGACATGACGCTCGACGACCTGCACCGCCTCCAGCTCGACATCGAGGTCTACTCGGAGGAGAGCTTCCCCAATGCCGAGCGCGCCGGCGACGAAATCATCATCGTCGCCCTCT
Organism: uncultured Rhodothermales bacterium; assembly: GCA_964448045.1. Classification (GTDB taxonomy): domain Bacteria; phylum Bacteroidota; class Rhodothermia; order Rhodothermales; family Salinibacteraceae; genus CAYUVF01. The sequence goes on from CAYUVF010000007.1 coordinate 20,082, forward strand.
CCGACAACCGGGGCTGGACGCGGCTGCTCCATCAGGAACCGGGCATCTCCGAGGAGATGGTGCTCAAAAAGCTCGTCCACGTCCTCCACGAGAAAGATCCGGACGTGATCGAAGGGCACAACATCTTCGCCTTCGACCTCGACTACATTTTGAAGCGCTGCAAACGCTACGGCATCGACTTCGCCATCGGGCGCGACGAATCGGTGCCGCGCACGTTCGACTCCAGCATGCGCTTCGCCGAGCGAACGGTCGACTTCCCCGCGATGGACATCGCCGGGCGGCACGTCATCGACACCTATTTTCAGGTGATGTCGTTCGATGTCTTCAAGCGCGATCTGCCCGATTACAGCCTGAAGACGGCGGCCCGCTACTTCGGCTTCGCGCCCGAGGACCGGACGTACATCGAGGGCGCCGACATCGCCGAGGCCTGGCGCACCGACCGCGAGCGGCTGCTCGATTACGCCCTCGACGACGTGATCGAAACCGAGCGGCTGGCGCGCCACCTCTCCGGCTCCAGCTTCTACCTCGCCCAGATGCTCCCGATGCGCTACGGAGCAAGCGCGCGGCGCGGGCCGGCCTCCAAGATCGAGAGCCTGTTCGTGCGCGAGTACCTGCGCCGCCGCCAGTCGCTCCCCCAGAGCGAATGGGGCAGCCAGTCGATGGGCGGCTACACCGATATCTTCGTGACGGGCGTCGTCGGCCCCATCGTCTACGCCGACGTCGAGAGCCTGTACCCGTCCATCATGCTCAACTACGACATCCAGCCCGACGGCGACGAACTCGCCCTCTTCCCCGACCTGCTCGACCGGCTGACGGACCTGCGCCTCCAGACCAAAAAGCGCATGCGCGAAGCCGAGGCCGAGGAAAGAGAAAGCGAACTGGATGCGCGCCAGTCGTCCTACAAAATTTTGATCAACTGCTTCGATCCGGAAACCGAAGTCATGACGGTGGAGGGGCCGAAGAACATTCAGGAGGTGAACGTCGGCGACCGGGTTTATTCACTCAACCCCGACACGCTGGACGCCGAGATCAAACCCGTAACGGAGGTTTACGAGCAGCCCAACTATCAGGGACCAATGGTTCGGCTCGAAAATCGGTTCGTGGACTTTCTCGTCACGCCCAACCACCGCCTGCTCACGAACCGCGTCAACAGCTATCGAGAAACGGGATATCAGTGGATCGAGGCCGGCGGCCTCTTCCAAACCAAGTGCCGGCACCATCTTCCTCCGCGGGCACCGCTCGAATTTGACGCTACGCCCACGCCGGTGAATCTCGCCGCGCTCTGTGACCGCCTCGATATCGAGTACAAGGCGGATGATACGGGACGCATCAAGGAGCTTCGCCGTCAGGCCAGTTGGATCCCGCGCCTCTTTCAAGGAGAAGACTGGATGTCTTTCCTCGGCTGGTTCATCAGCGAAGGCCACCTCTACAAATCGAGGCGCAAGGATTACGGCTACACCGTGCGCGGCGAGTCGTACATTGTCGGACTGAACAATAAAACGACCGAACACCGCGACGACATCCGAAGCCTCCTCAACCGGATGGGCCTCTCCTTTTACGAAGGCGCCAACGGCTTCACGATCTCAAACCGCCTGCTGCATCACATTCTGGCAGAAGAATGTGGAACCGGAAGCGCCGCGAAACGCATTCCGGCATGGGTGTTTCAGCGGCCCGCCCCGCAGGTTCAGCCGCTTTTCGACGCGATGTACAAGGGTGATGGCGATCAAGGCAACGGGTACCGCTATTCGACCCGCAGCCCGACGCTGGCCCGGCAAACTGTTCAACTCGCGCATCATCTGGGCTACAACGCACAGATCATCGATCGGGAGAGCGGGTGCTATCGAATCGGCATCAACCGGCCCGAGAGCGGGCGCGGCATCGCTCCGGTTATCAAAGATGAACATCGGCGCATCGTCGATTACGACGGATCGATCCACTGCCTCTCGGTTGCCGACAACCACACGGTGCTGGCCGGGCGCAACGGCACATTCAATTGGATCGGCCAGAGCTTTTACGGGATGCTCGGCTTCACGCTGGCCGCCTTCAACGACTTCTCCGAGGCCGACCGCGTCGCGTCCGTCGGGCAGGACCTGCTCCGCCAGCTGATCCGCGAGATCCAGGACCGGGGCGGGCTCGTCATCGAGGTCGACACCGACGGCGTGCTGTTCGTCCCGCCGGAGGGCGTCCGCGGCGAGGATGCCGAGATCGACTTCACGCGCGCGCTCACCGAGGCCCTGCCCGAGGGCATCCGCGTGGGATTCGACGGGCGCTATCGCAAGATGCTGTCGTACAAAAAGAAAAACTACGCGCTGCTCACCTACGACGGCGACCTCAAGTTCAAAGGCTCCTCGCTGATCTCCCGCTCGAACGAAGCCTTCGGGCGGCGCTTCGTCCGCCGCGCCATCCGCCACCTGCTCGATGAGGACATCGACGCGCTCCATCAGCTCTACATCGACACGCACGAGCGCATTCTGGAGCACGACTGGGAGAGCGTCGACAGCTTCGCCCGCACCGAATCGCTCAAAGACACCATCGATCAGTACGAGCAGGACGTCGAATCTGGCAAGCGCCCGCGGGCGGCGGCATACGAGCTGGCGAAACAGCGATCCGAGGCCACCGGCCAGACCGTGCGGAAGGGCGACCGCATCCGCTATTACATCACCGGCGATTCGGCCGGCGTGACGGCGTTCGAGAACTGCAAACTGGCCGCCGCGTGGAACCCGGAGAATCCCGATGAGAACACGGCCTATTACCTGAAGCGCCTCGACGAGTTTGCCCGCAAGTTCGAGCCGTTCTTCGACGAGCACGACTTCCGGCTCGTCTTCTCACCCGAGGACCTGTTCGGCTTCTCCGCCGAGGGCATCGAGATCCGCGAGCAGCACCGCGAGGGATCGCTCGATCGCGACACGACGGACGAGGTGCCGTTTTAGCGCGTTGGCGTGGCGGCGCCCCGCAGCGGCTCGCTCTCCAATGAGCTGCACATTGGCAGTCGTCCCGCTCACATCGTAGGTTAAAGCCACGCCTTGCTTGCCGGATCTGATCTGCCGCCGCTCATTGCTCCTTCAGCGCCCCCTTTTGCATCGTGTCATCTTGAGCGGAGCGAAGCGGAGACAAAAAGCCTGCCCTGAGCGCAGCCGAAGGGATCTCTTCCAAAGCGGAATCGCCCGGCGTCGAACAGATCCCTCGTCTCGCGTGCACTCGCTTGGGATGACAACCCGTTGTAGCTCAAAAGAAACCGATTGAATCTGCATTATGCCCCGCTTCCTCCCTCTTTTTCTGCTGATGGGCCTGCTGCTCGCCCCGCTTGCTCAGGCGCAAACGCAGGACGTGCCCGTTCGCCAGGTCGTGCTGTTCAACAACGGGATCGGCTACTTCGAGCACAGCGGCCGCGTCCAAGGCACGGAGACGACCGAGCTCCGCTTTCGGACGCCGCAGATTCAGGACGTGCTCAAATCGCTCGTGCTGCAGGACCTCGACGGCGGGCAGATTGGCACGGTCGTCTACCCCTCGCGCGATCCGCTCAACCGCACGCTCAGCAGCTTTCAGGTCGATCTCACGGGCACGCCCTCACTCGGCGAGTTGCTCAACCAGCTGCGCGGATCGGACGTGCAACTCCAGCACAATGGGCGCACGGTGAGCGGCACCCTCCTCGGCGCCGAGCAGCGCCGCACGTCGATCGGGGGCGGCGTGGCCGAAGCCTGGCGCATCAACCTCTTCACGAACGGACAGGTTCGCTCGCTACCGCTGGACGAGGTATCCCGACTGACATTCGCCGATGAGGCGCTCCAGCAGGACATGGCGAAAGCGCTCGATGCCCTGGCCCAGGCGCGCGACCGGGAGAAAAAGCCCGTCCGCATCCAGTTCAAGGGCGAGGGGACACGCCGCGTGCGTATCGGCTACGTCGTCGAAGCGCCCGTCTGGAAAACCAGCTACCGCCTGCTCCTGCCGTCGCCTGGCGAGACGGAAGGCCATCTGCAGGGCTGGGCCATCATCGAAAATCAGACGGAAGCCGATTGGGAGAATGTCGATCTGACGCTCGTCAGCGGCCGGCCCATCTCCTTCGTGCAAGACCTCTACACGCCGCTGTACGTGGAGCGCCCCGTGGTCGCGCCGCCTACGAGCGGCACGCCGCGCCCGCAGCAGTACGAAGGCGGCATCCCATCGACCTCGACGCAGGAGCTGGATCTGGGCGATGAAAGCATCGGCGGGGTTGTGCGGGATGCGCAGACGGGCCGCCCCATCCCCGGCGCGAACGTGGTCCTCGCCGCCCAAAACCGAGGCGCCACGGCCGATGCGGACGGCCGCTATGAGATCCGCAACGTGCCCCGCGGCCAATACGAGGTGCGGGCCCAATTCGTCGGCTACGCATCGCCCGCGAAATCGGTGCGCAAGGGCAGCGGGCCGGCGCGCGTCGACTTCAGGCTGGAGCGCAACGCTGCCGCGTCGGAGGAGGTGGTCCCCTCGGGGATGGGAGCGCCCGACCGGGCGAAGGCGACCGCTCAGGACGAATCGCTCCAGTTGAACGCGGCCCTCGACCTCTCGGCGAGCGTCGAAACGGCGGCGGAGACGGACGAGCTCGGCCCCTTCTTCCAGTACAGCCTCGACGACGTCACGCTGCCGCGGCGGCGCTCGGCCATGCTTCCCATCGTCACGACCCCGGTTTCGGTCGAGCGCGTGAGCATCTTCAACGCGGCCGAGCAGGACCAGCATCCGCTCCACGGCGCGTGGCTGGAGAACACCACCGGCCTGCATCTGGCGCACGGGCCCATCGCGGTGTTCGATGAGCAGGCCTATGCCGGCGATGCGCGATTGACAGATGTGCCCGCCGATCAAAAGCGGCTGCTGGCGTACGCCGTCGATCAGGACGTGCGCATCGACGCCGAATCGGAGACGAGTGATCAGGAGCTTCGAGTGGGCCGCATCGTCGATGGCGTGCTCGAAACGACGCGCACGTCGACGGCCCGGCAGACGTACACGATCGCCAACCAGGGCGATCAGGACAAGACGATTGTCATCGAGCATCCGCGCCAGTCGGGATGGGACCTCGTCTCGCCCGCCGAAGCCGAGGAGTCGACCCCCGAGGTGCATCGCTTCCGCGTGAGCGTGGATGCCGGCGCGACGACCGACTTCACCGTCGCCACCGAGCGCGTCCGCGAACAAACGTATCAGCTTGCCGACGCCAACACGTCCCGGATCCAGCTCTATCTGCGCGCCAACGCGATTCCCGATGACGTGCGCGAGGCGCTCGAACGCCTCCGCGATCTGCGGCGGGCCGTTGAAGAGGTCGAGCAGGAAATCCGGCAGTACGAGCGGGAGCGCAACCGCATCCCGCAGGAGCAGCAGCGCATCCGCGAAAACATGCAGGCAGTCGACTCGTCATCGGCGTACTACGAGCGGCTGCTGGCCAAGCTCGAAGCGCAGGAAGACCGGCTCGAAACCATCGACGACCGGCTGGAGGACCTGCGGGCCGAGCGCACCGAACGCCGCGACGCGCTCGAACAATTTGTGCGCACGCTCGATGTCTGACGCGCCTACGCGCCGTCGCTGCGCTGCACCATGTCACTGTAGGAGACGGACACCAGATCCGCCTCGCCAATACCGAACACATCGAGGTATTTCTCGCACTGCGCGCGGAGCGCGGCTTCATCGGTCTGCCCCTGCTCGCCCACGGCCTCGATTTCGACGAACGCGCCGAGGCCTTCGACGCGGTCGAGGTGGAATTTGACGGTGTCGATGTAGTAAATCTCGCGCCGCTTATCGACGACGACCTCGGTGCCGAGCGCGGCTTGCAGCACCGACTTCAGCTCCGCCGGCGATTCAGGGGCGTAGCGGACGACCGCCGAGCGCTTCGGGCCGGCCTCATCGGGGCGCCGGTAAAAGATGAGCGACTGCTCGATGGTCCCCTCGCGCAGCTTGAAGCGCCCGTCCGGCGCCGGGAAATACGTGTCGATTTGATGGTCCTCGCCGATGAACTCGGCGTCGTGGGCATGGAGGATGTCGCGGATGGCATCGAGCCGATCGCAGCGGGCTTTGATTTCGACGTTGATGTGCTGCATAAAACGGAAGCATGCGTGTGCGGATGAGCGGGCGCACCAACATACGGATCAGCCCGGTGCATCCCAACGCGTCGATCGTTTCATTTGCGACAAACGGCTTGCTTTTTCCGCGCGTCGGCCTTTCGTTCTGAACCCCGTACTGCCGATCATCCCCTTTGCCGCATGCCCGAATCCGACGACATCCCGAACGGGCTCGTCCTGTTCTCGTCCGGCACCTCACCGGAGCGACGAAAGCGGCGCCTGGCGTTCATCGGCGTGATGCTCGCGGCGCTCGTGGCGCTGATCTGGCCGGTGTATCCGATCTTCGGCGACGTGCGCCCGCTGATTCTGGGGCTGCCGCTCTCGCTCGCCTGGGTTATCCTCTGGCTGGCGATCTCATTCGGGGCCTTGGTGTGGCTGTACCGCGCCGAGTCGTAACCTCCGCGCCCTCCGTCTGCAACCGCTCGTGCCCGTGGCTCCCTGGCTCATCATCCTGCTGATCTGTGCAGGCTACCTCGTGGTGACGCTCGTGATGGGCGTGTGGTCGGGGCGTAAGGCGTCGTCGAGCGTGGCGGGCTACGTCGCGGGCGACCGCACGCTGAACGTGGTGGTGCTGTACTTCGTGCTGGGCGCCTCGGTCTTTTCCTCGTTTGCCTTCCTCGGCGCGCCCGGATGGGCCTATTCGCGTGGCGCGGCGGCGTTTTACATCATCGCCTACGGCGTCGTCGGGATGGTGCCGCTCTACTTCCTTGGCCCGCGCGCCCGGCGCCTCGGCGAGCGCTTCGGCTTCGTCACGCAGGCCGAGCTGCTGACGCACCGCTACAACAGCCCGGCGCTCTCGGTGCTGCTCGCCGTGCTCAGCGTTGCCGTCTTCATCCCGTACCTGACGCTCCAGATGAAAGGGGCGGGCTACATCCTCGCCACGATCTCGGATGGGCGGATTCCCGAGTGGCTCGGCGCGCTCGTCACCTACGGCACCGTGCTCGTCTACGTCTTCACCAGCGGCATGATGGGCATCGGGTGGACGAACACGTTTCAGGGCATTTTTATGCTGATCATCGCGTGGTTCCTCGGCCTTTATCTGCCGAGCACACTCTACGGCGGCGTCGGGGAGATGTTTGCGCAGATTGAGGCGCGCGGACTGCGCGATATGCTGACGGCGCCCGGTCTCAGCGCCGATGGCGCACCGTGGAGTTGGGCAGCCTACAGCTCGGCCGTGATCGTCTCCGCGGTCGGCTTCTCGATGTGGCCGCACCTCTTCATGAAAAGCTACACCGCCCGCAGCGAAAAATCGCTCCGGCTGACGGTCGTGCTCTACCCCACGTTTCAGCTCTTCCTCGTGCCCATCCTGCTGATCGGCTTCGCGGGTGTGCTGGCCTATCCTGATGTGATGCCGGCGGATACGATCGTGCCGTACCTGCTGACGCAGATCGACCTGTCGCCGGTGCTCGTGGGGCTGGTGTGCGCGGGCACGCTGGCCGCGTCGATGTCGTCGGGCGATGCCATCCTGCATGCCGCCGCGTCGATCGGGCTGCGCGATGGCATCCGGCCGCTGCTGCGCGCGTCGATGAACGACAGCAAGGAGCGGGCCTGGATCCGGTCGCTCGTCATCGTCGTCAGCCTCGTCGCGTACTACTTCGCCGTAATGTCCGAGGTCTCCATCGTAGCGCTGCTGCTGGGCGCCTACGGCGGCGTCGCGCAGATCTTTCCGCTGATGTTTGCCGCCTTCTACTGGCCGCGCGCAACAGGCCCCGGCGCACTGGCCGGGCTGATCGGCGGCATCGGCGCGAATACGCTGTTCCTCGTGGCCCCTGCGTGGAAACCGTTTCCCCTGCACGAAGGCGTGTACGGACTGGCCGCCAACGGGCTGTTGCTGATCGCGGTGAGCCTGCTCACCCGGCCCGAGCCAAAGGATCTGCTCGAAACGTACGTCGCATCGGGCGGACCAGAGCCGGAACATGCCTCGGCCTAAACGCCGGGCGTCGCTTGCTGCTTACGCTCCTGAATCAGCGACTCCAGCCGATCGCCCAGTCCCATCTCGGCGATGAGTTCTTCAAGCATGCGCAGCCGCTCCTCGGCCTGCCCGGAGCCCGGAGCCTCCGGAGATGAGGTGGCACTGGCCTCGGCAAAGATCCAGACGGCACCGGCCATGCTCGCATCGCGATGCGTCACCGGCACAATACTCCGGTTGGTGATGGTGTGCGAACCGGATTCGGTGGTAAGGGTGCAGAGCCCCTCAGGGGGCGGCTGCCCTTCCAGGACGGCGTGGACCGGATGCTCATCCTCTGCAGTTGGAAAACACTCCTCCACCGCGTGCTCCCCGTAATCCTCCAGTGACTGGTGCGCGAAAGCCTGAGCCGCGGCGTTCATGAACGTCACCCGGCCGGCGCTGTTGACCGCCACGATCGCATCGGGTTGGGCATCAAGCAGGCGCAGCAGGCCCCCGAGGCGCGACCACGCCCCCTGCTCTCGCTCGTGCCGGTCAAGCGCGATGCGGACCTGGGCCGCTACGGCGCCGGCATTGCGCGGCTCCGTAATCAGGCCGTACGCCTCGTTCTCGCGGATGCGCTCGGCCAGCGTCTCATCGGGCTCGGCGGCGACGTACACGATAGGGATGGCGGTCGCATTGTGGACGTACTGCCCTACCTGAAAGCCGGCATACCGCTCGCCGAGGTGCACATCGATCAGGGCGAGCGCCACCTCCTCGGTACGGATGCGCTGGACCACCGCGGCGCTCGACGCCGCCCCGTCAGGGACAGCGTAGCCCTGTTGCTCCAGTGCAGACCGCAGTGCCTTCGCAGCGGAGTCGTCCGAATGCGCGATCAGAAGTGTCGGTTCTGCCATGCCAGTATCGTGAACTACGGGCGAGAAAGGGAACGCCCGGCCGCTCTATCGCGCGGCGGGGTCGCCACAGCGGCCATGCCTTCGCCTATTCGCCTGCAAAAACGGTACCGAATAAACAAACCCGGGCCGGCCCCGGCCGTCAGCCAAGCGTGGGCATCAGCCAAGCGTGGGCGCGATGGTTTCTTCGTACGCCTCCAGGCTATCGCCAACGACCGACTTGGCGCGCTCGGGGCCGAAGAAATCTTGCACACGTACGGCTTTATTTTCGAGGACCTTGTAATCCTGAAAGAAGCGCTTGAGCTCGCGAAGCGTATGATCGGGGAGCTCTTTGATGTGCCAGAAGTCGTTAAAGGCCGGATCGTCGAGATGGATGCAGATGATCTTGGCGTCCTCTTGCTCCTCATCGAGCATGCTCATCATGCCGATGGGCCGCGCGCGTAGGATGCAGAGCGGATCGACAGCCTCCTGTGCGAGCACCAACACATCCAGCGGATCTTTATCATCGCCGTAGCTGCGCGGGATGAAGCCGTAATTCGCCGGATACACGACCGAGGAATACAGCATCCGGTCCACACGCAAAAGACCGGTCTGCTTATCCAGCTCGTACTTAACCTTACAGCCCTGCGGGATCTCGATGACGGCCTGGAAGACATCGGGCGCATCGTTGCCGATGGGCACGTCGTGCCACGGGTGCGATTGAAACATGATCTTGCGGGATTCGTGATCGGGCGATGGCGCGTGCCGTCGGGGCACACGAGTACACGTAACATAAAACACGGAGGCCGGAAATTTCACCCGGCCTCCGCGAGGGCAGATGATATGACCGATCGCCCGCCACCATTCGAGGTGGGCCTGCGGGTAAATCGATCTACCGGCGGGTATTCCCTACCCCTTCGGGGCGCTGCTTGAGGCCCGAGATGGGATCGAAGGACTGCTGCGCGCCCGTCCAGCATGCCAGCGCCGCGCTCACGACCACCGGGTCGTAGGCGCCCTCAGCAGGCGTCGTCCCCATTTGATCGCGGAGCACCTGCCCGTCCGAGTCGGCCCCCTCACTGCCGAAGCGTTCGACCGTACGCAAAAGCCGCGACACGATCTCGCGATCCTTCTGCGGGGACACGTCGAGGCGCTGATCGTGATACACCGTCGCGAGGTGGTCGACCATCTCCTGCGCCGAGATCTCCACCGCCATCTCGCTGGTGTCGCCCGCCACCGAGGTCGAGCCGCCGGTCAGTTCGGCGGCGATGGCATCGAGGCCGCGCTCATCGAGCTGCTTCAAGACGTCTTGGCCGGGCGCCATCGTCCGGTTGACGACGAGCACCGTCCGCCCGATGAAGGGCTTCTGCGTAAGCGCGTCTTGGATGCGCTCGGCTACACGTGCGCCGAGGTCGTCGCCGGTGGCCTGTTCGATCAGGTGCACGCGGAAGGTAGAGGGGTCGTTGTCGCCGTCGGCTTCTTTCTCCACGAGCGTGATAACGGCTTCGGGCGCCCCGTCATCTGTTTCGACCGCGTCGACGCCAAGGAAAAATTCGTAGGCCATAGTTTTCGTTGCGTTTGCTCAAAGAAGAGGATGCATCGCGTCCTCTGTACGAAGCCCAATCAGCGCGCGACGTTCCATCGGTCTGGCAGATGGCTCCTCTCACGCTGCCTCGGCCACTGTGCAGTACTGTACGCTGAAGAGCGGATGGTCGTCGGTCCATACGCGCTCGACACGCCAGCCGGCCGAAGCCGCCAGCTCGGCAAATCCGTCCAGCGTGTACTTACAGGAGTATTCGGTGCAGATGGTCTCGCCCGCGGCAAACGTGAACGTCTCCCCGTCGACGGTTACGTCCTGCGACGCGGTGCCGACGAGATGCATCTCGACGCGACCTTCGGCGGTGTTATAGCGCGCCTCGTGCTCAAAACGGTCGAGGTCAAAATCTGCCTCCAACTCCCGGTTGATGCGCCGCAGCATGTTCTTGTTGAAGGCGGCGGTCACGCCTTCGGCGTCGTCGTAGGCGTCTTGCAGAATCGACTCCTCCTTCTGCAAATCGACGCCGATGAGCAGCCCGCCTTCGGGTCCGACGAGCGATCGGATGTGCGCCAGAAAATCCCGCGCGCGGTCGGTAGTAAAGTTGCCAATTGTCGAGCCCGGATAGTAGACGACGGTACGCCGCACAGGCCGCCCGGGATCGGGCAAGCGCACCTCGGCGGTGTAATCGGCGCAAACGGGCCGAACGGGCAGATCGGGATACGCTTCATCGAGCTCTTCGGCAGCCTGCAGGAGATGCTCCTTGGAGATGTCGATGGGCACGTATCCGGCGGGCGCGGTCAGATGATCGAGCAGGATGCGCGTCTTGCGGCTGCTGCCGCTGCCGTACTCCACGAGCAGCACGCCGGGCCCGAGCGCCTCGGCCATAGCGTCGACGTGCCGTTCCATGATCCCGATCTCGGTGCGCGTCGGGTAGTACTCCTCCAGCTCACAAATAGCCTCGAAGAGCTTCGAGCCGCGCTCGTCGTAGAGGAATTTCGATGGAATCGTTTTGGGGGTGCTCCGGAGGCCGGCACACACTTCCTCACGGAACGAATCGGTGTCCGGTTGGAGGTCAATCAGGGGGAGCGTTGAGGGGGAGGTCGACATAGATTGGGAGATTAGCGGCGTAAAAACGGCAACGCGTCAACAGAGCAACGAGGGGACGGACGAAGGACGGGACGAATGGGGGCAGGGTGCCTTGCGGCCGCGCCTTCGCTCCGTCCGTCATGCTGCTCCGCCGTTCGCATGCTCCTCGGCAGAGATCGAAACGGACGAATCGCCTCCATCAACCCGCATCGCGGGCCAGGCGGAAGCCCATGAATTGCCAGGATTCGTCGGGGTAGAAGAAGTTGCGGTACGTGGGACGGATGTGCGAGCGCGAGGTGGCACACGAGCCGCCGCGAAGGACGAACTGGCCGCACATGAATTTGCCGTTGTATTCGCCAATCGCACCGGGTAGCGGCTCGTAACCCGGATACGGCGAATAGGCACTGCGCGTCCACTCCCAGACATCGCCATACATCTGATGAAGCTGGCCCGGCTCGGCCTCCGGCGAAAGCGGCAGCGGGTGGTAGTGGCCTTCATCCACGAAGTTTCCATGTGTCGGCAACTCTCGCGCGGCGATCTCCCATTCTTGCTCCTCCGGGAGGCGCGCTCCGGCCCAGCGGGCGAAGGCATCGGCCTCAAAGTAGGTGATGTGGCAGGCCGGCTCGGCCGGATTCACCGCGCGCATGCCGCCGAGCGTGTACAGGTACCACTGCCCCTCGTGCTTCTCCCAGTAGAAGGGCTCGCTCCAGTCGCGCTCCTGCACGGTCGACCATCCTTCCGAGAGCCACAGCTCGGGCCGCTCGTAGCCGCCCTCCTCGATAAATTCGATGAACTCGCCGTTGGTAACAAGCCGGTTCGCCAGTTCAAAGGGCTGCAGGTACGTCTTGTGGCGCGGCGCTTCGTTGTCGAAGTGAAAGCCATCGCCCTCGTAGCCGACCTCGTAGATTCCCTCGTCGAAGCCGATCCACTCCAACTCCGCGGTCTCGTGCTGAGCGGGCGGAGTGAGGTCGCGATAGGCCGGGCGCAGCGGATTGACCGAGAACACATGCTTGAGGTCGGTCACCATTAGCTCTTGATGCTGCTGCTCGTGGTGCAACCCGATTTCGACGAGCGGCGCGAGGGCGCGGCGCTGCTCGCCCTCGGCGGTGGCGATGAGCTCGCGCATGTGGTCGTCCACGTAGCGGCGGTACTCGAACACCTGTTTCACCGTGGGACGCGAGATGTATCCCCGGCGGTCGCGGCAGTGGCGCTCGCCGGCCTGGATGTAGTACGAGTTAAAGAGGTACGCGTACGCCTCGTTGAGCGGCTCGTATCCGTCATAGTGCTCCTCCAGAATAAACGTCTCAAAGAACCAGCTCGTGTGCGCCAGATGCCACTTCGTCGGACTCACGTTCTCCTTCGTCTGGACGACGTAGTCCTCGATTTCCAGTGGCTCGCAGAGCGTTTCGGTGAAGCTGCGGACCGTACGGTATCGCTCGCCGATGGAGGCGGCATCGTCGGCCTGCAGGCCGCGCGGAGTAGTGGGTACAGCCGGGGAATCGGATGGAGCGGGCATAGCTACCGGGGGCTAATCAATAGAGCGCGTGACAACGGCGTCTATCATGAATAGGCGACACCGCTAAGGATATCAACGGAGTGGGCGTGCGGTGCAAGAGTTGGGTAAAACGTTACACTGGATGGTCCACCGGGGGTCGCGCTATTCTAACGGATCCGGGTGCTTGAACGTGTAGCCCAGAACGCGCTTGAGCTTGGCATTGCTGACGATCTTGTTCGGGCGGCTCTCGTCGGCAAAAGTAGGCGGCTCCAGGCCAAGGCGCCGCGCCGCCTTCGGGTAAAACGTACGGCGCGTCGGATGAGCATCCGAGCACGCGTTGAGGATGGTGCCGCGCACATCCTGTTCGATGACCGCCTGCACGATGCCGATGCAATCGTCCCGGTGAATCAGATTGATGGCCGCGTCGCCCCCTTTCACCGCGGTACGGCCCGCCATGAAGCGCCCGGGCTGGCGATCGCCCCCGTAGAGTCCGGCGAAGCGCAGCACGGTGGTGTCGAACGCATCGGCAGCCTGGAGGCGCCGCTCTGCTTTGAGCAGCAGCGGCCCCGTCGAGCGGATCGGAGCCTCGATGGCGTCGGGATCGTCCGGGGCATCTGCCTCCGTCACGACGCGGCCCACCTTCGGGTAGACGCCGGTGGAGCTGGCGAAGAGAACCGCGCGGATCGTCCCGCGACGGATCGCCGCGATTACGGCGTCGATCTGCTGCAGATGATACGCCTCGGCGTCCTCCCGGCGAGGCGGCGGGATATTGAGCACCAGCCAGTCGGCCGCAAAGAAGTCATCGGGGGGGGCGGCAAGGTCGGGGTCCAGCCGAATCAGATACGGCTCGATGCCTGCGTCGCGGAGCGTATCGAGCTTCTCGGGCGTGGTCGTCGACCCCTTAACCCGGTGGCCCTGCTCTGCGAGCGCGGCGCCCAGGGGGCCGCCCAGCCAACCGCATCCAAGAATGCTTACTGCGGGACGATCCATCAGTCCATCTGACCGTTGTGTGCGCGAGCATGCGAATGACCAGCGTGCGGCAGCGCAAACATAAACGTGCTCCCCTCCCCCTTCTCGCTTTCGACAGCCACGCGCCCATCCTGCAGGTCGACAAGCTGCTTGACGATGTACAGCCCCAGTCCCGATGACGACTCGCCCCCCGTGGGCTCCGGCGAGAGGCGCTGAAAAGGCGCAAACAGATTTTCCTGCTCTTGTGGGCTCAAGCCAGGCCCCTCATCGTGGACGAGGAACTGAACCTCGCCGTTCACGCGCCGCACCTCCACCTCGATGGTGCTCTCCAGCGGGGCGTATTTCACGGCGTTGCTCACCAGATTGCTCATCGACTCGCGAAGCTTCTCCTCATCGGCGTTGACCGTGCAGTCCGCCTCAGTCGCCGAGAACGAGAGCTCTTGGTCCTTGCGCTCGGCCTGGGGCTCAAAGCGGCGCACGACCCACTGAGCCACCTCACACAGGTCGAGCGGCTGCAGATCGAGGTTCACCTGCCCGCTCGACGCCGCGGCCGAGTCGAGCAGATTGTTAATCAACGTCAGGGTTTCATCGGCCGACTCATGGATCAGCTTGATTTTGCGATGGTCGGATTCGTCGAGATCGGCGTCATCGAGCAGGACCTCGGCGAGGCCCCGGATGCCGAAGAGCGGGTTCTTCAGGTCGTGCGCTGCCACGCCGAGCAGCTCGGACTTCTCTTCGAGCGCCTCGTTCAACTCTCGGTTCGACTGTTGAAGGGCGCGGTTATACAGCTCCAGCTGTTCGGCCTGCTCCTGCACCTCGGCTGTCCGCTCATCGACCAGCTGTTCCAGCCGGCGAGCCCGCGCCTGCAGATGCGCAGATCGCCACCACACGATGCCGCTCAGCGCGGCCGCGCCCAGGATGATGTACAGCAGATACGCCCAGGTGGTGCGATACCACGGCGGCAGCTTTACAAACGTGAATTGCGCCGTGCGCCCCTCCCACACGCCCGGATTGCGCGCCTGGACCTCGAACGTGTAATGGCCCGGCCCGAGGTTGGTGTAGTCTTTCTTCGTCTCCGTCGTCCAATCGGACCACTCCGGGTTATACTGGATGAGCCGGAACCGGTATTCGTTCGCCGATTCGTTGCCGAACGCGGGCGCGGCAAACGCGAAGCGGACGGCATCAGCGGAGGGGGCGAGCTCGGGCGTCCGACCGGCCCGGGAAGCCCCTCCGTCGAAGAGCACCGAATCGGCCTTGATGAGGCTGACTTTGCGAATTAGCGTGTGCACCGGCACCTCGGGCGGCTCGAACGCGCGCGGCTGATGACGAAGCACGCCCTCCTCGCCCGTAACCCAGAACGTCCCGCCCGCCTCGGCGCGGGTGGCGAAGGCGCTAAAGTCTTCGACGCCGGCCAGCGGCATCTCGACCGCACCGTCGCGACCGGGGGCCCGCACCCGTATCAGACCCTGATCGGTGAATACCCAGTATTCGCCATCGGGCGCGACCTGCACATCGACGATGCGCGCATCGGAAGGGATGGCGCGAAGCGTCGTCGAGTCGGGAGCCAAGGTTACCTGCTCGGTCTCCTCGACCACCGGGCGCGCGAGCCCCTGCCGGGTAATGATGTGCAGCCCGTCCGGGCCGCGCGCAAACCGGTACGTGTGGCGCGGCGTCTGGTCCTCGGAATCCATCTCGGCAATCCGCGGGTTGCCGCTCAAATCGCCGGGCTGATCGATGCGCCAGAGTCCCCCATAGGCCGAGGCCAGCCAGAGGGCACCCCCGGCTTCTTCCGCGATAAAACGGACCTCGTCGTTGAAGTCGGCCAGCTCGCCATCGGCCGTCCACGTGCCCCCCTCTCGACGCAAACTACCCGCGCCGTCGATGTAGCCGACGTAGATCATCTCGTCGCTCCGGCGCGAGGCGTGCAGCGCGAACGCCGTTCGCCCCGACACAATCGATGTTGCCCCTCCGTTTCGGATCGTGAAAACGCCCTTCGAAGTTGCCGCCAGGAGGCTCGGCCCCGCTGAAACCATATCGAAGATTTGCGCCCGCAGCTGCGCTACCGGCTCGAAGACGGGCCGCACCGTTCCATCGGGGGCCGTCTCGCGAGCGAGGCGGAAGATGCCCGCACTGGTGCCCACGTGCATGGCGCCGTCGTGCCGCTGGAGGACGAGCCCGACGCCGTCGAGCCCCGCACGCTCATCGTACAGATCCACCGGCGCCTGCACCTCGGCACGGGCGATGCCGGCTTCGCATGCCATCCAGAGCCCTCCCTGGCGATCCAGAAAGAGCGACTTGATGTCGTTGCTGATCAACCCTATCTCGCGATTGAGTACGCGGCGGGTTTGCCCCTGCGCATCCATGATGAGCACCCCCCCCCGCAGCGTCGCCAGCGCATATGTACCGTTCGGCAGGGCGAGGCCGTCGTAGTGCTCATTCTGGCGCAGAAACGCAGTGGCCTGGGCGCCGAAGCGCGTGACCTCGCCCCCGGCGTAGCGATAGAGCCCATCGGTATCGGTCCCAATGAGCAGCCCCTCGGCGTGCGGCATGACGCTGTAGATCTGCTGGGAACCGAGTTCGCGCTCGGGAACCAGCGTCGTCAGCGTGCCATCCACCAGTTGCCGCAGCCCCTCGCCCGACTCGTCGACGTAGACGGTGTCGCGTACGGCGAAGATTTTGCGGAAAGCAGTCGAATCGGAGGCCGTCCACGTCTGCATTGCGGCGCCGTCCCAGTGGAACAGGTGCTGGCGCGTCTGGAAGTAGACGCCCTCGGATGTCGCCACGCCGCTCCACGTGTGCCCAAACGACCGCTGATCGGACGGGAGCGCATCCAGGAGCGATTCGTACTGCAGCGCGCCGGTGCTATCGGGCCGCAGTGCGCCAATCTCCCCGTAGGCACCGGCGTACACCGTCCCCTCCGGCCCGGTGACAACGGTGCGCACGAGCGTCTGCTGATCGGTGGGGATGAGGCGCCACGTCGCACTGTCGTAGGCGAGCACGCCTCCCGGATTAGCCACGTAGATGACGCCCTGGCTATCCTGCGTGACGGACCAGTTTTGGCTCTGCAGGCGGCGCCCGTAGTCCTCGGGCGCGTACGTCTGGATCAGCGGATAGCCCAAGGGATCGGACGGCTGCGCGGCTGCGGGCGCGCTCCAACCAGCGGCTAATACCAGCAGCACTACGAGGCTCACCCACTGGAGGGCCGATTTCATCATGTCCTGATCCCAACGAGCCCCGCCCGCCGAGCCGGATCCGGCGAGGGGACGTGCTGCGTGATACCTCACTCTTTCTTGCCTCCGCAACTGTGGGTCGGCGTGCGATTCTATTAAAAGTGTTGAATACATTCGGGACAAGGAGACCATGCGAATATCTGACAGATTTCTACAGCTGGGCCCCCGAAACCTCAACTCACGCTGCGGCTTGAATGTGTGTTGTACACGCAATGTTGAATTTTACAGGGCCGCTTCCCTGTTGTATGGACACACCTACTACGCTTGACGAGTCGAGTTCAGATCCGGGCGCTCCGGGTTCTCACCAGACGCTACACCCGTCGATCCGAACGATCTGGACGATCAAGCTGATCGGCCTGTCGACGCTGCTCCTGGTGGTCGCCTTCTTCTACGATCTGACGCATTTCTTCAGTGGGACGGACGGCTGGTTGCCCACGGGCCTGGCCACCCTGGCGGTGCTGACCCTCGGCGGCCTCTACAGCATCTTCTGGCCGCGGCTGCGCTACCGCTACTGGGGCTTCGCCCTCCGTGCGGAAGAGCTCGCCCTGCGGCGCGGCGTGCTCAACCGGGTGCGCACGATCGTACCGCTGCGGCGCATCCAACATCTCGATGTGTCGCAGGACCTGCTGGAGCGCGAGTTTGGACTGGGCCGGCTGATCGTCCACACCGCCGGCTCGCGCAGCAGCGACGTCGTCATTCCCGGCCTCGAACTCGATGAAGCCGAGCGGATTCGCGACGAGGTCAAGCGCTACATCCTCGAGGATCCGCTCATGGAAGATCCCGTGTGATGGCTGATTCAACCGCCCATTCTTCCCCCGAGGCGCCCTCCTCCGAGGCGCCGCACCGCACGCTCAACGCCGTGCAGGAAGCCAAACGCCTGCACCCGATGACGCTGCTGCAACGGCTGCTGGTTAGTCTGCCCGCGTTGGCGTTCCTGCTCTACCCGGCGCTGTCCAATCCCAATTCGGAAGCCTGGTTCTCCATCTTTATCGGGCTCGTGTACGGCTTCATTGCGCTGCCGGCGATCGTGCTACAGTACATGCGCTTCAGCTATCGCATCACGCCGCGCGAAATCGTCATCCAGAGCGGCGTGCTCAACCGCAAGAACCGGAGCATCCCACTGGAGCGGGTGCAAAACATCCAGATCGAGCAGGGCCTGCTACCGCGCCTGCTGGGTACCGCCAAGGTCAAAGTGGAAACGGCGGGCAGCTCCTCCACCGAGGGCGTGCTCGAATACGTGAGCCTCGGCGAGGCGCACACCATCCGCCAGGCCGTGCGCACCTTCAAGCGCCAACAGGCCGATGCGAGCGCCAGCACAGCACCGGACGCCAACGTGGATGCCGGTGCCGAGACCGCCCCCACCTCATCGCATACCGACGCCCCAGACGATGACCCCGCGCCGACCGAGCCCGGCGACCAGATCTTTGCCATGCCCCTCGGGCGGGTATTGCTCTCGGGCGCCTTTCGCTTCTCGCTGCTTTACATCGCGCTCATCTTCTCCGGCCTCCAATTCATTCCGGCCGACGACCTTATCCTGTGGCTGCAACTCTCGCAGGGCGACCTCGAAGGCCTCTATGCCGTGGCCGCCGCCTCCCCGTGGCTCACGGGCCTGCTCACGGTCGTCGTCGCAGGCCTGCTCTCGTGGTTCACCGGCATCCTCATCAACCTGAACAAGTACTACGGCTTCCGCCTCTGGCTCGATGGCGACAAGCTCCGCCTGCGCCGCGGCCTACTCACCCTCGCCGAAGGCACCATTCCGCTCCAGAAAGTGCAAACGCTCATCCTGCGCACCAACCCGGCCATGCGCCAGTTCGGATGGTATGCCCTCGAAGTGCAAACGGTGGGGCTCGACGTGGAGGAGCAGGGCCACCGTGTCGTGATCCCGTTCGCGCAAAAGGATCAGATCTTGGAACTGGCGCAGCACATTCGCTCGTTCGAGTTGCCGGAGTCGTTCGAATCGGTGTCCCGGCTCACCATTCGGCGCTCCTTTGTGCGCTACAACCTGGCGCTCGTCGGGGCGACGGGCCTGCTCAGCTACCTAATCGACTGGCTGGATACCGGCTGGCTCGCATGGACGGATGCCGGATGGCTGCTCGCCCTCGCACCCCTGCTGCTGGGCCTCGCCATCCTCCAGTACATAAACCACGGCTATGCCATCCGCGACGACGGATTTTTCGTCCGCCGCGGTGTCTTCCGGCATTACATCTGGGTAATTCCCATCGAGAAGTACCATGTCTTCTACACGACCGCCTCCCCGTTCCAGCGGCGCCTCGGCCTCAAATCGCTGTTCGTAGACACCGCCGGCGCGGCTACCTTCGCCTATCCCGAAGTCGTCGATGTCCGGGCCGCATCGGCCGATCGCGGCCTCGATGAATTGGTCGACCAGTTCCGCACGCTTTACGACCAGCGCTTGCAACGCGCCGCCGACGCGCCGACGTCCCTGCGCGACCGGCTCTCCATCCCTGAAGAGGAGCTGCGCAAACTGTAAGTTCTACCCCGTGCTCCGCTCGTTTTTCTCCACGAATGCTACGCTCCTGTGTCTTCCCGATCCAATGGCGTTCTCTTGCACATCACGTCCCTCCCGAGCCCGTACGGCATCGGCGACATAGGCCCCGCGGCCTACCGCTTCGCTGATTTTCTGGCCCGCACCCATCAGCAGATCTGGCAGGTGCTGCCGATCGGGCCGGTGGGCTACGGCGCCTCGCCCTACTCCAGCCCATCGACGTTTGCGGGCAACCCGCTGCTCATCAGTCCCGATCGTCTGCTGGATGCCGACCTGCTCACGGAGGAGGACCTGGCCGACCGGCCCGAGCTGCCCACCGGCCACGTCGATTACGAGCGCGCCATCCCGCTGAAGACGACGCTCCTGAACCGAGTCTTCGACCGCTTCGAGCGCGAGGCCGATCCCGGGCTGCTGAACGACTTCGAGGTCTACTGCGCCGAAGAGGCCGACTGGCTCTCCGAGTATGCGCTCTACATGGCCCTGAAGGATGCGCACGACGGCAACGCCTGGACGACCTGGCCGGAACCGTTCCGCCTGCGCGATCCCGAGGCGCTTCGGGAGGCGCGCACAACCCACGAGCGAACCATCCGCAAACACCAGTTCTGGCAGTTCCTCTTTGAGCGCCAGTGGACCGCCCTCCGCGACTACTGCCATGAGCGTTCGATTAAGCTCTTTGGTGACATCCCGATTTACGTCGCCGAGGACAGCGCCGACGTGTGGGCCCACCAGGACTTGTTTTACCTCGACGAGCAGGGCCATCCCACCGTCGTCGCCGGCGTCCCCCCCGATTTCTTCGCCGAAGAGGGCCAGCGCTGGGGCAATCCGCTCTACCGCTGGGACGCGATGCAGGCGAACAACTTCCGCTGGTGGACGCGGCGCATCGGGCGGCTCTTCGACCTCGTCGACATTGTGCGGATCGACCATTTCCGCGGCTTTTCGGCCTACTGGGAGATTCCCGCCGAGGAGGACACGGCCATCCACGGCCAGTGGGTTCAGGCGCCCGGCGAGGCGCTCTTCGAGACGGTGCAGGAGCGCTTTGGCGACGTGCCCATCGTTGCCGAAGACCTCGGCATCATCACCTCCGATGTCGTCGAACTGCGCCAGCAATTCGGCTTCCCCGGCATGGCCGTGCTCCACTTTGCGTTCTACGACGACCCCCACTCGGAGTACCTGCCGCACAACTATGACCGCAACGTGGTCGCCTACACCGGTACCCACGACAACAACACCACGATTGGCTGGTGGACGAACGGCGAAATAGACGACGCGGCCAAATCTTTCGCCCGCACCTACCTCAACCTCGATCCGGACGACGAGGTGGAGACGCTGCCCTGGACCTGCATCCGCGCCCTGATGAAATCGGTGGCGGAGCGAGTAATCATCCCACTGCAGGACATCCTCGAACTCGGCCCCGAGGCGCGAATGAACCTGCCCGGCGAAGGGGGCGACAACTGGCAGTGGCGCTTCACCGAAGACCAGCTGACCGACGCCCTCGCCGACCGGCTGCAGACGCTCACGCACACCTACGGCCGCGCTCCTGAGTCCGTCTACGACACGTAACCCTTAGTCGGATCGGCCTCCCCGTTCTTCCCCCACGCCTCGTTCTCCCATGCCTTTTCCTCATCGCCCGCTCGGCGCCCTTCCCCACGATGACGGAGTCCAGTTTCGCGTTTGGGCTCCCACGGCCAATTCGCTCGACCTCATGCTGGATGAGGCGGATGCGCCGCTGCCGCTTACGGCGGATGCGCACGGCTATTTCGAGCGGTTCGTCGAGGGCGTTGCGCCCGGCACACACTACCAGTACCGGCTCGATGGCGATGGCCCATTCCCCGATCCGGCCTCACGCTTCCAACCCGAAGGCGTGCACGGCCCGTCTATGGTCGTCGACCCCGCGGCGTACGTGTGGTCGGATGACGACTGGGCCGGGCGGGACCGGGGCGATTTAGTCATCTACGAACTGCATGTGGGCACGTTCACCGAGGCGGGCACCTTCGCCGGCGTGCGAGAGAAGCTGCGCTACTTGAAGGATCTCGGTGTGACGGCCATCGAGCTGATGCCTGTCGCCGACTTTCCCGGCGATCGCAACTGGGGCTATGATCCTGCCGCCCTCTACGCGCCCTCCCGCGCCTACGGCACGCCCGATGCCCTCCGCGCCCTCGTCGATGCGGCACATCAAGAAGAGCTCGCCGTCCTTCTTGATGTCATCTACAACCACCTCGGCCCCGATGGTGCGTATCTGGCGTCCTTCGCGCCCATGTTTACCGACAAGCACGATACCCCCTGGGGCCAGGCTATGAACCTCGACGACGCCCATAGCAAGGGCGTCCGCCACCTCTTCATCGACAATGCCATCCACTGGCTGCGCGAGTACCACATCGACGGCCTTCGCCTCGACGCCACGCACGCACTCAAGGACGAAAGCGACCCCCATTTCCTTGCCGAGCTGAACGACCGCATCCGCGCCGAGGTCGACGGTCCGCGCCGCCATCTCATCGCCGAGGATCCGCGCAATATCAACACGCTGCTGATGTCGCGCGAGGACGGCGGATTCGGACTTGACGGCATCTGGACGGATGATTTTCATCACCAGGTCCGCCACCTTACCGCCGGGGACGACGAGGGTTACTTCAGCAGCTACACCGACCACACCGCCGAGGAGCTCGCCATCACTGTGCGCGACGGCTGGTACTACCGCGGCCAGGTCTTCCCGTCCCGAGGCGAACCCTGGGGAACCGACCCGTCCGGCATCGACCTCGACCAGTGCGTCATCTGCATCCAGAACCACGACCAGGTGGGCAACCGGCCCACCGGCGCGCGCCTGCACGGCGAGATCCCCCTGCCGGCTTACCGCGCAGCCTCGGCGCTGCTGCTGTTTGCCCCGGAAACGCCGCTGCTGTTCATGGGCCAGGAATGGGCCGCGACGACGCCATTTCTTTTCTTCACCGACCATAACGAAGAACTGGGCGAACTCGTCCGCGAAGGGCGGCGCGAGGAGTTTGCCGATTTCTCCGGCTTCGACGGCACCGTTCCCGATCCGCAGGATCCGGCGACGTTCGAGCGCAGCCAACTCAACTGGGACGAACCAGATCGGGGTCGCCACGCTCGCACGCGGGCGCTCTATCGCGACTGGCTGGATCTTCGCGCTGATCTCGACGACTCCGTCGAAACCGAAGCCCATGGCGACTTCGGGCTAATCGTCCGGCGCGGCCGCCACGTCCTGCTCGTCGCTCTTGCCGACGACACCCCACTCCCGCGCCCGTCCGGCACGGAACTCCTCACCCACACCGAGCACCCCAAATACACCGACGACAGCCTCGCTCCCGTCATCGATGTGGACACCGTACACTTCCCCCGCGCCGGCGCTGCCGTGATGGTCGAGGGATGAGTTATTCCCGGCGCAGCACCAATCCCGAGTAATCCGGCAGTTCGAGCACCAGCGCCGTGCCATCCTGCTGGACCCGAATGCCTTCATCGGTCGTCGCCAGTGCCACCTGATACGTACCCTGAAGCTGATCGCTCAGGGGGATGCGGACGCTGTGCGCTTCGTCGGAGCGGTTGAGCACGACGACGAACGCGGCGTCCTGATGCGTCCGGCTGTAGGCGAACAGGGTGCGCTCGTTGTCGGTGTGGATGACCTGGAAATCGCCCCGGCGCAGCGCCACATGCTCTCGCCGTAGCTGGATGGCGGACTGGTAGAAGTCGAACAGGTCGCGGTCGAACGCCACCGCATCGGCGGGGCGCGACTGGCCGAGCGGGTGGTCGTCCTCCACCGCGTAATCCTTGCTCGGCCAGAGCATCGGCTTTCGGTCGTCGGGGTCGTCGGCGCCCCAGAGCCCGGCCTCGGTGCCGTAGTAGACCATCGGGGCGCCGACGTACGTCATCTGGAAGAGGGTGACCAGCCGCTGGATCTGCCGCTCGGACGCGTTCGGTTTGCGCACCGCGTATCCGGGCGTGCCGCGCGGCGAGGCGTCTCGGTCGTAGCCCACCTGCTCCGTCCGCACATCATCCGGGTTGCGATTGACGATCATCGACGCGATGCGCGGCGTGTCGTGCGAGTCGATCAGGTTCTGCATCGCGTAGCGCATCGGCGCGGCGTAGCTGACGCGGCGGTTGCGGAGCATCTGCCCGAAGGCGCCCGGCGTGATGCCGCCATCGACGAGAAACGCTTTCGCCGGATACGCAAACCCCCAGTAGTTCATCGTCGCAGAGAAACCGGCCGCGCCGATGAAATAGGACGCGTTCTGCCAGATCTCCGACACGGTGTACGCCTGCGGGTTGATGTCGCGGACGAGCGCGTTCCACTCCGTCCAGAAGCCGATGGGCACCTCCTCGGTGACATCGAGCCGCCATCCGTCGACGCCGTCGGACGGGTCGCCGTCCTGGTTCGGGTCCATCCACTTGCGCGTGGCGTCGAAAACGTACTGCTTCACGGCCGGATGCAGGTTGGTGCCGTCGGCGTTGTTGGCAAACTCGGGCAACGAGGCCACGCCCCACCAGCCCTGATAGTCGAACTCGTTCGTGTCTTGCGTCGCGGGGTCGTCGAACGACCGAACCACGTACCAGTCGGCGGTGGCGGACTCCTGCTGGTTTTCGACGAGGTCGCGGAAGGCGAAGAAGTCGCGCCCAGTGTGGTTGAAAACGCCATCGATGACGATGCGGATGTCGCGCGCGTGGGCGGCGTCGACCAGCGCGAAGAAGAGCGAATCGGCGGCGGTGGTGCGCCAAGTCGTGGGATCGTCGGGGGTTTCCTGATCCATCCGCGCGAAATCGCCGGCGGGGTCGGGACCGAAGTACGGATCGATGTGGTGGAAGGAATTGCCGTCGTATTTGTGCATCGACCGCGCCCAGAAGACCGGGTTGAAGTAGATCGCATTGATGCCGAGCGAATCGAGGTACGGCAGCGCGTCCATCACGCCCTGCAGGTCGCCGCCGTAGCGCCGGTCGAAAACGCTGTCGTAGAAGCCGCCCATCGGCTGCGCCCAATCGGCCTGCTCGTACCAGTCGCCCGTCCAGGGGCTGACCTCCCAATCCTCGGGCACATCGCCGAGGGGCCGCTCCAGCGAGGCGCGCGTCGGATCATTCGACGGATCCCCGTTACGGAAGCGCTCCGGAAAAATCTGGTAGAAGACGGCATCTTGTGCCCACGCCGGGACGGAATCGGGAGCAGATGCCGTTTCGGAAGCGGGCAGAGGGCCGCATCCCGCCAGCGTAAACGTCAGCATCAAAAGAGCAGCGGAGCAAAACGAACGAAGCATAAAGCGCACGCGGCAAGCAGGAACAGGACGACGGATGACTGCAAAATGGGCGCTACGGCCTGCAATGGCAACTGCGGCGCCCCATGAAATCGATGGGGATTGAGCGGCGTCATCGCACTGCAGACGCGCATCTGGCGCGAGAATTGTTGAGGTAGGAGACAGACCGCCGGCCTTTTTCACTTCCGCCCGCCTTTGCGATGGAGATCGAAATCACCACCCCGCTTGAGCTGTCCGATGAGGAATCGGCACTGATCGACATGCACAGCTTCATTAACGTCATGAACGTGCTCAGCACGGAGCTGCTGATTTTGGGCAGCATGCTCGGCAGCATCGATGCGCTGGAGGCCAGCCGCGACCGGGTGTGGGCGCTGCTGCTGGCCTTCTCGGTGACGGAGAATGCGGCTCACATTGCCACTACAGTGGACGAGCATGAAGCCTTCATCCGCGCCGATATCGAGGCTGCGCTGGACGCCCATCCCCGGATGCGCACCCATCCGAATGTGGCCGAGTCGCTCGCCAACATCGACTCCGTCTTCGAAACGCTGCATCAGCGATCCGATGAGTTGCTGGACCGGCTCGGGAGCCCGGAACAGTGGGAGCCGATTGAGGTCGAGTCGGTCACCTCCAACCTGAAGGCGTTTTTCGACGCGGTCGCCCAGAACAGCAAGGGCAAGTACCACATCGTCTACGACGTTACGCAGGCCGGCGATGACGCATACGCGGTACGCTTCGACATCGACGCGGCCACGCAATCCACAATCACGATGCCGCCCGTCTTTCAGGATGTCCTCCGCGACCTGGCCGCCAACGCCCGCAAATACACCGATCCCGGCGGCATGATCGAAATCGGCATCCACGAGAGCGACGAGACCCTCCGCTTTGCCGTCCGCGATACGGGTCGTGGCATCCCGGCCGATGAAATCGAATCGGTTATCGGATTCGGGGAACGCGCGAGTAATGTGCACGACAAGCGCACGAAAGGAGGCGGCTTCGGACTCACGAAGGCGTATCAGGTGACCAAAGAGTTCGGTGGGCGAATGTGGATCGCCTCCGAAGAGGGCGAGGGCACGACGATTCGCATCGTTATTCCCCGTCCGTAGCCAGCCGCCAAACGGGATGGCAACAGACCGCTACTCGGTTCCTTTGATCTGTTCCCACCGCGTGCGAAACAGCTCCGCGACTGCGGCCCAGCTGCCGAGCTTCCGGCCCTGCCATCCGGCATAGGCGCCACACAGCCCGGCAGCGGCCAGCATTACGAGGGAGCGGGTGGGGTGTCCTGTCCAGGCCAAGTAGAGCGACAGGACAAATCCAATAATGCCCATGAGCACGAACCGGGGCAGGGACGACGAGCGCGAGGAGCGACGGGAGTAGAACATAGCCGGGGAACATCGGATGCAGATGAATCGCTTTCTGTACGAGGCGGGGCCGGATCGGTTCATCCGAGTACAGCGTCATCGCGCCGCCTTATCGGCCGTACCCCTCCGATGATAACCCGGTGAAATAGCGGAGCAGCTCGCACACCACCCTGCGCCTTCGTTATCTTCCCCGATGCAGTGCCCCGAACGCGCTGCGATGGATTCGCCCGGTGTCCTCCGTCTCATCGCCCTCCTGCGCCCATGATCGCCACGTATCGCCTTCAGCTCCGCCCCGACTTCGGATTCGCCGAGGCCGAAGCGCTGATCCCCTACCTGCGGCAGCTCGGCATCAGCCACCTCTACCTGTCGCCCATTACCGAGGCGCGGCCCGGCAGCACCCACGGCTACGACGTAATCGACCATAACAGCATCCGCGCCGATTTCGGCGGGCGCGCCGCTTTCGAGCAGCTGCGCATCGCTGCCACCGAAGCGGGCCTCCAGCTAATTCTTGACTTCGTGCCTAACCATGCCGGCGTAGGGCCGCACAACGACTCGTGGCAGGACGTACTCGCGTACGGACCGCACTCGGCGTTCGCGCACTATTTCGATATCGACTGGGCCCCACTCAAACCCGAGCTGCGCGGCAAGATCTTGCTGCCGTTTCTGGGCGCGGCCTACGGGGATGTACTGGACGGGGGCGAAATCACGCTCGAATATAACAACGGCCGCTTCTACGCCGTCTACTACGACAACTATTTTGCCCTCACCCCACTTTCGTACGGCACCCTTCTCGATCACGTGGGCACTCACTTCCAGCGCACCGAGGCGTACTGGGAGTTGCAGGACCTGCAAGACGCCTTCACCAGCCTCGAAGCCGCGGAGCGCTCCAAAGCCGAAACGCTCCGCCCTCGGCTCGATACGCTCGATGCTGAGATCGACTTCAACGACCCCCTCGATGATATCGACACCGACGCGCTGCACGAGCTGCTGGAGGCGCAGTACTGGCGGCTGGCCTACTGGAAGACGGCGAGCCACGAAATCAATTATCGCCGGTTCTTCGACATCAACGAGCTCGTCGCGCTGCGGATGGAAGACGAGCAGGTCTTCTGGGATGCGCACCGGATGCTCGGCGAACTGATGACTCAGGACGGCATCGACGGCGTGCGCATCGACCACGTCGACGGCCTCTCCGATCCGCAGCAGTACCTGGAGCGGCTCCACGAGCTTGGCGCCGAGCACATCTGGGTCGAAAAGATCCTCGCGCCCGGCGAAACGATGCCAGACGACTGGCCCGTGGAAGGCGCCACCGGCTACCGCTTTATGAACGATGCGATGGGCGTGCTCCTGCCTCCCGACTGCGAGACAGCCCTCAAGCGCACCTATCGCCGCTTCGTCCCCGATGCCCAGGCATTCGACGACGTGGTGTACGAAAGCAAACGCCTCATCATCGGGACAAAGCTGTCGAGCGAACTGGCCCGGCTGGCCTACGAGCTCGACCGCCTTTCCGAGGCCGACTACCATACGCGCGATGTGACCCTCGGCGCCCTGCGCGAGGCGCTGGTGGAAATCGTCGCGGCGTTCGACCGCTACCGCACCTATCTGCCCTATGAACCGGATGAAGCCGAAACGGTCGTCCGCGAAGCGATCCACCGGGCGCTCCAACGCAACCCCGCCGCTGAGCCGACGGTCTACCGTTTCATCGAGCGTGTCATTCTGGGCGAGGTGCGCGATGATCTCATCGAGACGCAGCAGGCCTGGGTGACGCGGTTCCAACAATACACCGCGCCGGTGGCCGCCAAAGGTGTCGAAGACACCGCCTTTTACCGGCACGTGCCGCTGGCGGCGCTGAACGAGGTCGGCGGCGAACCCGAGCCATTCGGCCAAACCGATCACGCCTTCCACGCACATGCCCGCTTCCGGGCCCGCCAGTATCCGAAGGCGCTGCTTGCCACCGCCACGCACGACCACAAACGCGGCGAAGATACCCGCATGCGGCTCCTCGCCCTCGCCGAGATGCCCGAGACCTGGCACGAGGCCGTACGCACCCTCACCGAGATCGGACGGCCCTACGAGGGCCAGCACGGCCCCTCCCCGCGGAACATCTACCTCTTCCTCCAGGTCCTCGCCGCCCTCTGGCACGACGCGCCGCGCGACAGTCGCCAGTCCGACGCCGCCGAGGCGCTGACCGATCGCCTCTGGCGCTACATGCAGAAGGCCTCTCGCGAAAGCAAGCTGCGTACCAGCTGGATCAACCCGAATGAGGCATACGAGGAGGATCTGGAAAGCTACGTCGTGGGCATGACGACCGATGACCAAGTCGCCGACGTGCTGGACGATCTGTCGGCCACGATGGCCACGCGCGGCTTCTTCAACAGCCTGACGCAGACGGTGCTCAAGTGCACCACGCCCGGCGTACCCGATATCTACCGCGGCACCGAGTTGTTCGACTGCTCCCTGGTCGATCCGGACAACCGCCGGCCCGTCGACTACGCGCAGCGGCAGAACCTGCTCGATGCCATGCAGCCCGCGATCGATCAGCCCGCGATCGACCGGTTACGCGACTGGATCGACAAGCAGGATCCGCAGGCCAAGTTTTACGTGCTGGCCCGCCTGCTGCGTTGCCGGCGCGAGCACGAGGCGCTCTTCCGCACTCCCGACTACACGCCGCTCGACCCCACAGGCGAAGCGGGCAATCACTGGCTGAGCTTCCTCCGCACCACCGCCGAGGCGGCGCTGCTCGTAGCCGTTCCGCGCTATCCCGCGACGTGGTCTCCGGACGCGCCAGCCACGATCTCCTTTCCCGAGACATGGGCCGGCCAGAAGTGGACAAACCTGCTTGCGGGCGGGACGCTAGACCTCGGCGAAACGCTATCGGTGCAGGATCTCCCGCTTCCCTGGGCCGTGCTGCACACCGAGAAAAGATAGCCAACCGATCACGTTTTTCCGTTGGACGCGGAATCGACCAGATCGGCCTTCAGCACGGCGAGCATGTGCGGCTGCAGTTTCAGCTTGCGCCCGGGCTTCATCGTGCGCTTCGGTATATCCGAATCGAGCTCGGGTACCGGGGTCCACGCTTTCACCTCAAACTGATTTCCGTTTTGATAGGCGGGCAGCTCAAAACGGATCACCTCACTGCCCCGGTTGAAGAGGATCAGGAAGGTGTCGTCCTGGCGGCGGGTGCCGTACTTATCGGGATTTTTGAGGCGATCGCCGCGCAGCATCAACCCGAAGGCGGGAAGCTCGGCATCATTCCAGTTGTCATCCTCCATCTCGTGGCCGTCGGGGTGCCACCAGTGGGCATCGGTGTTGCCCTCCTCGTCCTGCACGCCAGAGAGGAAGTGCCGCCGCCGGAAGTTGGGATGGGCCTTTCGAAACGCCGCGAGCTCCTTTACGAACGCCAGGAATTGTTCCTTGCGCTTATTGAGCTCCCAGTCGTAGTAGTTGATTTCGTTATCCTGGCAGTAGGCGTTGTTGTTGCCGCCCTGCGTACGCGAGAGCTCGTCGCCACCGAGGATCATCGGGACGCCCTGTGAGAGGAAAAGCGTCGACATCAGGCTGCGCTTGCGGCGCTCGCGACAGGCGATGACGTCGAGATCGTTGGAGGGGCCTTCTTCGCCGCAGTTGGTGCTGTAATTGTCGTCGTGCCCGTCTTCGTTGCCTTCGAGGTTTTCCTCGTTGTGCTTGCGCTCGTAACTGACGAGGTCCTCCAATGTGAAGCCGTCGTGCGCCGTGACGAAGTTGATCGACGCAAAGGGGCGACGCCCGGAGCGTTCGTAGAGGTCGCTGGAGCCTGTCATCCGGGTGGCGAAATCGCCATTGAGGCCGTCGTCCCCGCGCCAGAATTTGCGAGTGGCATCGCGATAGCGGCCGTTCCACTCGGCCCACTGCCACGGGAATGAGCCCACCTGATACCCGCCGGGCCCTACGTCCCACGGCTCGGCGATGAGCTTCACCTGGCTGAGCACGGGATCCTGCTGGATGATCTTGAAGAAGGCGCTCAGCATATCGACATCGTAGAGCTCGCGCGCGAGCGCCGAGGCGAGGTCGAACCGGAAGCCGTCGACGTGCATCTCCAGCACCCAGTAGCGCAGGCTGTCCATGATGAGCTGGAGCACGTACGGGTTGCCGGCGTGCATCGTATTGCCGGTGCCCGTGTAGTCCATGTAATAGCGGTGATCGTCGGGCTTGAGCTTGTAGTACGCTCGGTTGTCGATCCCGCGCATCGAGAGCGTCGGGCCGAGGCGGCTGCCCTCGCACGTATGGTTGTACACCACGTCGATGATGACCTCAAAGCCCACCGCGTGGAGCGCGCGTACCATCATCTTAAACTCGCGCACCGCGTTGACCGACCCTTCCGAGGCGTATTCGGGCTCCGGCGCAAAATAGCCAAGGGTGCTATAGCCCCAGTAATTGCGAAGCCCCTTATCCAGCAAATATTTGTTGTGCAGCTTGGCGTGCACGGGCAGCAGCTGGATGGTCGTCACCCCGATGTCGCGCAGGTGATTAATGATCGGCTCCGAGGCCAACCCGAGGTACGTCCCCCGCAGCGGATGCGCCACCTCGGGATGCTGCTGGCTGATGCCCTTGACGTGCGTCTCATAGATGACGGTGTCCTCCCACGGGATCTCCGGACGGCGATCGTCGCCCCAAGCAAACGACTCCTCCACCACCGCACCCAGCGGCGCATATGGCGCGCTGTTTAGCTCGCTGAAGGACAGGTCCTCGTCTTCATGGCCCAGCTCGTAGCCAAAGAGGCTGTCATCCCACTCCAGCGGCCGGCCGATGGCTTTAGCGTAGGGGTCGAGCAGGACCTTGTTGGAATTGAAGCGGTGGCCCTCCTCGGGCGCGTACGGGCCGTGGACGCGATAGCCATAGAGCTGACCCGGACGCAGGTTGAACACGTAGCCGTGCCACATCGGACCGGTGCGTTCGGGCAGATCAAGCGTAACCGAGGGCTCGGTGTCCTTGGGGTCATCGAAGAGAAGTAACTCTACCTTCTCCGCGTGCGTGCTGTACAGGGCAAAGTTAACGCCGATGCCATCCCACGTCGCTCCCCGGGGATAGGGCTTCCCGGGATGAATCTTCAAGCCTTGCTGGTGGCGCACCTGCTGCTCCGATCCTGACATCATTCGTTCCATATCAACCGTTCTGTTCCCCATCCAATAAGGCCTCCCATCCAGCGCGCGACGCCCGATCCTGCTTTATATTTCAATTTTCGAGAACGGCTCGACAACGAGCGTGTCCATGTCTATCTTGATCCTGGCGCCCTGCCTCAACCCTCCGCTCCGTCCGGGATCCCCTGAACAGTAGAGCCGAGGGAAAGTTAAGCACGGGCAAGCGCGGTCTGGAGACGCTGCTTCAAGCACAGGCCCCCCAGCAAGTTTCGCCTCCCTACAAAAGCTTCACATTACGCTCCTCTCCTATCTATGGCTCCTGCACCCTCGACGAGCGCAACAACGCTGCCCGAAACCTGGTCACGCGTCGTCATCACGGCGGTGGCCCCCACCATCGACGGGGGCGACTGGCCCATCAAGCGTGCTCACGGCGAAACCGTGGAGGTTTCCGCCGGCATCATCGCCGACGGCCACGAAGCTCTCTCCGCCGAGTTGCTCTACTGGCATGAGGACGACGAAACCCCCACCGCCGTCCCGATGAGCGAGCACTCGAATGACGAGTTTACCGCCTCATTTGAGGTGGATGAACTCGGCACCTACACCTATCAGGTGCAAGCGTGGCTCGACCGGTTTGGGACGTGGCAGGAGCAGTTCGAGCGGCGCGTGAAGGGCGACGAGACCGAGGCGATCCTGGAGAGCGAACTGCAGGAAGGCGCCGACATGCTTGCACGCGCTGCCGAACAGGCCACCGGCACCGATCGCGATTTGTTGGAGGCGCACATCGAGTCGTTCCGGGCGGGTGAGGTCGAACCTGCACTGCACGATGAGGTCGCTGCCCTCGCCCGGGAATACAGCCCGCGGGACGACGCCACCCTTAGCGCCCAGTTCAAGGTGTTCGTCGATCCAGAACTGGCCCGCAGTGGCGCCTGGTACGAGTTCTTTCCCCGCTCGGCGGGCGACACGCCGGGCGAGCACGCCACGCTCGACGACGCGGCCGAGCGCCTCCCGCTCATCAAGGAGCGAGGCTTCGACATCGTCTACCTGCCGCCCGTCCACCCCATCGGCGAGCAGCACCGCAAGGGCAAAGACAACGCTCCCACGGCCCAGGAAGGCGATCCCGGCAGTCCGTGGGCCATCGGCGGATTCTTGGAGGACGGATCGAGAGGCGGGCACAAAAGCGTGCATCCGGACCTCGGCGGCATCGAAGCGTTCGACCGTTTCGTCGAGCGAGCGCACGAGGTTGGCCTGCAAGTCGCGATCGACATCGCCTTCCAGACCTCCCCCGATCACCCGTACGTCGAGGAGCATCCGGAATGGTTTTACCACCGGCCCGACGGCTCCATCCGCTACGCCGAAAATCCGCCGAAGAAGTACCAAGACGTCTATCCGATCAATTTCGAGAACGACGACTGGCCGGCGCTCTGGCAGGAGCTTAAGAGCGTCTTCGAGTTCTGGATCGAGCACGGGGTAACCATCTTCCGGGTCGACAACCCGCATACGAAGCCGTTCGCGTTTTGGGAGTGGTGCCTCGCCGAGCTGCGCAAGGACACGCCGGAGCTGATCGTTCTCTCCGAGGCGTTCACGAAGCCGAAGGCGATGTATCAGCTGGCCAAGCTGGGCTTCAACAACTCGTACACGTATTTCACGTGGCGCAACACAAAGCAAGAGCTGACGAGCTACGCCCAGGAGCTCTTTCAGACGACGGTCGCCGAGTTCTTCCGCCCCAACTTCTGGCCGAACACGCCCGATATCCTCCACGATGAGCTCGTGCGCGGCGGCCGTCCGGCGCATATCGCCCGGTTTGTGCTGGCATCCACGCTGTCGTCGGCCTACGGCGTCTACGGTCCGCCGTTTGAGCACGTGTTTAACGAGCAGCACCCGGACCGCGAGGAGTACGCCCAGAACGAAAAATACGAGGTGCGGGCCTGGAACTGGCACGACCCCGACTCCCTCCAACCGCTTATGCAGCGCGTCAACGCCATCCGGAAAGCCAATCCGGCGCTGCTGCAAATGCGAAATATCCGCTTTCACCAAACGCAGCACCCCGATCTGATGGCCTACACCAAATGGGCGGATGATAACCTTGTGCTGGTGGTCGTCAACCTCGATCCGCATCAGGCGCACGAAGGGCTCGTTGAGCTTCCGCTGAGCGACCTGGGCTTGCCCGAAAACGAACCGTATGTGGCCCACGACCTGATGACGGACTCGCGCTACACCTGGCACGGGCCGCAGAACTACGTCAAGCTCTCTCCCGAGCTGCCCGCGCACATTTTCCGGATGGAACGCGGCGATCTCCAGACCGGGCAGGACTTCATCGCTTACGACTGACGACGCCCCTCGCGCCTTCTTTCATCGGCCATACCCAACGCGCACTGCATGCCCACCGATTTCCTCAACGACCCGCTCTGGTACAAAGACGCGGTCATTTATGAGCTGCACGTCCGTTCCTTCTACGATTCGAATAATGATGGATTCGGCGACTTTCAGGGCCTGCGGGAGAAACTTCCCTATCTCGAATCACTCGGCGTCAACACGCTGTGGCTGCTGCCTTTCCTCGAAAGCCCGCTGAAGGACGACGGCTACGACACGGCGGACTATTTCAAGGTGCTACCCGTCCACGGTGACCTCGACGATTTCAAGGCATTCCTCGACGACGCCCACGCTCGCGGGATGCGCGTCATCACCGAACTGGTGCTCAACCACACCTCCGATCAGCATCCGTGGTTTCGGGAGGCGCGCGATCCCAACTCCGACAGGCACGACTGGTACGTCTGGAGCGAAACGAACGAGAAGTACGAGGACGTCCGCATCATTTTCACCGATACCGAGGACTCGAACTGGTCGTGGGACCAGAAGGCGCAGAAGTACTACTGGCACCGTTTCTTCAGCCATCAGCCGGACCTGAACTACGACAATCCGGCGGTCCGCGAGACGATGAAAGAGGTCATGTTCTTCTGGCTGGACATGGGCGTGGATGGGCTCCGGCTCGATGCCGTGCCGTACCTCTACGAACGTGAAGGGACCAACTGCGAAAACCTGCCCGAAACGATCGATTACCTCAAGGAGCTGCGCACGGCGATCGATGAGCGCTACGGCTCGGGCAAGATCCTGCTGGCCGAAGCCAACCAGTGGCCCGAAGACACACTGCCCTACTTTGGCGAAGACGAGGACGGCCAGTCTACTGGCGTGCAGATGGCGTTCAACTTCCCCATCATGCCGCGGATGTACATGGCGCTGCGCCGCGAAAACCGGCGCCCGCTCGTGGAGATGCTGGAGCTGACGAATGACATTCCCGACGACGCCCAGTGGGCCATCTTCCTGCGCAACCACGACGAACTCACCCTGGAGATGGTCACCGATGAGGAGCGCGACTACATGTACCACGAGTACGCCTCGTACTCGCGCTTCCGCATCAACGTGGGCATCCGGCGGCGGCTGGCGCCGCTCCTGGGCGGCGAACGGCGGCGCATCGAACTCATGAACGCGCTGCTCCTCTCGTTGAAGGGCAGCCCCATTATCTACTATGGCGACGAGATCGGAATGGGCGACGACCCCTTCCTCGGCGACCGCAACGGCGTCCGCACGCCGATGCAGTGGAGCGCCGACAAAAACGGCGGCTTCTCCCGCGCACCGCACCATCAGCTCTTCATGCCGCCCATCAACCGGGGGCCATACAGCTACGAGTTCGTCAACGTCGAGGACGCCGAGCACGACCCCCACTCGCTGCTCAACTTCATGAAGCGCCTGCTCACCCTCCGCACCCAGCACGAGCAGGTTTTCGGGCGCGGCGATTTCGAGCTGATCCCGGTCGACAACCAGAGCATTCTGGCGTTCGTGCGCGAGTACGAAGGGCAGCAGATCCTCGTGATGACGAATCTGTCGCGCTTTGCGCAATCGGTCCACCTGCCGGTGTCCGATGCCTATCGGGGAACGGTGCCTATCGAGCTATTCAGCCAGACCGCATTTCCCGTGATTGGCGACGATCCTTATCATGTCGTTCTGGGACCACACGGCTTTTACTGGTTTGCCCTCAAACCCGAGACCAAGATGATCGAAGACGCCAAGCAGCGCCGCCAGCAGCGCACCGCCGAAGCCGGCCCCAACGGGGAAATTCCGGTACTCGACGTAGCCGAGGGGCTCGAAAACCTGCTCGTGCCCACGATGGCCAAGAGCAGCGGCCCCGAACAGCTGGAGCGCATCTTGCCCGACTACATCACGAAGCAGCGCTGGTACGGCGCCAAGAGCGAACCCATCGAACGGGTCGAGCTGGAAGATGCCGTCCGCCTGCGCTCCGGGCCCGAGCCGGTGTACCTGTCGATGATCAGCGTCACGCTGGCCGATGATACGCTGATGTATGTGCTCCCGCTGACGATCACATACGACCGGACCGAGCAGGTACTGGAAGAGCACCCGACGGCTGCGCTTGCATGGATCGAAACGGCCGACCGGGACGAGCGGGGCCTGCTTCACGACGCTGCCGTCGTCGCCGACTTCTGGACGACGCTCTTCCGCTGGTGGCAGGACAGCGGCAAAGGCCGCTCGCTGAAAGGCCTTTACACCGCCGAGGTGATGGACCACGTTAGCGGCGTCGATCCGGAGAAGATCAGCCTGCTGACGGGCGAGCAGAGCAACTCGGCCGCCATCGTGGATGGGCGCTTCTTCATCAAACTGTACCGGCGGCTGGAGCAAGGCACCAATCCGGAAACGGAGCTGCTCCGCTACCTGACCGAGGCCAACTTCACCTTCACGCCCCGCCTGCACGGCAAGGTCACCTTCCGGCGCGGCCGCACCGAATACACGCTCGGCCTGTTGCAAGAGGCGCTGCCCGTCGAGGCCGACGGATGGGAGTACGCCCTCGAAGTGACGGACCGCTACTTCGACCGCGTGGCCGAGACGACGCCTCCCAACGACCCGTACCCGCAGGCGCTCTCCGACGCCATCCCGGCCTGGCTGGAAGAGGTCGGTTCCGAGATGCTGTCGATGGCGCGCGTGCTGGGCATCCGTACGGCGGAGCTGCATCTGGCCCTCGCCAAGGCCGATGCGCCCGGCCTCTCTCCCACGCCGGGACGCCCTGAAGACACCAAAGGCCTCGCCCGCCGGATCCACTCCGAGGCAGAGCATACGCGCACGATGCTTGATCAGCACGACGCGGCCACCGACGGCCCCCGCCCCGGCCTTGACCCCGCGGCGTGGTCCGCCGCACTCAACCGCCTCGATACCCTCGCCGACCTCGCCGTGACGAGCGACAAGATTCGCCTGCACGGCGACTATCACCTGGGACAAGTCCTCCAGGCTGATGGCGAGTTCTACATCCTCGACTTCGAGGGCGAACCGGCGCGCTCCATCGAGGAGCGCCGCCAGCGCGGGCATGCTCTGCGCGACGTCGCCGGCATGCTCCGCTCGCTCGACTACGCCGTGCTCGCCGGATGGCACGAGGCCACCGATGACAATACCGCCCTTCTCCCCTGGGCCGATATCCTGACGCGCTGGTGCCAGTCGCTCTTCCTCCACGGCTACCTCGACACTGCTGGCGAATCCGACTTCGTCGTGCCCGAAGAGCAGCGCGACCTGCTACTCTGGGCCTATCTGTTCGAAAAAGTGATCTATGAAGTCCGGTACGAAATCAGCCACCGCCCGCGCTGGACCTGGCTACCGCTCCGCGGGCTATCGCGCCTGCTCGACACCCCCGACGCGCTTCCGCGCCTGACCCCGCCCCGCTCCGAGCGCGCCTCCTGACTCCCACCTGCCTCTTTTCATCGCCATTCTTCCGCTATGCCCTGGCTCGACACCGACGATATCCACTACTGGAACGAAGGCACCCATTACACCAGCTACGAAAAAATGGGCGCCCACGCGAACCAACAGGGGACCTGGTTCACCGTCTGGGCCCCCAACGCCCACCGCGTTTCGGTGATGGGCGACTTCAACGGATGGAATGCGGAGTCCGATGTGCTCGAGCGCCGCGAGGGCGGGCTGTGGGAAGGGTACGTCCGCGGCGCCCGGCCCGGGCACAAGTACAAGTACCGGATCGAGGCCAACTACAACGAGCTTGACCGCACCGACCCTTTCGCCTTTCAGATGGAGGCGCCAGCGGAAAATACGTTCGAGGGCCTCTCCGCCATCATCACCGATCTGGACGACTATACCTGGAACGATGCCGACTGGATGGCGAGCCGGAAAGGCCCCAGCGGGCTCGATGGGCCGCTCTCCATCTACGAGGTGCACCTCGGCTCGTGGATGCACAAAGAGCACGGGCAGTCGCTCAGCTACCGCGAGATCGCCGAGCCGCTGGCCGATCACATCGAAAAGTGCGGCTTTACCCACGTCGAATTCCTCCCCCTGGCCGAGCATCCGTACTACGGCTCGTGGGGCTATCAGGTGCTGGGCTACTACGCGCCCACCTTCCGCTACGGCTCACCGCACGACCTGATGTACCTGATCGACTACCTCCATCAGCGAGGCATCGGCGTGATTCTGGACTGGGTGCCCGGCCACTTCGCCACCGATCCGCAGGGACTTACCCACTTCGACGGCTCGCATCTCTTCGAGTACGACGACCCCAACATGCGTTCGCATCCCGACTGGGGCACGCGCGTGTTCGATTTTGGCAAGCCCGGCGTTCGCAGCTTCCTGATCTCCAACGCGCTCTTCTGGATCGACAAGTACCACATCGACGGCCTGCGCGTGGACGCCGTCGCCTCGATGCTCTACCGCGACTACTCGCGGGAGGGCGACTGGTCGCCCAACATCTACGGTGGGCGGGAGAATCTGGAGGCGATCCGGCTGCTGCAGGACACCAACAAGCGCGTCTACGAGGAATATCCCGAGGCGCTCATGCTGGCCGAGGAGTCGACGGCCTGGCCGGGCGTTTCCAAGCCGGTCGATATGGGCGGGCTCGGCTTCCTCTACAAGTGGAATATGGGCTGGATGCACGATACGCTCGACTACGTCAGCAAAGAGCCCATCCACCGCAAGTACCACCATGGCGAGCTGACGTGGACGCTGTCGTGGGCGTTTTCAGAGAACTTCACGCTCCCCCTGTCGCACGACGAGGTCGTCCACGGCAAAAACTCGCTCTGGGGCAAGATGCCGGGTGACAACTGGCAGAAGGCGGCCAACCTGCGGCTACTCTACGGGCACATGTTCGGCCATCCCGGCAAGAAATTGCTCTTCATGGGCGGCGAGTTCGGCCAGTATCACGAGTGGAATCACGATCAGGAATTGGAGTGGTGGGTGGCCGACCAGGACCTGCACCAGGGCATCCTGCAGTGGCTGAGCGATCTGAATCACCTCTACCAGGAACACCCCGCGCTCTGGAACGACGAGGAGGACGGCTTCGATTGGATCTCGTATGCCGACCGCGACAATAGCGTGCTGGCTTACGTCCGCCAAAACGAGGGGCGCAAGCTCATCTTCGTGCTCAATTTCACCCCCCAGACGCGCGAAAACTACCGTATCGGCGTGCCCGAGGCCGGCGCCTGGACCGAGCGCCTCAATAGCGATGCGGCGGTGTACGGCGGCAGCGACGTGGGCAACAGCGACACGGTCCACGCCGAAGCCCTCACCCATCACGGGCGCGACGCCTCCCTCTCACTCATCCTGCCGCCCCTCGGCGTACTCGTGCTGGAGCAGGCCTGATACCAGCTCCCTGAAATAGTGTAGTGCATTCTGGAGAAGACGCTGAACCTTAATTTGAAGTCATGCCCAACCTCGATCGGGCATCCAGGTGCTAAAGCGGTTGTTCTGGATTGTGCGCCTGCGGCGCAGGTCGTGCGCCCCAATCAAGTTGGGGATGACTTCACTTCATGCACAATGATTTCGTAGAATCGGTATGATCACGCACAGGACTCTGGCCGTCGAGGCGGGGCCGTTTCATCGGCGTCATCGGCGAATGCAATAGCGGATGACATAGCGGTTCATAATGGATTTCGACGCGGCGTTCACCTTCGCGGTGATCGGCCCCTCCTGGGCTACTCGTCCGTCAACAGATTGGACTCATCGGACTGCGCGAGGTCTTTTTCGACCTGCTCCTCCAGCTTGTGATCGGGCGCGACGTCGATGGTGACCGCCTGCTCGCGGGCGGGCTCGGCCGGCTGAGGCGGCTTCTTCGGCATAGGCTCCCGCTGCCACACCTGAAGGCGATAGATCGGCTCCGGCATGTCGACCTCGGCCTCGTCGAGCGCGGTCTTGACCAGCCGAATCGCCTCGCTACTAACCTTGAAGAAATCGGTCGTCTCCTGGTTGACCCAGCCGTTGAAGCGCACCACGACGCTGGAATCGCCGAGCGCCTCAACACGCACAAACGGCGCCGGATCATCCAGCACGCCCTTCATCGCCGCCAGCGTATCGACCCCGATCTGCGCAACCTCAACGAGGTCCTCTTCCACGCCGATACCCACCTCAAACGAAAAGAGCCGTCGCGGATTGCGGGTATAGTTGGTCATCACGGACTTGAACACCATCGCATTGGGAAGCCGGATGTGGTTTCCCTCTTTCGTGAGCAACACCAACTCGCGCGCCGTCAGCCGGATGACCCGGCCCTGATGGGCATCGACCTGCACGACATCGTTCACGTTGAAGGGCTGCTGGATGCTCAACAGCACCCCGGCCAGGTAGTTCTCGATGATGTCCTGAAACGCAAACCCGACGGCGAGTCCGGCGACCCCAGCGGTGCCCAGCACGGCCCCGACGAGCGATGTGACGCCGAGGATATCGAACGCCAGCAGCAGCCCCACGAATGCCACGACGCCCTGCACGACGCGGCGCATCAGCTGCCACACGAGCGGCCGTATCCGAAGCCCCCGCGGTGGATCTTCCCACCGGCCAATCAGACGACTCAGCAGGGCGAAGAGGACGACGACAAGCAGCGCGACGCCGGCCAGTGGCAGATACGACACCAGGCGCTCGCTATACGACTGGATTTTCTCCAGCGCCGGTGCAACCCGCGTCTCGACATCGGTTTCGGCCTCAACGTCGTTGACAACGTAGAGTACACCCTCCAGCTGGCGCGCCAGCGCTTCGGCGCGGTCGGCAGCCTGCGGCTGGAGCACCGTCCCGTCGAGCCGCACGACGCCGCTCTGCACCCGCACGCCAATCTCCCGGAACGCCTCAATCTGGCCGAAGATATTGTGCAGGCGGGCTTGCAGCAGCGAATCAGACAGCGCCACCAGGGCCCCGCGCTCCGCCTCAACCGAATCGGCCTCCTGCGCCGAGACGGGCGTTCCTCCTCCCATCAGCACAATGCCAACGAGCAGGAGGATCGCTGCCCATCCGCGCCTCGTTATGCAAGCAGATCCGCTCATCGCCCTCTCAACCGGTGAAGTGCTGGCCCACGGGGGCACCGGATCAGGCGCTATTCGCTTTCTCCAGCGTGCCGTCCATGTGTACATCCATCTGCGGATACGGGATGCCGATACCAGCCTCATCGAGCGCATCTTTGACCGTCTGCGTGAGCTCCTCCTTCACGCCCCAGTAGTTCTCTGTTTGCGTCCAGACGCGCACCGACCATCCGATGGATGAGTCGCCGAGTTCGGAGAGATACACCTGCGGCTCTTTATCGGCGACCTGCGGCTCGATGGAGGCGGCAGCCTTCTCGAGGATCTGCCGCGTCTCGTTCAGATCGGCGGGATAATCGGTACCCACGGCGACGTCGACGCGGCGGATCGGGTGGAACGTGATGTTTTCGATCGTCGAGCCGAAGATGGACCCGTTCGGGACGATGAGACGGCGGTTATCGGGCGTATCGAGCTTCGTGCTAAACAGGCTGATCTCCTGCACTTTGCCGCGCACGCCGGCCACTTCGATCGCATCCCCTGCTTTGAACGGCCGGAAGACCAGCAGCATCACCCCGGCGGAGAAGTTCGACAACGTGCCCTGCAAGGCCAGACCGATGGCAAATCCGGCGGCAGCCAAGATCGCGGCGATGCTCGTGACATCGATGCCAAAGAGGCCCAGGATGGCCACGATGCCCAGAATGAGCACCAGGTACCGCGCCAGGTTCGAGAAGAACTTGGTGAGCGTTAGATCCAGATTTGAACGCTCCAGCGCATTATAGGTGATGCTCTTCGCCCACTTGGCCACGCCAAATGCGACGAAAAGTAGCACGATCGCGCCCAGGATCCGAATGCCGTAGGTTATCAGAATGGGAGGAATGTCCATAACGATCTCTGTAAATTGAATTGAGTGGGGCCTCTATACCACAACGAGGCGCGGATATAGGCAAGGATTGAGAGTCTGTATCGAAACAGAGCGGAAAGGGGTGCAAACGGCACCGCCCG
Source organism: uncultured Rhodothermales bacterium (assembly GCA_964448045.1). GTDB lineage: Bacteria > Bacteroidota > Rhodothermia > Rhodothermales > Salinibacteraceae > CAYUVF01. Next base: position 61,755 of record CAYUVF010000007.1, read on the forward strand.
CCGCTTCCGGCATTCCACTGCACCGACGATGCGGCTGCATCGCCTGCCTCCTCCGATTGACCACAGACTCTGAGGGGTAATATAAGGGCTTTGCATCCGAAATCCACCTCGCCCCCGTGGCGCCCCCTACTCCTCGCCGTAAAGCGTCACGAGCAGGTTGCGCGCACCGCCATGATTGCGGTGCTCACACAGATAGATGCCCTGCCACGTCCCGAACGCCAGCTCGCCGTCCCGGATCGGAATCGACAGGTGGTTGCCCAGCAGCGACGCTTTGATGTGCGCGGGCATGTCGTCCGATCCTTCAATCGTGTGCTCATAATACGGTTGATCCTCCGGCACCATCCGGTTGAAATGCCGCTCGAAGTCGCCGCGCACGTCGGGGCTGGCGTTTTCGTTCAGCGTGAGTGACGCCGAGGTGTGTTGAATGAAAATGTGCGCGAGCCCTTTATCAAAGTCGCCAATCTGGGGCACCTGCTCGATGACTTCGCTTGTCACCAGGTGAAACCCGCGTGGCTTGGGCTCGAGACGGACAGGCTGCTGAATCCAATTCATAGTTCGAGTTTGGGGGCTGGGTTTTGAGTTCTGGATTCTGGATCTAATGGTGCCTGCTACGACTCACAGCTCCAGCGCGACGTCGATCCATACCGGAAAGTGATCGCTGACGGCCACGCCCGCAGTATCTGCGCCGACGGGTCGCCAGACGCCGCTATCCTGAATATCCAGCCCGGTTGACGGCAGCACGTAATCGACGCGCAGGCCCCACTGGGCCGTATCGTCGGGGTCGAGATCCGGGTAGGCGGTCTGCGCGGCGGCATCGGCGACGGGCGTTACGGCGCCCTGCACGCGCCCGTGGTCGAGCAGCAGGGTGATGGGCGTCTGGTAGGTATCGCCCTCATCCGGATCGGCGTTCTGGTCGCCCATGATGACGAACCGGGCGCCCTCGGCCAATCCGCCGGTGCGGCTGGAGTCATCGCGGAGGTAGTCGGCACCGCTCAGGTAATCGGCCCAGAGGTGGATTTCGTCGTGATTGCGGCGGCCGTTGCGGTCTTCATCTCCGTCGAAGCTGGGGGGCGTCGGATGGCTCGCCAGGATGTGGAGTATGCGGCCATCGGGCAGGCGGACGGGCACGTCCCAGTGGCTCTTGGAGCTGAGGCGCATCCGCTCCCACTCGACTGCGGAGTACCACGGCTCCCCCGATTCGGGCTGGATGGGCTTCAGCGCATCCGGCATCTCGTGCCACTCGAAGAGGCGAAACGTCCGCACCGAGTCGCGCACGATGGGCAGGTCGTCGCGGACGAGCAGGGCCATGCCGTACTGGCCGGGAAAGATACCGAAGCCCCACGCGTCGTTGCCGTAGGCGCGCTCGGCGGCAGTTTGGCGGGGCGGGGCGCCGCTTTCAGGGGTAGGCTGCGGCGCCGGGTAGTCGGTCACCACGCGGCCGTCGTTGTTGAGGTCGTAGCCGCTGGCGAGGCCCGTGTTGACCGGTGCCATGAACGTCTGATACGTGATTGGCTCCAGCGTATCGGCCTGGGCGACAGCGAGGAAGTTGTCCACGAAGCGTCGCCCGTTCTGCCCGGCGCTGGCGCCGTCAGGGACGCCCGGCGCCCCCGGCTGGTCGTACGTCATCTCGTTGATCAGCAGGATGTCGGGGCGCAGCCGCTGGATCACGGAGGCGGCCTTTCGGAGGCGCGGGTGCGCGGGATCGCGCAGGTCGGCCGTGCGCACATCCTCGATGTTGTACGTCATGATGCGGAGAGGAGCGTCATCGGCGGGCGACTCGGCCTCCGGCCCGCATCCGGCTATCAGCACGAACATCAACAGCGCCGCCGCACTTCGAAGAGAGGTCATCAGCAAAAGCTTTTGGTGGAGACAAATATGTGGTTTAGGGCAGCACAACAATTGCAGATGGTGTCATTCCCAACTCTGATCGGGAATCCAGATTCAATCAACAATTCTCCTATTCTGGATTACTCCGTCAGTCGCATCGCTCTTGTCCCCGCCAAGCCGGGAATGAAATAGAAACCCGCATCCTTGAGGGGAGGGAAACAGAAAGCCCCCTACGGAATCTCCAGCATCTTGTGCGTCTGGATGCTGAGGCGCCACGGCGGATGCTCGAGGCAATAACGCATGGCCTCCTGCGTGTAGCGCTCGACGTGCGGCCCGTCCATCGGCTGGAGGAAGAAGTGGTCGAAGTCGAGGTGCGCAAACTGCTCGGGCAGCGCGCCCTCCTGTGGGTAGACGAGCTTCAGCTCATCGCCGGAGGTGAGCACGAGGTCGGCGCCGGCTTTCGGGCTCATGCAGATCCAGTCGAGCCCCTCGGGGGCCGGCTGCGTACCGTTTGTCTCGACGGCCACTTCGAATCCGCGCGCCTGCAACGCTTCGATGGCGGGCGCGTCCAGCTGGAGCAGCGGCTCGCCCCCGGTGCAGACGACGTACGGGCGCGTCTCCGGCGTGCGAGCGGCGGGCCAGTGCTCCGCGACCGCCTCGGCCAGCGCCTCGGGCGTGCGGAATTTGCCGCCGCCGGGCCCATCGATACCCACGAAATCGGTATCGCAGAACGAGCAGACGGCCTCGGCGCGGTCTTCCTCCCGGCCCGTCCACAGGTTGCATCCGGCAAAGCGCAGAAAGACCGCCGGGCGGCCCGTCTGCGCCCCCTCGCCCTGCAGCGTGTAGTACATTTCCTTGATAGCGTAGGCCATAACGCGCGGCCGGAATGGCTCCGATCCTTTGTCCTCGATAGGGGTACGCATGAATGCTCGACCGGCAGCTCAGGTTCGCGCTCGCGGAACGCCTTGCGTTCTTAGGGGAATTTTCCGAACCATCAGTGGATGTTATGCGCTACAAGTTGTATCCACATTCGTAGGCTCCTTTAGGGCCCCGCTTCGCGGCTTTCCCTTCACTTCTGCATCTGTCGCCATGGCTTCTCTCGAAACCCCCGGACGCACCGCCGTTCTCGTCGACGGCTACCGCATCCCCTTCCAACGATCCGGCACCCGCTACCTCGACCTGATGGCCTACGACATGGGCCGGATGGCGCTTAAAGGGCTGCTCCACCGGACGAGCCTCGACCCCGCCACGGTCGACCGCGTGGTGATGGGCTGCGTCATCCAGGACGTCAACACCAGCAACGTGGCCCGCGAATCGGCCCTCGCGGCGGGCATCCCGAATCACGTCCCCGCCTTCACGGTGACGATGGCGTGTATTTCCAGCAACCAGGCCATCACCTCGGGCGTCGACCTCATCCGCGGCGGCCAGGCGGACATCGTGATCGCCGGCGGCACGGAGACGCTCTCGGATACGCCGATCCGCGTCAAGCGGAGCGTTCGCAAGAAGCTGTTCAAAGCGCGCAAGTACAAATCGCCCGCCGAGTATTTGCAGCTGCTGAAAGGCCTCAGCCCCTCCGATCTGATTCCGGAGGCGCCGTCGATTTCGGAGTACTCGACCGGCGAAGTGATGGGCGAGAGCGCCGATAAGCTGGCGGCCATGTTTGGCGTCTCGCGCGAGGAGCAGGATCAGTACGCGCTGCGGTCGCACCGGCGCGCCGCCGCCGCCCGTGAGGATGGGCGGCTCGACAAGGAACTGATCCCCGCCACGCCGCCGCCCGATTTCGAGCCGGTGACGACCGACAACACCATCCGCGATGACTCCACGATGGAGAAGCTCAGCAGCCTCTCGCCCGTGTTCGTCAAGCCCTACGGCACGGTGACGGCGGGCAACTCCTCGCCACTGACCGACGGCGCCTCGGCCACGCTGCTCATGGACGCCGACACGGCCGAGGAGCACGGCTCCCCCCCCAAGGCCGCGCTTCGGCACTACACCTACGTCGCGCAGGATCCCGGGCGCGAACTGCTGCTCGGCCCGGCCTATGCCATTCCGCAGCTACTCGGCACGGCGGGTCTTACGCTCGACGACATCGACGTGATCGAGCTGCACGAAGCCTTCGCCGGACAGGTGCTCGCCGTGTTGAACGCGCTGGAATCCAAGAAATTCGCCCGCGAGAAGCTGAACGGCGCGGATCCGGTCGGTCCCGTCCCGATGGAGAAGCTGAACACGCGCGGCGGCTCGATCTCGCTGGGCCATCCCTTCGGCGCGACGGGCGCCCGCCTCGTGACCACCGCGGCCAATCGCCTCCACGAAGAAGATGGCGAACTCGCCCTCGTCTCCGCCTGCGCCGCCGGCGGCCAGGGCCACGCCATGCTCATCGAACGACTCTGACCCCTCTCCGCTCCTCGTCCGCGAGCACCCACAGACCCGCTACCGCTATGGAACTCGACCCGAAGCAACTCCACCTCGACCTCGACGACGGCATCGCGACGATCTGGATCGACCAGCCCGACGCGTCGGTAAACACCATCGACGCCGAGATGCTGGCCGCCTTTGAGACCGCCATCGATCAGATCGGGGGCGCGCCCGAGATCGATGCCGCCGTCTTCATCAGCCGGAAGGACAGCGGCTTCATCGCCGGCGCCGACCTCGACATGCTCCGCAACTTCTCTTCGCCCGAGGACGTGCGCGGCATCAGCGAGCAGGCGCACGCGCTGATCGATAAAGTGCAGAACCTCGGCAAACCGACCGTGGCGGCGATCGACGGCCCGGCGATGGGCGGCGGGTTGGAGATGGCGCTCGGCTGCACGTACCGGATCGCCACGACGGGCGACAACACGAAGCTCGCCCTGCCCGAGGTGAAACTCGGCCTGCTTCCGGGCGGTGGCGGGACGCAGTACCTGCCGCGACTCGTGGGCATCCAGCAGGCGCTCGGCATGATGCTCACCGGCAAAAACATCTATCCGAAAAAAGCCAAGCGCATCGGATTGGTCGACGCGCTGATCCATCCGCCGGGCCTCCACCGCGCCGCGAAAGAAGCCGCCCGTCAGCTGGCCGATGGCACGTTGGAGATCGACCGCGACCCTGGCTCGCTGACCGATCGGCTGCTCGAAAGCAATACGCTGAGCCGGCGCATCATCTACCAGCAGGCCGGCGAGCGCACCGAGAAGCGCACGCACGGCAACTATCCGGCCCCGCCGAAGATCATCGAGTGCGTCAAGACCGGCATGGAGAAGGGGCTGGAGGCCGGGCTGGAGATCGAGGCGCAGCACTTCGGCGATCTGGCGTTTACGCCCGAGTCGAAGGCGCTCGTCAGTCTCTTCTTCGCCAAGCAGAAGGCCGAGAAAAATCTGCACGCCGATCAGGCGCGGCCGGTGAAAACCGTCGGCATGCTCGGCGCCGGACTGATGGGCGGCGGCATCGCGCAGGTGAACGCCGCTAACGGCCTCGACGTGGTCATCAAAGACATGAATCTGGAGCTGGCCGCCGAGGGCAAAAAGCACGTCTGGCAGAACCTCAAGAAGAAAGTCGACAAAGGCATCCTCTCCGCGTTTGAGCGCGATGTGATCCTCGAACGCATCGTCCCCGCCGAGGACTATGCCGACTTCCGGTCGGTCGATCTCGTCATCGAAGCGGTGCCGGAGGATCTGGACATCAAGCGGGACGTGCTCGCCGAAACGGAGGCCGTCATCCGCGACGACGCCGTGTTCGCCTCCAACACCTCGTCGCTGCCCATCACCGAAATCGCCGCCGAGGCCGATCACCCGGAGCGCGTGCTCGGGATGCACTACTTCTCCCCCGTCCCGCAGATTCCGCTGCTGGAGATCATCACCACGGAGCAGACCTCCGACGAGGCGCTGGCCACGGCGTACGCGACGGGCTTGCAGCAGGGCAAGACGGTGATCGTGGTCAACGACGGCCCCGGCTTTTACACAACGCGCATCCTCGCGATGTACATGAACGAGGCCCTGCTGCTGCTCGAAGAGGGCGCCGACGCCGAGGAAATCGACCGGGCGATGGAGCGCTTCGGCTTCCCGATGGGGCCGTTCGAGCTGTTCGATCTCGTGGGCATCGACGTGGCCGCCAAGATCACGCGCATCATGGGCGAGCGGCTCGGGGGCGGCGACTACGCCATCAGCACCTCGGCCGATAAGCTGATGAAGGCCGGCTATCGCGGCCAGAAAAACGAACGCGGCTTCTACTTCCACGAGAAGAAATACGGCGCAACGGAGAAGCAGGATTTCGACGACGCGGTGTACCGCTTCTTCGGCGGAAGCGAGCGAAAATCGCTGGCCGCCCCCGTCGTGCACGACCGCCTCGCGCTGATGATGACCAACGAGGCCGTGCGCTGCCTCGATGAAGGCATCCTACACAGCGCCACCGACGGCGACCTCGGCGCGGTCTTTGGGCTCGGCTTCCCGCCATTTTTGGGCGGCCCGTTCCGCTACGTCGACACGCGCGGTCCGTCGGCCGTGCTGGAGCGGCTGGAGGAGCTGCACGCACAGCACGGCGCCCGCTACGCTCCGGCCGACGGCATCCGCACGCTGGCGACCGAAGGATCGACATTCCACTAACGCTCTACCTTCTCTCATGACGGTTTCGACCTCCCCCAGCGCGTCCGGCAACACGCTGGCGCCCGATGATCTGCTGGCAGCCCTCCAGTCGCCCGACGGGTATCCCTACCGGCCCGAGCGCATCGAGCTGGTGCAGACGCACATCTCCATCGTCGCCCTCGCGCCACCGTACGTCTACAAGGTTAAGAAGCCGGTCGACTTCGACTTCCTCGACTTCTCGACGCTGGACGAGCGCTGCCACTATTGCGAGCGGGAAGTCGAGTTGAACCGCCGCCTCTGTGCTCCGATCTACGAGGGCGTCGTGCCCATTTCGCAGACGAATGCGGGCCTCCGGTTGGAGGACGACTCCAACGTCGTCGAGTACGCCGTGAAGATGAAGTACCTCGACCACGCACACTTCCTCGATCAGACGAGCCAGCGTGGCGAACTCAGGCGCGCCGATCTCGATCGGGTGGTCAACAAACTGACTGCTTTTTACGACGAACGCGATCCGACGCCCGAGATCGCCGCGGCGGGGCGGACGGCGCGCATCAAGGAGAACACCGATGAGAACTTCGAGCAGACGGCCGACCACGTGGACACGCTGCTCTCGCGTCCGGCCTACGACGCGATCCGCTACGCGACGAATCGGTTTTACGACCAGCACGCGCGGCTGCTCAACCGGCGCCGCGCGGGCGGGCACATCGTCGACGCGCATGGCGACCTCCGGCTGGAGCACATTCACCTGACGCCCGACCACGTCTGCATCTACGATTGCATCGAGTTCAACGAGCGCTTCCGCCACATCGACGTGGCGAACGACATCGCGTTTCTGGCGATGGACCTCGACGTGCACGGCCGCCCCGATCTCGCCCGCTACGTCGTCCGTCGCATGAGTGAGGCGCTGGACGATCCCGAGCTGCCGCGCCTCGTCGATTTCTACAAGAACTACCGCGCGTTCGTGCGCGGTAAGGTGAAAGGCCTCCAAAGCGCCGAGCCCGAGATCCCCGCCGGGGAGCGCGCCGAGAGCCAGCGCCGGGCCCGCCGCTTCTACCAGTGGGCGCTCCGCTACAGCGTCTCCGGTTCGCACCCGCTCGTCATCGTCGTGATGGGCGGCGTGGGCACGGGCAAAAGCACGCAAGCGAACGCGCTGGGCGAGGCGCTCGGGTGGGAGGTGGTGTCGTCGGATCGGGTGCGCAAGTCGATCGCGGGCGTGCCGCTCTACGAGCGCGCCGACGATGCTACCCGCGAGCAGCTCTACACGTCGGAGATGTCGCAGAAAACGTACGACCAGCTCATCGACACAGCGGTAGAATACGGACAGGACGAGCACGGCATCGTGCTCGATGCCACCTTCAGCCGACGGGCCCACCGCGATCGGCTGCGCGAGCGGCTTGCGGAGGAAGAGATTCCGCACGTCTTCGTCGAGCTCACCGCCGATCCCGACACGCTCAAGCAGCGCCTCGCCGCCCGTGAGCACAAAGCCGATGTGGTATCTGACGCCCGGCTTCCCGACTTCGACATGCTGATGGCCCGCTACGAGCCGCCCGACGCGCTCGAAGACCCGTTCCACATCCACGCTTCCGCCGACGCCGATCCAAACGAAACGACGACCTCTATCCTGAAACACCTCGTGCGCCTCAAACGGCGGCCGATTCCGGAAGCCTAAAACGGTAGCGCCCGAATCCTACTGGCCCGCTGATTGTATTTCCCACAGGTTTATCACACTTGGCAACGAGCGGAGGCAGCAATGAAGTGGCGCGAACGCATCACCTCCGATCCGGAGATGGCCCACGGTGCGCCCTGTTTTAAGGGGACACGCATCCCGGTTTCCGTCGTGCTAGACAACCTGGCCGCCGATTGCTCGTGGAAAGAGATCCTGGAAAGCTATCCGTCGCTCCGAGCCGAGCACATTCGAGCCGCACTTGCGTATGCGGCGGATCTGTCTCGTGAGCGGGTGATTCCGCTTCCAACCGCGGAGTCCTGATGCGATTCAAGCTGGATGTGGACTTCGCCAACCCTCAGCGCTATCCACCCGACCCGTTTGCGGGGCTTGTCGTGCTGCGGCTCAGTCGTCAGGACAAACGACGCGTTCTTCAGACGATGCAGCGCATTCTGCCCCTGCTCAAACGCGAACCTCTAACGGGGCATCTCTGGATCGTCGACGAGAGCCGCGTCCGAATTCGATGAGACGCAGCGCCGCGCCCTGTCCCGTTCACACCACCGCCAGATCCATCGCGGCGTCGGAGGACACGATCTGCACGCCGGCGTTGTTCATCTCCTCCCACGCCTGCGCGAGGGATCCGTCTTGGTCGATGCCGCGCGTGGCGTCTTCGATGACGTACACGTCGAAGCCCTGCTTGCACCCGTCGAGGGCCGACCACTTCACGCAGAAGTCCGCCGCCAAGCCACAGAGGTACAGCGTATCGATGCCGCGCTCGTTGAGGTAGCCGGTGAGCCCCGTGGGCGTTTCGCCGTCGTTCTCGAAGAAGGCCGAGTACGAGTCGATCTCGGGCCGGAACCCCTTGCGTATGATCAGCTCGGCGTGGGTCGTGTCGAGGTCCGGGTGGAAGGCAGCCCCCTCGGTGCCCTGCACGCAGTGATCGGGCCAGAGCACCTGCTCGCCGTAATCGACCTCAATCACATCGTACGGATCGTGCCCGTCGTGCGACGACGCGAACGACTGATGCCCCGCCGGATGCCAATCCTGCGTCTGCACCACGTGGCCGAACCGGTCGGCGAGTTGGTTAATCAGCGGGACGATGGCATCGCCCTCGGGGACGGGCAGCGCGCCGCCGGGGCAAAAGTCGTTCTGCATGTCGACAATCAGTAGAGCATCCATCGGTTGCGAGGAGGGGGTACGTGGGGAGTGACCTTCGAGACTGCTACCTGGTATAATGCCTTGTCCCGGGCCGATGTTTGACGCGGGGTGTGCCGAGGACGCGCGGCCCCGATCAGGGATCATCCTTCAATCGAGCCGGGTTGATGCACCGTGTCACTTTTCACCGATCGGTTCCGACGTATGGCTCACCCATCCCCCTCTCCCACGACCACGCCTTCCAACGGACGAGCCGCCTCGGCCGAAGCCATCCGCCGCGTCTTCGACGCGCAGCAGGCGTATCAGCCCACCGCTCGCGCCGCCGACGCCGCGCAGCGCCGCGCGAAAATCGAGCGGATCCGCCAGGCCGTCTTCGACCGCCGGCAGGCCATCCGCGACGCCGTCTATGCCGACTTCAAGAAGGCCCCCGCGGAGGTTGATCTCTCGGAGATCAAAATCATCGCCGAGTTTGCCGCCTTCGCCCAAAAGAACTTGAAGGAGTGGATGACACCCGAAAAGGTGGGCACGCCGCGTACCTTCATCGGCACCCGCTCGGAGATCCACTACGAGCCGAAGGGCGTCGTCCTTATTATTTCGCCCTGGAACTACCCGTTCAACCTGACCCTCGGCCCGCTGATCTCGGCGCTGGCGGCGGGCAACTGCGCCATTCTGAAGCCCTCCGAGTACACCCCGAACAGCGCACGGCTGCTGCATGAGATGATCGGTGAGCTGTTCGATGAGCGCGAGGTGGCCCTGTTCGAAGGCGACAAGACGGTCGCGCAGACGCTCCTGAAGCAGCCCTTTGATCACATCTACTTCACCGGCAGTCCGGCCGTCGGTCGCAAGGTGATGAAGGCCGCAGCCGATCATCTCGCGTCGGTGACGCTGGAACTCGGCGGTAAATCGCCGACCATCGTCGACGAAACGGCGGATATCAACGATACCGCACGCAAGATCGCGTGGGGCAAATTCACGAACACGGGGCAGACCTGCATCGCGCCGGATTACGTGCTCGCCCACGAGCGCATCCACGATGCGCTGGTCGATGCGCTCCGCAACAACATCGAGGCCTTCTACGGCCGATCGGCCGAGGCGCAGCGCCACTCCCCCGACTACGCCCGCCTCGTCGACGACCGCCACTTCCGCCGCGTGCAAAAGCTCTACGCCGAGGCGCTGGACGACGGTGCCCGCCTCGCCGCCGGGGGCGACATCGACGCCGCCGAACAGTACATCGCCCCCACGCTCCTCACCGACGTGCCCCGCGATACCGAGGTCATGCACGAAGAAATTTTCGGTCCCCTCCTCCCGATCTTGCGCTACCGCACGCTCGATGAAGCGCTCGATCTCATCAACAGCAAGCCCAATCCACTGACGCTGTACCTGTTCACCAACAGCACAGCCACTGAGGACGCCATCCTGCAACGCACCAAAGCCGGCAACACGTGCATCAACGACACGCTCGTCAACTACTTCAACCCCTACCTGCCCTTCGGCGGCGCTGGGTACAGCGGCATGGGCAAGGGGCACGGGATCTTCGGCTTCAAGGCGTTCTCCAACGAGCGCGCCGTCCTGCGCCGCACCGCCGGCTCATCAATCATGAAGATGCTTTATCCGCCCTATCGGAAAACGAAACGCACGGTGATCGATTGGCTCGTCAAATACCTCTGATAGGCTGTTCCAGATCCGATGCGCCCGCTTGCTCCGACATCGCCTGCGCCCTCCCGTGAGTGATTCGCTGATCGGCCAGACCATCGACGGCTACCGGATCGAAGACGTCCTCGGTCGAGGCGGCATGGGTACCGTATACCGCGCCGTCGACGTGGCACTCGATAAGCCCGTGGCGCTCAAAGTGATGGCGCCGCGATTGGCCGACGACGAAACGTTCCTCGAACGCTTCCGAAGCGAAGCCCGCGCCCTCGCCCGCCTCGACGCCCCCGGCATCGTGCGCGTGCTGGCCCTCCGCGAAACCGATGCCGGCGTCTTCATCGTAATGGAGTACGTCGAGGGCGACACGCTCGATACGCTCCTCCAGCGCCACGCGCCCATCGACTGGGATCGCGCGCTGCCCCTTTTCCGGCAGATCCTCGAAGCCGTCAGCCACGCCCACGCCTCGGGCGTGCTGCACCGCGACCTCAAGCCCGGCAATATTCTCATTACCGACGACGGGCAGGTCAAGATCACGGACTTCGGCCTCGCCAAAATTCAGGCCACCGATGCCGATCTGACCTCCACCTTCGAAACGGCCGGGACGATCTATTACATGTCGCCCGAACAGATCAAAGGCCTGCGCCACGTCGATGCGCGCAGCGACCTGTTTGCCCTCGGCATGATCTTCTACGAGGTACTGACCGGCCGCCTGCCCGTCGAAACGACGGCCAGCAACTACGCAATCCAGCACGCCATCGTCGAGGAGCCGCTGCTCCCACCGGTCACGTTCCAGCCGGATCTGCCGCCCGCCCTGAACGACGTACTGATGACGATGCTGGCGAAAGATCCGGCGGATCGGTTTCAGGATGCTCGGGCCGTTCTGGAGGCGCTGCAACCGCTGGAAGAGCGGGCCGGGCAGTCACCCTCTGCAGCGCCCGCGTTTGCGTCGCCCTCTGCCTCGGCCACGAACTGGACGCGGTGGGGGGCGGGCCTGGCGCTCGGCGTTGCCGCGCTGGTCCTTCTGGGCGGCGCGTTCTGGACGGTGCAGGCCCTTCTCCGTCCGCCGTCCTCCCAGCCAGCCACCCCGCCGCCCCCGGAATCGGTATCGCTGGCTATCGACACGACGCCCTCCGGCGCCGTCGTCTTTATCGGGGGCGACTCCGTGGGGCTGGCGCCGGTGCAACACCGCGTGCCGCCCGGATCGGTCGCTATCCGGGCCCGGCTCGACGGCGCGGAGGCGCTGGATACGGTGCTCACCGTGACCGGTAACCGCCAGCTTGCCCTCGATCTGCCGCGCCCGCTTACCGCATCGGGCGAAGCCCTCGACGACGGCCCCCCACCGTCCGAGACGTCGACCCCAGCCTCCGGTCCTCCGGCAGAGCCCCCTCCCTCGACTCAAACGCCCCCGCCAACATCCGAACCGAGCGACGAGCCCGCCTCCGATCCGGTGGCGCAGCCACAAACGGGCACGCTCACGATCACGTCGACGCCCAACCGCGCCTCGGTGCTACTCGACGGAGCGGCCATCGGCACGACGCCGCTCACGCTCGATAGCGTTCCGACTGGCACGCATCAGGTTCAGCTCCAAAAGGGGGGCTACGAGCTGTACACTACCACCGTGCAGATCCGCCCCGAGGCGACCGAACGCATCCAGGCGCCGCTACAGCAACAAACCGCCGTTCTGTCCGTCCGCGTCATTCCATTTGGCGACGTGCTCATCGACGGATCGCTGCGGGCCGAGTTGGCAGAGCAGGCTGTTTCGGATACGCTGGCCCCCGGCACATACGAGATCAGCGCGCAGTACCAGGACAACCAATGGGTCCGCACCGTCACGCTTGCCCCCGGCGCCTCCGAGCGCATTACGATCGACTTTACGCAGACGGTGACGCTCCCGATCACGGCGCGCACGGCCACAGGCGCCCCAATCCCAAACGCCGAGATCCGCGTCGATGGTACCGTGCGGGGGTACACGCCGCAACAGCTTCAGCTGCGTGTGGGCCAGCACACCATCCGCATCCAGAAGGACGGATACATTCCCGCGCAGCGGACGATCAACGTAGAGCCCGATCAGACACACACGCTGCGCTTCGAACTGCGCCCGTCGTCGTAACCCGATGGGCCCGGCGGAACGCCCTTTGCATCTTGTGTAGTCAGGCTGTTTTTCTCCTTCCATCTGTATCACGATGAGACACACCCGTTGGCTCAATCGTCGCGCGCCCGCCTTCGTGGCGCTTCTTTTCGGCGCCTTTTTGCTGATCAGCCCGCGCCCCGCCGCCGCCCAGGACCCGGACGACGCCTGCGCCTCGGCATATGCCGAGGCCGAAGAGCACTACTTTGCCGCCGAGTTTGATGCGGCTATTCAGCTGCTCCGAACCTGCCTCGACACCGCCGACCTGGACGTGCCCGCCCGCGTCCGGATCTACCGCCTGCTCAGCTTTGCGCACATCGCGCAGGGCAACGACCAGCAGGCGCGGCTGACGATTCAGAGCCTGCTCGACGTGCAGCCCGATTACACGCCCGATCCGTCGCGCGACCGCCCGGACTACGTTGAACTGGTCCGCGAAATCAAGGCCGAGCGCCCGGCGCCCTCCTCCGAAGGCTCCCGCCGATGGGTGCGCTGGACGCTCGGCAGCGCCGGGGCGATCGCGGCCGGCGTGCTGACGGCTGTGCTCGTCGGCGGCAACGGCAATGGAGACGGAGATGACGACGGGCTGAGCGATCTGCCCGATCAGCCCCCGCCCCCTCCCCAATAATTACCCTCTTTTGGATGATTGCCATGCGTAACCCAATTGTACGCCTGCTCACCGGTTCGCTCGTGCTCATCATCCTGGGCACTGGGCTGGCGTTGCCCGAGGCGCAGGCGCAGGCGCCTCGGGCCCTCGAAGCCGCCTCCGATGGCGGCGCCGTCAAGCTCGCCTGGGACGCGCCCCCTCTCGGCGGCAACGTGACGATTGACGCCTATCGGATTTATCGCGATGACGTCTCGATTCCCAATGGGGACCCCGAGGATACCGATGCCGAGCTGATCGCCCGCATTGACACCCCCGATGGCAACCCGGCGACATCATATACCGACACAGACGTTGCGCTCGGCTCGACGTACTACTACCGCGCCACGGCCGTGTACCGCGAGCCCGGCGACGACGCCGATGAAAGCAACTTCTCCAACGAAGCCAGCACGACGCTTCCTCCCGCTATCACCCTCACCGACCCCGACCTGCCCAACCCCGATCCGCAGCCCGCTGGAACCTCCATCACGGTCGAAGCGGAGCTCTTCAGCGATATTGGGCTGAGGTCGGCCACGTTGCACGTCCGCCCCGGTGGGGCCCCCGCCTTTACCGAGCTCTCGCAGCAGCTCTCGGCCACGGAGGTCGATTACGAGCAGACTATCTCGTCCAACAACGTGACGGCCCGCGGCGTCGAGTTTTTCCTCACCGCTACCGATGCTGATGGCGCCACGACACGCGTCCCGGCCTCCGGATTCGTATTCGTCCCAGTTACGGCGAACACGCTCATCACGACGCTGCCCGGTGGCACCACGCAGTCGGCCTTCCGGATGATCGCGTTTCCGACCTCGCTGGAATCGAACCGGCTCTCGGCCCTCCTCGAAGACGATCTCGGCCCGCTCGATCCCAAGCAGTGGCGGCTATTCCGCATCGGGCCCTCGGGCCTGACGGGCTCGGGCGACGGTTACGAAGAAGTGCAGACCCTGACCGAATCCGCCCAACCCGGTACCGCCTTCTGGATCATCGCTCGCACCACCACTACCCTGGACATCGGCCCCGGCACGTCCCTCCGCACCGATCAGCCCTTCTTCATCCCGCTCCAGGCGGGCTGGAACCTGATCAGTAATCCATTCGCGTTCGATCTGCCGCTGGAAAACGTCACCGTCGGGGAAGAGGCGACCCCGCTCAATGACATCCTGCGCTATGACGGCGAGTTCGTCCCGCTGGAGTCTGGCGATGCGCTCGTACCCTTCGAGGGCTACCTCGTGCGCCTTCCCGATGGCGAATCGGGAACACTTGAACTGAATGCCCATCGACCGGACAACAGTGCGGCGTCCTCCAATCAGGCGGCGCCCCTCGACTGGGCTATCTCGATTGAGGCGCGCGTGCAACAGGCCCGTGACCGCTACAATACGGCGGCCGTTTCGCCCACAGCCCGCGCCGGCTCCGACCGCCTGGACCGCTTCGAGCCACCGCCCATCGGCAGCTACGTGTCGCTCTACTTCCCTGCCTCGGACGGCGACGGACTCGACGGCGCGTACCGCCGGGACGTCCGCCCGCCGTCCAGTCCCCCGCACATCTGGTCATTCGCCGTGCGCACTCCGATTCGGGATGCGGTCAAACTCACGTTCGGCGGCCTCGACCGCCTCCCTGCGGGCTGGACTGCCCACCTCGTGGACGAACAGCTCGATGTAGTGCAGCCCCTGCCCGATCAGCCGCGCTACCGTTTCAACGCACGTCCCGACGCCATCCCGGCCTCCTTTCGGCTGATCGTCGGGCCCGAGGCCGCGGTCGAGCGCACGATTGACGACGGGATCGACGCGCCCCGCCGGGTTCGCCTGTTTGCCAACTACCCGAATCCGTTCACGCCGAGCACCACCATCCGGTACGCGCTCCCCGAAGCCATGCCGGTGACATTGCGGGTGTACGATGCGCTCGGGCGCCGGGTCACGACCCTTCGCCGCGGCCAACGCCAGTCGGCCGGGTACCACACCGTCGTGTGGGAGGGGCACAGCGCCAAGGGCCAACCGGTGGCCAGCGGCACGTACTTCTACCGCCTCGACGCCGGCGGCACGACGCAGACCCGCCAGATGGTGCTCGTGCGCTAACCCGCCGCCGCCAGCGCTCTCAGAGCAAACCAACTTCAGACGAAACACGACACCGCTGCATTCGGACTCGTGTCCACCCCACACTGCTGCGGACCGACCGACTGGGCAATACGGCGCCAATCGGAGCCCAATCGACTGCCAACTGCAAGGAGATTCATGAAGCAGCGCGAAGTAAATCGAGCATCCTGTATTCCTTCGCTCAATCTGGAACTGTGCACCTGTGGGTCAGGTCGCGTACCCCAATCAAGTTGGAATACCGAGCCTGCGAGGTTCACACCAGTAGATGACTCACCATGATTTTGGAGAAGGGGTATCAGCTCTGTCATCAGCCGTTTTGGGACGTTCAATCAACCGCCGTGAAACTCCGCTCCCCGTTTTATGCGAAATCCAGAAGGGTCAAATCGATTTTCCCGCTCCGGGTAGAGACGCGTCGGGGGCGTCTTCACGGCGTGCAATGGAATCGGTGTGAGACGGTTAGGTCCGTTCGTTTCTACATGCACCATCATTTCAGAGAAAGGACATGACTCGGTGCATACCCTCGGGGAATCGAGAAAGACGAGTTGTGAACAGAACCGCGTATGTCTTTCTTTCAGCTTTCGTTGCGGGGGATGATGGTGCATGCTCCAGATGGGGATGGGCTCAATAAAAAAGAGGAGGCATCCGGCGGGACGCCTCCTCTTTTGCCTTAGTGGAACCGCGTAGCGCACACCCGCCCAGTCAGTGGGCACGGGAGTGCTCTTCGATCGATGCGCGGTTAATCATCGTCTCGCTCGATTTTTTTGGCGATGAGCACATCGTCGTCGGTGTAGTAGCCTTCGACTTCGACGTAATCACCTTCTTCCAGCTCGGTAAAGGTGAGCGAGTCGTCGTCATCGCCCTTTACCGTCGTGTTCTCCGTCACTTCGAAGGTACGGCCCTTAACGGTTAGGCTCGACTCGGTGATGGACTGGATGCGCCCTTCGACTTCCACCTCACGGTCGCCGTCATCGTCATCGGACTCCCGTTTGATCTTTTCGGCCACGAGCACATCGTCGTCGGTGTAGTAGCCTTCGAC
>CAYUVF010000007.1:78584-98325 GCA_964448045.1 uncultured Rhodothermales bacterium
GAGCACATCGTCGTCGGTGTAGTAGCCTTCGACTTCTACCCGGTCGCCAACCTCCAGTTCGTCGTAGCTCACAGCGGTGTCATCGTCTCCCTTGATTTCGGTGTCCTCTGTGACGGTGAAGGTGCGGCCCGAGACGGTCAGGCTATCGGTGTAGATCGCATCGATGGGTCCCTTGACCTCGACCTCATCGTCGTTGCCGCGATCGTCACCTGGGGACTCGCGATCGATCTCTTCTGCGATTAGCTCGTCGTCGTTGTAATATCCCTCAATCTCGACGAAATCGCCTTCGCGCAGATCCTCAAAATTCAACGGCTGGTCGTCGTCGCCCTTAATCTCGGTGTCCTCCGTGACCGTAAACGTGTGGCCCGACACCGTCACCGTGGCATTCTCAACGGAAAGCGACTGGATGCGCCCTTTGAGTTCAACCTCTTCGCGGCCGTCATCTGCCCCCCTGTCGTCTTCGACTTCGATGGTTCGGGCGATAAGCTCGCCTTCCCCGTTGTACGTGCCCTTGACTTCGACCACGTCGCCATCGGCCAGATCGCCCAACTCGATCGGCTGATCGTCGTCGCCTTTGATGTTGGTTGAGGCGTCCACGCGGAAGGTGCGATCCGAAACGGTGACCGTCGAATCCGTGATCGACTGGATGGGACCTTCCACCTCGACTTTACCCGACCGGTAATCGTCGTCTCCATCGTCATCGCCGTTATCGTCGTCGCCGTCGCGGTCGTCATCCTCGAAGCCCTCGAACGAGTTCTCGATATTGTCCTCGACGAGGTCTTCGTTCGGGCCCCCGTCGTTTGCCGTACTCGGATCGACGAGCGTGCCACCAGACTGGCGGAACCACCGGTCGAGATCAACCATCAGGGTGACGTTATACGGGCGCGGCTCATCAATTTTAAGCGGCGGATTTAGCTCGATCTCGCGCTCGCCCTCGACGTTGCTTTCGAACGTAAACGACGTGGAGGGGCCCACCACCGGCGTCCAGGATCCCGTCACGCGAATGCTGATGTCCCGCGGAAAGTCGATGTCGTCGCTCGCGCGGCGCTCATCAATCTCCAGTTCGATCTCTTCCCAAAGGCCCTGTGGAAGCTCCGTCTCGAACTGCACCTCGGGAATCGAATCCAGCGGGATGTCGATGAGCAGCGGACCAATGTTCACTTCCTGCTCCTCGCCGGCCCCATCATCGGGCGATTGGAACTTGACGTCGCGCAGGAGCACCTCGACGGAGGATAATTCGATGGCATTCCCCTGATCATCGGTCAGCACATCGGGGCCGGCCTTGCTGGCGTTGGCTCCCATCTTCGCACCGAAGGACACGCTCACCGGGGACGAGTCCGTCCCGCTCTCTTCCGGGCTGATGTTCGTGCTGTCGCACCCGGTCCACACGAGGGCGAAAGCGAGAAGAATTGTAAAACTGAAATAGCGAATAACTCGGATATCCATGATTGATCTCATCGGGGTATGG
Source organism: uncultured Rhodothermales bacterium (assembly GCA_964448045.1). Classification (GTDB taxonomy): domain Bacteria; phylum Bacteroidota; class Rhodothermia; order Rhodothermales; family Salinibacteraceae; genus CAYUVF01. Next base: position 80,053 of record CAYUVF010000007.1, read on the forward strand.
AAGCTTATAGTGGATTGGGGGGAGAATCGGCCCGCATTTTTGTTCGGTCCTTTACTATGTCAAAGCGGATGCCAGACTTTTAATGAAAAAGGTAAAATCATTTATTACAGTACCTTACACGAATCGAAAAATCGATGACAGGGGGACTGATGGGCGCCCGGCTGTATCAGCGCTGTGTCAGCTTTGTCTCAGCTGACACAGCGCGACACAACCCGGCCGGCAGCTACCGAGCCTCAGTCATCATCCGGATCGTCATCGTCGTCGTCATCGCCATCGCGGTCGTCATCCTCGAAGGCCTCGATCGACGCCTCGATGTTGTCCTCGATCAGGCTCTCCAAGTCGCGGTCGTCATTGCCACGCTCGGGATTGACGAGCGTGCCACCAGACTGGCGGAACCACCGGTCGATGTCCACCCGGAAGGTCACATTCGCCGGCCGATCGGCCGTGACCTGCATCGGCGGCTCCAGTTCGATCTCTTGCTCCTCATTCAGGTCGCTGATGTACGTGTACGGCGTGGCCGATCCGCCTGCGGGCGTCCAGACGCCCTGCACGCGAATGCTCACGCCCTCGGGAAATCCTGTATCATCGAGGAAGACACGGTCCGAAGCGTCGTCGCGCTCCAGCTTGTGCACCTCAAACTCGACTTCATCCCAGAGCCCCTCGGGCAGCGCCGCCTCCAGCACCGTCTGTGGCGCCGAGCCATCCAGCGGAACGCGAACGAGCACCGGCCCCTGCTCAATCTTCTCGCAGCCGTCATCGTCGTTTCCTTCGCACTCGCCATCATCCTCGCGTTCAAACTCAATCTCACGGAGGATGAGCTCCGCCTGATCGATGGTGAGGGTGTTGCCCGATGCATCGGTGAAGGTCTGGCTCTTGGCCGAGGAGGTGCTGGCGACGGAGAGCGTCAGCCGTGCGGAGCCGTCGGGGGCGACGCCGCTGCTGCTGTCACAGGCCGCCAGCGCGACGACCAGTCCCATCACACCTAACAGGTGCATCAGAGAACGCAGGGGCGACACCCCCGTCTTGGCACTCGTGAATTGTTTCATCGTTGATGTACCCACATTAAGTCCGAAAAACAGAGAGCAACAGGAATCGGAGACGTGAACCGTCTCCCGGGTGATAGGTCGTATACAAGGGACGTGCCCAGTTTTGACCCAATCAGGCAACTTCTTGTGTCCCAAAGGATTACCAGGACATGCGCCGTAGAACACGACCTGTTCATCCTCGACTATCCCGTCGCTTCTGTCTCACGACAGCCCACGGGCTGTGTCAAATGAAACACGCTCCGCTCCTTCCTTACTCGTTCGTCCCTTTGGCCTTATGACGCTTCGCCGCTCCCTCTATCTCCGCCATCTTCTGATGGCCCTGCTCATCGGATTCGTGGGCTTTGTGGCGTACGTGACGCTCGATCAGCTCCGGGAGGTCCTCCGGCAGTCGGATCGTCTCACGCCGCCACTCGCCACCCTCCTGGGCCGGGCTGATCTCATCGTGCTGGTGGTCACCGCGCTGGGCATCGTGGTGGCTCTGGGGCTGGGCGTGTACGCAGTCCGCTCTATCGCGCATCCGCTTCACCGATTGGTCGACGCCACCCGCGAGCTGAGCCGCGGCACGCTCACCGCCGATATTCCCGCGTCGGGCCCTGGCGAGATCGGGCAGCTCGCCGCCGCGCTCAACGACATGACCGAAGCGATCCGCCGGCGCACCGTGTCGCGCTCGTACCTCAACAACATCCTCGACTCCATGGCCGAGATGCTCTTCGTGGTCGATGCGTCGGGGACGATCCAGCGCATCAACCGAGCGGCCCAGGAGCGGTTGGACTACGACGAGACCGAGCTGGAGGGCCGGGCCCTCTCGCGGCTGTTTGACGACGAGCAGCCGTGGTCGCCCGCCGAGGCCAGTTCCCTCCAGCGGCAAGGCTACACCCATCATACCGAACGTGTCCTCCGCACCAAAAAGGGCCACACGCTCCCTGTCCTGTTTTCCCGGGCCGCCCTGCGTAGCGACCGCGACGACCTCGAAGGTATCGTCTGTGTGGCGCAGGACATCTCTGAGCGCAAAGCAGCCGAGGAGCAGATCAAAGCATCGCTCCGCGAAAAAGAGGTGCTGCTCCGCGAGATCCACCACCGGGTCAAGAACAACCTGCAGGTAATCTCCAGCCTGCTCCATCTGCAGTCCAAAAGCGTCGACGGCGCCGAGGCCCAGCAGCTCTTCTCCGAGAGCCAGAACCGCATCCGCTCGATGGCGCTGATCCACGAACGGCTCTATCAATCCGATGACCTCGCCCAGGTCGACTTCGCCGCCTACCTCGACCGCCTCACCGAGCATCTCCTGCACTCGTACAACGCTCGCCCGAACGACATCACGCTCGATCTGCAGGCCGAGACCTCTGCGCTGAGCGTGGACCAGGCGATTCCCTGCGGACTCATCGTCAACGAGCTCGTCACGAACGCGCTCAAGCACGCCTTCCCCGACGGCGACGGGGGCACGATCACCGTCACATTCACCCGCACCGGCGACGGCGCGCGCCTCAGCGTCGCCGACACCGGCCCCGATCCCCCCAGCGAAGCTGACCTCCGCGAGTCGGATTCGCTCGGCTTTAAGCTCGTCCGCGGCCTCGTGCAGCAACTCAATGGCACGATGGAGGTATCTTCGGACCCCGGCCTTCGCCTTTCCATCCACTTTCCCTCATCCTCTGCGTAGGTGCTCGCCATGGACCGCCCCGCCCAGATCCTGATCGTCGAAGACGAGGTCATCGTCGCGATGGAACTGCAGGACCGGCTGGACCACCTCGGCTACGAGGTGCTCGACGCCGTGACGCGAGGCCCCGAGGCCATCGACCGGGCCGCCGCCCTCCAACCCACACTCATCCTGATGGACATCATGCTCGATGGCGATCTCGACGGCATCGAAACGGCTGCCCGCATTCGCGCCGAGCACGATATCCCGGTCGTCTTTCTGACAGCGTATAGTGACGACGCGACGTTGGAGCGCGCGAAGGAGGTCGCTCCCTTCGGCTACATCGTCAAACCCTTCGAGGAGCGCGAGCTCTACGCGACGATCGAAGTGGCGCTCAACCAGCACCAGATGGAGCAGCGCCTCCAAGAGCAGCGCGACGATCTGCTCCAAATCCTGAATGGCCTGCGCCAAGGCACAGCCCTGACCGACCCGGACGGCCAGCTGGTGTTCTTGAGCGCCGCGGCCCGGCGCCTGCTAAGCCTCGACGCCGACGCCATCGGCCAACCGTGGACCAAGGCGTTCCCCTTTGCGGATGCGACGATGCAGTCGCTCCTGGAAGCCACCGCCGCACCGCCCGAGGATCGCACGCCGGTGCCGGCCCGCATCGAACCGGAACCCGGTCGCCACTATCGGATGGAGATTGAAATACAAAACGATCCTCGCAATCCGGATCGGCGCGTGTTCGTCTTTTACGACGTGACGGAGGTGCACGACCTCCGCCGCATGCTCGAACAAGAAGGGCAGTTCGACGACATTATCGGCAAGAGCGAGCCGATGCAGCGCGTCTTCCAGCAGATCCGGCAGACGGCGCAGGTCGACTCCACGGCTCTCATTTCGGGCGAAACCGGGACGGGCAAAGAACTCGTCGCCCGCGCCATCCACAACCGTGGCGCGCGCCAGGATGGACCGTTCGTTCCCGTCAACTGCGCCGCACTCAGCGAAGAGCTGGCCGCGAGCCAGCTCTTCGGTCACACCAAGGGCGCCTTCACCGGGGCAACCTCCAATCAGGCCGGCTTCTTTGAATCTGCCGATGGCGGTACGCTCTTTCTCGACGAGATTGGCGACATTCCGCTGGACGTGCAGCGCCAACTGCTGCGTGTGCTTGAGGAGCGGACCATCACCCGGCTCGGTGAAACGAAGTCGCGTCCGGTGGACGTGCGCATTGTCGCGGCGACCCATCGCGATCTCCATGAGGAGGTCGAAGCCGGGCGGTTTCGCGAGGATCTGCTCTATCGGATTCGCATCGCCCGTATCGAGTTGCCGCCCCTCCGCCAGCGCCGTGCCGACATCCCGCTACTCGTCCGTGCCTTCCTGCAGGAATGCCGGGCCGTGACCGGGAAAGAGGTTGATGACGTGAGCCAGGATGCCATGCGGCGGATGATCGAATACGACTGGCCCGGCAACGTGCGCGAGCTGCGCAACGCCATCGAATATGCCCTGATCCAGGCCCAGGGGGCCCTGCTTCAGTCCGACGACCTCCCCCCCGAACTGCACGATGCCCCCTCCGGCGATCCCACCGACTGGCCCGATGACGAAGCCGAGCGCATCCGCGCTGCCCTCGAACACACCGGCGGCAACCGCAAGGAGGCAGCCAAAATGCTGGACATCAGCCGAGCGACGCTCTACCGCCGCCTCGACGAATACGATATTTCATAGTGGCGCCTTTAGGGTGAGACACGCCCTGCAACACATCTGAGACACGGCGAGACAGGTGAATCGCCGCTGCCCCTCACGTGTCAGGCCCAGCGCCCGGATTGCTCCCGCGGCATCAAGCTTGCTCTTCAAACCATTGAATACGGACCGATTCACAATCCGGACGAAGCCAATGGTTGAACCTAATGTATTACCCGTAAGCGAAGTCGCCCGCCAGAAAAACTGCACCCCGCAAGCAATCTACCATGCGATCGACCGCGGCGACCTGAACGAGGTCCGCATCGGGAGCTACCGGATGGTGCTCCGCGACGACCAGCTCGATGCCTTTCAGATCCAGGAAACCGGGGGGCGCTGCCACAAAAGCTACCGGAAGGAGCACGACTGATTAGGCCTCCATCGTATCCTTCACCGTGGAATCTGCCAAAATAGCAGATCCTCTCTCACGGCATATCATTTGTGGTTAGGTAGGTCAGATGATTGACAGACCGCGTGAAGAGCCATTCAATCGGTTAGGCCGCGTGGAAACATGCGGACGGTTGACTGGGTCTAACACAGACGCCTACTCACCAAGCTGTTCTTTTACATTTGGGGATGACACGGATTCGACGGGTAGTAACGGGCAGTGGGCTGTCCTGCCGAGCTTCTTGGCATGCTCGTAAATCTTGCTGAGAACTTGTAACTGCGGACGATTATTCGTACGCGATGGCGGCGTAAAGCCGGCCATCTGTCTCTTGCGGCGCTTGACGTTCGGTCCGCCTGAGGCATCATATTAGAGCGTCTTAGCTGCGCGTCTTCCGGCTGGAGACGTTAGCGGCGAAGCTTAATCAGCCTGTGCGTGCGCCTGGCCTCGTAGGTTGGCTTGAGTCGCACGCGAGATGCAATAGACCTACTATGCAGGTAGAGGTTCACATTGTGCGGCTATCCGGACCCGGGTTCGACTCCCGGCATCTCCACTTTTCACCCTCAAAAGCCCCGACCGGCGCGCAGGCCGATCGGGGCTTTTGTTTTGGCTGGTGCTTTGATGCGGGGGACGTACGAGAGACGACAGCTACCACGCCGCTTCGCCCTTGAGGTTGACGCGAAAGAACTGCAGCGTCTCTTCCCACACCGCACGCAGGGACGGCGGCGGCGATCCGTCGAAAGGATGCTGGCCGCCAAACGTGTGCCCACCCTTGGCTTCGAGCAGCTCGGTGCCGGCGGCGGCGTCATCGAGCGCCTCGGCCTCGTCAAAGGACACCGCTTCGTCGTCGCGGGCATGCACGATGAGCCACGGCACGTCGATCTGCGAGGCCGCGTCGAGAATGTCAAGTTCGCCACGGTGATCCCGCGCGTCGTCGTAGAGCACACGGTTGAGGCGCATCGTTTGCCCCGTACGGCTGTTGAGGACTTCGGTATAGCCCTGAGATTCCCAGTCGTCGATCTGCTCGTCGGTGAAGCGTTCGACGAATCCGCTTACCGCACTCCACGTCGCCAGGGCCTGTATCCGCGCGTCCCGGGCGGCCTGCAGGATGGCGGTGCCCCCGCCCCGCGAGTGGCCCATCAGTCCGATGCGTACGGCGTCATACTCGGCGTCGCCGGGCAGGGCGCCCTCCTCGATGGCATCAATCACCGACTGCAGATCGTCCAGCTCGCGGGTGTACGTGTTGTCGGCAAACTTATCGAGCTCGGTGAACGCGGTGGGCGCATCGGGAGCAACGCCGTTGTACGAGAAGTTGAACAGCACGGAGACAAAGCCGGCCTCGGCGAGACGGCGACCCCACGTCGGAAATGGTCCCCAGTCTTTGAATCCTTTGAAGCCGTGGCAGAAGACCACCACGGGCTTGGCGTCCCCATCGGCGTGGTAGCGGACATCCCCGTGGACCGCATCGCCGCGGGCGTTTTCGATTGTAAACGTCTCCTCGTGAAGCTCCGTGGAGGATACCATAAACCAATCGGGTGAGCGTGAGCAGGGAGTTGAGTGTAAATCTGGGTGAGGACTTGCCCGCCGATCGCGGGGCGGGATCAGCGCATGGCGATCTGCCGATCTCCGAAGCTATTGGCCGTTTGCTCGAGGAACGCGGCGAACTCATCGGCGGGCATCGTGCCACTCACCCGGTCGATCAGCGACTCCTCGGCCGGGTCGATCACCGCGTAGGTCGGCAGTGCGGTGGTCCCGGTTAGCCGGAGCTGATAGCGTTGGAACGTGGGGCCTTTCGGCTGGGCGTCGGTGTAGAGGCGAACGAGCACAAAATCCTCCTCGAAGCGCTGCGCGACAGACGGATCGGTAAAGACGTTGGCCTCCATGTCACGGCAGTTGGTGCAGGTGTACCCGGTAAAGTCGACAAAGACCGGCTTCTCCTGCTCGCGCCCGTCGGCGAGCGCGGCGTCGAGGTCGTCCACGTGCCAGTCGAGCTCCTCGTTGCTCGTGGATGAGCCGCTTCCGCCCGTGGCCGTGTTCGTGACAAAGTTCAGATCGCTGGCCTGCCGCGGCGGCAGATAGGCATCGATCGAGCCCAGCTGCGCGCCGAAGAGCCCCGGCACCATGTAAAGCGCTGTGCCCAGGAAGGCCATGGCCGTGAGCAAGCGGAGCGTGCCGACGGTTTCGGGCGGCTCGTACTCCAGCCGGAGCTTCCCCAGTAGATACATCCCCGCGAGGATGAAGATCGACACCGTGATGGCAATCGCCAGCGGCCGCGAGAGCAAATTAGTACCCCAGACGAGATCAGCGTTGGAGAGAAACTTGAGCGCCGCCGCCAGCTCGATGAAGCCCAGCGTGACTTTTACAACGTTCATCCAACTGCCCGATTGCGGCAGCGTATCGAGCGCATTGGGAAAGAGCGCAAACAGCACAAACGGCAGCGCAAACGTCGTACTGAACGCGAGCATTCCGGCAACGGGGTAGATCCACTCCCCTCCCGAGGTGGCGGCGAGAAGCCCGCCCACAAACGGCGCCGTGCACGAAAACGATACGAGCGTGAGCGTGAGCCCCATGAACAGGACGCCCATGTACCCTGTCTGCTCGGTGCCCTGGCGGTTCACATAGTTGACCAGGCCGCTGGGCAATCGCAGCTCAAATAGCCCGAGCAAGGAGAGCGCGAAGAAAACGAAGACCGCGCCAATGAAAAAGTTGACCCAAGGGTTGGCTGCAATCGTCTGCGCTCCAGCAGCGCCAAAGACAGCGGCCATCAGGACGCCGAGCCCCGTGAAAATCGTGACGATGGACAGCCCATAGATGCTGGCCATCTTCACCGCCTGGCTGCGATTATCCGCGTGCTTGGTGAAGTATGATACGGTGAGCGGAATCATCGGGAAGACGCAGGGCGTGAGCAGCGCCGCACCACCTGCTCCGACGGCCAGCAGCAGGAAGCCCCACAAGCCCCCGCGGCGGGCGGCATCGAGATCGCCCGTGGCCGAAACGGCAGCGCCCTTGTTGGAAGTAGCAGTCTCCTCGGATGCCTCGGACGTCCCCTCCGGCTCGGGCGCCTCATCGGCGGGCGGGACGAGGTCGGGGGCCTCGGACAGGGACGCAACGGCGCCATCCCGCACCGGCACGGCCACGGAGAAAGGCTTGCGCGTTGGGGGGAGGCACATCTGATCGTTGCAGATCATGAACTCGACCTCACCCGACAGGTTGACGGTCGATGGCGCACGCACGCCCTCGATGGCAAACTGGGCGGCTACCTCGGCCTCGCCCTCAAAGTAGCGGACCGTCTTGTCGAAGTTGGGGTCGTAGCCCTCTTTCGGCTTCATCTGAAGCAGCTCGCCGACCTGGCGGACCGCCCCCGTCAGCGAATCGACATGTACGCGCACCCCTCGGCTGGGCGGCGGTGAATCGACCGCATACATCTTCCATCCGTCCGTGATGGAGGTGCGTAGATGCACGCGCACCTCCCCGCCGGGAGCGACCGTTTCGGGTTCGGCGGTGGCGGTCCACTGCACGTGCTGGTTCACCCCGCCGAGGCTCTGCGCGACGGCAGACGGCCCCAAAGCCACAAGGAGTGCGAGGCTCATCAGCAGCCATCCGCCAATCCATCGCCGTTGGGATCGCATAGGTCCTGTACCTGATTTGCTGGGTGTAGAAGAAAGCATGCCCGATGGGGCTGTGTGGTGCCCGTACACCGAATGCTCGTTACACACGGGGTGAACGAGCATTCGATTTACGATGTTGCACCAATGTGCGGCCGAGCGGCTACTCGTCGGGGCCCGATTCTGGGATCACGCGGATTTCAACGCGCTGCTCTACCTCGGGGTGGAGCTGCACCTTCGCCGTGTAAGCGCCCACGTAACGGATGTCTTCGTCGAGCTCGATGTTTTTGCGATCGACGTCGAAGCCGCGGTTGCTGAGCTCCACCGCAATCTGCTGGGTGGTGACGGTGCCGAAGATCCGGTTCTCCTCGCCGACCTTGGCGGAGAAAACAAGCTGCATGTCGGCCAATTCCTTGGCGACTTCTTCGGCCTGTTCGCGCTCGGCAACCTGACGGCGGCGCGCCTGGCGCTCCTCTTCGCGCGCCTGGCGGATGGCGCCATCGGTGGCCATGCGGGCCATGCCTTGCGGGATCAGGTAATTGCGGCCGTAACCATCGGCCACCTCGTGAATCTCGCCCTGCTGACCAAGGTGGTCAACATCTTGCAATAGAATAATTTGCATGAGTCTCTTTGCTGTGTGCGTCGCGATCTACGAACTAATCGAGTCCAGCGGGGCCTACCGCATCATGTCTTCCACATACGGCAGCAGCGCGAGGTGGCGTGCCCGCTTGATGGCCCGCGTAATCTCGCGTTGCACGCGAGCCGACACGCCCGTAACGCGGCGCGGCAGGATCTTGCCCTGGTTGTTGATAAATTGCTGGAGAAACTCGGTGTCTTTGTAATCGACGTACTCGATGTGCTCGTAGTCGGAATCGTTCTGATCAGCCATGATCTAATCGGGTCGTTGCGTACAAGGATGTATCGACGATGCGCCGGACGGTTACTCGGAATCCGCGGCGGCCTCTTCGGCGCTCTGGTGCTTTTGTTTTTCGTAGTGGCGCTGCATCTTCGGCTCCATCCGAAGCGTCAGGTAGCGCAGGATGTTGTCCTCGATCTGAAGCGCCCGCTCCAGACGAGGAATCAGGTCCCCCGCGGCCCGGAAGTACATGTTGACGTAATGCCCGGTGCGCTTCCGTTCGATCTCGTAGGCGAGGCGCTGTGAGCCCCACTCATCGACCTCGATGATGTCGCCCCCATTCTCGTCGACAAACTTGTTGACGCGTTTAACGGTCTTCTCGATTTCGTTTTGCTTGAGCACCCCACTGATAATGTAGGTAAGCTCGTACTGGTATTTCGGTGTAGCCATAGGTTGGTTTGGATTCCCTTCGGGATGATAGATTCGGTGCTATCATGCCCCCGCTGCTGGGAGCAGGGATGAAGAAAGCAGTTTAGTATAACCGCTGAGGACGCGGCAGGTCGCCCCGCTCGTTTGAAATGCCTGCAAATTGACTGGGACAGGCCGAGCGCATATCGGCCGAGCGCGCATCGGCGGAGCTACAGGTTTGCCAGCTTCTCGGCGTTTTCCTCGGCCTGCAGAGCTTCGATGATGGGATCGAGTTCACCATCGATCACACTCTGGAGCGAGTGGTTTTTGTCGCTTCCCTCCAGCCGATGATCCGTCACCCGGTCCTGCGGGAAGTTGTAGGTGCGAATCTTGGCCGAGCGATCGCCCGAGCCCACCATGGAGCGGCGGGCTTCGTCACGCTTCTGGCGGCGCTCCTCCAGCTTTTTCTCGTAGAGGCGCGACCGCAAGACACGCATCGCCTTCGCTTTGTTCTTGTGCTGGCTCTTCTCGTCCTGGCACGTCACCACCAGCTTCGTTGGCATGTGCGTGATGCGGATGGCCGAGTCGGTCGTGTTGACAGACTGCCCGCCCGGACCGCTGGCACGGAACGTGTCGACCTTCAGGTCGCTGGGGTTGATATCGATGTCTACTTCCTCGGCCTCGGGAAGCACCGCCACCGTCGCCGCCGAGGTGTGGATGCGTCCGCTCGACTCGGTCTCAGGAACGCGCTGGACGCGGTGCACGCCGCTTTCGTATTTGAGCGTACCGTACGCGCCTTTCCCCTGGATGCTGACGATGATTTCTTTGAAGCCGCCCTGCGAGCCATGCGAGCTGTCCATTACCTCGTACGTCCAGCCTTTCTTCTCGGCGTACTTGGTGTAGAGCCGGTAGAGATCGCCCGCAAACAGGGCGGCTTCGTCACCGCCCGTACCGGCGCGAATCTCCAGGATGGCACTCTTCGCATCCTCCGGATCTTTCGGGATGAGCTTCATCCGGAGCTCCTCCTCAACCGCGGGCAACTTCGTCTGCACCTCGTCCAGTTCCGCCCGCGCCATCTCGAGGAGTTCCTCGTCGCTTTCCTGGTCGATCAGCTCGCGGAGGCTGTCGCGCTCCTCCAGCATGCTCTCGTAGCGGTCGATCACGTCCACGACCTCGCGCAACTCCCCGTGCTCCTGGCTCAGTTCCGACATCCGCTGAGGGTCAGTGGCCACCTCGGGGTCGGCCATGAGCTGCTCCACCTCCTCGAAACGCCGCTTGATTTCCTTCAGTTTTTCCGGGGCGAGCATAGACACCTGATTCGTTCGTGAGAGCCATTGCCTGCCCACAAACGGGCGACCGCAGAACAGGTTCAACCCCGGCGCCGCTGGCTACTCCACGGTCACGCTTTTGGCCAGGTTGCGGGGCTGATCGACGTGGCAGCCGCGCATGACAGCGATGTGGTACGAGAGCAGCTGCAGCGGAACGACCGTCAGCAGCGGCGAGAGAAACTCTTCGGTCTGCGGGATGCGAAGCACGTACTCGCAGAGGTCGTCCAGCTCACCATTGCCGTCGTCGGTGATGGCAATGACGGCGCCATCACGGGCAGCGACCTCTTCGATGTTGGAAACGACCTTGTCGTAGGTCGAGTCTTTCATGGCCATGAAGACGACCGGCATAAAGCGGTCGATCAGCGCGATAGGGCCGTGCTTCATCTCGGCCGCCGGGTAGCCCTCGGCGTGGATGTAGGAGATCTCTTTGAGCTTGAGCGCCCCCTCCAGTGCGACGGGGAAGTTGTACCCGCGGCCGAGGTAGAGAAAGTTGGAGGCGTAGCGGTAAACATTCGCCATCTCCTTGATCTCCTCATCCATGTCGAGCACGGCGCGCACCTTATCGGGCACGGCGGCGAGCGCCTGCAGGTTGTGCGCCATCTCGGCGCGGCTGAGCGTACGCCCTTCGGCAAGCTTGAGCGCGAGCATCGATAGCACGGTAACCTGCGCGGTGAACGCCTTCGTCGACGCCACGCCGATCTCCGGCCCCGCGTGCAGGTACACCCCGGCGTCGGTTTCGCGGGCGATCGTGGAGCCAACGACGTTGCAGATGCCCAGGCACAGCACGCCCTCCGACTGCGCCTGCCGGACGGCCGCGAGCGTATCGGCCGTTTCGCCGCTTTGCGAAATCACGAGCACCACGTCGCCGTCCCGCAGAATAGGCTTGCGATAGCGAAACTCGCTGGCGTACTCAACCTCCACTGGGATCCGCGCGAACGACTCGATCAGATACTCCCCTACGAGCGCCGCGTGCCACGACGTGCCACAGGCCGCGATGATGATGCGGTCGGCCTTGCGGAGCTGATCCATCACGTCGATGAGTCCACCCAGCTTGATCGTGTTGTCTTCGAGATTCAGGCGGCCGCGCATCGCATCTTCGAGCGCGTCGGGCTGCTCCATGATCTCCTTCAGCATGAAGTGGTCATAGCCGCCCTTCTCGATCTCGCCGAGGTTCCACTCCAATTCGTGTACCTCCTTTTCGAGCGGAACGTTTTCGATCGTCTTCACGTCGTAGCCCGAACGGCGGATCACGGCCATCTCACCGTCTTCGAGGTAGACCACCTGCCGGGTGTGCTCGACGAGCGGTGCCGCATCCGATCCCACGAAGTACTCACCGTCGCCCACGCCCAAGATAAGCGGACTACCGTTGCGCGCGACAATGAGCATATCGGGATCCTGGGCCGAGACAAGCGCGATGCCGTAAGCACCCACCACCTGTGTGAGCGCCTGGCGAACCGCCTCTTCGAGCGGCAAGCCGGTCCGGCGGCGCACATCGTCGATCAGGTGGACGAGCGCCTCGGTATCGGTATCGCTCTCGAAGATGTAGCCCTTGTCGCGCAGGCGGCTGCGGATCGTGTTGTAGTTCTCGATGATGCCGTTGTGAACGAGCGCGAAGTCCCCATCGCCGTTCACATGCGGATGCGCGTTCTTGTCGTTCGGATGGCCGTGCGTGGCCCAGCGCGTGTGGCCGATGCCGAGGGTGCCCTCGATCGACGATTCCTCAACCATATTTTCGAGCGCGTCGACCTTGCCCTCTTTTTTGTTGACCTGCAGGCCCTTCTCGCCCACGATGGCCAGCCCGGCCGAATCGTAGCCGCGATATTCGAGCCGATGTAGCCCCGTCAGCAAAAGATCCTTCGCCTGCTTCGATCCAATGTATCCTACAATTCCGCACATAGCGTCAAACGAGTTGAGAGAGGTGAAAATCAATCGATGCCGGATACCGCCCGGGTTGAGTCCGGACTAATCATTCTGCGACCCCGGCGGAGTTCCAGAAGAGGCCCTGAAAAACACATGCCATTCCACAGGACAGAAACGCACGCTTGACCCTCGTGATGTCCCACGGTAGCTTGTACGAAACGAGACCGACCGCTTCTAAACATCCACTTCCGGCGCATTTGGCGCTCGGAGTTCGGCTCGGAAGGGCATTCAGTGTGCGCTCCGTCCGGCCTCAGTACCGGTCCAGCGTAAACTTCTCCCCGAGGTAGCGACGGCGGACCTCCGGATCGTCGGCAAGATCTTCCGCGGTACCCTGCTTCAGGATTCGCCCTTCGTATAGAAGATAGGCACGATCGGTGATGGCGAGCGTTTCGTGCACGTTGTGATCCGTGATCAGCACGCCGATGTTGCGCCCTTTGAGGCCGGCGACGATCTCTTGGATGTCTTCGACTGCGATGGGATCGACGCCGGCGAACGGCTCATCCAGCAGGAAAAACTTGGGATCGGTGGCCAGTGCGCGGGCGATCTCGGTGCGCCGCCGCTCGCCGCCGGAGAGCGTGTAGCACTTCGAGGTGCGCACGCGCTCCAGCCCAAACTCGCGGATGAGCGCATTGACGCGCGCTTTCCGGTCGGCCTTGGAGATCGGCTGATATTCCAACACCGCGTGCAGGTTGCCCTCCACCGTCAGCTCGCGAAAGATGGAGGTTTCTTGCGCCAGGTAGCCCACCCCGCGGCGCGCCCGCTTGTACATCGGCAGCCGGGTAATGTCGGCGTCGTTGAGCATGATATGCCCCTCATCTGGGCGAATCATTCCCACGATCATGTGGAACGTCGTCGTCTTCCCTGCGCCGTTGGGCCCCAGCAGGCCCACGATTTCGCCCTGCTGAACGGAGAGGCCGACGTCGTTGACCACTGCCCGCTTCTTGTACCGCTTGGTGAGGTTCCGCCCCGCCAGCGTGAGGCGCTCGGGAGGCGACGGCGAGGATGCGGAGGAGTCGCTCATGCGTCAGGGCGTATCGGGATGCGTCGAGTCGGGTCGAGCGGCCAGCGGCGGTTGTTGAAGATACGCCCGCGCCCGGTGATCGTTCAGCAGCACGCGCTTGGTGGGCTGTTGATCCGGGAGCCAGCGCAACCCCTCCAGCTCGAACGGGTCGGGGATGAGGGCCCGGTCGTAGACAGGGCCCTGCACGCCCTGGTAGAAGCCAACGCGCCGGAGCTCCCCGTTCCGAAATGAGAGCCTGACGCGGTCCCCCGAGGCCTTTACAGCTCGCGCCAGACGGTCCTCCGAATCGGCCAAAAACCGGATGGCCTCGGCATTCGGTCCCGCGTCGATACGGCGCAGTGAATCCTGCCGGAAGTACGCTGTCATCGACCGCCCCTTGAGCTGCTGGATGCGATCGAGCGTGGTGTCGCGTTGCGCGGCGAAGGCGCGGCTATCGACAAACACGGTGTCGATGGACCGGTCACGCGCCATGACGCGGATGGTATCGCCCGACACCTGGGTTCGCTCGAACCACGTAATCGGGGACTGGTACAGGCGCGTCACTTCGCGGCGCAGCGCATCCCGGGTGATGCGATCGTACACCACCGAGTCGGCCGTGGCGGCGATGTTTTGCTGCCAGATACGCACGCGATCAACGGCGATGAGCCGCCGCAGCGAGTCGGTGCGGGTGGCTTCCATTTGCCGGGCGCGCACGAGCAGCGTATCGGTGGGGCTGCCTGTCGAATCGGCGCGGATCTGGACGAGCAGCGCCCGTCCCTCGACCCGGCTGTAGTTGCGTGTCTTTTCGTTGCGCGCCCGGTCACCAAAGAGGAGCGTCTGCGTCGTCGTGTCCGAGGCGACGGCGGTGGAGTCGGGGGCCTTTCGGCGGATGAATACGCGTCCGCGCGCAACGGTGTTGCCCGTGTCGCGGAAGTACGTCACCGAATCGGCCTCCAGATAGGTATCCTCGTCTTCGAATTGCACGTCGCCGTAAAACTCGGCCCGCTTGGCCTCCGAGAAATACTCGCCACGCTGGCTGGTAAGCGTGCTGGCACTATCGACGAGGGTGACGCCCTCCCGAAAGGCGGACTGCTTGACCTCAGCGTCGTACGTGCCGGAGGGCGCCCGGACGCGCACGTCACCATCAGTCAGGCGCACAGACCCGCGGGCGCGCCCCACCTTGGTGGTTTCGTCGTAGCGCACCGTATCGGCGCGCAGGGTATCGCCGCGCTCGATGATCACCACATCACCCCAGAAAACGTAGCTCCGGCGTTCCAGATAGCGGAGGGCCCGGTTGGAGCGCAGCAGCGTGCTGTCCTGGCGCACCCGCACGTTGCGGTAGAGGCGCTGCACGCGCACGCTGTCGAGCGTGGTGGCAACGAGCGAATCGGCTTCGACAACGGCGCGCTTCCGGGTGGTGTCTTGCTCGGTCGTGTCCGGCGAAACGGCAGGGGCGCGCTCGCCAGTTCCCGTCGCCTGCGCTCCCCGCCCGAGCCCCACCAACAGCCCGGCCAGCAAGCCGCTTACGAGTACCCAGAGAAGCCAGCGAAGCGAGTGCCGCATACGATCCGTCCGATAAAACCAGGTGGATGAGAAACGATCACGCATCGTCCTCGAGAGTGACGCGCGCGGAGAACCGGCCCAACTGATACGTTTCGAGATCTTCCTCGGCGACCAGACCGGTACCCTCCACGTACTCGGAGGGCGTGGTGATGCGCACAAAACCGGGTGTGCGGATCTTCCGGTCGACCTCGTCCCACGTCAGGTGCTCGGTATTGAGGCGCTTGCCTTCGGGCGTGGTCACCACGACGCGGTCGAACGCCTCGAAGCGGCCCTCGGCCTCAAAGTAGAGCAAGCGGTCGGCCCGGAGCGTCGCCGACGAATCGCCCTCGGGCGTGAACAGATGGGCGGTGACCCGGCCCTGGGCGCTGTCGGGATGGGGCTGCAGGACGGCGTACGAACTGTCGCCTTGCATGAAGTGCTCCATCCGCCCGGCGATAATTTCCGCCCGGCGCGCGCCTCCTTCCGACAGCGCAAAGCGCGCATTCCAGCTAATCTGGTCGGGCCCTTCGTCGGGCACCGAGGCATCGGCCGTGGGCGACGTGGAGCGCTCACACCCCGCTGTGCATCCTACAAGAAGGATTGCCATCCAAATGATGCGGCCCACTGGCATGACCCATCGCGAGCAATGAAGAGGACGGAGGCGCCTGTCTCAGTTCAGGCATTGATTTTGTTTAGCTCACGCAGTAGCGCCCCTGAAGATTCATCCCTGCGCCCCGCCGGGCACAACCGTGGCGGCCTCCACCAGAAACGCATGCTTGCATGCATCGTACTACGTTTGTTTTTTATCGGTACCGTAGTAGCTTCTTGGGCACGGTGTGTGCATCCGTCCCCATGGCCGTGCGCCGCTGCATCGCCGTCGTGTGCCGGGAGCTGACGGAACGAAGCCGTCCTGTTCGCCGCGCTTCTGCCGGTTCGCCCCACCCGTGCCCCGCACTCTCGCTCACCCACGATCTCGCCAACCATGAGTTTTGACGTTACTTCTCATACGGACAACACCGTTGTAGTCAAGATTGGAAAGGCGCTTGACTTCCGGAATGCCGATGATTTCAAGTCGCTCTTTCAGTCGCATGTGGAAGAGGGCGTCCGCAACTTCATTCTGGATTTTTCGGACACGGGCATTCTCGACTCGACGGGCCTGGGATCGATCTTTTCCCTCTACCGCCAGATCTCGCCTGAAGACGGCCAGGTCGTCTTTGCGGATGTCTCGCGCCCCGTTCAGGTGGTCGTCCAACTGACGCGCACCTACAAGGTGTTCCGGCAATTCCCCTCGGTTGAAGAGGCGGAAGAGGCTCTGTCCTAACCAGCCGTTTCGCTATTTGTATTGCACAGGATAGAGCCCCTACGCTATGGAGGCCGAAGTCCTCAGCTTCTCAGACCTTGAAGCAGCGCTCGACGACACGCACGAACTCTTCGAGCGCTGGATGGCAGAGACAAACCCCGAATCCGTCGATCTGCCCAACTCCAACACCCTTTACTACGCGCGCCTCGCCCTCCACGAGTGGCTGGCCAACCTGATCCAGCACGCTCAGTTTGAGGACGGCGCACCTGAAATTGACCTCGAACTCGAAACGACTCCCCGGCACATTCATTGCTGTATTGTTGACAACTCCACCGGATTTGAGTTGGAAACGCAGTTGCGCACCCAACTCATCCAGGCTCAGCCCTTCCCCGAGCGCACCATGGGCCTGCGCATCATCAACGCCTGCGCCGAAAAGCTCTCGTACGACAGCACCACCGACGGGCGCTACCGGCTGACTTTTTCGATCTCGACGAGCCATCTCCCATGTCTAAACAATCTATTTTAGTCGTAGAGGATGAGAAGATGCTGCGGAAGCTCCTCGAGTATCGCCTCGGGAAGCACTACCGGGTTCAAACCGCAGCCAACGGGGAGGAAGCGCTCGAACGCATGGAGGGCTACACCCCCGACCTCATCATTTCGGATATCATGATGCCGAAGATGGACGGCTTCGCGCTGCAATCCGCGCTGCAGTCCGATAAGAACAAGCGCGTCATCCCCTTCATCTTCCTCACTGCCCACTCCGACGAACCCACGCGTAAGGAGGGCGCACGGATGGGCGTGGACGATTACATCACCAAACCCTTCGACATCGACCAACTCCTCTCCCGCATCGACCGGCTGCTGGAGCGCACCCAGGTCTTCCAGACGAAGCTCGACGCCGAGATCGGCGAGGACTTTTCGCGGCGCCTGATGCCCAAACACATGCCCTCGGTGCCCGGCTACCGCATTCGTTTCTACAACCAGGCACACGATCAGGGCGGCGGCGATCTTTTCGACTGGACGAAGACCGAGGCCGGCAAGTACTTCGTCACCGTAGGCGACGTGATGGGCAAAGGCGTGCGCGCCAAATTCTACGCCTTCAGCTTCCTCAGCTACGTTCGCGGCACCCTGCACGCCGTGCTCCAGGAATCGAACTCGCCGGCCGAGCTGATGCGGCGCGTCAACCAGATGCTCATCAAAGACGAGGTAATGGAAGAAACGTTTGCCTCGCTGCTGCTGCTCCGGTGGGATCCCGAAACGCACGAGATCACCTACGCGAACGCCGGCCACTGCCGCCCCATCCTCGTCACTCCCGACGGCGTCGATGTCATCGCGCACGGCGATCTCATCCTGGGTCTCGAAGCGGATACCACCTT
Source organism: uncultured Rhodothermales bacterium (assembly GCA_964448045.1). Taxonomy (GTDB): domain Bacteria; phylum Bacteroidota; class Rhodothermia; order Rhodothermales; family Salinibacteraceae; genus CAYUVF01. The sequence continues at coordinate 98,177 of CAYUVF010000007.1, forward strand.
CCAAGATAGCACCTTTTCCATCCCCCGCGATAGCGCGCTCCTCCTCTACACCGACGGCCTGCTGGAGCAGCGCCTCCCCTCGGGCGAAACGCTCGGCGAAGAGGGCATCATGGACCTCGCCGCTGGCTTGCTCGACCACGACGAGCCCG
>CAYUVF010000008.1:0-95521 GCA_964448045.1 uncultured Rhodothermales bacterium
ATTCGAACGGCTCATAGACGCCGTTTGCTACCCTGCATAACGCTAAAGTCGAGCTCAGAGGATATCAACGATCTCGCGGTGGCCATCGGTGAATTGGCGACATCGAAGGTGGGCTTGCTCATCCACCGCACACAGGACTACTCCGTCGACTTCGAGGCACAGCAGGCCATTCCCGAGTACGATGTGCTGGCCGCCGTGGCCTACCTCGTTAAACGCCCCAGCGGACGTATGGCCTCGACTTATGCGGGGCAGACGTACCTGAGCCACGTCCCTCTGCGGATATTCGTGCAGCGGCCACTGGCGCTGCATTGGCTACAATCGTTCGTGTAGATTTCGGACATCGCTCACAAAAAAGCCGACAGGACGAACCGCCCTGCCGGCTGCAGAGTCCCCCCTGCCCAATCCCTTGTGCGACCCTACCCCGCAGGGGCAGCCTCGCACTCGTCAGCGGGGGCTCTTTCTGATCCGAACCTAAAGCCATTTACCCACTGTTCCAGACCGGGAATCCACCCGGCTCCGTGTGGGGAATTCCCTTACGCTGTCGAAATCGCCGGATCAGCGCGCCCTCCGCTCCTCCTCAAGTGCGCTGCGCGAGAAGCTGAAAGCAGGTCCCCGTTCCCACCTCCGACTCCACCCGGATCGCCCCATCCATCGCTTCCATCAGGTCCTTTGCGATAGCGAGGCCCAGCCCCATGCCCTCTTCGTCGTCGCTGCCACGCACAAACGGGGTGAACAGCGTATCGAGCAGATCGCTTTCGATACCCGGCCCCGTATCGCATATTTCAATGCATACCGCGGGCGTCCCGCCGTCGGCCGCGTGCTCCGCATCGAAGACGACCTGCGTGGGATGGGCAGCAATCGAGATCTGATCGCCGACGGTGGTATACTTGATCGCGTTACGGACCAGATTCTCGATCACACGGCTCAGCGCATCGGGATCGGCCAGGACCTGCAGCGGCTCGTCTGGCAGATCCAGCTCCACCGTGCGCTGCGCGGTGGCCTCGGCATCCTCCACCTTCGCCCAGACCGTGCGCACCAGCTCTCCGACGTCCACCGGCGACCGATCCAGCGACACCCGCCCCGAGCGCAGATGCGACAGCTCCAGCAACGAGCCAATCATCGATTCAAGCTGCTGGCCCGACGTGCGAATCGTCTCCAGATGATCGGTCGGCGGTTCGTCCATCGACCGCTCCAGCAGGTCCAGAAACAGCAGCATGCGCGTCAGCGGGGTCCGGAGGTCGTGCGCGATGCCAGCGAGGAAGCGCGACATGGCCGCATGGGCCTCTTCGGCCTCCTGCCGCGCGGCCTCGGCAGCTTCGCGAGCGCGGTCGAGCTCGTCCTCGCGCCGGGCCCGCACCTTCACCTCTCGGCGCAGCTCCAGCTCATCCACCACCAGCTGCGCGAGATGCTTCAGATGCTTCCGCTTTGCCGGGGCGAGGTCGGCCCGCGGTTCCGTATCGATCACACAGAGCGTCCCGATGCGATGCCCCGAGGAAATCTCCAACGGCACCCCCGCATAAAACCGGATGCCCGGCTCGCCGGCCACCAGCGGCGAATCGGCGAAGCGCGCATCGGCCCGCGCATCCGGCACGATGGTCGCTCCCTCGGACTGGATGGCGTAGACGCAGAAGGAGGCATCGAGCCCCGTCTGGCGATCGTTCAGCCCCACGCAGGCTTTGAACCACTGGCGGTCGCGATCGATCAGCGAAACGAGCGCGATGGGCGCCTCCAGCAGATCAGCCGCGAGCTCGGCGATATGGTCGAAGGCGTGCTCCGGCGGGGTATCCAGCACGTCGTAGCGATAGAGCGCCGCAAGCCGCCGCTCTTCCTCGCTCACATCGACGGCAAAATCGAAGCTGGTGGGCGCGGAGGCGTCGTTACTTGAAGGGGCAGAAAGGGATTCCACGATGTGCAGGGCCCGATTCGAGAGGGTGATAGACGATTGTAGAAGGTATCGCACCTGCCCTGCAAATCGCAAGCGGATGCGGAGCACGACGCGGCCCCTTGATTTCGACGCCCGTATCGGCGATATCTGGTACGAGCCCGGTTTGCTTTTCGGATGAACGGATGGGTCTCTCATGGTAGATAGCGCTCCCCGATGGGGTGCAATACTGGTATCGACCAGCTTGATGGCGGGGGTGCTGGCCCATTGCAGCGGCTCCTCGCCCCTGCTCGATCCGAGTTTGGCCGACCGTGCTGCACCCGCGCCCGACCGCTTCCGCGTTGTGGTCGAAACGACGGCCGGGGCGTTTCAGGTTGAGGCGCATCGCAGCTGGTCGCCTGCCGGCGTCGACCGGCTCCACTACCTCGCCCGCCACGGTTATTACGACGGGGCCTGCTTCTTCCGGGTCGTGGACGGGTTTGTAGCCCAGTTCGGATTGGCCGCTGCACCCCGGGTCAGCGCCGCCTGGGCCGATCGCGGTCTGCCCGATGAGCCGGTGCGCCGCTCTAACACGCGCGGCCGCATCGCCTTCGCCCGCAGCGGGCCGCAGTCGCGTACGACACAGCTGTTCATCAACCTGGCCGATAATCCGAAGCTCGACACCCTCGCGTACAACGGCGTCACCGGCTTCCCACCCATCGGAGAGGTCGTCGCCGGCATGGACGTCGTCGATCAGCTCCACGCCGGATACGGCGAGGCGCCCCGTCAGGACTCGATTCGGGCCACCGGCAACGCCTACCTGGAGCGCCACTTCCCGCGGCTCGACTGCATTACGGCGATGCGGATTAAACGGGCGACGGCGCCGTAACTTCCGCCGGGCGAGACCCGCTCCGCACGCGGAACGCGTTCCACGTCACGAGCGCGCTGCTGCCCGTCATGATCACGACCGCCGCGATGGGATGAAGCAGCCCGGCGACGGCCAGTCCCACCCCCACCGCGTTGTAGCCGAACGTCCACCACAGGTTTTGCCGGACGATGCGCGCGGCCCGCGTGGACAGCCGATGCAGCCAGGCGACACTCCGCAGATCCGGGTGATACAGCGTGATGTCGGCCGCCTCCATCGAGATGGGCGCCCCCGATGCCAGTGCGATGCCGACGTCCGCCTCGGCGAGTGCGGCAGCGTCGTTGATGCCATCGCCCACCATTGCCACGGTCGTACTCGCACGCCGCAGCCGATCGAGCGCCTCTACCTTGCCGGACGGCGTCAGCGCGCTACGCACGGGTACATCGAACGCATCGGCCAGGCGGCGGGCGGCGGGCGAGCGGTCGCCCGTCAGGATTTGCAGATGGAGGCCCTGCTCGCGAAGCGCCCGGAGCGCCTCGGCGGCACCGTCGCGGATCTGCTCATCCAGCAGAAGCAGCCCCGCTACAGTCTGATCAACCGTCACCATGAGCGCCACGCGGCCGGCCTCCTGCTCGACCTGTGCGCGGGCCATGAGCGCAGGATTAGGCGAGATGCCCAGCGCATCGAGCAGCCCCGCATGGCCCACGCCGATGCGATGGCGGTGCCCCTCGCACTCCACGCAGCCCGTGACGCCCACGCCGGGGAGGGTCTGCACGGCATCGGCGGGCCACAGATCGAGCTCGCGCTCCTGCGCTGCATCGACGATCGCCGTCGCCAGCACATGCTGCGCACCGACCTCAATCGAGGCGGCATGCTGCAACAGCTGATCGGCATCAATTGGAGGTGGCGCGCGGTCAGCCCCCACCGGGACGTGCTCGCGCCCCGGCACGACGACCGTGACGGCGTGGCGCTCCAATCCGCTAAGCGTGCCCGTCTTATCGAACAGCATGGCCTCAATCCGGCTGATGTCGAGCAGCACGCGGCCGGAGCGGACGAGCACCCCCTCCCGGCTCGCTTCCCCAAGTGCCAGCACGAGCACGAGCGGAATCGCCAGCCCGAGTGCGCAGGGACACGTGATAAGCACCACGCTGAGGGCGGTGTAGAGCGCCTTCTCGAATCCGGCGACCGCGTACCAGCCCGCAAACGTCGCGAGGGCCAGGGCGATGACGCCGGGGATGAGCCAGCGCATGATGCGATTCGTCAGCTCCATGATGCGGGGCGGGCGGGCCAGTGCCTCACGCATCATGGCCTCGATGCGGGCGAGGCGGCGCTCGCCGGCGACGGCGGTCACGCGCACGGTGAGCGCGCCATCGAGCGTGCTCGTCCCAGCGTACACGGTGTCGCCCGATGTTTTGACCGCGGGCCGGGCTTCCCCCGTCAGGCTGCTTTCGTCGACGAAGCTACGGCCGCTGAGCACGTGGGCGTCGACGGGCAGCACATCGCCCGGCCGGATCCGCACGCGATCGCCGGGACGGAGGGCCTCCCCTGCCACCGCACCGGGGTCGGGTTCGAGGCGTTCGTAGGTCGTATCGGGCACCTCAAGCAGGCGGCCCATCACATGCGCCGCTCGCCCCTTCACGCGCGCCGTTAGATAGCGCCCGAGCGTGTAGAGCGCGAGCAGCATCGTGGCCGTCTCCAAGTAGATCGGTCCTGTGCCGCGCACGTAGGAGAGCACGCTGATCCCGACGGCGCTGGAGGTGCCCAGGGCAAAGAGCACGTTGAGGGTGAGACGGCCCTGCCGGAGGTCGTCGCGCGTAGCGCGCAGGAGCGGCCCACCGAGGAGCACCAGCGCCGGCACGGCCGCGATGAGCAGCACCCCGTGCGCCGTGCCGACCGCATGCTCCAACTGGCGCAGCGCCTCAAAACCATAGTCCGAGCTGATCGCCAGGCTGATGGCCATGACGAACCCCGCCATCAACGCGCCGGCGAAGAGGCGATAGAGCAATCCCTGATGGGCTGCGTCGGGATCGGCAGCCGGGTCGTCGCTCGCGCCCACATCGGCCATCATACGGCAGCCGTAGCAGCAGTACTGCGCGGCGGACGCGTCCCCTTCGCCGGGGATGCACACGTCCGTAAGCGGCAATCCGCAGTGATCGCAGCGGTCCATAACAGCGGGCGTCGGGGCGCTGCCCGGAGCGTGCAGCGCGGTGATCAGATAAGCGGGCCTATTCGGAAGCGGGCGCCTCGTCATCGCCTCCCGGATCGCCTCCCGGAATGCCGGGGTTAGCATTGAGCTCCTCGGCTGTCCACGCAGCGGTCCGGCCGGTGGTCGCCTCGCGGACCCGCCCCACTTCGCCAGTCGTGACTTCGGAGGCGTCGTTGCTCCAGGTCTGGCGCACGTGGGTGATGACGGCGGCGATCTCGGCATCGCTCAACTGGTTCTGCCAGGCCGGCATGACGCCGTTGTAGGCTACTCCTTGCACCTCGACCTCTCCCTGCATGCCGTGCAGAAGGATCCGAATGATGCGGCCCTTATCGCCGGTGACCCAGTCGGCACCATCGAGCGGGGGAAAGACGCCGGAGACGCCCTGGCCGTTGGCCTGATGGCAGCTGGCGCAGCGCGAGCTGTAGATCTGGGCGCCGTCGACACTCACCCCGGCCGCGGCCCCGGCGGGAGCAGCGCGGGTAAGTTCGGGCTGCTGCAGCCACGGATACGGGCTGAAGTCGCCCACGTAGCTGCCGAGATAGTACGCCCCGAAGAGCACGACGCCGAAGATCGTCATCCACAGCCACATGGGCGGGGCCTCGCCGCCCTCGGGGGGCAGCGGCTGCTCCCGAAAGAGCGGCCGCAGCTGGTCGATCGGCTCCTGCGACTCGGTCGATTTGGTCGCTTCGCCCTCCGCAGAGGAGTCCTCGGGCGGGCGCGGCGTATCAGCATCAGGCATAGGTCATCGGGGCTAAGCGGTGCAAGCAGGTCCTCATCCGTCCTGGTTGACGGGCTCGACGGTGAGCGTCATCAAGTATTCGTAGAGCGCCAGGGCCTCCTCGGTCGCCACGACGACGCTATCGCCCGGCGGTGCATACTCTGCGCGGATAGGCACGGTCACCTCCGAGGGCCGCACCTGGTTGGCCGGCTTGACCTCGAAGAGGTACGGATAGGCCGGCATGATAGAACCGGGGCTGACCGAGCGCGGCTGGTACAGATGCGCCAGATGCCAGTCCTGACTGGGCTGGCGGTTGCCAATATCGGCGAGGTCGGGCCCGGTGCGCATCGTGCCGAGCAGGTGGGGCCGGTCGAAGATGTAGTCACCCGGCAGCGAGCCGCGCTGGCCCCACCCGCGGGCGACGTCGTTCCCGAAGCCGTCCGGGCGCACCTGCTGGGTGTGGCAGTACACGCAGCCCTCGCGCATGTACACATCGCGCCCGAGGTCTTCTTCATAGGTATAGGCCGATGTGCCGGGCGTCGGCTCGATGGTCGCCAGTTGGAGGTTGGGCAGCAGCGCCAGCGCGGTGAAGCTCATCGTGATCGCCGCGAGCGCGCCCAGAAAAATGATGGCAAAGCGAGTCATAGCACCTGCGATTGCAGTTCGGTAACGTCAAGCGAGCGGCGGCGTCAGGCCGACGCGGAGGACGGCTGCGCCTTGGATTCGCCGCCGCTCGAAAAGAGCCCCTCGGGCGTCGACGTGAAGTAGGTGGGCCCCTCCGGCTTCTCCCCTTTGCCGCGGATGATCCGGACGAGCAGGTAGACGAATACGAGGTGACCGATCGTCATGAACACGCCGCTGATGGAGCGCACGTACAGCCACGGCTTCGTATCCTGCACGACATCGAGGAACGGTTTGCTTGCATCGAGCAGCTCCAGCCCCTGCATCACCCCGCCGATCTGCAACGTCGTCACATACATCCCGATGCCGAGGCCCGTCGTCCAGAAGTGGAGGCTGATCAGGCGCGGGCGCCCCCACTCCCATCCGGTAATCCGCGGCATGATGTAGTAGATCGCTCCGTAGGCAATCATCGTCGCGAAGGCGTAGACGCCCAGATGCGCGTGCCCAACGGTGTAGTGGGTGAAGTGCGTCACCTCCTGCCAGAAGCGCAGCGACTGAAACGAGCCCTGCAGGCTCACAGCTGTGTAGCTCATCGCACCGAACACGACGAAGCGGAGCGTCGGGCTGTAGAACACCTTCTTGAAGTTGCCGATGACGGTCATGTGATGGTTCACCGCCACCACTATGACGGGGATGATCATCATCATGCTGAAGACGATCGACACCGTCGCCAACCACTGCGGCGCCGGGCCGCCCACGAGATGGTGCACGCCCGCCCAGTTGTAAAAGAGCGCGAGCGTCCAAAAACCCAGATACGACAGATGGTAGCTGTAGATAGGCCGGCCGAGCACCTTCGGGATAAAGTAGTAGGCCGCAGCCAGCGCCGTGGGCGTCAGCCAGAGGCCCAGAATGTTGTGCGCGAACCACCAGTTGGCCGTAGCGTGCGGGACGCCCCAGTAGATGGGCAGCAGCACACCGATGAGCAAAAACGGCGTCCACAGGATCGCCGCGCCCGTGTACCACGCCGAGATAAAGAGGTGCTTCACGCGCCGGTGCCGCAGCGTGATCAGCATGGCGGCAGCGACAAGTAAAAACGCCGGAATGATAAACGCGACGTACGAGATGAGCGGCATCTCCAACCACTCGACGCTCCGCGAGTAGCCCGCCAGAATACCGATAAAGCCAATCAATACCCCGATATTCCACCACCCCGCGCTGAACAGCAGCATCTTCTGCCCACGCAGCGGCGTCTTCAGCACCCGCGCCCACAGCCACAGGATGATGCCGACACTCGCCATCGAGAGCCAGCCGTAAATCATCGTGTTGAGGTGCGCCGGGCGAACGCGCCCGAACGTTAGCCAGCCCTGCTGCACGAGCCAATCGGGATGGTTGAACTTGAAGCTCGCCAGCAGCGCGAGCACCGATCCGATAATCAGCCAGAACGCCCCGCTCAACACAAAGGCAATCACCGGCCCGCGCGTGGAGGCATCGACCTCACGACGCCAGTTGATACCGAGTTCCTGGGTGCGCTGCTCGATGGTCGTGCCCGGACTGAGAAGCGAAGAAGAAGCGGAGTCAGACATGTGTGGTCGGGAGTGGGCGGTGGAGGATGGACACTACTGCGGCGCGTCCGCATCGTCGGGCTCAGGGCGAAACAGCTGATCCTGCGTTTCCCCCAGCGGCTCGGCCTCGTCGAAGAGGACGTAGGCGCCCGACTTCAGGTTGCGGAAGTGGCCCGTCTGCGACGCGCGGAAGAGGATCGTGAGCGTCACGGCGGCGCCCAGCACCAGCAGCAGCAGAATGGCAACCAGGGGAGAATAGGTCATGATATCAGGTGATCGGATAGACGGGAGCGAGCTGCGTCTCGGCTCCGGAAGGCGGCTCATCTACACGCACCGCGCCCGTCGCGGACTCCGCAGCGGCGGCCTCGGCAGCGCGCTCGTTCATATCCTGCCAGACGAAGTACAGCATCAGCCCGAGGAAGATCGCCGCCGCGACGTAGAGGGCCATGACGAACCCGTTCGTGGCGCGCTCGATGTTGAACTGGGAGTCTTCCATAGCCGCCATCTTTGTTGGATAAGGGCCGATCAATGTACCCGCTGGCTTCCTGGCAATCACTCAGAGATCGTAAAAGGCCTGTAAGACCTGCGGGGCCGCCGCCGCAGCCGGCCATTTACGAGATTTTACACCGGATAAGTATAATATGTAATAACAAGTTAAAGTTGCAGGACAGCGCGGTACTTAACCCCAAATTTGCATGTCGCGCAGGCGCGACCCAGATGCGCCTCTGTCCGAATATTGCGGGAGGATCAACCCTCCAGTGGAGCAGGTCCAATTGCGCCGAACCGCGTAGCCATCGTGTGGCGCGGGTCGGCGGCTCCTCCTATCTTTTTTACGTCACGATGAACCGTCCGAGTGACGCGTGCCGTGGGCGTCATCCGGTCCCGCTTCTCCCGCTCCCTTTCGCCCCAACCATGCCTTCTGCTCTTCGCTGGACGCTGCGCATCAGTGGTAGTCTCACGCTGATTCTCCTCATTCTCGTGGGCACGCTCTACGTGATGGGTACCCGCGCAGCCGAGCGCACCCACACGGTGGAACCGCGCACGGCGCCCCTTCCCACCGATGCCGTCACTCTCACACACGACAAACAAATCGCTCACGGGGCTGGGCTGTTACGACTGCTACGGTCCCGATCTGCGCGGCCAGCCCAGCCCCGCGCCCGATGCTCCCTATGCTCCCGCCCCCTCGCCCGCCGGACAGTGGCGGTTTGAGACCTTCCGCACCGTGATGCGCACCGGCCTCCATCCCAGTAGGCGCATCCTCGCTCCCAAATTCATGGGACCGCCTTCCGCCACCACACCGACGACGAGCTCCGCAGCATTCACGCCTACCTGCGATTTCTTCCCGAATCACCCGTTGCCACGCGCTAATCCACCATGCCTTCCTCCCCTCACGACGCAAACCGCTGGCCGTCCCTTCCCCCGCTGGACGCGTGGGCCGATACGCTGACAACCCTCCATATGTGGACCCAGATCGTCGGGAAGATCCGGCTGGAGCAAGCCCCGTGGATCAACCACTCGTGGGGGGTGGCGCTGTACGTCACCACACGTGGCCTCACGACCTCGCCCATTCCCTGCGACGCCGGTACCTTCGCGATCGACTTCGACTTCGTGCACCACTCGCTTCGGATTACGACTTCGCGGGGAACCGAGCGAACTGTTGCCCTCCAGCCGATGTCGGTCGCCGAGTTTTACCGGCGCACGATGCAAGAACTGGCCGATCTGGAGATCAACGTCTCCATCGTTCCCCGTCCCGTAGAGGTCGACCCGGCCATTCCGTTCGACGAAAATGAGCGCGATGCCGCCTACGACCCGGCCGTGGTCCACCGCTTCTGGCGGGCGCTCGTGCAGGCCGACCGCGTCTTCAGCACCTTCCGAGCCCGATTTCTGGGCAAGTGCAGCCCTGTCCACTTCTTCTGGGGCGCCTTCGATCTGGCCGTCACTCGCTTTTCAGGCTGCCCCGCTCCGCCTCATCCCGGCGGCGTACCCAACGTGGCCGACTGGGTGATGGAGGACGCCTATTCGCACGAGCTGTCGAGCACCGGATTCTGGCCCGGCCCCGGACTCGGCGAAGCCGCCTTCTACGCCTACGCCTATCCCGAACCCGAGGGCTTCCAATCGGCCCCCGTTCGCCCCGAGGCCGCGTATTTCTCGGGCGAGCTCGGCGAGTTCATCTTGCCGTACGACGCCGTGCGCACCGCGAATCGGCCGGATGAGGCGCTGCTGGCGTTCTTGCAAAGCACCTACGAGGCGGCGGCCGACCGCGCGGATTGGGACCGTGCCGCGCTCGAATACGATCCGCCGCGGTAGACATCGGCCGGCGACTACGGGTTCGCTTCGGCCCGCGGGCGATCCATGCAGTACTGGTAGATAAACGCCCCATGCAGCGCCAGTCCCATCACAACGAGTACGTGAAAGACCTCATGGCCCTCCACGACGCCGGGCCAGAGGACGGGCCATTCCGTCACGAACACGACAGCGCCCAGGGTAAACACCCCCGCCCCGGCGAGAAACAGCGATAGCTGATGCCAGCTGGATCGGTGGAGCACGACGCCCAACCCGGCACTGCTCGTCCACCCCACGCCCAGGTACATCAGCGCGGTGCCCCACGGTGCCATCGGCCACACGATCAGCTTCACCGCCACGGCCGTCAGATTCACGCCCCACGTCGCCCCGATCAGCAATTCGGACCAGCGCGCGCCGAGCGCTTCGTAAATCGCCGTCCCCGTCCCCGCCACGACCAGAAAGATGGCCGCGTGATCGATCTTGTTGAAGAGCGTATAGCGGGCCGATGCAGCATCGATCCCGTGGAAGAGAGCGCTGGCCATCAACGCGATGACAACGCAGACGCCGTACACTGCGACCGCTCGCCCCCGCCGGCCCGACTGCCGCACGCGCCGAACCAGCACGACCGTCGCCGCCATCGCCAGCAGCGCGCCCAGGGCATGCGTGAACATGCTTACAGGATCGCGAATACCCCAGTACGAGATGGTCTGCAACATGGGCCCCAGCATGGCGTCTCCGTATCCCTGGATTTCCATTTTCAGTGGCAGCTCCCGTCTTTATCCGTGACGTACGGCGCGAATTGTTACGGCTCGTTCTGTTCCACCCACACGACCGCACGGCGTCGCAGTTCGGCATTGGAATCGACCGCGAGCTTTTCTTTGACCCGCGTGCGGTACGAATCGATGGTCTTGGGACTCAGCACGAGCTTCTCGGCAATCTCGCGGGTCGTTAGGCCGCGACCCATGTACTCGAATACCTCCAATTCCCGGTCGCTCAGCCGATGGAGCTGCGAGGGGGCGGCCGTCGGCGAGGATGTGCCGGAAAAGCGAAGCAACAGCTTCGTGCTCAGCTGTTGGCTGAGATAGATGCCGCCATCCAAGATGCGCCGGATCGCATGGATCACCTCCGGGTGCGCCTCACTTTTCATCAGATAGCCGCGTGCACCTGCCTGCAAGACGCGCTCGGCGTACAACATTTCGTCGTGCACCGAGACGACCAGGACGGGCAGATCGGTATGCTCCGCGTGCAGATGCTTGATCAGGTCGAGCCCGCTCCCGCCTTTGAGCGACAGATCGAGAACCACCAGATCCGGCTGGACCCCGGGAATCTGCTGTCGGGCGTCTTCGGCCGATCCGGTTTCTCCGCACAGATACAGATCCTGCTCTTGCTCCAGCAGTGCGGCATACCCGCGGCGCATGACGGGGTGGTCTTCCACGATGTAGATTCGATGCTCCATCCCCTCCCCCCAATGTTGACCGATCCATGGTAATCGCCTCCAGCCGGTAGATCACGCGTTCGTTTTCTCCAGCGTCGGGCGCACTTTGGGCGTGTGCTGACTTTGCACGACCAGAAGACGTCCGGCCCCCGACTTGAACGCCCCCTCCGGTCCTGGAATTGTCTCCGTCCCCCCCATCACCCGCAATCTATTTCAGCCGCTTTTTCAGCGGATAAGAGATTCACCAATTCCCGTGTGGGAATTTTTCGGATTGCGCCTGGGGATACGCCCCCTCCGCCTGCGAGCCGGCTCCCGGGTCATGCGCCGAACTCCGTCGTGAGGCGATCGAGGGGAAGGCTGCACCGGACGACCGTGCCGCCCTCGTCGAGCGGATCGATGTCGAGGCGACCGCCGATCAGATCGGTCCGATACCTCATCATGTGCAGGCCGATGCCATCGCCCGCATCGGGCGCCGGCCCGATGCCGATGCCATCATCACGCACCGTAAGCACGAGCCGACCCGCCGCCCGCTGCAACCGGATACTTATCGTCTCGGCATTGGCGTGTTTGACAGCATTGTTGACCGCTTCCGACACAACCCGGTAGAGATGAGCCGCGGCTTCCCCGCCCCATTTCGGGAGATCGTCATCGGCTTCGAAGGTGCAGCTAATGCCGCTCATCTCCTGCTCGCGCGCGGCCAGACTCCGCAGCGCGGCGCCCAGCTCATTGCCCTGCACATCCAGCGGCATGAGCGAATGCGAGAGCGAGCGCGCCTGCGTTCCGGCGTCGTCGAGCAGTTCCACGATGCGGCGCATCTGCTGCGCCGTAACGGGCTGGCCCCGCTCCATCCGCTCGGCAAACGCCTGCGCCATCATCGCCGTCCCGGCCAGATGCGACGCCAGCATATCGTGCAGTTCCTGCCCGATGCGGCGGCGCTCCTCATCCGTAGCCGAGATCACCTCGCGCTCCAGCTGGCGGCGCTCCGTGATGTCGAGGCCGGTTCCAATCAGGTACTTAACCTGCTCTTCGTCATCCTTCAGCACCACGTTAGACCACCGGATAAGCCGCCAATCGCCCGCCTTCGTGATCCAGTGATTCTCGTGGTAGATGCGCTCGTGGCCCCCTTCGTACTGGAAAAAAAGCGCCTCGACCGATTGGCGCTCCTCCGCAGGGATCAGCAGCTCGAATGCGTTCTCGCCCCGCACCTCTTCGAAGGCGTACCCGGTCATTTCCTCGCACTCGCGGTTGAACCGCACGATGCGCCCCGCCTCATCCAACACGGCCACCAGCGCACTGACGGTGTCGAGCACGCCGTCGACGAAATTGCGCTCCTCGCGGAGCTCTCGCATCATCACCTGGTGCCCGGTCACGTCTTCGATCGCCACCAAGATAAGTTGCTTGTGGTTGACGCGCCGGGCATTGAGGCGCATCACGCGTCGACCGATCGTCTCAAAGGTGTGCTCGACGTCGAAATCGGTGATGGACGTCTGATTCGGCACGATCTCTTCGAAGAGCGTGCGCAGCTCCGGGAGGTCCCACTGCCCGTTGCCGAGATCATACACCCGCTCGCCCAGCGTGTCGTCCGGCTCCACCTGAAAGGTTTCGTAAAAGGCCGGATTGGCCGCCTGCACGCGTAGACCGCGATCGAGCACGAGCAGCGGCTCCCAGACGGTTTCCACGATGTCTCGGGCGTACCGGCGCTCCGCTGTGTGCCGCGTCGTTTCCAGCCTGGTCAGATTGATGAAGGTAATGGCGACGCCCTCTTCAGCGCGAATTGGCCGGTAGTCGACCCAGAAGTGGGGGCCATCCGTACGGTGCACCTCGCGTTCCACCGGCTGTTGCGTCGCGAGAACCGACCGGGCGTTATCGACCAGATCGGTGTAGGCAAGGCGCTGCTGAACGACCGACAGGAGCTGCCCAGCATCATCGGCCCGCAGGCCGATGAGCTCGCACGCTCCCGGGGTGAAGTGCGTAATACGCAGCTCCCGGTCGAGACAAAGGGTTGCGGTGTGGACAGTCTCCATCAGATTGGCAATCGCTGGAGAGGAAAACGGGCGCCTTGATTTTTGCCCTCAGAGCGTAACATACAATACACCAAAGAAAAAACCTTACCCTTTTCTGCTGGATGACCCATTTTGGGTTGTGGGCCCTTCACTGGTGCCCTTGCCCCAGTCTACCGTGAGCATAGCCGTCTGATCACCTGTATTCCCATCGAACGGATCAATTCTCCTCTGCTCTTCGCACACCCAACCGGTACCCACTTCTATTCTACGCAAGGAATATGAATAATGAAGGATATGAGCTTTCAATTCGGCGTGTAATACTAAAATTCTTTTATACCCCTCGAACAAACGGGTTTGAGGCGTATTCAATGCGAGTGAGTGGATTGGTACCACTTGCCTGGTGCCGCCCTTTTATATTGCCCCACAGTTAATAGTAAATCATGGTCACCGAGAACGAACTGATTCCCGACCCCCAGATTGAACGAGCGGCCCAGCGGTTCAAGCTGCTCAGTGAGCCGGTCCGCCTCGAACTACTCAATCACCTTCAGAAAGAAGGGGAAATGGCGGTGAACGAACTGGTCGACGCGACCGGCCATCAACAGGCGAATGTGAGCAAACACCTCGGCCTGATGGCCCGCGAAGGCCTCGTCAGCCGTCGCAAAGAGGGGCTCTACGTCTACTATCGCATCAGCGACCCGACGCTGTCCGCGCTATGTATGCTGGTGTGCGGCCAACTCCGCGAAGAAGACCGGGCGACCGAGGAGACCACAGGGCAAGCATAGCCGGAATCCAAATCGGCTTGCGCGCCCTCACGCGGCAAACGATGAAACCGGTTGCAATTCTGACGGCTCCGGCGTATTTAGGAACGATGAAGTTGGGCGCGGGGTCGCGTTCCGCTCGTGCGCCGATGAGTCGCTGCGCGACGCCCTGACGCTTAGCCCATCCTGCGGGGTTCTGCCCTCATCCGTCCGATCCTCATACGCTGAACGAGACGCGCCTCCATGGAACAGACCAACAAAGACGCCTCTTTTTCGGAAATTGCAGATGATAACGTCGGAAAAATCATCTTCCTCTCGTTGGTCGCGGCGCTGGGCGGCTTCCTGTTTGGCTTCGACAGCGGCATCATCAACGGAACGGTGGAGGCCCTCCAGGGCGAGTTTAACTCCGACGAAGTCGGCACGGGCTTCAACGTGGCGTCGATGCTGCTGGGCAGTGCCGTAGGCGCGTTCTTCGCCGGCAACCTTGCCGACAAGCTCGGGCGGCGCCCGACCATGATCATTACGGCCGTTGCGTTCATCATCAGCGCCTGGGGGTCGGGCATCGCGGGGAGCTCTGCGGTGTTCGTCGTCTTCCGCGTGGTTGGCGGGTTGGCCGTGGGCGCGGCCAGCATCTTAGCTCCGGCATACATCAGCGAGATTGCACCCGCCGGCATCCGGGGAAGCCTCGCCACACTGCAACAACTCATGATCGTCGTGGGCCTGTTCATGGCGTTCCTGAACAACTACCTCCTTGCCGGGGCCGCCGGTAGTGCGGCCGATGTCTTCTGGTTCGGGTTTGACGCCTGGCAGTGGATGTTCTGGATGGAGATCATCCCCGCATCGATCTTCCTGGGCACGCTGCTCCTCATTCCCGAGTCGCCACGTTTTCTCGTGGCGGCCGGACGCGAGGACGAAGCGCGCGACGTCATCAACAGCCTGTCCACCGCCGGCGACGCCGACGCCAAGATTGCCGACATCCGCTCGACCCTTGAGGAGAAGCGCCGCCCGAAGCTGACCGACGTTATCATGAAGCACACGGGCAAGGTGCACCCGCTCGTGTGGGTGGGCATCGGCCTGGCCTCGCTGCAGCAGCTCACCGGTATCAATGTCGTCTTTTACTACGGCGGCACGCTCTGGCAGGCCGCCGGCTTCACGGAGGCCAGCGCGCTGCTGACCAACGTCATCAACGGCTCAGTGAATGTCATCTTCACCTTCGTGGCCATTGCGCTCGTAGACCGCGTGGGGCGAAAACCACTCTTGCTCGTGGGCTCGCTCGGGCAAGCCGTCATGCTCGGCACCATGGCGTACGTGTTCGGCACCTCAGCCATCGCGGAGTCGGGCGCCCTCCAGATGGAAGGCAACATGGGCCTCGTGGCGCTCATTGCTGCCAACGGGTACATCGCCTTCTTCGCCTTCTCGTGGGGCCCGATCATGTGGGTGCTCCTCGGCGAGATGTTTCCGAACCAGTTCCGCGGCGCCGCCTTGTCGATTTGCGGCCTCGTGCAGTGGCTGGCCAACTTCCTGGTCACGATGACCTTCCCGATCCTGCTCGGTTCGATTGGCCTCGGCTTCTCATACGGCATCTACGCGGCCTTCGGCATCATCGCCTACTTCTTCGTGCGGCTGTTCGTGAAGGAGACGAAGGGCCGCACGCTCGAAGACATGTCGCGCGAGGCCACCGCCCCTGCATGACAAACAGCGCCCCGAATGACCGCGCCCCTGCAAGACGTGACCTGCGCGCTCGGGTGACCGTCGCAGGACCATCGATGTTGTACTCAGTGCAGAGCGACGAAACCGCTCACGGGAGCCGATCAGGAGTAGAGAAGCACGTGGGGGATGCGGCACATCCGACGGCCCATCAGGACGAGTCAATTCGGCATGCACGAGGCGGAGCAACGCTCCGACCCAGATGGGGCGTTTCCGTCCGCGATCAGTTCTACTTCGTCCGGATCACGATAACGCCATTGGCGCCGCGCGAGCCGTAGATAGCGGTCGCACCGGCGTCTTTCAGCACCGTGATCGACTGCACATCGTACGGGTTAATCCACGGCAGGGCGCCACCGGCCTGGGCCTGCACCGGCATGCCATCGACGACGTAGAGGGGCTCATTGCTGCCGTAAATGGATGACGAACCACGGATCCGAACCAGAATGCCGCCGTTGGGGCCTTGCGACACCCGCACGCCCGCCACGCTCCCGCGCAACAGGTCCGACAGGTAGCGTCCCGAGCGGCGTTCCATCTGTTCATCGCCGGATACCGTCGACACCGCCCCGGTTACCTCGCTTTTCTTCTGGGTCGAGTATCCGTTGTCAACCGTCTCCTCGTCATCGGCGGCGCCCGAGCCGGTTGCTACCGACGAAGCGCACCCGGCAAGCAGCAGCCCCATGCTGACGATGCATACAGCAATCAGGGTCGAAAAAGAAGCAGAAGTGCGTCTCATGGTAGCGTCCAGAGCTCGATGAAATATTCCGTCGATGATCCCTCGTCATCCGGCACACCGCAACGTGGGCGGTGCAGTAGCGCGCAAAGTAGAGTGGACCGATGGGCCCTCATCTGCGAAGTGTGGAACAACAACGCCTCCCACCGAGGACCATCACACAATTTTCATGCTTGGAGCCTCCATTAGTTCCCCATAACGGCCGCTCGTCTCGTCCGTAGGACCAAACCGCTCGGCACACCCGGTCTGCCCTCGCACCGCTATTGCCCCACCGATGAAGAGACCTTGAAGCCCATACCCCCATCTCGTATGTTTTTGCGCCCGTGCCCCGATCCCATCTTGCCCCACCGTCTTCTGCTGCTATGGCCTCCTCTGATGGCGACGACCTCCGCGAGCGCGTTGCCCACCTGGAACAGACGGTCGCAGAGTTAAAGGACACCGTCGCCGCGCTGCAAGCCGACGCGTCGGAATCTGCGGGGAGCCATCAGCCCTCGTCGCGCGCGTCTGGCGATCAGCAGACGGGCGACCAGCCAATCCGTGACCAGCGGATTGCCGATCCGCCTTCCCCATCCGCCGATACGCCACCTCGCCCCTCTGCGACTGATCGCCTCATCAAGCGAATCGACGCGACGATTGGACTGCGCAGCGAGGACTGGCTGAGCCGGGTCGGCATTGCGCTGCTGCTGTTCGGCGTGGCGTTTCTGTTCAAGTATTCCATCGATGAGGGCTGGCTAATTCCCGAAGTGCGCGTGGGCTTCGGCGTCGCGCTCGGCACCGGGCTGGCCGCGGCGGGCCTGCGACTCTACGACGAGCGCCGCCGCCTCCGGCAGATTCTCCTCGGCGGCAGCAGTGCCACCTTTTATGCGACGGTGTTCGCCGCCGTTCAGCTGTATGCGCTGCTGCCCTACTCGGTGGCCTTCGCGAGCATGGTGACGATCACAATCTGCACGATTGCGCTGGCTATCCGGCAGGACGAAGCCCTCCTCGCGGTGATCGGGACGCTGGGCGGATTAGGCACGCCGTTTCTGCTGCCCACCGAAGCGGACGGGCTACTCGGGCTCTCGGTCTATCTGACTCTCATGCTCAGCGGCGCAACTGCCATCTTCCTCTACCGCGGGTGGCGGACGTTGCTGGGAGCGACCGTCGCCGGTGGATGGCTCGTGCTGCTGGTGACGGCCCTCCGGGTTGCTTTCGCCAGTGGCACGCCGGAGCACGAGTGGGCGCTTCAGGGTGCCATCAGCAGCGCGTGGCTGATGCTCGGTGGCGCGCCGGTGATTCGGCCGCTCTTGCGCCGTCATGCCCCCGAGCGGTGGCCGCCGCCACCCGACGTGGGTCGCGATTGGCTCCGCCGCCTCACCGAAGGCCCCGGCCGCTACACCCTCGTCGGCGTGTCGCCCTACCTGGCCCTGCTCAGCTCGCGGCTGCTGTGGGACGCCTCCGGAGCTGTGTGGACGAGCGTTGCCGGGGTCGGCGCCCTCCTGTACGCCGGAGCCTACGCCGAGCTGCAGCGCCGGTCCCTTCCGCGCTATGCGGCTGCCCATGGGCTCGTCGCGGCAGTGCTCACGGCATATGGCCTCAGCGAAGCCGCGGGCGGCGAAACCCTACTGGTGGCCTGGACCGTCGAAGCAGGGCTGCTCTTGCTCCTCGCCCGTCAGTTCAAGGAACCGTCGCTGCGCGGCGCAGGGCACGTTCTCTTCAGCCTCGTGGCCTGCTGGCTCGCCATCCGGCTCTCGGAACCCGATCGCGCGGCCACCCCACTCATCAACCCCGGTGCGCTCAGTGATCTGTTCGTGCTGGGCGCCGGACTCGGGGGCGCCGTCCTGCAGCGCTCCGCCCTGATGGGCCGCCTCTACGCTGTGCTCGTCCTCGCCGGATGGCTCGCCTGGTGGCCGAGCGAGCTGGCAGCAGTTGGGAACGGACCCGCCTACGTTTCGGCAGCGTGGTGCGCGACGGCGGCCGCCCTGCTCGTCATGGGGACATGGCGCCGCACACAGCTCATCCAGATGGCAGGGCTGGCCACGCTCGCGCTCTTCGTCGGCAAGCTCTTTCTGGTCGATCTCGCCTCGCTCCCGGCCCTCGGACGCATCCTGCTCTTCCTTGGCTCGGGCGCGCTCTTCCTGCTGATCAGCTACTCGCTGCCTGGCCTCCTCCCCTCCGATGATGAGCCCCCTCCGGAGGACTGAATAACCGCCACCGCTCTTGTGAACAGCCGCCCCATAATCTCAACGGCCCGTTCAAGGGGAGAAGGTTCTCACTGAACAGCACGAACGCCCGGTCAGGGCTTGACGAGCCCCACCCCCTCGACGTCGATCCGATGCGCTCGCCCGGTGGACGCGCGGAACTGGATGTGCACCCGTTCGCCGGCGGCATCGTAGTACGCTCCGCCCCGCCGCTCCATCGCCTGCTGCGAGGGACGTAGCGAAACGGGCCGCCCATTGATGCGGATGCTCTCGGGCGCGTTCGCCATCTGATGTAGGACAGCGTGGATTGTGCGCTGCTGAGGGGCGCCATCGTAGTCGCCCACTGCCCCCCCGATGCGCAGCACAAGGTCCTGCGTGCCGTCGAACTGCACCTCCCAGTGCTGCCGGAGTCGCGTCGTGGCGAACTGCCCCTCGGCGTGTGCGGTGGTGCTGCCATCGTCCTCGTAGAGGGTGTATGGCGCCGACTCGTCGGGGCTCGGATAGACCTCCACGCCCAGGGTATCGCTCGGCTGCGCGCCGGTGTGGGACGCGACGGGGCGCGTCGGGATGATACGGCCCCGGCGCACCAATAGCGGGATCTGGTCCAGCGGCGTGTCCACGGTCACCGTGCGCCCACCGCGGATGACCTCGTCCGTCCAGTAGTTGATCCACGTCCCCTCGGGCAGTGCCACCGCTTTCTGGCGGACGCTGTCGCGCACGACGGGCGCCACGAGCAGCGCGTCGCCAAAGAGATAGGCGTCATCGTCCGTCTGCAGCGCGGGATCCTGCGGATCGGCCCAGGTGAGCGGACGCACCATTGGCGTGCCGGTGGCGTGGGCGGTATGGGCGAGCGTGTAGATGTACGGCATGAGCCGGTAGCGGAGGCGCGCGAAGCGCCGCGCAATCCGCTCGGCCTCGGGGCCGAAGCGCCACGGCTCGGTGGGCTGGCGGTCGTCACCGTGCGGGCGCATCGTCGGCGTGAAGGTGCCGTGCTGGAACCAGCGGATGTACAGCTCGGGCGTGGTCGTGCCCGCCGCGAAGCCGCCAAGATCCGAGCTGTAAAATGGCACGCCGGAGAGGCTCGTGTTCAGCAGCATCGGGAGTTGTGCCTGGAGGCCCGTCCACGTCCGGCTCACGTCGCCTGACCACAGCACGGTCCCGTAGCGCTGGATGCCGGCGGTGCCCGCCCGCGTCAGGTTGAAGACGCGCTGCCGGGGCCGCCATGCGCGGAGGCCGCGGTAGAGCGTCTGCGCCCACAGGTTGTTGTAGAGGTTGTGGATCGTGGGCGTCGGGCCGAGGTGGTGCTGCATGTCGCGCGGATGGCGCTCCGGCTCGCCGAGATCGGTCCACAGCCCGGCCATCGCCTCGCCCATAAACGGCGGATGCTGGCGCCACCACCAGTCGCGCGCGTCCGGATCGGTGACGTCGAGCAGCACAGCATCGCATCCGTCGCACGACCACCAATCGGACAGGCAGTACGGAGCGCCCCCCGGCGTCTGCCCCACGAAGCTGCTGTCGATCGCGGGCTGGAAGAGGCGCGCGGGCTCCGTCAGATACGTCTCGGTGACGGCGACCGTCTGCACGCCGCGCTCCCGCAAGTCGCGCATCATATCGAACGGTGTCGGCCACGCGTCGCGGTTCCACTGGAGGTCGCCCATGTGCTTGAACCACGCCAGATCGACGACGAGCGCATCGACCGGGAAATCGCGCCGGCGCAGCGTGTCCACCACGGCGCGGGCGGCAGCCTCGGAGCGGTACGCCATCTTCGACTGGATGTAGCCGAACGCCCACTTCGGCGGCAGCGAGGGGCGGCCCGTCAGCCACGTGTAGAGATCGAGCTGATCGGACAGATGGGCGCCCGCGATCAGATAGTACGTCAGCGGCCCGCCCTCGGCGGTGAAGGTCACCCGCGTGGAGTCGGAGGCGCCGACGTCGAACTGCGCCGGATACGCGGTGTCCACGAACAGACCGTAGCCGCGCGAGGTCGCAACGAACGGCACGTTGATTTTGCCGACCTCGGGCGCCTCGCGGTAGCCATACTGCGCCTGATTGTACAGCCCGAAGCGCCGCCCGCGCAGGTCGAGCTGCCGCCCCCGCTCGCCGCTGCCGTAGACATGCGCCTCCGGATGAAGCCGCGCGCGGAGCGTGGCCGACGTGTCGCTCCAGACGACGTTCGAATCGACCTCGACCCAGAGCGGGGCGGCTCCCCGACGGCGCATCTGCACCCGCACCGGCGCCTTGCGCACCGTCACCACCAGCGAATCGGTGCGGAAGCGCAGCATTTCTTCCCGATTCGTGATCTGCAGCGCCCGCGACGAATCGGGCGACTGGACGACGGCGAACGACGGCGCCGGCGCTTCACCGGGGCGCAGCCAATCGACGCGGATGAGGCG
Source organism: uncultured Rhodothermales bacterium (assembly GCA_964448045.1). GTDB lineage: Bacteria > Bacteroidota > Rhodothermia > Rhodothermales > Salinibacteraceae > CAYUVF01. The sequence continues at coordinate 21,323 of CAYUVF010000008.1, forward strand.
CGGTCGGTAGACCGTGAGGCGCGCGGTGGCGTGCTCGGCCTCGACGACGAGCGTCGGCCCATCGACGGTGTGGCGCTGGTAGTCGCCCGGCGTCTGGAGCGCCGTTTCGGGAGCAGCGACCGCCGGCACTTGCGCACCAACCGATGCGGGCGAGCTGCCCATCAGCGCGAGCAGGGCGAGCGCGACGACGAGATGAGCAAACCAGCGAGCGTCGGCGGACGGGCGGGACATCATCGGAGATCGGGAAAGATCGGTCAAGCGAAGGGCGGTGCTACTCGGTCAGCCGCCAGATCTGAACGGAGCGCGGAGGCAGGCGCGTCGGGAGGGCGCCGTGCTGCAGCCGGGTTGTGTCGCCGGTCAGCACGTCGCGGACGGTGCGGCCGGCGAGGTTGCGGGCGGGCGTGTGGCCGGCGGCCGGGCGCTCGGTATCAACGGGAATTGTCACAGACTGCGCCTCGCTGCCGAGGTTGAAGACAACCCACACGGCGTCGGGCCCATACCGGCGCGCATACGCCAGCACCCGACGGGCATCGTCCGTCGTGAGGAAGCGCAAGCTGCCCCGCTGCAGCGCCGGGCTCGACTGCCGCAGGTGCGCCAGCGTGCGGTAGTAGTCGAACAGATCGTGGTTGAAGCGCACCGTATCGGCCGGGCGCGGCTGATCGAACGGGTGATTGTCCTCGACGGCGTAGTCGCGATTCGGCCAGACCATCGGCTTGCGCTCGTCGGGGTCGTCGCCGCCCCACATGCCGGCTTCGTCGCCGTAGAAGAGGTGCGGCGCCCCAATGTGGGTGAACTGTCCGGCCAGCATCAGCCGCTGCAGCTGGCGCTCGGCGGGCGTCGGCTTGCGCACCTGATACGTCGAGTCGTCCTTCGGGCTGACGCGGTAGTCGAAGTACGTATCGTCGTTGACCACCTGCGACGCGATCCGGTCTGTGTCGTGCGTGCCGATGGTGTTGATGAGTGCGAAGTTGACCGCGGGCGGATAATCGGCCAGCAAGCTGTCGACCTCGCGGGCGAAGTCCGTCGGGCCGTACGTCGCATCGGGCGGCAGATCGGCGCCGAGAACAAGCCGCCGCAGCGCCACCGCAAATCGGTAGTTCATCACCCCGTCGAAGGCGGTGCCGCGCAGCCACGGGCGGGCGTCGAACATCCGGTGCGCCTCCCAGTCGTCCCACCACACCTCGCCGACGAGATACGCCTCCGGGTTGATGGCGCGGACGGTATCGCGGAAGGCGTGCCAGAAGCGGAGATCCACCATCTCGGCCACGTCCAGCCGCCAGCCGTCGATGCCATCCGAGGGGTCACCGTCGCCGTTCGGGTCCATCCAGCGGCGCACCGAGGCGAACACGTAGGCGCGCACGGGATCGACGAGGCCGTCTTCCTCCTCGCGCAGCTCGGGCAGCTCCGGCACGCCCATCCAGCCCTCATAGTCGAACTCGCTCGTATCGGGCGTGGCCGGATCGTCCCACGCCGTGACGGTGAACCAGTCCTTGAACGGCGAATCCTGCTGGCGGCGCTGCAGGTCGCGGAAGGCAAACGAGCGGATGCCCATGTGGTTGAACACGCCGTCGATGATGATGCGCATATCGCGGCGGTGGACCTCCTCGATCAGCCGGAGGAACAGCCGATCGGCGCTGGTCCATCGCCAGGTCGACGGATCGGTCGGCGTCTCCTTCTGCCACTGGGCGCGATCGCCCGCGGGATCCGGCCCGAAGTTGTTGTCGACGTGGTGGTAGAACGCGCCGTCGTACTTGTGCAGGCTGGGCGACTCGAAGATCGGATTCAGGTAGAGGGCCGTGACGCCGAGGCTATCCAGATAGTCGAGCCGGTCGATGATGCCCTGCAGGTCGCCGCCGTAGCGGCGCATCTGGACGGTGACGTAAAAATCGTCAGAGACGGGCTGCTCCCACTCGGCCTGCTCGTACCAGTCGGCCGTCCAGTCGGAGATCGCCCACGCCTCCGGCACGATCCGCGGCCACGACCAGCGGAGGTCCTGCTTGGTCGGATCGTTCGACGGGTCGCCGTTGCGGAAGCGCTCAGGGAAGATCTGATACCAGACGGCCTCCTGCGCCCAATCGGGCACGTCGACGGCCGGATCGGTCATCGGCGGCGTGGCTTCGGAGTCCTGCGCTGCGGCAGGTTCCGGCCCGAGGACGAGCCCTCCGATCAGCACGAGCACGGCGCCGAGGCGGCGCATTCCACGGGGGCCCATCATCGGCATCGGTCGGTCCATTGGGGAAAGCGGCGGTGGGCTATCGCACGAGCGTCATCTTGCGCGTCTGCGTCTGCCCATCCATCGCCAGGCGGGTGATGTACAGCCCGCTCGCAACGGATTGGCCCGCGCTGTTGCGGCTGTTCCACTGGACGCGGTGCACACCGGCGGGTTGCCGCTCGTCGACCAACACGCGCACGCGGCGCCCGAGGATGTCGTACACCTCCAGCGTCACCTCACCGGCCTCCGGCAGGGCATACTCGATGGTCGTCTGCTGCCGGAACGGGTTCGGGTAGCTGGGCCAGAGCGTGAGCCGATCCGGCACGATCGCGTCCTGCTCGCGCTCGACGAACGCCTCGCTGCCGGCCAGCACCGTCAGCGGCGTCTCCTCCGACTCCGGTGTGATTTCGATGGTCGATTGATCGCGGAGATCGTACGTCGTCCCGGTCGCGCGGTTGATGAGGCGCGCCGCAGCGGCCGTTCCCGGCGCATCGACCGTGAGGCGGACGGGCGTGCCCGGCTCGGCGTGCAGGTTGAGAGCGTACGTGTGGCCCTCGGCATCCGGCGCGCGCAGCGAACGGACGAGCGCCCGCTGCCGGGCCGCGGCGTCGTCATCGGACGCCTGAATGCGCAGGCTCACCGGCGCAAAATCGACCGGTGGCCCGATGATGTCCTCCAGGCCGACGCCGTCCGTTGCCGCCTTTGCCGCGCCCATCGCTGCGGTGGAGGTAGCGCCGTCGGACGCGTGCGCCGTCAGCACGAGCAGGGGCGTCTCGGCAGCCGAGGGGGCCTCGGATGGCGATCCGGCTGCGTATGGGATGAACAGGCTGTCGAGGTCGCGCTGGTTGTTGAAGTAGAAGGCCTCGCCGCTCGTCGCCGACACGAATGCCGTTTCCTGCGCGAAATCGCCGTCGAAGTGCCAGAGCGGCTGCAAGCTGCCCTCGCCGCTGGCGGCTTCGACGCGGCTCCACGCCACATCGAGGTCGAGCGGATTCGAGACGATGTTCCAGCCGCTGTGCAGATCGATGGTCGCGCCGGCGGTCCCGTCGCGCGTTTGGAGCGGCACCGTCGGCAGCGCATCCTCCACCGTCCACTCCGATGAGCTGATCACCCAGAAGCCACGGCCCGGCGCAAAGTCGAACGTGGCCGACCCGTCGAACTTCTGCAGGTAATCCTCGGCCGATCCATCGTCCCAGAAGGCCTGCCAGCGCGCGCCGGCCTCACCCGAGAGGGTCGCCGCCACTCCGCGGCTGGCCTGCCCCGGCAGCGCGACGAGCCGGTAGTCCTCTTGCGCCGATCCGTCGCCAAACGAGCGCGAGACCGATACCGCCACCGTCTGCGGATACAGCGTGCCCTCGATGGGCTCGGTCGCGGCGCGCATGCCGTCATCGTCGCGCGCGACGACGCGGTAGTAGTAGACAGCGTCGAGCGCGACGTCGTCATCGGTGAAGCTCGTGGCCTCGGGGCCGAGGGTGGCGATCCGCGCGCCGGTGGTGTCGAAATCGGCCGACGTGCCGCGGTAGATCTGATGGCCGATCAGGTCGCTGGCCGAGCTGGCCGTCCACGACAGGCCGATGGTGCCCGCGTCGAGGTTGGCCTCCGACTGCAGATCGGCCGGAGCAGGCGGCGGGGGCGCGGCCACGCCGTACGGCACGAGCCCGGCCTCGGGGAAGTCAACGGGCTCGCTCGTGTAGACGTGAAACTCGCCCGGCGCCATCGGGATCGGGGCGTCCTGCTCGTCGGCGTCGATCTGGACAGACTGGCCGCTGAAGACATCGTACCACGTGCCGCTCGTCGGGAAATCGGCCGTCACGTCGCGCGCCTCGACATCGAAGTTACCGACGATGACGGCGTCCATCGATGGATGCTGCAGCCCGATGCGCCGTCCGAAGACGCCCTGTCCCACGCGCAGGTCGACCTCCGTGTCGGTCGAAGTGAAGACGACGTGCTCGTTGCGCAGGTTGAGGAGCGCACTCCACGTCTTGTAGAGGCGCACGCGATCGGGGCTCTGGTTCGGGTCGCGGTACTGCCACCGGATGGGCTTGGGCGCGACGCGGCCGGGCGCCGAGGCCGTGCACTCGCCGTTGCTGCCGCCGCCCGGCTTCAGGCATTCGTTAGGCGCCCACCCGTAGCCCAACTCGCCGAACTGCCACATCATCCGCGGGCCCGGCACGGTGAAGAAGAAGGCGCCCACGAGCTTCTGGCGCTCCAGCGCGGTGGCGAACTCCTGCACGGAGTAGTCGCCCGCATCGCTGCTGTTGCCGAACTCGCGGTTGCGGTGCATCAACCACTGCTCGTCGTGGCTTTCCATGTACGTGATGTAGTTGGGCACGTCGAGGCCGCGGTTGCGGTAGTACGTGTTCGACAGATCCGAGGGAAAATCGCCCGCGTCGATGAAGCCCATGGCCGACTGGCTGTATTCGCGGTTCATGTTGTTCCACAGCAGCATGCCGGGCTGTCCGTCATCGATGCGGTACTCGGCCAGGGCCTGCTCCTCGCTCGGCTCGGCAAAGTGTTCGAGGATGATGTACGCCTCGTCATCGACCGACCAGATGTTATCGGCCATGCGCTGGAGGAGGTCGATGCGGCTCTGGTCGTAGCTGCTCCACGCCGTCACGTCGGTCGTATTCGTCTGCGTGAAGCCCTTCGAGAGGTCAAACCGGAAGCCGTCGACGTTGAATTCGGTCAGCCAGTGCTCGTTGGCGCGGTCGAGCCAGTACCGGGTGAAGACGCTCTCGTGGTTGAGGTCGTTGAAGACGTTGAAGGGATGGCGCGCCGTGCGGTTGGCCCACGGATTGTCCTCGGTGGGAATGCCGAAGTCGCCGTCGTTGAAGAGCCGGATCAGCGGCGACTGGCCCGTGGCGTGGTTGTAGACGACATCCAGAATTACCGCGATCCCCCGCTGATGCGCCATCTCGATGAAGCGCTTCAGCTCCTCGGCCGGGCCGTAGTACTTGTCCGTCGCAAAATGCATCGACGGGTTGTACCCCCAGCTCTCATTGCCGTCGAACTCGGAGACCGGCATCAGCTCGATGGCGTTGACGCCGAGGCGATCCAAGTACGCCAGCGTGTCCTGCATCGTCTGGTAGTTGTGCGCCTCGATGAAATCGCGCACCAAGAGCTCGTAAATGACCAGATCCTTGGACTCGGGCCGGTCGAAGTCGGAGAAGTTGAAGTCGGATTGCCCGGTTTGCAGGACGGACACCAGCTGCTGCGTCTCGCCCTGCGGATACGGCGTCAGATCCGGATACGTCGTCTCCGAGATGAACTGATCGTTGGCGGTGAGCACCTTTTCGGAGTACGGATCGGGGATGCGAATCTCGCCGTCGACGTAGTACTGGAAGCCCACGTCCTCGCCGCTGGGCAAGTCGTCGAGGCGAATCCAGTAGCGAGTGCTGTCCTGTCCCGTGCTGGCCGTGTTCGTCTCCCGCTTCATCTGATATTCGGACCGCACCTCCCAATCGGTGAAGTCGCCGATGACGTGAACGAATTCTTTTTTTGGCGCCTGCAGCACGAGCGTGGCCGAGGTCGGGCTCGTGTAGTTGATGCCGTCGTCGAGGCCCGCGGGCACCGGCGCCTCGGTCGTGGGCGCGGCGCGGAGGGCGTAGATCGAATCGCGCGCCACCGAGCCGTCCGTGCCCTGCGCTTCGACGCGCACGTCTTTGCGGCCCGGCGCGTCGAGCGCCAGGTCGTAGCGGAGCGTGTCATTCGTGGTGCTCGCGGCCTCGGCGCCGTTGATAAACAGCCGGAAGCGCTGCAGATCCGTCTGCACCGTATCGGCGATGGCGAGCACTTCGATGGTCGTGTCGGCGTTGACGACGATCGGGCTGATGGCGCTCACGGGCGGCGCCTCGATGCTGACCTTGACGCCCGGCGACGGATCGCCCAGCTCCACGATGATGTCGCCACCGCCCTCCGTCTTGCCCTCACGCGTGCCATCGGCATTGCGGAAGACGAAGTTCATCGTCTGGATGGTTTCGTTTGCCGACAGCGAGCAGCCCGTGTCGTTGTCGTTGTAATAGGCGCGGATGTCGTCGATCTCCAGCTTGTAGCGATTCGCCTCGACGCGCTCCAGCCGGATGTCGGGGCGGTTGTTGGGCCACTCCGTCTTCACGCATTTCCACTGGTTCGGGCTCTGATCGGTGAAGACGCCGGTGTGGGCGTAGACATCGCCGTCGAAGTCTTCGAGCCCGCGGTTGCCCTGATCGGCGTTGAAGTAGACGGTGACGGGCTGCGCCACCGTGGGAATGGCCGGATCGGTTTCGACGACGGGTTCATCGCCACTCTGCGCCGCAGCCGGGGGCGCCAGCATCAGGGCAGCGAGGAGCGGAAGAGCAGTCAACAAGCGCAGCATGGCAGCACGGGGGTTCAACCGAAAGGAAGCCGAGGAGGGCGCACGGGACAAAAAAGCCAGAAGCGCACCGCCGATCAACGACCGATGCGCTCCTGGGCTGGATCGAACGTGAAACCGGCGGGACCGGGACGCGAACGCGCGCCGTGAGTTAGTTGTCCTGCTTCAGGCGGATGTCGTCGATCAGGAACGAGATGGGCTCGGTGGTGCCGTCGCCATCGGAGCGGCGAATCTCGAACCCGATGTTCTGAATGCCCGGATCGGCCAGGGCCGACGGGTTGTCGCCCAGCTGACTGAGCGGCACGCTCACCTCCCCCCACCCGTCGCCCGCGGGGACAGAGACGGACGTGCCCGCGTCGAAGTTGTAGCCGCCGGCGCCGTCGGGCGTCTCGACGAAAACGTACAGGTTGAAGGTGCGCGAGACGGCCCCGACGCGGACGACAATGCTGGCGCTGCCGGCCTCGGCGACACGGCCGCTGTTCCAGTTGTAGCCGAAGAAGTTGCCGCCTTCGCTCCAAGTCATCTCCCGAGCGGTGGGGCCGACGGCCTCGGCGGCGACGTTGGAGCTGGTTCCAAACTGGATGTTGGCAAATTCGCCGTAGGCAAACGAGGTGGCCTGGAAGTCGTTGATTTCGAGCTCAGGCCCTTGCGCCGTGCCCATCATCACCTCGTCGAGGTGGTACGTCACGTCCTGATCGGTCGTGAACGAAACGCTCTGGAGCGGACCGCTACCGCCCGCTCGCGACGCGACGGGATCGAAGTCCTCGAAGAGCGCGCCCACAGCCAGGTTGTACTGAATCCACTCGGTTCCGCTCTCCACGGGCACGTCGACTTCGCGGGTGACGGTTTCGCCATCCACCTCCTCATCGAGCGACACCGTCAGCTGGAAATCACTGGACGGGTCGGGCTTGATCAGGAACGAGAGCACGTCGAGCCCCGGCGCGTTGGCTTCGCGCACCAGCGTCACCGGATCGCCGGACGCGGCGGTGACCGCGAGCGCGCTGGGGCCGTTGCTGTTGGCAGAGACTTCATCGGACTGCACCTCGGCCGTCGTCCCCCCGGATGCATTGACCTCGGGCAGGATACCCGCGCCGTTCTCCGGGCCATCCTGGAAACCCCTCTCGTAGTCCTCAACCAGCAGGAAGGTGGGTGCAAAGTCTGTCGTGATCGACACCGGATTGTTGACCTGCACGTTGAGGTTGCGCTCGATGGCGCGCCCTTCGCCGGACGCCGTAATCAACACGGTCCCCTCGACGAAGTCTGTCTCCGGGAAGCCGTCATACGTCATGGTCCACGTACGCGAGCCATTCTCCGGGCTGCCTTGCTCCTCAACCAGCTCCACCGTCAGGTTCTGCAGGTTGCTCTGCATAGTGGGCGCCTCCGTGAGCCCCTGGTAGCTGACGCTGACCTGCGGGGGTGGGCTCTGGCCTGCGATGAAGGTCACGGAGCCCTGGGAGAGCTCAAGGGCCGGCTGGATGTCGAAGTCTTCGACGCTCGTCGGGTCGTCGTCACAGCCGATAAGCGCGACGCTCAAGAGGACAACGAGGGCGAAGCTGAGAGCGGACGTAACAAGTTGTCGCATGTCGATTCGTGGGCTATGGGGAACGTCAGTGGGTGAGGGCCGCTGCAGGCCCACCCGGCGGTACCCGGGCGGCCTCGGCAGCAGCAGTCCTGCTCTACAGGGCGCAAAAGGGATCTATTCAGCGCAGAACCGCACGGCATGCCAGCGCCCCGCAGGCACTGAGCCCACAGGACGCGGCATGCACGGGACGATTAGTAGTCCGGGTTCTGCTCCAGGTTTGGATTGGCGCGGAGCTCGGAGGCCGGAATCGGGAAAATATTTCGGAAGGATTCGGTCGTGCGTCCTTCGCGAACGCCGCCCTTCCACGGCCAGATGCCATTCTCCGTAAACTGGTTGAAGCGGATCAGATCGACGCGGCGGTGGCCCTCCCAGACCAGCTCGCGTCCGCGCTCGTCGAGGATGAAGTCAAGGTCGAGCTCAGCTTGCGTGATGGGATCCACTCCGGCCCGCTCGCGCAGACTGTTGACGAGTGAGAGGGCCCGGCTGGTGCTGCCGCCGCCTCCGCGGAGTACGGCCTCAGCGTACATCAGGTAGACATCGGCGATGCGGAACATCGGGAAGTCGGTATCCGGGAAGGTCGGATTGACGCCCGGCTGCCCATTCGAGGTTACGTTCTGGTATTTGGGTAGGGCGTATCCATCGCGGAAATCTCCGATGTCCTCGATCTCTTTGGACTGGCCCTCGGTGAAGAAGAGGTTGCGGGCGTCGTTCTCCGAGAAGAGATCGACCGTAGCGCTGGTGGTGCGGAGGCCCGCCCATCCGAAGTCGAGCCCGAAGGCGGCCGGATCCATGTCGCCGCCCACCGGCGCGTGGTTGAGGAACGTCGTGCCGCCAAAGTGCTGGGTACGGTCGCCGTCCTGCGGGATGGCGAAGATGATGCCGTTGGCCGTGTGGTTATCCGCGAGGAACAGGTCGTGGTAGTTCGACTCCAGCGCGTAGGCCCCAGCGTCGAGAATGCGCTGCGTATACTCGACGACATCGGCGCTCCGGTCCTCCCCGATGTACACCGGGGCGTTCTGGTAGAGCTTGGCGAGCAGCACCCACGCAGCCCCCTTGTCGACACGGCCGTACTCAGCGCGGCCTACCTCGGGCAGCGTTTCATCGCCGTCGTTGCTGGTGATAGCCAGCAGTTCGCTCTCGATAAAGGTGTAAATCTCCTCACGCGTGCTCTGCTCCGGCGCCTGGCTGCCGCGGACGAAGTCCTCGGTCACCAACGGAATATCGCCGAAGAGGTCGATGCCGTGCCAGTAGCTGAGCGCCCGCAGGAAGCGCGCCTCGGCCCGAAACTGCCGGATTTCCTCCCGCTTGTCGGCAGACACGTCGCGGGCGTTAAGCCGGTCCTCGGTGGACTGGCGCAGGAATTCGTTTGCCTGCGAGACCTGGAAGAAGACCCGGTCGTACATGGCCGTCGCAAACTGGTTCGAGGACGACCAGTTGTGGTTGTGCAGCGTGCGAATGCCGTTGTCGTTCCAGGCGATGATGGCGGCGTCGGTCGTCAGCTCCTGCATCTGCCAGTACAGTCGCATGTACTGCGAGAAGCCTTCGTCGATGCCGCCGATGTCGCCGTTGCCCGCCGGGCCTTCCTGGCCAGTGACGTTCAACCCGCCGTACAGCTTGGCGAGATACGACTCGTATGAGCCGTCTTCGGTAAACACGTTGGCGGCGGTAGCGCTACTCTTCGGGTCCACTCCAACATCGGTGCAGCCCGTTAGCCCCACCATGCCAACGAGGAGAGCAAGCGTAAACAGTAGTCGGTGTATCCTGCTAAACATAGCTCCGTAGGTTGTGCTATTCAGGGGGAAGTCGTAAGTCCGGGTCCGGTTGAGCACCGTAGGGGTCAGAACTGGACGTTGATGCCCGCCGTGAAGGTGCGCGAACGCGGGTACACGTTATTGTCAATGCCGATGCCCGACGAGCCGGGACCGCCCACCTCGGGGTCGGTGCCGTCGTAGCCGGTCAGGACAAAAGCATTACTGATGGTGCCGTAAATGCGCAGCTGGTTGACGCCCGGCAGCGACCGGACCGTGTACCCCAGTGCTACGTTGTCGAGCCGCAGGAAGGATGCATCTTCGACGTAGATGTCGGAGAAGTACTGCGGCGAGACGAAGCCCGTCTCCAGCACCGATTCGTGCAGGTTCGAGGGGACGAACTCGGTCAACCGTTCGAAGTGGCCGAAGTTCGAGGCCACGTTGTTGTACACTTGCTGGCCCAGGTGCGCGCGGAGCGTCAGGCTCAGGTCGAAGCCCCGATAGCGCACTTGCGAGGTATGGCCAATAATCCAGTCGGGCTGCGGGCTGCCGTCGACCACGCGGTCGTCTTCGTTGATGACGCCGTCCTCGTTGATGTCTTCGTAGAGGTCCTGCTGGTTGATCGTGCCGTCGCCGTTAACGTCCTCGTAAATCGGGTCGCCGTTCTCGTCCATCTTGTGCTGGAAGACAAAGAAGGAGTTGACCGGCTCGCCCTCGCGTAGAATCTGAATCGTGTTGCCGACGCCACCGCTAATGCCGCCCGTGTCGATGCCCTGAAAATTGGGATCATCCGAGCGGTTCAGCTGAAGCAGTTCGTTGTCATTGGTCGAGATGTTCAGGTTGGCCGTGTAGGTGAAGTCCTCACGCTGGATGGCTTGCGCGTTCACGCTGAACTCGAAGCCCTGATTGCGCATCGAGCCGATGTTGGTCAGCACACGATTGCTCAGATTGGCGCCCGCCGCCACGGGCACGGTGAACAGCAGATCGTCCGTATCCTTCAGGTAGTACTCGAAGGAGCCCGAGATCCGACCCTCGAACAACCCGTAATCGACGCCGATGTTGTAGGAGGTCGTCTCCTCCCACTTGAGCGCCTCGTCTGCCGCGTTCGGGCGGATGGTGCTCACGAAGCGGTCGCCGAACTGGATCTGCGCCCGCGGCCCGCCCGGCACCCAGAGCGGCTCGTAGAGAAAGTCGCCAATCTCCTGGTTTCCGGTGATGCCCCACGAGGCGCGCACCTTAAAGTTGGAGATCGTTTCGATGTCTTGCAGGAAGCTCTCCTGATGCGCCCGCCAGGCCAGCGCCGCCGAGGGGAACGTACCCCACTGGTTGGCCGGGCCAAAGCGCGAGGACCCGTCGCGGCGGACGGTGAACGTCAGCAGGTAGCGGTCCATGAAGGTGTAGTTGACACGCGCAAAGCCGGAGATGAGACGACTCGGGATCTCGGTCACGAATGTGGTAAACTCGGTGCCCGGCTCCGTGCTGTTGGGGCCGAAGATGTTGGACGTGAGCGCCTCAGCCGAGAACTCCGGGTATTCTTCGTGGAACTCCTGATAGGAGTACCCCGCGGTGACGTCGAAGCGGCTGTCGATCTGGTCGAAGCGCTGGTCGTACGTCAGGAACGCATCGAGCAGCGTGTTGAGGCGCGAGAAGTTGGCGCGCTCCACGAGGCCCGGATTGGCCGATTCGGCCTGGCCTTTCAGGTTGGTGGGCGCGAAGAACTCGCGCTCGCCTGTGGTAACATCGTAGCCCAGGTTGAGGCGGGCGCTCAGGCCCTCGATGTAGGGCAGATCGTACTCGGCTTCGATGCTACCGAGGCTGCGGTAGTTGGTCCCGATGTTATCGGTCATAATGAACTCGGCAACCGGGTTATTCTCGGCCAGGCCCTGCCCGGGTCCATCCCACTCGTAGAACCCGCCGAACTCGCTATTAACGTCGCGGATGGGCTGGGTGGGATCGAAGCTCGCCGCCCCGCCGATTACGCCACCGGGGACGAAGCTATCTTCCGTCTGCGAGCCTTTAACGCTCGTGCGGATGGAAAGGTCGCCGTCAAACAGCAGCTGGTTGTATTTGATCGCCACACTGAGGCGCTCGGTCTCGGAGGTCTGCAGGATGCCTTCCTGGTTGAGGTACCCGAGCGAGAGGCGCAGGTCGGAGTCGTCGTAGTTGCGCGAGAAGCTGAGCGAGTGTTCCTGCCCGATGGCGGTCCGCTGCACGGCGTCCTGCCAGTCGGTCGAGGCGTCGCCCAAGAGGTTTGCCTGGCCGGGCGCCTGCTCACTCACGACCTGGCGGAACTGATCGGCATCGAGCACATCAATACGATCGGCCACGTTGGCGGAGGAGATTGAGGCGTTGTATGAGATACGGGCCTCGTCGCCCTCGGCGCTTTTCGTCTCGATGATAATGACGCCGTTCGCGCCGCGCGAGCCGTAAATGGCCGTCGCCGAGGCGTCTTTCAGCACGGTGACGCTGGCGATGTCACTCGGGTTCAGGAAATTGAGCGGGTTTCGCCCGGCCGTGTTCGGCTCGTTGCTGATGGGGACCCCGTCGACCACAAACAGCGGCTGGCTATCGGCATTGACCGACGTCGCGCCACGGATGCGGATGTAGGTCTGACTGCCCGGGGCTCCACTGCTGGACGAAATCTGCACGCCCGCGACTTTTCCGGAAATCAACTGCTCCGGACTCACGACGGGCGCTTGGTTGAAGTCCTCCGGATTCACTTTCTGGACGACGCCTGTGACGTCGCGCTGCTGCTGCTCGCCGTACCCGACGACGACCAACTCTTCCAGGGCCTGTGTGGTCGGCTGCAGCGCGACGTCGATCACCGACCGATCTCCAACGGTAATCTCACGGGTGTCATAGCCTACAAACGAAAAGACCAGCACCGCATCGGGGCCGGGCACGGTGAGACTGTATTCGCCGTCGACATTGGTCGTCGTACCGCGCATCGTGCCTTGCACCGAGATGTTGACCCCCGGCAGCGTCGTACCGTCGGAAGCGTCAGTCACCGTCCCGCTGACCTCCTGCTGCCCTTGCGCCAGGGCGGGCGTGCTCACGACGAGTGCCGCGCAGAGGGCGATCACCCAAGGAAGAAGCTTCGATAACGAGCGGGATGGAATCATGCGGCTCATGGATTCGGTGACCTGTTGCAATGGAGGTACTGAGCAAAGGACGGAAGTCGTAATCGTTCGCATGATAACCTCTGCGGTTCAAGTCGAAAAAGGGCTTCCAAATGGGGGAGTGAAGAATGGAGCGTTTCGCACGGCGCACGACACCTACCCGCCTGTAGAGGGCGAATCGGTCATGCTCGTTGAACGCCGCACCAGGTGCGGCGCGAACACGGTGCTCGAAGGAGTGCGCTCGGGATCGCGCAGCTGAGCCAAGAGCTTGTCAATGGCCAACTGTCCCATCTCGCGCATGGGTTGACGCAGCGTCGAAAGGCCGATGTAGTGGCTCACTCGAATATCGTCAAAACCGATGAGCGCCACGTCATGAGGCACCGTGACTCCGGCCTCATCAATCGCATTCAGTGCTCCAAGCGCCAGCGCGTCCGACACGGCAAACACGGCGTCGGGCGGCGACGACTGATTCAGTAAGTCGCACATCGCCTCGTATCCATACTCTTCGCGAAACTCGTATGGGGGCTCGCCGCACTCTACGATCAGCTCGTCCTCCACTGCGTAGCCAGCCTCTTGAAGTGCTTTCTCATACCCGCTGCGCCGCTGCGCCGCCGTGAGCGATTCACCCGGGGGGACCGTAATGTGACCGATGCGCTCATACGCCTGTTCGATGAGATGCAACGTAGCGGTGTATCCACCCAATACGTTATCCATCGAGACGGAGTCAAAGTCGGAATGCTCTGCATCGACGAGCACGACCGGCAGCTCCGCGTATTTGAGGCGGCTGGCCTGCTCCTCACTTGGCGTCATCGAGAGCAGCAGTAAGCCATCAGCCCGCCCCCGCTGCGAAGCGCGCTCAATCTGCTCTTTGGCCTGATCCGGATTTGAGGCAGCAAAAACGATCAAGTCAAAATCTGTATCGGCCTGCCGGAGCGCCTCCTGCATGCCGCGCAGCACGTTGACGTAGAAGTCATTAGCCAGAACCGGAATGACGACCGACAGGGTATTGGTCTCCTGTCGCGCCAAGCTCTTCGCCGAGACGTGCGGCCGATAGCTCAACTCCTCGGCGGCTTTTTCGACCCGGGACCGTGTCTCCTCCGATACGCGGGTGCTCCCGTTGAGCACCCGTGATACCGTTGCGGTGGACACCTCAGCCATCTCGGCAATATCGTAGATTGTCGACACGCGCTTTTCTGCTATCTCAAATCGATACTATGTAAGCGGTTACATTATGCCAATATTATGAGTACAACCTCAAATGCTCCCTCTCTCATTTGATATTCAATTACATAATCTTCACAAAAGATGCCCTTATAGCCTATACTAAGCATCTATAACTCTTCAATTTTCACTTTCATTTATCCTTCACTGTGGCTTCCTTGTGCTTACGATGTTGTTCGATTTGTGACGTATTTTATCTAAATGACCTAAAAACATGCAACCGGTTACATCAATTATATGGCTCAGTGCGCCGCCTCCCCCTGGCCGAACAACCGTTCCCTGCCTCCCCCGTTTCCACCTGTCCCCTCTCTTGTAAATGGGTGCACTAGCCTCGAACCTATACCCCGGAATGTCGAGTCTGCCCCACTCCAGCGCTCCCGCAGGCCCGCTCGGCATGTGACTTAGCCCAGGCCCGCCCCTCCCCCCGAGCTAAAGAACGTCCTTTTCACTATTCCCGCTCACGGTTCATGTCCGATTTTCCTATTGCAACTCTCGACCTCATTATCATCGGGGCGTACTTTCTCGTAGTCTTCGGGATTGGCTACATCATCGCCAAGCGTACTGAAAGCGGGGACGAGCTTTTCCTCGCCGGGCGTAGTCTGGCGTGGGGCACCATCGGTTTCTCGCTGTTTGCCTCCAACATCTCCAGCACCACGCTGATCGGGCTCGCCGGGGATGCCTACCGCATCGGCATCGCGGTGTCCAACTACGAGTGGATGGCCGGGCTCGTGCTCGTCTTTTTGGCGTTCTACTTCATCCCGTTTTTCATCAAGTCGCGGCTCACGACGATTCCAGAGTTTCTGGAGCGGCGCTTCGACGTGCGCTCGCGCAAGTACTTCTCGGGACTCACCATCTTCACCAGCGTGATGATCGACACGGCAGGCGGCCTCTACGCGGGGACGATTGTCCTTCGCACCTTTTTTCCCGAACTGGATTTCGTGGCGACGGCATTTGCGCTGGCGCTCGTGGCCGGCCTCTACACCGCTGCGGGCGGACTCGCCGCCGTCGTCTACACCGATGTCCTGCAGGCCATTATCTTAATCTTTGGCTCGACGCTCATCGCGTTCATCACGTTTGGCCAGTTCGACTTTTCGTGGGCACAAGCCACCGCACAGCTTCCGGAGGACCACCTCTCGCTGATCCGTCCGCTGGGCGATGAAGGGCTGCCGTGGCTCGGGACACTCATCGGCGTGCCCATCCTGGGGTTCTACTACTGGGGACTCAACCAGTACATTATCCAGCGCGTGCTGGGCGCCAAGGACCTCGACCACGCCCGCTGGGGGGCAATGCTGGGTGGCGCGCTGAAGCTGCTGCCCCTCTTCATCATGGTTTTGCCCGGCGCATTCGCCTATACGCTGTACCCCAACCTGGAGAACCCCGATCTCGTCTTCCCCACGCTGGTGACCGACCTACTGCCTGTAGGCATCGTGGGCCTCGTGCTGGCCGGACTGGTAGCCGCCATCATGTCGACGGTCGACTCGACGCTCAACTCGGCCTCGACGCTCGTCACGGTCGACTTTATCAAGCCAAACCGCCCGAATCTGTCGCCCAAGCAGGTGGGACGCATCGGGCGGATCACTACCGTCGTACTGATGCTCGTCGCCGCTGCCTGGGCGCCCATGATCCGCGAATTTCCCGGCCTGTGGAGCTACATCCAGCAGGTGCTCTCCTACCTCGTCCCGCCCGTAGTGGCGATCTTCCTGCTTGGCGTATTCTGGCCGCGTATGAATGGGGCGGGCGCCTTCGCCACACTCATTGGGGGGCACGTGCTCTCGCTCGCCGTCTTCCTGCTCAGCACCGACGGCCTGCTGGTGGAGAACGCCTGGATCGACCTGCACTTCACGATCACGGCCGGCATCTTGACGCTGCTGTGCTGCGGCCTTTTTGTGGCAGCGTCCTACGCGCTCGGCGATGCACCGGAGATGGAAAGCCTCCGCGGCTTCACCTGGCGCCATCGCGAACGGGAGCCCAGCCGCGACCTGCCGTGGTACAAAAACTATCGCGTCCACTCGGCGATCGTCGTGGGCCTGACCGTCGTTATGATTGTCGTCTTCTGGTAAACGCACCGATGCGCCAAAGAGGACGGTGCGACACTCTGCATATATTACAAGCCTGTCAAAGCAGACAACACCTCCGGCCGATCCGCGCCTCCGATTCATAAAATTAGAGTGAACGAAGTTTAGCTTCCTTCGTACATTCACTCGCTAATTCACTCATTTCTCGATGAATCACCCGCGCCGCCATGGACCGCGTTTCGCTCACGCAAGACGCGCTCAACCGCCTCGAAGAGCTCATCACGACTAAGATGCCGATCACGCAGCATCTGGAGTTTTCCCTCTCGGCGGCCGACGATGCGCTCGTTGCCTCGGCGCCGCTGCACGCCAACCTCAACCATGCCGGCACCGCGTTCGGCGGGAGCATCAGCATGCTGTCGACGCTCACCGGATGGGCCATGGTCCACACGCTGCTCGACGAGATGAAGGCGCAGGCCGAGATCCTGATTCAGGAGAGCGACATCGAATACCGCCAGCCCGTGCGCAGCGACCTGAAAGTCGTCTGCGAGCGGCCCGATCCGTCGGCCCTTGAACGCTTTCAGGCGATGCTCGACCGCTGGGGCAAGGCGCGCCTGGAGCTGAAGTGCAAGATCCACGACGCCGGCGAGCGCGCCGTGACGTTCATCGGGCAGTACGTGGCGCTCCGCGATGAAACGACGGCGACGGAGTAACCGCGCTCACTCGATCATCTCCTCGTATAGTCGATACGGCGTCTCCTGCATCCCCAGCGCCTGATACGTCGCCCGCGCCGCCGCATTCGCTTTCTCGACGTAGAGCCGCACGCCGCACACCGACGGCTTCTGCGCCGCCATCGCCTTGATCCGGTCATAAAGCGCCGTGTAGACCCCCTGGCGCCGCGCCTCGGGACGAACGTAGACGCTCTGCACCCACCAGAAATCGCCGTTGCGCCAGTCGCTCCACTCGGTCGTAATCATCAGCGATCCAACGACAGTCCCGTCGCGCTCCGCCACGAGATAGAACCCGCGGGAAGCATCGCGCATCAGCGCCTCGACGCCCGCGCGCACGGTCGCCTCATCGAGCGCCTTGTCCTCAGTTTCGCGAGCCATCGCCTCGTTGAACGACGCGATCGTTTCGGCATCGTTGAGGGTGGCCGTGCGGATGATGAGCGGATCAGCCATCGAGTGGGTCGAGTTCGTGACGGGAGATCGGTTACGATTGGCTCAGGCGGTGGGCGTGGCGCGTGGGCTCGGGAATCTTGTAGCGGGGGCTGCAGTCGAGCGTGATGCGAACGGCATCGTCGAGCGTCATCCGGTGGCCGATGCTGACGTAGACCGGGTTCACGTCGGTGCGCGTCCGCAGTAGCGCACCGACCTGCTCCCCGTCATCGACCAGCGGGACATGGGCGCCTTTTTCGGTATCGAGTTCGCCGGCCGGGGTGCCGGTGAGGCGCGACTTGGCGACGCCCAACGCAGGCCAACCCAGCAATACGCCGAGATGGCACGCCAGCCCAAAACGCCGCGGATGGGCGAAGCCCTGGCTGTCGGTCATCAGCACATCAGGCTGGATGGAAAGCCGCTCCAGCGCAGGCAGAATCGCCGGCATCTCGCGAAAGCTCAAGAGACCCGGCACGTACGGAAACGGCACATCGCAGCGGTGGATGGCCTCATCCACGCGCTCCAGCTCCGGCAGGCGCAGCACCGCAATGGCCGCCTGCGCCGTGTCGCCGCGGATGCTTACATCGATACCGGCTACCGTTTCGACCGGCCCCTCCAGCGGCATCGACTCCACTTCAGCGGCCAACTGCTTTTGGATGCGAATGGCCTGCTTTGGCGTGACATCCCACGGATGGTCGTGGTGCAGCGCACTCTGCATGCAGCATCGGAATCAAAAAAAACAGGACGGCGGCCTTTCAAGATACGGCAGCCGCACGGCAGAATCAGGGGCGATCCGGCTCCATTGTGCTCGCAGCCATCCAACGGAGCACGCGTCCTTGCTCCAAAAGTAGCCCCTGGACCGTTGTGACTGCCTGACTGCGACAATACGTTACAAGTGTCGGTGTTGCCAAGTTCAGTCCGCTGCACTCGGTGCGGGGTCTTCCCTTCTTGTCCCCGTGAGCAGCGGCCCCGGTCGCCGGAACCGCACCGTCGCGTCCACGCGCTCCCTCGTCCATGCAGGAAAACCTCGCCGCCACTCCATTAAACCGCGAGACACCAGCACAGATTGCCCGGTGCCCCACAGTATTCTCATCGCAGCACTCGTCTTCTACCCTCTCATCTCAACGGATCGACGGCAACCCGGGCCGATTCCTCGAGCCGGACTGACGCAGCGTCGCCGGCATCGACATCCCCCCACGGTTCTCGCCAGACGCGGATGGATCGTCCTTACCTCGGACCGGGACGGCTGGACCAAACCGCCTGTTTCCCAACCATGAGGTGATTCCCATGAACATCCCCCTTTCGCGACGGACCTTCGTTCAGTCGGCAGCGGCCGCAGGGCTTGGCGGCCTACTCCCCGTGCAGGCTTTTATCGGCCCGGAGTACGCTCCCGACGATGACCTCGTGTGCGATCCGGATGACGGCACAGTCTACCTCATCGGCGCCCGGCAGGGCCGCGTCACGATCAAGATCGACAAGCGCCATCAAGGCGTCGCAGCGATGTCGCTCCTGACGGAAGATATCGCGCCCGGTGACGGCATTCCCGTCCACAAGCACGGCGCCGAGGAGGAGTGGATCGTCATCGAGCGCGGGCGTGGCGTGCTGACCTTCGGCGAGGAGACGTTCCGCATGGTGCCGGGCAGCATGGCGCTCGTCCCGCGCGGCGTGTGGCACGGTCTGCGCAACGAGGGCGGCGAAATGCTGCGGATGGTGTTCGGCTACACGCCGGCCGGATTCGAAGACTACTTCCGCGCCATCGGCAGTCGGCCCGGCGAGCCGCAAAAGACGCTGAGCGCAGCGGACTGGACGCGCATCAATGCCGATTTCCACGTGACCTACCGCGATTGAGCGGCCGGACCTCTTCAGCGGCCTCAGCCTGATTCCAGCCCTTGTCTAACCAGCGGTTTATGTTCACCCAGCCCCTTGCAGTCCGCAGGTGATCAGCACACCATTCCTTCCATCACAATAATCAAACAGAGGTTGCTATGAAGAAGCTCCTCGCTGTTCTCGCTACACTCCTCACCCTATCGGCAACCGACGCCCTTGCTCAGCGAGGCCCCGTGATCGATGTGCACCTTCACTCCTACACGGAGGTGCCGCCGGGGGTGAGCGCCGATTGGGCGGACCGTACGGACGCCCGAGCCCTCACGGCACCAGCGAGTGCCGAGGAGCACATGCAGGCGACGCTCGCCGAGATGGACCGCTACAATGTCGTGCTCGCCGTTGTGAGCGGCCCCGAGGCGTCCATCCGCGCGTGGCAGGAGGCGGCTCCGGGCCGCTTTATCGGCGGGGCGTTTCTCGGTGAGGACGGGCTCCCCGAGCACTCGATCGATTCGCTGCGGGCGCTGGTCGAGGAAGGCACAATTGGCGTGCTTGGCGAGCTCGGCCTGCAGTACAGGGGGATTGCACCGGACGACCCGCGGCTGGATCCGTATTATGACTACCTGGAAGCCTCTGAAATTCCCTTTGCCCTCCACACCGGGTTGGGTCCGCCCGGAAGCCCGCACTCCTTCGCGCCAGAGTTCCGCGTCACGCTCGGACGCCCGACGCTGTTTGAGCCGGTGATCGCTGCGCGCCCCGACCTCCGGGCCTACCTGATGCACGCCGGGTGGCCCTACATCGACGAGATGAAAGCCATGATGTACATCTACCCCACCCTTTACGCCGACATCGGCGTGCTGGCGTGGGCGCTGACGCGGGAGGCGTTCTACAGCGCGCTGCGGGAGCTGGTAGAGGCGGGGTTCGGGGATCGGCTCCTCTTCGGGACCGACCAGATGCTCTGGCCCGGCGCGCTCGGGCTTGCCATCGAGACCGTGGAGGCGACCCCGTTTCTCTCCGACGAGCAGAAGCGGGCGATCCTGTACGACAACGCCGCACGCTTCCTGCGGCTCAGCGACGAGACCATTGCGCGGCACCATGGGGAGTAGGCCGGTGAGCGAACGCAACATGAGTGCACTGATTCACCGACGCTCCGCTACAGGTACCTGTCGACCGAGCTGTTTCATTATCTGACCTTGCCAAACTTGATATCGGTTGATGCCATGACCAAACACCTCACGCCGCTCGTCCTGCTCTTCAGCCTGACAATCGCGGCCTCTGCGCAGACGTCTGCAGCGCAAGAAGAAGCCACGTCGCTCGCGCCCGACACCGTAGCCCACTCGCTGGAAGACCGTAACAAAGCACAGGCCCGGGCCTTCTACGAGGACCTCTGGTTCTCCGGCCGTACGGACCGCTTCGACCGCTACGTCGCCGACGAGTACGTCGTGCATGACATTGGCGATCGAAAGAACGTGACCGAACCGGCTATTCGGCAGAAAGAGATCGCTGACTTTTTCCATGCACAGGGGGACATGACCGGCCGCATCGACTACCAAATTGCCGACGGCGATCTCGTTGCGACGCGCTGGCAGGCGCGGTTCGAGCCGTCCTCGCTCTGGATCCGGCTGCTGGGCGGGCGCGAGCAGATCCCCATCATCAACGTCTTCCGCTTCCGCGACGGCAAGATCGTGGAGATCTGGAACCACCGGCACGACATTGACACGTGGCAGGGGAATATTCCCTTTGCGAAAGGGCTCGGCATCGGGCTGCTATTCGCCCTCTTCGGATGGGGCATTGCGTTCGTGCAGTGGCGGCGGAATCGAACCGCCTGAAACGGGGTCATGTGCTCAACACGGTCCGGTAGCTAATGAGACAAGAGACTACCCGTCCCAAACCGACCCTCCGTTTCCCATCCTTCTGTGTCTCCTCCTCGGCGCATGCAGCGATCCACACCCCGCCGACCCCGATCCGGTCGATGCGCTCGCATTCAAGTTTCGGTGAACCAGAAACTTTTCGCCCGTCATTGGTTCTATTGATCCCTGTGGTCGGATGGTTGACATATGCTCGTCGCCTTTCGTACCTTAGCTGATCCCGAACTGGGGTCCATAGCTCAGTTGGTTAGAGCGCTACGTTGACATCGTAGAGGTCAGTGGTTCGAATCCACTTGGACCCACTTTTTTGCACCGCCGCACCGCTCATGTTTGTGCTTGCCGCCTACATTCGGTCGCTCACGCGAACGCCGACGCGGGCGGGCGGATGCAGATGATAAATGCACGATTCCACGATGCGGGGCGCCGATGCGCGCATCCGCCCGACCCCAATTGTTGAAAGCGCTCTGTCCCCCGCGATGGAGCGCTTTTCGTTTGTCGACCCACTCCGCTTCAACCCATGGCTGACGTCCAAACTGACTCCGACCGTATCACCATCACCCTGCCGGATGGCTCACAGCGCACCTACGACGCCGGTACAACGGGCCGCGAAATCGCCGAAAGCATCGGGCCCGGCCTCGCCCGCGACGCGCTCGCCATCAAAGTCGATGGGGAGGTGCGCGACCTCGACCGGCCCATCACCTCCGACGCCGCCATCGCCATCCTGACGTGGAGCGACGACGAGGGCAAGGAGACCTTCTGGCACTCCTCGGCCCACCTGATGGCCGAAGCGCTGCAGGCGCTCTATCCGGGCGTCAAATTCACCATCGGCCCGCCCATCGATCAGGGCTTCTACTACGACGTCGACCCGAACGGCCACCAGATCTCCTCGGATGACTTCGAGCAGATCGAGGCGAAGATGCAGGAGCTCGCCGCGCGCGACGTGCCCTACGAGCGGCGCGAGGTCAGCAAGGACGAAGCGATGGCGTACTACGAAGACGTTGGCAACGAGTACAAGCAGGAGCTGATCGAAGGACTCGACGAGGGCGACATCACCTTCTACGAGCAGGGCACATTCACCGACCTGTGCCGCGGGCCGCACATCCCGTCGACCGGCCGCATCAAGTACCCGAAGCTGCTGAGCGTGGCCGGCGCGTACTGGCGCGGCGATGAAAACAACCCGCAGCTCACGCGCATCTACGGCATCAGCTTTCCCAAGCAGAAGCTGCTGGAGGAGTATCTGGAGCGGCGGCGCCTCGCTAAAGAGCGCGACCATCGCAAGCTCGGCAAAGAGCTCGGGCTGTTCACCTTCGACACCGAGAAGGTGGGTCCCGGCCTGCCGATGTGGCTGCCGAAGGGCGCCGTGCTCCGCGAGACGCTGCAGGACTTCCTCAAGGAGGAGCAGCTCAAGCGCGGCTACCGCCCCGTCGTGACCCCGCACATCGGGCGGCTCGATCTCTACCGCACGAGCGGGCACTACCCCTACTACAAGGAGAGCCAGTTCCCGCCGATGCTCTACGACGAGGACGAGGCCGAGGAAGATGGCTACCTCCTCAAGCCAATGAACTGCCCGCATCACGTCATGATTTACAAGGACGCGATGCACTCATATCGCGACCTGCCGGTGCGGCTGGCCGAGTTCGGCACCGTGTACCGCCACGAGCAGAGCGGCGAGTTGGGCGGACTGACGCGCGTCCGCGGCTTTACGCAGGACGACGCCCACATCTTCTGCACGCCCGCGCAGGTGAAGGACGAGTTCAAGAACGTCATCGATCTGACGCTGAAGGTCCTCGGCGCACTCGACTTCGAAGACTTCACCGCACAGATCTCCCTCCGCGATCCGTCGAACCAGGACAAGTACGTCGGCGACGAATCGGCGTGGGACCGGGCCGAGCAGGCCATCCGCGAGGCGACCGAGGAGATGGGGCTCGACGCGGTCGAAGAAGTGGGCGAGGCCGCGTTTTACGGCCCGAAGCTCGACTTCATGGTCGAAGATGCGCTCGGGCGGGCGTGGCAGCTCGGCACCGTGCAGCTCGACTACAACCTGCCGGAGCGCTTCGAGCTGGAATACGTCGACAAACACGACGAGCGCCAGCGGCCGGTGATGATCCACCGCGCGCCCTTCGGCTCGCTGGAGCGCTTCATCGGCGTCCTGATCGAGCACTGCGGCGGCGACTTTCCGACGTGGCTGGCGCCGGAGCAGGTGCGCGTGCTGCCCATCGGCGACGACTTCAACGCCTACGCCCGCGAGGTCGCCAACAAGCTGCGCCTCGACGACATCCGCGCCGAAGTGGACGACAGCAACGAAACCGTCGGCTACAAAATCCGCGAGGCCGAGACGGACAAAGTGCCGTACATGCTCGTCGTCGGCGGGCGCGAGAAAGAAGCCGGTACCGTGGCCGTGCGCGCCCACGGCGAAGGCCAGCAGGACGTGGTGCCCGTGGACGCGTTCATCGAGCATCTCCATGCCGAGATCGAGGCGGCTACAGCATAACTCCATCTACAGTCCGGGTGGAAACCTCGCAATCCGGCCTGCGTGTGAAATGAAGGCATATTATGTCGCCGATTATCTACCAACAAACCGACGAAACCAGCTATCGCTAACAAAGCCGAAAAAGTTCGCGTTAACCGAGAAATCACGGCCGACAAGGTTCGCGTCGTCGAGCCCGATGGGGAGCACGCCGTGGTATCTGTTGAAGATGCGTTGGATCGCGCGCGTGAGCACGACCTCGACCTCGTCGAGATCGCCCCGGACGCCGATCCGCCCGTCTGCAAGATCATCGACTACGGCAAGTACCGCTACAAGAAGCAGAAGAAGGAAAAGCGGCAGCGGAAGCGGTCGAAGCAGATGGAAATGAAGGAGCTCCGCTTCCGCCCGCGCACCGATAATCACGACTTCAATTTCAAGAAAGACCACGCCCGCCGTTTTCTGGAGAACGGTAACAAGGTCAAAGCCTACGTCCAGTTTCGCGGGCGCGACATCATGTACAAAGATCAGGGGATGGACCTGCTGCGCCGGCTGATCGAGGAGCTGCAGGATCTCGCCAAGATCGACCAGGCGCCCAAGATGGAAGGCCGCCGCATGATTACGATCCTGGCGCCCCACAAAAACAAGTAGCACAACGGTCCCTCAAGGACGCCGAGCGCCGGAGGGCTGCAAAATTCACGGTCCCTTCGCTCCGGCGTCCTTTTTTGTGGACCCTGCGGGCGGAACGCCCTCGCCCCTTTGCTCATACATGGGGACTCCATTGCGCCTTCAAGCCATCCTGCTAATTTAGACAACTGCGGGTGATTGCATATGCCCAAGATGAAATCCCACAGCGGCGCGAAGAAGCGCTTTAAAAAAACGGCCAACGGCAAAATCAAACGCCGCAAGGCCGGCAAAAGCCACATCCTGACCAAGAAGACGACGAAGCGGAAGCGCAACCTGCGCAAGCCGACAACCGTCGACAAGGCGGATGCGAAGCGCATCAAGCGCATGTTGGACTGCTAACGACGCCCCCGCACGGGTCAGAGGCGTACGGCATGATTCCGCCTTTGACCCGTGAGGTACGTCTGGGCACCCCGCGCCTGCTCGACGTTTTATTGCGACACTGTTCCTCCTTCACTGTTAATCTGACTCTCTCATGCCTCGCGCTACCAACAAGCCCGCAACCCGGCGGCGCCGCAAGAAAATCCTGAACATGGCCAAAGGCTATTGGGGCCGCCGCAGCAAGCTGTACCGTGTCGCCAAGCACGCGGTGGAGAAAGGGCTGCAGTACGCCTACCGGGATCGCCGCCAGCGCAAGCGCCATTTCCGCAAGCTCTGGATTACGCGCATCAACGCCGCGGCGCGCCAGCACGACGTCAGCTACTCGCAGTTTATGGGCCAGTATCGGAAGTCGGATCTGGACCTCAACCGCAAGGCACTTGCCGACCTTGCCGTGAACGACTCGGATGCGTTCGAACAGGTCGTCCACCACGTGACCCACGTGTAGTCGCCCTCGCTGAGCGCTTGACGACCGCGCGGTCATCCTATTCTTGTGTGCAGGGTGCGGCCCGCGCCGCACCTGGCCGCAGGGGCACCGCGCTCCCACGTTCCCGGCTCCCGCATCCCGCCCCCTGCCTTGCAGGCTCCGGCGGGATTTTTGTTATCACCCGTGTCCGCTTCCACGCCATGGCCCACTCTGTACAGACTGATCAGATTGACGCGCTGCGCGAGCAGATCGAAGCCGAATCCATCGAGAGCGAAGACGACGCCGAGGCCTTCCGGATCAAGTACCTCGGCCGCAAGCAGGGCGTCATCACCGAGCTGTTCGACCAGATCGGCGACCTGCCGCCCGAAGAGCGACCCGAGTTCGGCCAGCGCGTCAACGCCCTCAAGACGCTCGCCGAGGAGCGCCTCGACGCCGCCCAGGCTCGCCTGAAGCGTGAGCAACAGGCCGGCCCCGCCGACATCGACCTCACGCTCCCCGGCCGCCGCGACTTCACCGGCTCGCTCCACCCGCTGACGCAGACACTCAACGACATCAAGCGGACGCTGGCGCAGTTCGGCTTCGTCGCCGTCGAAGGGCCCGAGATCGAAGCCGATTGGTACAACTTCACCGCGCTCAACTTCCCGCCCGACCACCCGGCGCGCGACATGCAGGACACCTTCTTCCTGAAGGAGGCGCCTGGCGACGAGCCCGCCGTGTTGCGGACGCACACGTCGCCGGTGCAGGTGCGCGTGATGGAACAGACCGATCCACCGGTGCGCGTGATGGTGCCGGGGCGCGTCTACCGCAACGAGGCCATCTCGTACAAATCGTACTGCCTGTTCCATCAGGTCGAGTTGCTGTACGTGGACGAGGGCGTCACTTTCGCCCAACTTAAGCAACTGCTCCACGCCTTCGCGCAGGCCATGTTTGGCGACAACGTGCGGCTGCGCTTCCGGCCCAGCTACTTCCCCTTCACCGAGCCCAGCGCCGAGGTCGACATCTGGTGGGCCGACGACAACGACCCCGATTCCGGCCAGTGGATGGAAATCCTCGGCTGCGGCATGGTGCACCCCAACGTGCTCGAGGCCGCAGGCGTCGACTCCGAGCAGTACACCGGCTACGCCGTCGGCATGGGCGTCGAGCGCATCGCCATGCTGCGCCACGGCATCGACGACATCCGGGTCTTCTACGAGAACGACGTGCGCTTCTTGAAGCAGTTTTGACGCCCGTTCGTTGTACGCTCACGGTGTTCGCTATGGTGGGTTGTGGCCCGCCGGCACGTCCGCGACGCTATGGCAAACCACGAATCACAAACCCCTCGCAATTCGATGGACATTAGTTACACCTGGCTCAGCCAGTACGTCGACCACGATGAAGACCCGCACGCCCTCGCCGAGACGCTCACGATGGGCGGACTCGAAGTCGAAGGCGTCTCCGAGATCGGGCAGGCGCTCGGTGGCGTCGTCGTAGGCGAAGTGCTGGAGGTGCGCGCCCATCCGAATGCCGACCGGCTCGTGCTCTGCGACGTCGAGATCGGCGAACGGACGACGGCCCAGATCGCCTGTGGCGCAGACAACGTCGCTGCTGGACAGATGGTGCCCGTCGCCACGCCCGGCACCACGCTCCGCCTCCCGAGCCAGAAGAACCCGAGTGTGCGCGAACCGATCACGATCGAGTCGCGGCGCGTGCGCGGTGAAGTATCGGACGGCATGATCTGCGCCGAGGACGAGTTGGGCCTCTCCGATGACCACGCGGGCATCATGGTGCTCGATGGGGACGCCGCTATCGGCCAGCCGTTCACGGACTACCTCGCCGAGCGCGGCATCGACGCCCGCGACTTCATCTTCGACATCGGCCTGACGCCCAACCGCCCTGACGCCGCCAGCCACTTCGGCGTGGCGCGCGACGTCGCCGCCCTCACCGATAGCGCGCTCCACCGCCCCAACGTGTCGCTCCCCGCCCCCGGTGGTCCCGTGGCCGGCGCCGTCACCGTCGATATTCAGGCGCCCGCGGGCTGCCCGCGCTACGTGGCACTGCTCGTGCGCGACGTCGAGGTCGATGAATCGCCGCTGTGGCTCAAGCGGAGGCTCACAAGCATCGGGCTGCGGCCGCGCAACACCATCGTCGACGTCACCAACTTCGTCCTGCACGAGATCGGCCAACCGCTGCACGCGTTCGACTTCGACCGGATCGCCGATCAGCGGATCGTCGTCCGCGAAACAACCGGCGAAGAACAATTCACCACGCTGGACGAGGTGGAGCGAACGCTCCCTGACGGCACGCTGCTCATCTGCGATGCCGAGCAGCCCGTGGCCGTCGCCGGCGTGATGGGCGGCGCCAACTCGGAGGTATCGGACGACACGACGAACGTGCTGATCGAGAGCGCCTACTTCGACCCGTCATCGATCCGGCGGACCGCAAAGGCGCTCGGCCTACAGACCGATTCGTCGTACCGCTTCGAGCGCGGCGTCGACCGTGACGGGCAGGTCTGGGCCGCGGCCCGGGCCGCCGAACTCATCGCCGAGCTCGCCGGAGGCACCGTCGTCCCCGGCATGGTCGACGCGCATCCGGCCCCGCCCTCCGCCGAAACGGTCGCCCTCCGCCCCGACCGGCTCAACGACGTGCTCGGCGTCTCCATTTCGCCGGAAAAGGCGACCTTTCTGCTGGAGCAAATCGGCTTCGACGTCACCCGCGGCGACGACGCGCTCCGCTGCACCGTGCCCACCTTCCGCCCCGATGTCTCCATCGAGGAAGACCTGATCGAGGAGGTCGCTCGCCTGCACGGCTACGACCAGATTCCGGAGCCGGCGCAGATCACCATTCCGGGCCGGATGCCGAAGGAGGCCGCCGATCAGCGCCTGCGCGATACGCTGCGCGAGCTGCTGCGCGGGCGCGGCTTCCGCGAGACGTACACCAACAGCATGCTCCGCCGGGACGAAGCCGAGCGCTTCAACCAGCCGCCGCTCGTCGCGGCCAACGGTGACGGCCCGCCCGCCCTCGTCGAGACGATGAATCCCATCTCGCGCGAGATGGCCGCGCTGCGCCCGACACTGCTGCCCGGCCTGCTCGAGGTGATGCAGCACAACCAGAACCACGGGCAGCGCGCGCTCCGCTTCTTCGAGTTCGGCCATATCTTCCACCGCGCCGCGCCGGAGGCCGACACCCTCGTGCCCGGCTTCGACGAGCACGAAGCGCTCATCCTCGCCCTCAGCGGTCCGCACGCGCCGATGCACTGGGACGCCGCCGAGCGCTCCGCCGACTTCTTCGATCTGAAAGGCACCGTCCAGACGCTGCTCGATACGCTGCACATCGACGATGTGACCATCGAGCCGGCGGAAGCCAACATGCCGGAGCTGCTGGCGTATCATGCGACGATCACGGCAGAGAGCGCTCCGCTGGGGCTCATCGGCCGCGTGGCCGATCCGGTGGCAGCCGACTTCGATCTCGACGCTCCCGCCTTCGTCGCCGAGCTCAACTGGGCGGCCCTGGCCAAACGCGCCGAGTTGCACGAGGACCGCACGTACACGCCCGTGAGCCGCTTTCCGGTCGTCGAGCGCGACCTCGCCGTGCTCGTTCACACCGATCAGGCGGTGGGCCCGCTGCTCGACGCAATCGAGAAAGAAGGGGCTCCGCTTGTACAAGACGCCGCTGTGTTCGACATTTACGAAGGCGAAGGGATACCGTCGGATCAGAAGAGCGTAGCCATCGCCCTGCGCTTCGGGGCCGATCGCACGCTCACCGATGACGAAGTGGATGCCACACTCGACGCTATTGTAGATACGCTGGAACAGCAGTACGACGCGCACCTACGGCAGTAATCCGCCCACTTTTCTCTCGGCCGATTGGCTTCATCATGGAAAACGCACCGCCGCTGCCCGAGTCGCCCTCGTCCGCGTCCGATTCTGCCTCGGACGATGTCGCCTCACCGTCATCCGAGGCGCTCCGCCGGCTGCGCGAGCGCGTTAATGAGGCCGTGCAGACGATCGAGCAGCTGCGCGCCGAGAACCGGCACCTGCGCGAGCGGGTCCACACGCTCGCGCAGCGGCCCGCCATCGGAGACGACGAAGCCTTCATCCGGCTCGACGACGACCCCGATGCCCTGCGCAATCAGATCGAACACTTCATCGACCTGATCGACGCCTACCTCGACCCCTCTTCCAACGCGTCCGAATAGCGGCTTATGAGCGGATCCAATCTTAAATCCATTCGGGTGAATATTCTGGGCCGGGAGATCGGGCTGAAGGTCCGCGAGGACGACGAGGCGCATACGCGGCGGATCGCCCAGTACGTCAACCAGAAGATGAAGAATTTCCAGCGAGCGCATCCCGAGCAGGCCGAGCTCACGACGGCCATCATCACCTCGCTTGCGCTGGCCGAGGAGCTGTACGACCTGCGCGCCGAGCAGAAAGACGCAACCGATGCGCTGGAGGATGAGCTCGGCGCGCTGTCCAAGCAGCTTGCCCGCGCCGTCGAGGCCGCCCCCCCCGAGCCCCCCCAGCCCGCACCGGCGGAACACGGGTCGGCTTGATCGGTGGATGGTGCTCCCCTGCGACGAACTAACGACACTGTATCTGCAAGCGCCGATCGCAGGCAGGGGTTCTGGATAAGAAGAATCCGCAACTTATCCAAAAGGGAGCTATGCTCCAGGACTGGACGACAGGCCCACTCCTCGCTGTGCGGGGAGCTTCCCGTCCCGCTCTGCGGTGAACGCGGGAAGTCAACAGGGACGTCGAAAGGCTACTGGGCGGCCCCCACCCTGTCGAAAGAGGGGTTCTTCGACCTGCCCCTGCCTCGATCGTGCGCTTGCGTTTATTCCCCGGCAGACAGCCCTTTGGCTGCGCTGTCGGGGTTTTTTGTTGGACGAACATCGCAGCCCCGTATCCGCTAAAATTCAGCAAACTGTGGGACCTGCTGCCGCACTCATAGGTTTGGATCCACACGCCGGATTCCCGCGCACTGCGTTATCAATACGTTCCCTTCATGATTCAGCTTCAAGACGTATCGATCACCTTCGGCGGCCAGGCGGTGCTCAATCAGCTCTCGTGGACCATCGCACCGCACGAACGCAAACGCATCGGCCTGATTGGCCCGAACGGCGCCGGCAAGACAACCCTGCTGCGCATCCTCACCGGCGAGCTCACGCCCGATGACGGCACCGTCCACCGCGGCAAAACGACTGTCGGCTATCTGGAGCAGACGATCCAGGACGCCCCCGCCGATCACAGCATCCGCGCCGAGGCGCTGCGCGCGTTCGACGAGGTGCTCGCCCTCGAAGACCAGGAACAACAGATCACCGAGCAGCTGGAGCAGGAGGACGACTACGAAAGCGACCGCTACGAGAAGCTGCTGTCCCGGCTGGAGCGCGTGCAGGCCCGCCTCAACGCCGAGGAGGCGCACACCATCCGCGCTCGCACCGAGGCCACACTGACGGGCCTCGGCTTCGACCCCGATGCGCTCGACCGCCCGCTCGCTACCTTCTCCGGCGGTTGGCGCATGCGCGTCGCCCTCGCCAAGCTCCTCCTCCAGCGCCCCGATGTGCTGCTGCTCGACGAGCCCACAAATCACCTCGACATCGACAGCATCGACTGGCTGGAGGACTACCTCCGCGGCTACGACGGCACCGTCGTCATCGTCAGCCACGACCGCTATTTTCTCGACCGGATGGTGACCTCCATCGCCGAGCTCAACCGGAGCCGGCTGGAGCACTACGACGGCAATTACAGCTACTACCTCGAAGCGCGCGAAGAGCGGCTCGAGCAGTGGCGCGCCGCCTACGAAAACCAGCAGCGCCGGATCAACGAGATCCAGCAGTTCATCGACAAGTTTCGCTACAACGCCTCCAAGGCGGCGCAGGTGCAGAGCCGGATCAAGAAACTGGAAAAGATGGACCGGATCCCGGAGCCGCCATCGCAGGACGATACGATCTCCTTCCGCTTCCCCGAGCCGCCGCGCTCCGGGCAAGTCGTGCTGGAGCTGTCGGCGTTCTCCAAAACGTACGCAGGGCGCGACGGCGAAATCACCGTCTTCGACGACGCCGATCCGCTGACGATTGCGCGCGGCGACAAGCTCGCGCTCGTCGGGCCCAACGGCGCGGGCAAGTCGACGCTCGCCCGCATCCTGAACGGCACCGAGCCGTTCGACGGCACCCGCGAGGAAGGCTACCACGTCGAGCGCGCCTTCTTCGCCCAGCACCAGGCCGAAGCGCTCGACCCGGATCAGACGGCGCTGGAGGCCCTCCGCGCGAAGGCGCCGCGCCGCTCGGAAACCGAACTGCGCACGCTGCTGGGCGCGTTCCTGTTCACCGGCGACGACGTGTTCAAGCCCGTGCGCGTCCTTTCCGGCGGGGAGAAAAGTCGGCTGGCCCTGGCGCGCACGCTCTGCTCGCCCGCCAACTTCCTGATTCTCGATGAACCCACGAACCACCTCGACATCCGCTCGAAAGAGGTGCTGATCGAAGCGCTGCAGCAATACGAGGGCACCTTCGTCGTCGTGAGCCACGACCGCTATTTTCTGGACGAAGTTGTCGAAAGCGTGTGGCGCGTCGGCAACGGCGGCGTGCGCATCTTCCACGGCAACTACTCGGACATGCAGTGGCAAATCGAGCACGGATCGGCGCAGGCGCTCTCCACGAACGGCACCTCGTCGACCGACTCCGCCGCGGATGAAACATCGGCCGGCGCCACGACACGTACATCTGCCTCCACCAATCAGCGGACGCGCTCCGGGCCGTTTGCGGATCTCAACTCGTATCAGCTGCAGGAGAAGCTGAAGGAAACCGAGGCGGCGATCCTGGAACAGGAAACGCTGAAAGACGAGCTGGAGGAGGCGATGGCGAATCCGGATTTATACGATAACACCCACGAGATGCGTTCAACGTCCGAGCGGTACCGAGCCGTCAAGCGAGAGTTGGCGGATCTGTACGAGACGTGGGAGCACTTGGCCGATGCGGTGACCGAGTATGAAAATGCCTGATGAGATGGAGATGATACGACGCGCGTGGAGAATCGCCGGTCTGATGGTGATGTTGAGCCTGCTTGGGCATCTTGCCCTCCCGACGGCGTCGGCGCAGATCTACGCCCTGCCCCGCGCCGATACGACGAGCGACACAGCTTTTGGCGCGGCCGTTGCCCTCGATGGCGATGTGGCGCTGGTGGGCGCAAGCGGCGAAAATGAGTGCGGCCCCAACTCGGGCGCAGCGTACATCTACGAGCGCGGTCGCACACCGGGAACATGGCGCCAGGCGGCCCGCCTGACGCCCAGCCAGTGTGAGGAGGGCGCCTTCTTCGGACGCGCGCTCGACCTTAGCGGCGACCGGGCCATCATCAGCTCATCGAGCGAATTCTTCGCGTCTCGTCAATCCAATGCGGCGTACATCTTCGCCCGCGACTCGTCCGGCGCGTGGCTGCAGCAGGCGCGACTCATTGCCGAGACCAACTACAACGAAGGTGCCTTCGCCGCCTCGGTGGCCATCGACGGCGACCAGGCGCTCGTAACAACCTCGGGCAGCTCGGATGGCGACTACGGCGGCGCGGCTTACTTTTACACGTTCGATGCCGCCACCGAGCGCTGGGAGCTGACGACGCGCCTCACGGCCACCGCCGGCGTGGAGCACGGCGTGCTGGGCGGCGCCAGCGCCCTCGACGGCCCCCGCGCTGCCGTAGCTGCCTCGACGTATTTTGCGCAGCAGCCCGGATCGGTGTACCTCTTCGAGCGCGACGTCGAAGGGGCGTGGCGCGAGACGGCGCGAGTGGGCGGCATCGACGACTTCTTCATCTCGCTGGACCTGAGTGGGCCGCGCCTGCTCGTCGGCGAGGCGCGGGACGGCCCCGACGAATCGGGCCGGGCGACGCTGTACGAACGGCAATCGGCGGACACGTGGACGGAGCTGACGGAGCTGCAGCCCGCCACGCCGTACGAGTCGGGCGCCTTCGGGTCGGCCGTCTCGCTGAGCGGCGACCGCGCCCTCGTCACCGGCTACGACGAGCAGCTCGGCCAGGACTACAACATCGACCGCGTCGTCTACACCTTCCGCTACGACGCCACCTCGAACACCTGGCCGCAGCAACAGGTGATCGACCTCGGACGGGTTGCCTTCGGCGCAGCCGTGGACCACGATGGCGAGTTTGCCATCATCAGCTCGGTGCCGGAGGATGAGCCGGAGTCCGTCTACGTCGTCCAGCTCTTCTGAGCCGACCCGAAGCCGCCACTACAACCCGAACCGCACGACCACATCGAGCGAGTCGATGGCACTGGTGTGGGATGCGACGAGCGACCGGGTTTCGGTCGGCACGGGCCCATCGTAAGCGGGGAGTGCCTGATCGATGCGCAGTCCCGCCTGCGACTGCCCCATCGCGCGCCCGACACCCAGCGACGGCGCCTGCTTACCGCGCGCACGAAAGACCTGCGTGCGCACCCAGCGGTACTCGCCGAGCGAGAAATCCTGTGCATTCAACGCCCGCACCTGCACCCGCTTCGCCGTCGCGAGCGCGCCGGAGAACGACGAAAACCAGTCCAGCACCGCCTGCAACCCCGGCTCTTCGCCCGACCGGTCCCGGCGCTCCAGGTCGCGGATCGTCGCGGCGGCGCTGTCGAGCCGAGTGTGGACGCTATCGTAGATGGCCCGCTGCACGGCGAGGTAGCGGTCGACCTGTGCTTCGGTGAGTTGCGAATCGGCAGGCGGGGTGAACGGCTCTTGCCGCTCGATGCGCGTGTTCATCGTCTGGAGTTGCTCCAATTGGCGCCCTTGCTGCAGCATCGGGCTGATGAACGGCTGATAGACGAGAAAATACAGTGCCACCGCCCCACTGCCCACCAGCAGCACCACGAGTCCGATAGTCCAGGCAGTCGTATTCTTCATTGGCGTCGTCGATTCACGTCACAAGCAATTAGCAAGCGTCCGATGCGGAGCAGAAATTCGGCCATTCGTATCCGAATCGCAAAGGTTGACACGCGCCATCGTGCAACATCGAACCGCACGGATCGGTTCAAATCTGATGTGTCACATTCTGCCTGAACCGCTCCTCCCCCGATGGCAACGCTTACCGACGAAAAGCAGCAGTTCGACCTCGTCTCCGACTTCGAGCCGACGGGCGACCAGCCGAAGGCGATCAGCGAACTCGTTGAGGGCATCGAGCGCGGCGACGATTATCAGACGCTCTTAGGGGCCACGGGCACGGGAAAAACGTTCACCGTGGCAAACGTCATCGAGGAGGTGAACCAGCCGACGCTCATCATGAGCCACAACAAGACGCTGGCCGCCCAGCTCTACGGCGAACTGAAGCAGTTCTTCCCCAACAACGCCGTCGAGTACTTCATCTCGTACTACGACTACTACCAGCCCGAGGCCTACATCGTCCCGAACGATAAGTACATCGAGAAGGACATGTCGATCAATGACCGGATCGAGCGGCTGCGGCTGCGGGCGACGAGTCAGCTCGTCTCGGGGCGCGACGACGTGATCGTGGTGGCAAGCGTCTCCTGCATTTACGGGCTCGGCTCGCCGGAGGAGTTTCGCAAGCAGATCGTCCAGTTGGAGCCCGGTCAGGAGATCGAGCGCAACGACCTGCTGCGCAAACTCATCAACATTTTCTACACGCGCAACGACCTCGAATTCCAGCCCGGCACCTTCCGCGTGCGCGGCGATGTGGTGGATGTGTTTCCGGCGTATCTCGAAGATCAGGCGGTGCGGATCGAGTTTTGGGGGGATGAAATCGATCGGCTGAGCTTCTTCGAGCCGGAGAGCGGGCGCGATCTGGAGTCGGTGGATGGCACGTTCACGCTGTATCCGGCGCAGATTTTTGTGACAC
Source organism: uncultured Rhodothermales bacterium (assembly GCA_964448045.1). GTDB lineage: Bacteria > Bacteroidota > Rhodothermia > Rhodothermales > Salinibacteraceae > CAYUVF01. The sequence continues at coordinate 56,173 of CAYUVF010000008.1, forward strand.
CCGAGGACCGGCTGCAGACCGCCATCGAAAACATCCAAGAGGAGCTGCGCTGGCGGCTGGCCGTCCTCCGCGAGGAGGGCAAGATGGTCGAAGCGCAGCGGCTGGAGCAGCGGACCATGTTCGACATCGAGATGATGCAGGAGGTGGGCTACTGCTCCGGTATCGAGAACTACGCGCGCCACCTCTCGGGCCGCGAGCCCGGCGAGCGGCCCTACTGCCTGTTCGACTACTTCCCGGACGACTTCCTGCTCGTCGTCGACGAGAGCCACGTCACCATCCCGCAGGTGCGCGCCATGTACAACGGCGACCGCGCCCGCAAGCTGACGCTCGTGGAGCATGGCTTCCGGCTGCCCTCTGCGCTCGACAACCGGCCGATGACGTTCGAGGAGTTCGAGGACGCCCACGATCAGGTCATCTTCATGAGCGCCACGCCCTCCGATTACGAATTGGAGCAGAGCGGCGGCGTCTTCGTCGAGCAGGTCGTTCGCCCCACCGGCATTCCCGACCCCGAGATCGACATTCGGCCGACGAAGAACCAGATCGACGACCTGCTGGAGGAGATCCGCAAACGCGTCGAGCGCGAGGAGCGCGTGCTCGTCACCACGCTCACGAAGCGGATGACGGAGGACCTCGCCGACTACCTCGACAGCTACGGCGTGCGCGTCCGCTGGATGCACTCCGACATTGACGCGCTGGAGCGGGTGGACATCATCCGCGGGCTGCGCCTCGGCGAGTACGACGTGCTCGTGGGTGTGAACCTCTTGCGCGAGGGGCTCGACCTGCCCGAGGTGTCGCTCGTCGCCATCTTAGACGCCGACAAAGAGGGCTTCCTCCGCTCGGAGCGCTCGCTCATCCAGACGGCGGGCCGCGCCGCGCGCAACGTGAACGGCACCGTCATCCTCTACGCCGACGAGATCACGGGCTCGATGCAGCGGATGATCGACGAGACGGAGCGCCGACGCACCATCCAGCTCGAATACAACGAAGAGCACGACATCACGCCGGAGCCCATCAAGAAATCGGTCGACCAGATTCACATGGGCACCGCCATCGCCGATGAGAAGGGGGACGACGAGGACACGTACGCGTACGGCGGTCCCGAGCAGCACTCCGCGAAGGTCGCTGATCCGGTCGTCAAATACCTTTCGGACGACCAGAAGCGCGACCTGATCGAGCAGATGAAATCCGAGATGAAGGAAGCTGCCGAGAACCTCGAATTCGAGCGCGCCGCCGAACTGCGGGATTCCATCGAGGAAATCGAGAAGCAGTTGGACGAGGGGTGAGCACAACCGCTTTCGCGTGAGCAGCAGTCATTCCCAACTTGATTGGGAATCCAGAACAGAGTGCTTCGATGACCGGGTTGATGACCGGGTTATTTCATCAGTCGCTTCGCTCGTGTCCCGATCGGGGTCGGGAATGACTGATAGCATCCGCACCTGCCGCTATTCCACCGCCCCCGCCGCGTCGAAGGCGGCGCCGACGAGCGCCTGCGCTTCGTCCAAGAGGCTCTGCAGGTGCTCCTCGCCACGGAAGCTCTCCGCGTAAATCTTGTAGATGGCCTCCGTGCCCGAGGGGCGGGCGACGAACCAGCCGTTCTCCGTCTCGACCTTCAGCCCGCCGATGGGCGCGTCGTTGCCCGGCGCGTTCGTGTACGTGGCCGTGATGGGCTCGCCACCGAGCTCGTCGGAATCCACCTGATCGGGCGTGAGGTTCTTGAGCACCTGCTTTTGCTCGGGCGTGGCGGGGGCGTCGATGCGCTTGAACACCGGGGCACCAAATTGCTCCGTCAGCTCGTCGTACAGCTCGCTCGGATCTTTGCCGCGCGTGGCGGTGATCTCGGCGGCCAAGAGTCCGGCGATGATGCCGTCTTTGTCCGTCGTCCACGTCGTGCCATCTTTCCGCAGGAAGGACGCCCCGGCACTCTCCTCGCCGACGAAGCCGCACCGCCCGTCGAGCAGCACGTCGACGAACCACTTGAAGCCGACGGGCACCTCGTGCACCGCGCGGTCGTGGTGCCGGGCGATACGCGTCAGGAGCCCGGTGCTAACGACGGTCTTGCCCAGGCCGGCGTCGCTCGGCCAGTTGGTGCGGTGGGTGAACAGATGGTCGAGCATCACGCAGAGGTAGTGATTCGGCGGCATGAGGCCGCCGCGGGCCGTCACGATGCCGTGGCGGTCGTGATCCGTGTCGCACGCAAACGCCACGTCGTACTGGTCCTTCAGGTCGATGAGCGATTGCATGGCGTGGGGCGACGACGGATCCATGCGGATGGCGCCGTCCCAGTCGAGCGTCATGAAACGAAACGTGGGATCGACCTCCGTGCGCAGCACCTCCAGCGGCAGATTGTAGTGGTCGGCGATGGCGCTCCAGTACTTCACGCCTGCCCCGCCGAGCGGATCGACGGCCAGCGTCAGCCCCGAATCGCGGATCGCCGCCATGTCGACGACGGCATCCAGATCCTTCACGTAGTTGCCGAGGAAGTCGTACACGTGCGTCGTGTCGGCGTGGCGCGCCTGCTCCTGCCCGATGCGCTCGACATCCGCCAGATCGTCCTCCAAGATGGCGTTCGCGCGCTGCTCGATCCACGAGGTGATGTCGCCTCCCGCCGGACCGCCCGTCGTCGGGTTGTACTTGAAGCCGCCGTCGGTCGGCGGGTTGTGCGAGGGGGTGATCACGATGCCATCGGCAAGGCCGCTCGACCGGCCGTCATTGTACGTGAGGATGGCGTGCGAGACGGCGGGCGTGGGCGTGAAGCCATCGTCTTCGGCGATCATCACGTCCACCCCGTGCGCAGCGAGGACCTCCAGCGCGGTGGCGTGCGCCGGGAGCGAGAGCGCGTGCGTGTCCATCCCCAGGAACAGCGGCCCGTCGATCCCGGCCTGGGCACGGTACTCGCAGATGGCCTGCGTGATGGCGAGGATGTGGGCTTCGTTGAAGGTGCGATCGAGCGAGGCGCCGCGGTGGCCCGAGGTGCCGAACGAGACGCGCTCAGCGCGGACGGACGGATCGGGCTGCTCGTCCTGGTAGGCTTCGAGCAGATCGGTGATATCGGGCAGCGCCGATTCCGGAGCGGGCTGGCCGGCGAGTTCGTGGGTGGACATGGCAGGATCAGGAGGCTGATCGGAAAGGAAGCGAGCAAGGAGAGCCGCACCGGCTCCCCTTAGCATGGTAAGGCAACGGGCACCCATTCTCCACCGCACGCGAGCGCTCCATCCCCGCACCGCAATATCGTAACATGAGCAGATGCATCTGTCCCAATGAGCGTTCGTACAATGCGGCGTCTATCTTCCATCTGCCTCACGTTCCTCCTCGCCGTGCCGTCCTCCCCCGACGATGTCACTCCCACCTCCTTTCTCGGCGCCGACCGGCGCGTCGTCGCCCTCGGCCTCGCCCGCATGGCCGATGCGCTCGGCAACTCATTTCTGATCATCGTGCTCCCGCTGTACGTCGCGAGTCAGGAGGTCGAGGGCGGGTCATTGGGACTACCGGCATCGGTCATCTCGGGCATCGTGCTGGCGCTGTTCGGGCTCGTCAGCAGCGTCACGCAGCCCTTCGCCGGGCATCTGTCGGACAAAGTCGGCAAGCGGCGCGCGTTCGTGCTGATGGGCCTCGTCGTCTTCTGCGGGGCCAATTTCTCCTTCTCGTTTGCGCACACCTACCCGCTGCTCTTCTTCATCCGCGCCGTGCAGGGCCTCGCCGCGGCGTTCACCATCACGGCCAGCGTCGCCCTCGTGAGCGAGTTGAGCACCCTCGGCGGGCGCGGGCAAAACATGGGGCTGTACAACTCCTTCCGGCTGATCGGATTCGGCGGCGGGCCGCTCCTGGCCGGCGTGGTGATCGAGGCCGGGCCGTACACGCTCGGCGGCCTCATCATCGACGGGTTCGAGGCGTCGTTCTATCTGGCGGCGCTGGCCGCCTTCGTCAGCGCCGTGCTCGTCCTGCTGATGGTGGAGGACCCGCCCGAGACGCAGCCGACGCGCCGCAACCTGTCGCTGCGCATCCGCGGGCGCGGGCCCGATCAGTGGCTCGATCCGATTTTCACCCTCGGCGTCGCCACCCTCTTGATGACGACGTGCATCGCGCTCCTCTCGCCCATCGAGCCCGAAGTCAACGCCCGGCTCAATCAGGGGCCCGTCCTCTTCTCCATCCAATTTGCCGTTTTCGTCGGTGCGCTGGCCATCGTCCAGCCCATCGTCGGCCGTGCGAGCGATAAGCACGGGCGGCGGCGCTTCATCCTGTGGGGCCTGATTGCGCTGGCGCCAACGACCCTCGCGCAGGGTCTCGTCCTCACGCCGACGCAGATGATCATTGCGCGGCTGTTGCAAGGCGTGAGCGGCGCGCTCATGTTTGCCCCCGCGTTGGCGCTGGCGGGCGACCTCGCGGAAGAGGGGCAGGCCGGCGCCCAGCTTTCGGTGCTGACGGTGTCGTTCGGCCTCGGCATCTCGGTCGGGCAAATCGCAGCGGGTATCCTCGTCCACTACGGCTTCGTCGTGCCCTTCGCCGTCGGCTCGGTGCTGGCGCTGGGCGGGGCCGCGCTGGTCTACACCCAGGTACCCGAGCTGCATCCGGCCGCGTCCTGACCTCGGATCGGCCGGCGGTCCGCCCACCGCGAAGATGCCGCGAAGATAGGCGCGACCGCAGGCCCTCTGCCGAAACTTTTCATGTGAGACCCCGTGTTGTAGATTCTGCATCCCCAGCGTGACGAGGGCCCTCATAACTGCTGACTTTTCGTTGCTATGAAAAAGGACATTCATCCCGAGTACAACACTGTTACCGTCCGTCTCTCCGATGGAAGCACGTTCGAAACGCGCTCCACACTCGACCGCGATGAGCTCGTTCCCGATGTCGACGCGACGAACCATCCCTTCTACACGGGCCGTCGCCAGTTCGTCGACACGGCCGGACGCGTCGAGAAGTTCAACCGCCGCTACGGCCTGAACCAGGACGACGACGGCGAGGACGAAGACGAAGAATAACCATCTATACTGACGTTCGAGCGAAAGGGCGGTCCTGCACGGCAGGCCGCCCTTTTACTTTATACTCTTTGCCCGCCCTGCCACACCACTTCCGGTCCCCATGCCCAACCTCTCCCCCGTTGACCTGATCGTCCGCAAACGCGACGGCGACGCCCTCTCTGCCGACGCCATCACCCGCCTCATCGACGCCTACACCGCGGGCGACGTGCCGGACTACCAGATGAGCGCGTTCCTAATGGCCGCCTTCCTGAATGGCCTCCATGCCGATGAGGCCGCCGCCCTCACCGACGCGATGCTCCACTCGGGCACCGTGCTCGACCTCTCCGCCACCGGCGGCACGAAAGTCGACAAGCACTCGACCGGCGGCGTGGGCGACAAGGTATCCCTGATCCTCGCGCCCATCGTGGCCAGCTGCGGCGTGCCCGTGCCCATGGTATCGGGCCGGGGGCTCGGCCACACCGGCGGCACACTCGACAAGCTGGAGTCGATTCCCGGCTTCCGCACCGACCTCTCGATGATCGAGTATAAGCAGCAGCTCGACGACCTCGGTATCGTGCTGATTGGGCAGACCGCCGAGATGGCCCCCGCCGACCGCAAGCTCTACGCCCTGCGCGACGTCACGGGCACCGTCGAGTCCATCCCGCTCATCGCCGCCTCCATCATGAGCAAGAAGTTGGCCGAGGGCATCGACGCGCTCGTGCTCGATGTCAAGTGCGGCCGCGGCGCCTTCATGAAAACGGAGACCGACGCCCGCCAGCTCGCCGAAACGCTCGTGGGCATCGGCGAGGAGCACGATGTCCCAACCGTGGCCCTGATGACGCGGATGGACGTGCCGCTGGGCCGCGCTGCGGGCAACTGGCCCGAAGTGGCTGAAAGCCTGCGTGCCCTGCGCGGCGAGATCGACGACAGCGATCTGATGCAGGTGACCTATGCCCTCGCGGGGGAGATGCTTCACCTCGGCGGTGCAGCCGATTCGCCAGAGACCGGCCGGACGCAGGCCCGCCGCGCCGTCGCCTCCGGACACGCGCTGGAGGCGCTCCGCTCGCTCGTCGCAGCACAGGACGGCGACGTGGGCATTATCGACGATCCAGGCACACGCCCGGAGTCCGAGCCTGTCGCTACTGTCTACGCCCCGGAGAGCGCCCGCGGCTACGTCACCGATCTCGACGCACTCGCCATCGGCCATTGTACCGTCGACCTCGGCGCGGGCCGCCGGACGAAGGAGGACTCCGTCGACCCGACCGCCGGCCTCAGCGCCCTCAAGAAGCCAGGCGACCCGGTCGAGCCCGGCGATCCGCTCGCCCATCTCCACACCCGCCGCACCGATCAGATCGAGACGTTCAAGGACCAGCTGATCGACGCGTACACGTTCGGCGATACGGCTCCGGCGACGGTCCGTCCGCTCATGGATCGCTACGCCGATGCGGGATGGGCCGGGTGGTAACCCCTGCGCGCGCCTCTGCGAACAAGAACAAACCGTGAACCTTTCTGGCGGGCGCGTACGTTACAGTTCATTAGCTTTAGATTGCCTCGAAATCAGCATCGTGCTCATCAAACTCCGCAGTGTATCATGTCGGTCTGGTCACGTTTTAAGCGATTTGTAAAATCGATTTTCGGCGGCGCCGTCTCCGCGATGGAGAACCCGCGCCTCATTTTGGAGCAAAACATCCGGGAGCTGAATGATCAGGTCCCCGAGATGAACGAGAATATCGCCACGGTGAAGGCGAACATGATCATGCTCCAGAAGGAGGTCAAAAAGACGGAGGATCGCGTCGAGAACCTGCGAGCGAAAATCAAGACAGCCATCCAGTCGGACCGTGACGACATCGCGCAGAAGTACGCGATGCGCTACGAGAAGGAGCAGGAGTCGCTGGAACGCAGCCGCGAGCAGCTCAAATATGCCAAACAGGCGTACGACAAGGCGTTGCGGGTGAAGAAGGCATTCATGCGCGAGAAGGAGAACAAGATCGAAGAGGCGAAGGATGCCCTCCGCGCCCATGAGCGGGCCAAGTGGCAATCGCAGGTGGCCGACACGCTGGAGCAGTTCGAGGTCACGGGGCTCGACCAGACGCACGACGAGATGATCAACCGGATCAACGAGGAGACGGCCAAGAACGAGGCCCGTATGGAGATGGCGCTCGACTCGGTCGACAGCGAGGCACTGCAGATCGAAGAAGACGCCGAGGAGCTGCGTGCTCAGGAGCTCGTTAACCAGTTCAAGCTCGAAATGGGCATGGGCGACGGCAAAGCGCAAAAGCGCGAGTCGGAGGGCGAGCTGGACCTGCCCGAGACCGAGCAGACCGAGGAAACGCCCTCGAAAACCATCGGCAAGCAGCGCACGCAATCGTCCGATTCATAGAATGAAGCACAGCGGAGGTCCCCGTCGCATGGAGCCCGCCTGCTTCCGCTCGTCCCCGATCGAGCTTCGTCATTCGCACAATGAAACGCGACTATTGTCATGACTGAGGAGGAATATCAGCGGATCAAGGAAGCCGAGAAGGAAAAGCTCCGGGCGCAGAAAAAGCTGCGCGAGCTGAAGCGTACTCTCCAGCACAAGCAATCCATCCAACGCGCCGTGCGGCGGATGGCCCAGGGCGCGCAGAGCGTTCTGAGCCGCAGTACCGAGTGGATGGACAAGCTGACCTCGGAGACGGCCCGGCAGCAAGCGCGCCTCGAAGTGGCTCTCGACGCGATCGACGACGACGCGATGGATGAGCACGCCGAGCCGGAGGCCGATGTCGAGGCGTACGAGGCCAAGCGCAAAGCCCAGCGCGCACAGGAGCTCATCCGCCAGATGAAGCAGGGCCGCCCCACCTCCTCGGCCCAAGCGGGGTCCTCGGCCTCCGATTCTGCAGAAGCGCCCGAGTCGGGTGCAACCGATTCGGAGACGGCCCCGTCTACTTCGGATGACGAGTCTACTTCGGATGACGACCTGCCTGAAAAGACGATCGGCCGGATGCGCTGAGGACGCGGCGCCGGGCCGGTGCGCGCCCATGACGATCATCGAACCCCTGCCCCCGCATGAGTGACGCGGATATCAACTACACGAAGGAAGCCTTTTTCAATAACTGGAACCTGGCGTTCCTGGTCGTCGGCGCGGTCGCGTCGGTTATTCTGTACGGCACGCTGGGCCTTCCGCTGTGGCTTCCGTTTCTCTTTGTCACGGCTGGCGAGTTGCTATACCTCGGCATGATGCCACGCAACGAGCGCTTCCGGCGGCACATCCGCTCTCAAAAGATCGCCGAGCGCCACAAGCCGCCGACGCAAAAAGAAATCTACCAGCACCTCTCCCGGCGCAGCCAGCGGCGGTACGTGCGCCTGCGCAAGCTCAAGGACGAGATCCGTGCGAACTACCAGAGCCTCAGCTACGCGTCGCAGGGCCTGCTCGATAGCCATCTGCGCAAGATCGACAACCTGCTCGATTCGTATCTCAACCTCTTGAACCAGCGCGAGCGCTATCGAAGCTACATGGACAGCGCCACCGAGCACGAGGTGGGGAAAGCGATGGAGGCGCTCAAGAAAGACATGGAAGACGACTCCGAGCGCGTGCGGGCCGTTAAAAAACGGCGGCTGCGCGTGCTGGAGCAGCGGCTGGCACGCTTCAAGAAGGGCCACGAGAATCTGGAGATCATCGGCGCTCAGCTCGGGACGATCGAGGATGTCGTGAAGTACATCCACGAGCAGTCGTGGACGCTGCAGAACCCCGAAGAAATCAGCTTCCAGCTCGATACGCTGCTGAACGAAGTCGAGGAAACGCAGGAGTCGGTGCAGGAGATCGAGGACGTATTCTCCTCCCCCGGCGACATGCTGGGCGAGACGGAGCTGTTCGAAGACGAGGAAACCGCGCCGCTCGAAGACGACTTCGAGGAACTGGAAGATACGAAATCGCCGGAGCAGACCTCCTCCAACTCTCGCTCGCGCACGCGGAATTGAGCCACGTGGTGGTCACTGGTCGTTGATTACTGGTCATTGGTCACAAGCCCATTGCTTTTCCCAGTGACTGATGACCAATGACTAACGACGCGAGGCGCAGCCGAGCACGTGGCTATTGACCAATCGCCTCATCCCCGCGCCGCCCGTACGCCAGAATCAGCTTGCAGTGGGCGAGGAGGGACGGGACGAGGCCAAGCTTGTCGAGGCGCTCCTGCGGCGGTTCGGGCAGCTTCGGCGGGCTGACGCGGCCCATCCAGAGCGCCATCTTATCGGTGAGAGCGTGCTGACCCGGAAACTCGTCGGCGGGCAGGTGGGTGGTGTAGAACTGCTGCTTGCGATCGAGCCGACTGCGGATCGGTGCGCCCTGCTCCGCCAGTGAAGCGTCGTCCTCCGCAATCATCGCGTGGCCCACGAGGTAGTCCCGATACGCGTACGGCAGGTTCAGCAGCGCCGCCCGCACGGCCGCCCGCACGGCCGGCTCGCCGCGCAGGCCCACTTCTGCCGCCCGCGCCGTGGCCGTAGCAACCAGGCACAGCGTTTCCTCGGCGATGAGATCGGCATCGGTGCCATCCATCTCGCCGATATCGGCCAGCAGCGCATGCGTGAGGTTCTGCGTCGTGTTTAGCGCCCCGACGGTGGCAAACGCCGTCACCGTGGCAATCCGCTCTGCGGGCGCCTCTGAGTCCGTCTCGGCCATATTCAGTTATCCTGGAGCTTCTCCTGACGCCGGTAATCGCCACTCTGCCCGCCGGTCTTGGCGAGAAGCTGGATGTCGGTGATGCGGATATCCTTCGTGATCGATTTGGCCATGTCGTAGATGGTGAGCGCCGTGATGGACACGGCCGTAAGGGCCTCCATCTCCACACCGGTCACCCCCATCGACTTGGTATACGCGCGGATGTCCACTGCACTGCGCTCCTCGTTGAAATCCAACTCCACATCGACGCCGTCAATCTGCACGTCGTGGCAGAGCGGAATCAGCTTGCTCGTTTGCTTGGCGCCCATGATGCCGGCAATCTGCGCCGTCGTCAGGACATCGCCTTTCTGGATGTCATTCTCGCGAACACGTTCAAACGCCTCTCGCCCCAGGACCACAGTGCCGATAGCCACCGCCGTCCGGACCGAGTCGGACTTCTCAGAAACATCAACCATGCGCACGCCGCCTTTGGGGTCGACGTGTGTCAGCGTAGAAGGATCAGCCATAAATTTCAGGTGCTTTGCGCAAAACGCGAGCGTTCAGATCGAGGGGGGCTCGATTCGGAAAATAGATGCCACCCGGTCGAACAGCAAGTTCGGGGGTATCGACGAGGCCGACCGGGTAAACCCAACCGGATACGCAGCGCACTACAGCTCTCCGTAGATCGCTTCGCCGCCGAGGTACGTTGCAACCACCTCGGCGTCCAGAATCTGAGACGGATCGACCTCCATGATGTTACGCGAGAATACAACGAAGTCGGCAAACTTACCCGGCTCCAGCGAACCCAGCTCGTCTTCCTGATAGGCAGCATATGCAGCATCGAGGGTGAAGCCGCGCAGCGCCTCGTGGCGGGTGACGCGCTCCTTGGGCTGCCATCCACCTTCAGGCCACCCCTCGGCGTCTTGCCGGGTCACCGCTGCGTAGAAGCCCAGCAGCGGATCGACCTGCTCGACGGGGAAATCGGATCCGAAAGCGAGCCGTGCGCTGCGGTCGAGCAGCGAGCGCCAGGCGTACGCGCCCTCAATGCGCTCGGGGCCGAGGCGGTCTTCTGCCCAGTACATATCGCTCGTCGCATGCGTCGGTTGGACGGAAGCGATGATGCCGAGCTCGGCGAAGCGGGGAATATCGCCCGGCGCGAGAATCTGCGCGTGCTCCACGCGGTGTCGCCCGATCGTCCGGCCCGCGGCGTCCATCGCGTTCGCATACGTGTCGAGCACGATGCGGTTGCCCCGGTCGCCGATCGCGTGGGTGTTGACCTGAAAGCCGCACTCCATCGCGTCGTGCACGTTCTGGCGGAACGTCTCGGGCTGCTGCTGGAGCAGGCCGCGATTGCCTTCGTCGTCGGAGTAGTCCTCCAGCAGTGCCGCGCCCCGGCTGCCCAGTGCGCCGTCGATGTAGAACTTGACAGCGCGGACGGCCAGTTGATCGGCGTAGTTGTGGATCGGCCCCTCGGCGCAGAAGTAGTCGAACGTGTCGCCGCGCCCACCGATCATGGCATAGGTGCGTAGTGGAAACCGGCCCTCGTCGATGAAGCGCTGATAGCGCACTATCGTTTCGCGGTCGACGCCGGCGTCGTGTACGCCCGTCAGGCCGTACTTGGCTGTTTCGTCGAGGGCGAGTTCGAGGGCGCGGTCCAGTTCCTCCTCGGACGGCTCGGGCACCTCATCGCTGATGATCGACATCGCTGCGTCAATGAACACGCCCGTGGGCGTGCCCGTCTCGTCGCGGACGATGGTGCCGCCCTCGGGATCGTCCATCTGCTGGATGGCCTCAAGTCCCCCGGCTTCGAGTGCGGCGGTGTTCGCCCAGGCGGCGTGCCCATCGATGCGCTCCAGCCACACGGGCCGCTCCGGGAACGCCTCATCGAGATCCGCGCGCGTGGGGAATTCCTGCTCCGGCCAATCGTTTTGATCCCACCCGCGCCCCAGCAGCCACGCGTCCTCCGGCAGATCCTGCGCGAAATCTTGCAACCGCTCGATGATATCTTGCTTGGACTCGGTGCCAACGAGGTCGGCGCGGAGGAGGCTCTGGCCGAGGCCCATCAGGTGAACGTGGGCATCGATGAGGCCCGGGACGACGGTGCGGCCGCCCGCGTCGACGCGCTGCGCCTCGGGGTAGGCCTCCAGCACCTCGGCCTCCGCGCCCACCATCAGGATGCGTTCGCCGCGCACGGCCAGCGCCTCGGCCTCGGGCTGATCGGTGTTCATCGTGTAGATACGGGCGTTGTGCAGCACCATATCGGCCTGCGCATGCGCGGGCGGGACAGTCATCAGAAGAAGCGTGCTGAGAATAAGGGGGATAAATACGTGGGGCATGAGCGGTCCGATTAGTCGTTGCGTTTTTCGATCGAAAGCGTCACGGGGCCGTCGTTGACCAGATGCACGTCCATCATGGCCCCGAAGACGCCGGTGGGGATATCCTGGTCCAGCCGATCGGAGAGGGCGCGGACGAAGTGTTCGTAGAGCGCATCGGCGGGGTCGGGCGGCGCAGCGTCGCTGAAAGATGGCCGGTTGCCGCTGGAGACGGTGCCGCACAGCGTAAACTGCGAGATGACCATAGCTTCGCCCTCAACGTCCTGCACCGAGTGGTTCATCTGGCCCTCGTCATCGGCGAAGATGCGCAGGTTGGCACACTTGCGCGCCAGCCAGGCACTCTCGGCGCGGGTGTCGTCTTTGTGGACGCCCAACAGGATAAGCAACCCGGCACCGATGGCACCGTGCGTTTCGCCATCGACGACGACGGAGGCTTCGCGGACACGTTGAACAAGAGCGACCATAAGCGGTGCGGATGGATCGGGATTATGGGATCAGAAAAGTCTTCATGCTACATCCCAAAAACCAATCTGTCATTCTGAGCCTGACGAAGAATCTCTTCGTACACGATTTGCCGTATGTAGAGAGATCCCTCGTCAGGCTCGGGATGACACATTTGGTCCGGTTTTTTGGATGTAGAGCCGTCTAATGTACTGTGCGCGCCTACTTAATCAGTGAGGCGCTGCTGCATATACTCGGCAAATTGGCGCACCGCTCGCTTGCGATGGCTGATGGTATTCTTCTCGTCGGCGTTCATTTCGGCGAAGGTGCGCGTTTCGCCGTCGGGGACGAAGAGCGGATCGTAGCCAAACCCCTGATCGCCGCGCGGGCCGGTGGCGATGTGCCCCTCGCACACGCCTTCAAAGTAGCGAATGTCGTCGCCATCGACGAATACCACGACGGTCCGAAAGCGGGCGCTACGATCGGAAGCGCCGTCGAGCCTGCGCAGGAGCAGCTCGTTGTTATCGCCAGCGGAAGCGTCGGGGCCGGCGAAGCGGGCGGTGTGTACGCCCGGGGCGCCACCGAGGGCATCGACTTCAAGGCCCGTGTCATCGGCAACGGCGGGGCGGCCCGTCTGTTCGTGGAACGCGTCAGCTTTCTTGCGGGCGTTGCCGCGCAGCGTGGAACGGTTCTCGTCGACGTCCGGCGGATCGTCCAGCGCGTCAGCGGAAATCAGCTCGACGGGCAGATCATCAAGCAGCGTGCGGAGTTCGGCAACTTTGTAGGGGTTACGCGTCGCCAGAACGAGACGATACGGAGCAGTCATAAGCGGGCGGATCGGGGAATCCGAGGAAAGAATCGTGGGAAATTGGCGAAGATTATACCAATAGAAACACTGGGGGTGGCTTCTGGTTGGACATCGGGCTAAGCAGGGGGCCTCAATCGCGTGGCGACGCCCGTGTCGCAGCGCATGGCTGGCCCGTCCCCGTGGCCGGCGAGGCGCTCCAAAATGGCAGCCGATATCTGGAAAAGCAAGTCGAACCAAATTTCAATACAGGAGGGATCTGTTTTGGCCGTAGGTGTTAAAGTCCGCAACAACGAGTCTATTGATCGCGCGCTCAAGCGCTTCCGTCGTCAAGTAAATCGCAGCCGCGTGCTGCGCGAGTACCGGCAGAATATGTCGTACCTGAAGCCGTCCGAAGAGAAGCGCCTCGAACGCAAGCAGGCCGCCCGCCGGCGTGCGCGCCAGCGTCGCAGAGAGCGGAACCGCCTGTAGGTCCTACGTTTCAGACGGCGTCTCGCTCGGGCCGCCTTTCGCTGTACCGACCCATTTTGTGATGCCGATAAAAAAGGGACGACCCTTCTGAGGGGCCGTCCCTTTTCTGTTGTGTGCCGCATGCGCAGTATGATCACACCGGCGTATCAGATACTGATAGCTTCGTTGACGAGGGTCTCCTGCTCGCGCTTGTGCACCTTGGCGCTGCCGGTAGCCGGACTGGCGCTGGCAGGCCGCCCGACGTACTGGATGCGCTGCTCGCACGGGCCGTGAACGTCTTCGAGCACGCCCTCAACCCGGTACTGGATGAAGTTCCACGCACCCATGTTCTTGGGCTCTTCCTGTACCCAGATGGTCTGCTCAGCGTCCCGGTAGCGCTCCATCTCGGCACGCACCTCGTCTTTGGGAAACGGGTAGAACTGCTCCACGCGCGTGATCGCGATCTGGTCGCGGCGCTCGTCGTCCTCCAGCGCCTTGACGAGGTCGTAGTAGACCTTGCCGCTGCACAGCAGATGGCGCTTCGTCTTCGCCGGATCCGTTTCCGCCGGGATGACCTCTTGCACGCCACCGTCGGTGAGTTCTTCGGGCGTCGAAACACACATCGGATGGCGGAGCAGGCTCTTTGGCGTCATGACGATGAGCGGCTTCTTCACGTTGCGCTTCACCTGGCGCCGCAGCGCGTGGAAGTAGTTCGCCGGCGTCGTGAAGTTGGCCACGACCATGTTCTGCTCGGCGCAGAGCTGCAGGAACCGCTCCAGCCGGGCCGACGAGTGCTCGGGGCCCTGCCCCTCGTAGCCGTGCGGCAGCAGGGCGACGAGGCTGCTCGTTTGCCCCCACTTCTCTTCGGCGGCCGAGATGTACTGGTCCCATACGATCTGCGCGCCATTGGCGAAGTCGCCAAACTGTGCCTCCCAGCACACCAGCGCCGACGGATCCCCCACCGAGTAGCCGTACTCGAAACCGAGCACCGCGTACTCCGAGAGCAGGCTGTCGTAAATCAAGAGCTTGGCCTGATCGGCACTCAGGTGATTCAACGGAATATATTCTTCGCCCGTCTCCTGATCGATCAGCACGGCGTGGCGCTGGCTGAACGTGGCACGGCGCGTGTCCTGACCGCTCATCCGTATGGTCGTGCCTTCCTGCAGCAACGAGCCGAACGCCAGCGTCTCGGCAAACGCCCAATCGATGCGACCCTTCTCGAAGAAGAGCTCGTCGCGCTTGCCGAACTGGCGGCTCAACTTCTTATGGACATGGAAGTCGTCCGGCAGATCGGTCAGCGCATGCACCACTGTTTCGAGGTGATCGCGCTGGGCGCGGGTGTCGACCTCCGGCAGGCGCGCGCCGTACTTGCGCTCGGTGCGCTGCTCGATGACTTTCTCGGCATCGCGCTCCTCCAAATCCTTCGTCCGGTCGAACGCCTCTTGCAGCTTCGAGCGGTAGTCGTCGAGCATCTGCTCGGCCTCATCTGGCTCCACCTCGCCGCGGCGCAGCAGGCTCTCCGTGTAAATCTTGCGGGGCGAGCGCTTCTCCTCAATTTTCTCGTAGAGCAGCGGCTGCGTGAAAGTCGGCTCATCGCCCTCGTTGTGGCCGTGGACGCGATAGCACATCATGTCGATGACTACGTCCTTGTTGAAGCGCTGCCGGTACTCGTACGCCAGCCGCGCGATGCGCACGCAGGCTTCGGGGTCGTCGCCGTTGACCTGGAAGATGGGCGCCTCGATGGCGCGCGCCAGATCCGTCGCGTACGTCGAGCTGCGGGCATCTTCGGGCACCGTGGTGAAGCCAATCTGGTTGTTGATGACCAGGTGGACCGTCCCGCCCGTCTTGTAGCCGCGCAGCTGGCTCAGGTTGAGCGTCTCGGCCACGACGCCCTGGCCGGGAAAGGCCGCGTCGCCGTGGATGAGCAGCGGCATCACCGCATCGAGGCGATTGTCCTCATCGTCTTCTGCGTTCTGATCGCGCAGTAGCTCCTGCCTCGCCCGCGTCATGCCCTCGACCACCGGGTTGACCGATTCGAGGTGGCTCGGGTTCGACGCCAGCGTGACCTCCACTTCGTGGCCATCGGGCGACGTGTGCGTTCCGCGCGCGCCCACGTGATACTTTACGTCGCCCGAGCCCTGCGTCGTGCTCGGGTCGATGTTGCCCTCAAACTCGGAGAAGATGTTTTCGTACGGCTTACCCAAGATGTTGGCCAGCACGTTGAGGCGCCCGCGGTGGGCCATGCCCATCACCACCTCGTGCACGCCCTCGTCGGCCGCGTCGGTGAGCACCGTGTCGATGAGCGGAATCATCGTTTCGGCGCCCTCCAGCGAGAAGCGCTTGTGGCCGATGTACTTGGTGTGGAGGAAACGCTCGAACGCCTCGGCCGCGTTGAGCTTGGCCATGATGCGGTGGCGCTCGTCGCTCGTCAGCGGCTCGCCGCGGCGCTCCGACTCGATGTGCGTCTGCACCCACGCCTTCTCCTGCGGATCGGAGATGTGCATGAAGCTGACGCCAATCTTGCCGGTGTACGTGTCGCGCAGCAGGCTCAGGATCTCGCGCAGCGGGAGGATGTCTTCGCCGCCGAGGCCGCCCGTGATGAACTCGCGATCGAGGTCCCACACGGTCAGCCCGTACGAGGCCGGGTCGAGCTCCGGATGGTACTGCCACTCGTAGCCCAGCGGATTCACATTCGCCTGCAAGTGGCCGCGGACGCGATACGCGCGGATGAGCTGCAGCACCGCCGCCTGCTTGCGCGTCATGTCGAGGTCCTCGCCCGGCTCGTGCTGGCCCAGCTGCGGCGTCGAATCGGTTGCCAGGCTGAAGGGCTGATACGGCACGCCGAGGTCGCTGAACAGCTCGCGGTAGAAGTCGTGCTCGCCCAAGAGCAGCTCCTCCATGTAGTTGAGGAACGCCCCGCTCTCGGCGCCCTGAATGACGCGATGGTCGTACGTCGACGTGATCGTCATCACCTGCGAGATGCCGGCTTTGCCGACCTCATCGGGCGGATAGGCGCGGTACTCATCGGGATAACCGATGGCGCCGGCGCCCACGATCACGCCCTGCCCCGGCATCAGGCGGGCGACGCTCATCGTCGTGCCAATCATGCCCGGGTTGGTAAGCGTGGCGTTCGTGCCTTGGAAATCCGACAGCTCCAGATCGCCGTCGCGCGCCCGGCGGATCAGGTCGTTGTAGACGCCCAGAAACTGCGCGAAATTCAGGCTACCCGCGTCTTTGATGTTGGGCACCAGGAGCGTGCGCTTGCCGCGGCGCTCCACGTCGATGGCCAGCCCGAGGTTGATGGCGTCGGGGATGACGTGCTGCGGCGTGCCCTCCTCGTCGCGGCGCAGCGTCGTGTTCATATTTTCATACGTCTCGATGCCCTTCACCACCGCGTAGGCGATAAGGTGGGTGAACGACACCTTCTCGCCCCCAACCTTCCGCTGGTACTCGTTGATCAGCGAGCGATTCTCGACGAGCAGCTTCACCGGCATCGTGCGCATGGAGGTCGCCGTCGGCACGCCGACGCTGCTCTCCATGTTTTCGACGATCTTGCCGGCCGGGCCGCGCAAGGGCTTCAGCTCGACGTGCTCTTCGTCGACGCGCGACGCCGAGGCGGGGCGGATCGGCTCGACGACAGCGCCGTCGCCGCGGGCCGGCTCCGAGGGCGCTTCGGGCTCCGAGGGCGCTTCGGGCTTCGCCGGCGCCTCGGAGGGAGCGGGCGCCTCGGAGGGAGCGGGCGCCTCCGGCTCGGCCGGGGCCGTCTCCGTCCCGTCGCCCGAGGGCGTCGCCTGCGTCGCCGGCATGAACGACTCGCCCGGCTGGTAGTCCGCAAAAAATTCGCGCCAGCTTTCGCTCACGCTCTGGGGATCATCCAGATACTGCTTGTACAGCTCTTCGATGTAACCCGTATTAAATCCTAAGGAGCTCACAGTAGACCGGGGGATTTGACAGGTGAGAAGGACTCAGTTGGTGATCACACCTATGCGTAACGAGAGGCAAGCGGGAAGGATTCAGGGAGTGCCGAATTGCGATTTCGATTTGTGAATGAGGATCGGCAGCGGCTATCGGCCCCGTACTCACCACGCATCCCCCCTTCCGCGAGCCCTACAACCAATCGTGATCGCGGTACCACGCGATCGTTTCGCGGATCCCTTCGTCAAGCGGAATCTGCTGCTGATATCCGACGTCGCGCTGTACCTTGTCAATCGCGCAGATGGTGCACGCGTGCCGGATCTCGCGGGCTTTCTCGCGGTTGAGCGGCGGATACGAGCCCGTCAGCCGCCCCCACCACTCCGCCGCCGCGCCCACAGCCCCGATGAGCGGTCCGGGGATCGGCAGCGTGACGGCCCAGCTGTCGAGGGCCGCCAGCGTGGCGTCCTTCACTTCATTCCACGAGTACGCGCGCGCACTCCCGATGAAGTACGTTTCGCCTTCTGCCGCAGGCGCCTCGGCGACGTCGGCCATGCCGCACGCCAGATCGCGGGCGTGCACCAGACTCAGTGCCGCCTCTGCCCCACCTCCGACGACCGGGCAGATGCCCTTGTTCACGGCCTGAAAGAACGTCAGGATGTCGCGGTCGCGCGGGCCGTAGACGGCGGGCGGACGCACCACAGTAATCGGCAGCGTCTCCTGGTAGGATGCCGTCATGTTGTGCGTATCGCGCAGCGCCTCCTCCATCTGCGCCTTGCTGCGCCCGTACCGGCTGATCGGCTCCAGCGGCGTGTCCTCGGTAGCGACGCCCTCCGCGCAGCGCCCCACGGCGGCGAGGCTGCTCGTCACCAGCACGCGGTCGAGACCGGGCCGGACCGTTTTGATCGCCCCCATCAGGTTGAGCGTAGCGCGGACGTTGGCGTCATAGAACGCCTCCCAGCTCTCGGCGCGCGTGCGGCCGGCCACGTGGTACACGATGTCCACATCGCGCAGCGCCTCCCAGAGTACGTCGATGTCCGAAAGGTCGCCGCGCACCGGCGTGATGTCGAGCGGCTGGAGCCATTTTGGGCGGCTTCGCACGAGGCAGCGCACCTCGTCGTAGCCCCGCCGGAGCAGCTCCTCGACGAGATGACTGCCGACGAAACCCGTGCCGCCGGTCACGAATGCAATTTGTGGTGTTGATTTCGTATCTTCGTCGGGACGCAAGATGTCACCTATCGTTTGTTGCCGCCGCACCGGGCGATTCGGGTCGATTGAATGACCGGGCGGCTCACGCTATTCTCATCGACACGCGCCGATTATGCAAGCTGTACTCGATCAACTGACGAGCGTTCTCGGACCGCAGGTGGCCGACATGCTCGATGAGCGCACCGGCCTCGCGCCCGACACCGCAAAGCGAGCCGTCCCGGCCGTGGCCCAACCGATCCTGCAGGGCCTGCGCACCAAGCTGGATGCGCCCGCGCAAAACACCGATACGCTGATGAAGCTCTACCGCTTCATGACCGATACGTCGCGCCCAGCCACTCCCGAAGCGACCTCGCCGGCATCGGGATCGGATGCCACGCTGGCCCTCGTGGAGCAGCTGACCGGCCAATCGACGGACGGCCTGGCCGAGCGCGTGGCCTCGACGCTCGGCATCGAGCCCGGCACCGCGCAGACGGTCATCCGTGTAGTGGCGCCCAAAATCTTCGCCTTCCTGCGCAGCCGCACCCAATCCGACGGATTCGACGGCCTGCTGCGCCTCGTGCTCGATAACCCGTCGTCCTCCAAGCTCCAGGGCATCCTGGCGCTGCTCAAAGGCAGCGACAGCGCCGGCTCCATCATGCAAGGCCTCGGCGGCCTGTTCGGCGACTAATCGTCGTACGATTCTCTCTCACTCAACCCACATTCCGATTATGGGCATTTTTGACTTCCTGAAAAATATGGGTCGCGATACCGACGGCGACACCGCCGCGACCATCACCAGTGACCTCACCGATAAACTCCCGGGCCTGATCGATGCCCTCGACGTGACCTTCGACAACGGCACCGTTACGCTGAAAGGCGAAGCGGCCTCAACCGAGGTGCGCGAAAAAGCAATTTTGCTCGCCGGCAACGTGAAAGGCGTCGAAAAAGTCGACGACAGCCAACTGACGGTGGTCCAGGACGACGATGCGACCGCCGAGGCGTCCGAGCCTGAGCCCACCTTCTACACGATCAAAAAAGGCGACTCCCTCTCGAAGATTGCCAAAAACGAGTACGGCGACGGCGGCAAGTGGCGCGAACTGTATAACGCCAATCGCGAAATCATCGATAATCCGGACTTGATTTACCCGGGCCAGCGTATCCGCATCCCCGCCCTGGATTAGCCCTTCGTGTCAATCTGCGACGCAGCGCGCTCGGCCATCCGGCGGGGCGCGCTGCTTTTATGTTTCCCCCTGCCATGCGTGTTCTGACCTCAACACTCGCGCTCCTCCTACTCGGCGTGCTTGCCTCGCCCGCGCACGCCCAGCCGCTCGCTTCTCCTCACCGGTCCTGCGTTTTAGCGAAGGGCCCCTGCCCGGAAGCTGCACCTACCCGTCGCCCGATTGGCACCGCAGCCGAAGACTGGTCGTGGCGATACGCCTCGGGCCGCTCAAATCTATCCACGCTCGTTCCGCTCGCGGTGGGCGGTCTTCTGATGCGCATCGGCCGGGCGCGCACCGACGCCGCGCTGACCGATCCGCTCTCCATCACCGGCCTCAGCCTGATCGGTGCAGGCGTCGTCGTCGGGCCATCGGTGGGCGAGTGGTGTCTCGGGGGCGATTGCGCCCGGCGCAGCGTGCTTCCGCTGGGCCTGCGCGCAGCAGGAGCCGCCGAGATTGTGGGCGCCATGATCTGGCTGGATCGGCAGATCGACGAGTCAGAGGGACTCGGTGGTCTCAGCCTCATCGCACTTGTGCCGATGTTGGTGGCACCCGGTGCCGCGCTGATCGCCCTCGGCGGGCGGTGGTCGTTTCGACATGCGGCGCGGGTGCCCTGCGGAACGGGCGACGGATCGGCCCACCTCAGCGTCAGGCCCGCGATGCATCCAACCCTCGACGGCGGCGGCCTCTCCGTTCGTCTCCGCTGGTAGCTGCTCCGGCACTCACGCCTCCCTCGCCCGCAGCTTCACCACGTTCTCGATGTGCGGCGTGTGCGGAAACATGTCGACGGGCTGCATCGCCTCGATACGATAGACCTCACGCAGGCGATCGAGATCACGCGCCTGCGTCTGCGGATTGCAACTGACGTAGACAAAGCGCTCGGGGCGAAGCTCCGCAATCTGCTGGATGACGTCTTTGTGCATCCCGGCGCGGGGCGGATCGACGATGAGCACATCGGGCCGGCCATGCTGCTCGACGAAGTCCGGCGTGAACACCTGCTTCAGGTCGCCCTGCGCGAACGTGCAGTTGTCGGCGTTGTTGATCTGCGCGTTCGTCTGGGCATTGGCGACAGCTTCTTCGATCATCTCAACCCCCACGACGCGCTCCACCCGATCGGCCATGAAAATGCCGATGGTCCCGGCACCGCAGTACAGATCATACAACACATCGCTGGGTTCCAGCTCGGCATAGTCGCGGGCGACCTCGTAGAGCGTCTCGGCCTGGCGCGTGTTTGTCTGGAAGAACGCCTGCGGGCTAATCTCGAAGCGGCAGGGCCCGATCTCGTCGTAGATGACGCCCGGCCCAAAGATCACCCGCGGCTCGCCCTCCGGATTTTGCGACTTGCCCGTGTGGATCGTGTTGATGAAGGTCGTTACCTCGGGAAAATCCGACTGGATGAACGCCGACAGCGCCTCCATCCGTTCCGGCTCGAACCCGTTCGTGACGAGATCGACCATCACGTCGCCGGTGCGCTCGCCGATCCGGATGACGAGGTGGCGGAGGAACCCCTCCTGATCGCGGATATCCCACGGCGCCCACTCGCGGGTCTTGACGAAGTCGCGCAGCGCGTTGACGAAATCGGCGCTCCAGACGGACTGCAGATGGCACTCTTGCAGGTCGAGCACTTTGAAGAAATTACCCGGCACGTGGAGGCCAAGCGCGAAATCGGTATCGAACGCCTTGCCCGTATCGATCTCGTCCGACGTCAGCCACCGGTCGGCGCTGAAGTCGAAGTCCATCTTGTTGCGGTAGTAGTAGATATGATCGGCGCCGAGCGTCGGGGGCACCTCGATGCCCTCGAACCCGCCCTGATGCTGGAAGGCTTCTTCCACGCTCTGCCGTTTGGCGTCCAGTTGGGCGTCGTAGTCCACGTGCTGCCACGAGCAGCCGCCACAGGTATCGGCGTAGCGGCAACGCGGTTCGGTGCGCAGGTCGCTCGGCTCGATCAACTCATCGAGGGCAGCTTCGGCATAGCTCTTTTTAGTCTTGTAGATGTAGGCCTTGATCCGGTCGCCCGGCACCGCGCCGCGAACGAAGACGACGTATCCATCCACACGGGCGAGCGACTTGCCTTTATCAGCAAACTTCTCGATGTCCAGTTCGATGGTCTGTCCGCGCTTGACGGTGCTCATAAGAGGGGGATCGATGTGCGAAGAAGGCGGAGCGGCAAACCGGGCGGTCTACTACAAACGGCCATCCCTCAGCGGAGGAAATGGCCGCGCTGGAAGGAGCGCCGGAGTGCGGTGCTACCCGTCGAACCGATAGCCGATCCCATACACGGTCTCGATGTAGTCGGGATCCGTCGGGTCGTCTTCGATCTTTTTGCGGAGTGAGGCAACGTGGCGATCGATGGTGCGCGTGGTGATGTCCCCGCTGATCCCCCAGATGTCGCGCAGGAGCTGCTTGCGGCTGACGGTGCGCCCGCGGTGCGCGATGAAATACTCCAGAATGTTGAACTCCAGATCGGTAAAGTCGATGGGCGTGCCGTCACGGTGGGCCGTCCGGTTCTCCAGATCGACCTCGACGCTGTCGAACTGGTAGGTCGACCCGATGTCGGATTTGCGCCCGCGACTGCGATTGAGCACGGCCTGGACGCGGGCGACCAGCTCATCGGAATTGAAGGGCTTGGTCACGTAATCGTCGGCGCCCAGTTCGAAACCGCGCAGCTTATCCTCTTTCGTGTTGCGCACCGTCACGAAGATGACCGGCGAATCGACTCCGGCACGGCGGGCCTCTCGCAACACCTCGAAGCCATCCTTGTTGGGCAACCTGACATCGAGCAGAACCAGATCGTAGGCCGGGAGCGTCGTGATCTCGCGGAGGGCTTCTTCGCCATCGGCGACGTGCGAGACGGCATAACCCTTCATCGTGAACAGCTCCTCCAGGCCGCCCGCCACATCGGGATCATCCTCGACAATCAGCATGCGGGTGCCCTCCGGCTCAACCCCGGATTGATGTGCGCTTGAACTCATGGATCCAGTCGAACGAGTAGAACAGCGACAGACAGGTTCGTTACAGTGTACTTCGCATGATACGAATTAATCTGTAAAAGTTTGGCTGAAGTCCGCTGGTCACGCAGATGCCTGAACGCCCGCCCGAGACCGGGGTTGGAGTAACATGTAACCTAATGCGGACTGGTCCCGATCTGCTGGCATGGGTTGCATCCGAAAGCCCGCATTTATCGGGCGTTTATCGGGCGCGCTCTCCCGAGCCCAGCGAGGCGCCCCAGGCAAACGCCAGCCGCCCGATGCGCGGCACCATCACGCCTCCCCAACTCGCTATGAATGCTTCGTACGCGCTGCTGATCATCCTCACGCTTGTGGGCTTTTTCCTGCTGGCGGCCGTGCTGCTTGTCCCCGTGTATCGTTTTCTCGAACGCGAGGAGCAGGCAAGCAAGCGGTGGACGGAAGAGGAGCTCGCCAAGCGGCTCCAAGAGCAGCAATCGTCCACCAACGGCTCGGAGGCTCCAGACGCCCAACCGCCCCGCGACGCCGATGAGTAGCAAGGCCCGCGCTTCCCCAACTCACCCTCGACGGCAGACTACTCGTTCGATGTACGCGGCATCTGCCGCACGGCCACGAGTGGGCGCACCGTCGCCAGCGTCTTCGTCCCGATCCCGCGGATGCGCTGGAGATCGTCGACCCGCAGAAAGGGGCCGTGATCACTCCGGTAGCGCGTAATTCGCTCCGCCAGCACCGGGCCGATGCCCGGCAGCCGCTGCAACTCAGGAATCGACGCCGTGTTGAGATCGACCTGTGCTGGGTGAGACGGCCCCGCAGGCTCCAACGCATCGGGCGGCGTCGAATCCGGACGGGCGGGATCGGGAACCGGCACGACCGATCGGCTGGGCCGGTTCGCGCCCGGCGACGAATCCAGATGAGTAAAAGAGCGTACCTGCGGCGGCTCCACCGGCGGGGGCGCAGCGACGTCGCGCCGCATCGCCTGCGCAAGCAGTCCCACCGCACACACCGCACATACAGTAAGCAGCGCGAGCCCCTCCGCCCGCGTAATTCGCAGCCGCTGCTGCATCCGATACAGCCAAAGCACGAAGCGATCCATGCGTCCCTTCTCCCGTTTGATGCGTCTCAGGACCGACATAGACACAGAACTTCCGAAAACATAACCCGGACGCATGGCGCAACGTGATATCATCCGGACCGAGGCCGTAGTCCTCCGTGCCATCGAGTACGGAGAGACGAGCCAGATCGTTACGCTGTTTACCCGCGCAAAAGGACTCATGACAGTGATGGCCAGGGGCGCGCGCCGGACCGACAGCAGCTTTGGCGCATCGCTGCAGCCGATGGCGTATACGCAGGTCGTGTTTTATTACAAGCCCACTCGCAACCTGCAAACGCTCAGCGAAAGTGCTCATGTGGAGTCGTTTCACGACCTGCGGCGAAGTCTCGAAAAGATCACCCTGGGCCTGCGCATCGTGGAGCTGGTTTATGCGCTGCTCGAAGAGGAAGACGCTCATCCGAACGTCTTCAATCTGACGATCGACGCGCTGCGCACGCTCAACGACGCCGCCACCCGCGCGGCCAATGTGTGGCCGTACTTCCAGCTTGGACTGGCCCGCCGACTGGGCCTCGCTCCCTCGATTCAGCGCGACGACCTCACCCGCCTGCCCGGCGAAGGCGGCCTACTGGCGCTGGAGAGCGGCACCCTGCTCCCCCCCCACGCCCAACCGAAAGCGGGCCGTCGGGCCTCACGCTCGGCGTTGCGGGCCTTCGCCATCTTCGCCTGCGCCGATCTCGATGATGTCATGCGCATGCGCCTCGACGCGAGCCTGCGGCGCGAAGTTGAAGCGCTCATCGAAGCCTATATGCACTACCAGTTCGAGGAGGCCTACCCAACAACAAGCCGGCCCATCATCGGCCAACTGCTCGACGCCTCCGCCGCACCGCCCCTCTGATTTACTGTGGGAAACATGTGATGGCTTCATTCATCTACATTGCATAACCGCACTTCAACTGACGGATGGGGCCGCCACTATGAGCCGAAAAAAGCTGACCAAGAAACAACACCAATTTCTCCAGTTCCTTATCGACCATGTGCGCAAAACCGAGGTGTGGCCGACGTATCGGGAGATCATCGATCACTTCGGCTACCAATCGCCCAACAGCGTCACGCAAAACATGAAGGCGCTCCACAAAAAGGGGCATCTCATCCGGGATGATCAGGGCTACCACCTGGCTGAGAAGCACAAGCCCGTCCGGGAAGGCATTCCAGTGAAGGGCATCATCTCGGCGGGGACGCTGCAGGAGGCGGTCGAGGCCGACCTCGGCACGATCACGCTCGATACCCTCTTCCCCCACCTCGATCGCATCTTCGCTATCCGCGTCTCGGGCCAATCGATGCGGGGTGCCAACATCCACGACGGCGACTACGTCTTGCTGATGGACGACGACATCCCCGAAGGCGGCATCGGCGCGGTGCTGTACAACGGCGAAACGTCACTCAAGCGCGTCTTCCACGATGCCGACGGCCTGCGCCTCGAACCGTGCAATCCCGAGTACGACGATATCCACATCCAGCCGGATGTCTTCGAGGAAGTGAATATCCTCGGGCGCTACGTGGGACACTTCAAAAAAGACGAGGGGATCTTCAAGCGCGCCGGTCGTGGCAACGAGGCGTAAGTAATCTCAACTTACTCGCCGGCCCCCGGCACCGTTCGCAACGTGAACTGCACGTCGAAGTCGGTGCGGAGCGGCTCGGCGCCTTCCTCGTAGGCAGCGGAGCGCCCGTAGCGGTTGAGCACGAGCCGCAGGGTGCCCGTGGCGCCTGTGGTATCGGCCACCGTGAGGAAGAAGCCCGGCGACGGAAGGGGCGAGGTTTTGCCGGCGCTCCGGCTGCGCTGCGCGAGGCGGTCGAGCGGCCACAGCTCGGGGAAACTCTGCTGGAGCATCAGGCGCGGGGCCAGTCCGCCCTCCAGCCCGTACAGCAGCAGCGGCGTATCCGGCCCCTTGACCAGGTAATCCGTCTCCAACTCGTTGTTCTCGTATACCGCCAGATCGACCCGATGATCGCCCGGCGCGAGCAGCAGTTCGCCATCCGACTGGAAATCGCCCGTGCCCGTCTGCCGCGCAATGATGGTCTGCCGCACGGAGCGTCCCTCCATCGGAATTACGGAGAGCTCGACGCGGTCGATTGTCGGAATCTCGGGCGGGTTCGTGCCGCCATCGCATGCGGGCAATCCAAGCAGAAGCGCGACCGCCACTATTTCTATCCAACGCATCCTCATCGTCCCACCTTCCAAATCCAAGACACTACGGGCACGTTAAGGTAGCCGAATGGCACCGCGGTCGCAACGCATGCGGCGGATCGCCGTGTTATCTTTTTGCGGAATCGCTCTGTTTCACTCGATGCGCACACGCTCATGTCCATGCCCAACTGGCGGAACAACCTCGAACGGCGCGGCGGCTACTGGCACGACGGCCACTGGTACGACCGGCATCTCGAACGGCGCCTGCCGCTGGCCCTCCCGATGCTGGACGAACTCGTGCTCGCCCTGCCCCCGCTGGCGCCCGGCACTACCGTCTGCGACCTGGCCTGCGGCACGGGCAACGCCGCGTTCACCGTGATCGAAACGTATCCGGCCGTGGAGATCATTCTGCTGGATGCGGATGCCGACCTGCTCGCCCACGCCGCCGACAAAGTAGGATCGCTGACGCCCGATTTCGAGCCGCTCCACGCCACGGTTTCGGCCGATGGCGATCCGCTACCCGGCGGGCCGTACGACGTGGTGGTCGCGTCGCTCGCGCTGCACGCCATCATCGGGCACGACGTGGAGCGAGCCGAAGCCGAGACGCGCTACGAGCTGCTCTTCCGCAGCATCCACGAGGCGCTGACACCCGGCGGCCACCTGCTCGTGGGCGACCACGTGGGCACGCTCGGCCTCTACGCCCAGCTCAAAGCCATGGAGCGCGCCGGCTTCGAGGCCGTCGACTGCGCCTGGCGGCAGGACGACTTCTTCGTCGCCGGCGGGCGCGTCGGGGAATGACGAATGTCGAGTTACGAATGTCGCGCTTCGAGTTCTTCACTCGCTACTCCCCCCTCGCTACTCACCCAAAATCGGATAGCCCGTCGTGGCTGTTTCCTCGGCGTACAAATCGGAGAGGCGCTCCGTCATCGGGCCGCGCGTGCCGGCGCCGATGGTGCGGCCGTCGAGCTCGGTGACGGCGGCGAGCTCGCCCATCGTGCCCGTGCAAAACATCTCGTCGGCGCGGTAGGCCTCCATCACGCTAATGTTGCGCACCACGTGATCGATGCCGTGCGCGGTGCAGAGCTCCAGCACGGTCCGCCGCGTGATGCCCTCGGGACAGGCATGCGGATGGCTCGTCGCCACCACGCCGTCGTCCACGATGAAGACGTGTGTGCCGTGCGCCTCGGCGATGAAGCCCTGCCGGTCGAGCATGAGCGCGGCATCGGCCCCTGCGTGGTTCGCCTCAATCTTGGCGAGGATCGACGGGAGCAGGTTGTTGTGGTGGATCTTCGGATCGAGCCCGTCCGGCGCAAACCGGCGGATCGAGCTGGTGATGAACGACAATCCGCGCTTGTCGTACACCGGCGGCTTGTATTCGGGCAGCACGATGAGCGTGGGCCCCGACTGGTTGAGCCGCGGATCCATCCCGGAGGTGATCTTCTCCCCGCGCGTGAGCGTCAGGCGGATGTGCACGCCATCGGTCATTTCGTTCGCTTCCAGCGTGCGGCGGATCTCGCGGATGAGGGCCTCGTGCGGCGGGATCGTCTCGAACGCCAGCGCCTTCGCCGAGTCGCGGAGCCGGTCGAGGTGCGGAATCAGCCGGAAGATGCGCCCATCGTAGAGCCGCAGCCCCTCCCACACGCCGTCGCCGCCCTGCACCACGCTGTCGAACGGACTCACGCCCGCCTCGTCACGGTGCACGAGATCGCTGTTAATGTTCACGATGAGGTCGCGGTTGCGCTCGTTAAACGTCTGCTTCATCGGCGCAGTGGGGGTTGGAATAGGGCGTTTTGCTCTGGCGCTTCAGCCGTGTGAAGCGCGCGGAAGGCGGACGGGCAACATACGAGATAGCCCCTCCAAAACGAAGCGCCGACCCGATCGAAAATGGCGCGTCCTGTTCCTTCGATCCGGGGGCTGCGTTACCCCGCCATCGACCCGAGCGGCTCTACTGGTGTGATTGTTCCCGATGCTCCCGGCGTCCCATGCCTGCTTTCCTCCGCTCCGTCTCGCTCGCGCTGGCTCTCTCCATCGTCCTCGGCTGCTCGTCCATGGAGCCCGAGCCGCCCGCCTCGGAGGCGGCTTCGGTGCCGCTGTTGGCGCCTGGATTCACGCTGGGCACGACCCGCTACGGCAGCGCCGACCTTCCGCCCTCCGGCGCGCCGGCGCGGGCGCTGATCGACTCGCTGATCACGCGCGGGTTGGGCGGCTTCACCTACTACGTGGACTGGCCCGACCTGGAGCCGGCGCCCGGCCGCTACACGCTCGACACGTTCGAAACGACCCTCGGTACCCTGAGCGCGCTGGGCATTCAGCCCATGGTCAACCTCACCGTGGGCGACATCGACGCGTACAACCTGCCGCCGTCGCTCTCCGACGGGGCCGGCGGACTCGCCGAGGGCGTCGCCCTGGACGACTCTGCCGTGCTCGACCGGTTCGGCCGCCTGCTCGACCGCATCGTTCCTATCGTGTTGGCCCACGACGGCTTCTTCCTGGGCGTTGGCAACGAAATCGACGACCGCCTCGACGGCGACTTTGCGAGCGAGCGCGACGCGTATGTTCGGTTCGTGGAAGCCGCGCGAGAGCGAGTACATGCGCGCGCCCCGCGCCTGGCCGTCGGCGTCACGCTGACGAGCCACGCCGTCCGCACCCGGTCGTCCACCTTTCAGGCCCTGCGCCGCGTGAGCGATCTCATCGCCTTTAACCACAGCCCGATTCGGCCCGACTTCTTCGTGCGCGAGCTTGAGGCCGTCTCGTCGGACTTTCGCGAGGTGCTCCAGGCCCACGGCGATGGACCGGTTCTCATTCAGGAACTTACCTGCCCGAGCGCCGCCTCGATGGGCGCCTCCCCCGCCTGGCAGCGCCAGTGCTTCGAGCAGCTCTTCGAGGTGATCCGCACCACGCCGCGTGTCCGCTTTGCGTCGGTCTTCACCTTGGAAGATCTTGATCCGGCGACCTGCACCGCCGTCCGGGAGGTGATCTTCGGCGATGAGTTGGATGATCTGCCGGACGACGTCGCGCAGCGCCTGGCCGACTACCTGTGCGAACTGGGCATCGTGGCCCCCGACGGCACGCCGAAGCCGGCCTACGACGCCGTGCTGGAAGCAGCCGCGACGCTGCCCGATCCCTGATGCTCATGCATCGGCTTCCTCGGAAGACGCTGAACGGATCCGGTGGGCAAACAGCTGTTGGTAGTACTCCTGACAGGTTTCGAGGAGCGGCTGAAGCCGTTCGGGCACAGCCTCGTCCTTCGGGGCGTACGGCTCGAAGCCCGTCGACTGCTCGACGGCGTTGTACCAGTACGTCGCCCAGATGCCATCGGTGGGGCGGCGGCCGGGTGCCCACGACAGCATTGCGTCGCGGAACGGCACGCCGAGCGCGGTGCACAGCGCGCGGAGCATACCCTCGGGGTTGAGCAGCACGTCCTTCGCGTCGATGACGGGCGGCGGCTGGCCGGTGGCGTCTCGCACGCGCTCGAAGAGATCGACCTGCTGCGCCAGCCCCGTGTCGCGGAGCGTTGGGTCGGGCAGCACCTCGGCCAGTGAGGGCAGCATCTCGGCGGGGTCGCGGATGAGGAACGCATTGCGCAGGGCGAGCACCCAGTCGCGATCCACCCCCGGCAGCAGGTGATGCGCCATGTGCTTCTGGTAAAAGATGCCGCCGCCAGGCACGGGCCTCGTCAGCCGCTCGACGACCGATCGCCAGTCGGCGTCGTGATGGGCGATGATGGCATCGCGCCCGGGGTGTGCGCGCCCCGTCTCGGCCAGGTAGTGCGCGTACAGCGGCTCGTCGCAGACGACGGTGTCCGGCCGGCTGCCCCACGCGCGCATCAGCGCCGTCGAGATATTCCGCGGGCCGGACCACATCGCAATCCGAATGCCCGCCGGATCGGTCGTGTCGGTAGCGTTCATCGTCGGATCAAGCAATCAAACAGCACGCCTCTTCAACATAGGCGTCACACCCGATCCATGCCACCTGTGCTCATCCGTTGCGGAGCCGCTGGTAGGTTTCCTCCAGATCGACCATCGGCGCGGGATAATCGTCTCCGATGATGCAGCCAGCCGCCTCCTGCTCGGTCCGTGACATCGTGTGCGGCTCGTGGATTTTAGCCGTGGGCACGTCGCGCAGCTCGGGCAGCCAGTGGCGGACGTAGGCGCCCTCGCCGTCGTAGCGGTTCGCCTGCTTCACGATGTTGAAGTAGCGGTCGCGCGGATCGTTGCCCACGCCTGCGTTGTAGGCCCAATTGCCCCAGTTGCTCGTCACCTCGTAATCGACGAGCTTGGCCTCGAAGTAGCTCGCGCCCATCCGCCAGTCGAGGCGCAGGCTCTTCGCCAGCATGCTCGCCACGTTCTGCCGTCCACGGTTCGACATAAAGCCCGTGCGGTTCAGCTCGCGCATGTTGGCATCGACAAATGGGATGCCCGTCGTCCCCGACGCCCAGCGGCGGAAGGCCTCGTCATCGCCGACCCAGTCGATGGCCTCGTTCATCGGGCCGGATGGGTAGAAGAGCCGGTCGCCATGCTTCCAGCCGATGAAGGTGAAGAAATCGCTCCAGATGAGCTCGAAGATCATCCAGTACGTTGACTGGTTGCGGACGCGCTCTTGCTCGTAGCGTTTGACCTCTTCCCGGATCTGCCGGGGCGAGATGCAGCCATGCGCCAGCCATGCGGAGAACTTCGACGAGTAGTTGGCGCCGAGGAGTCCGTTGCGCGTTTTCTTGTATTGCTTGAGGCAATCTTCCGTCCAGATGTAGTCGCGCACCCGCTCCAGCCCGCGCGTTTCGCCGCCGCGGAAGGGCAGCACGCCGCGCTCATCGGGCACGCCGTCGTCCTCGAAGCCGAGGTCGGCGAGCGACGGGATGGGGCCGGGGTCGAGGTCGCCTGGCAGCGGCGAGACGGACTCCGGCGCAGGGAGCGGGTCGCGCACGGCGCACTGCTTCTCGACGGTCTTCCGGAAGGAGGTGTAGACGTCGGGGATCTCGTCGCGCTCGAACGGGATGTCGTCGAGGTGATAGAGCGTCTTGCCCCAATAGTAGGCGAGGCGGGCGTCCGTCTGATCGCTCAGGGCGCGCTGCACGGCCGTTTCGACGGCGCTCTCTTCCGTCCCGACCTCCTCGAAGCCGTGCACGCGCTCGGCGCCGGTTTGCTTGGCGAGCTTGGGAATTACATCTTCCGGCTGGCCGCGGCGCACGACGAGATCGCCGCCGAGGTCCCGGAGCGACTGGCGGAGGTCCTGCAGGCTCTCCAGCAGGAAGCGCGCACGGAACGGCCCTGTCTTATCGAAGCCCCATCGCGTCGTGCCGAAGTGGCGCGGGTCGAGGCAGTAGACGGGGATGACGCGGTCGGCGCGGCGGGTGGCATCGAGCAGCGCCTCGTGATCGTGGACGCGCAGGTCGTTGCGGAACCAGACAAGCGTGGTTTTCGACACGGTGGGATTGGGGGGTTGCGTTGAGCGTTTTGGGTTGAGCGTTGGGCGTTTGATGTTGGGCGTTGAGCGTTGAAGCAGGGGTACTCCTCGCAACCCGCTACTCACCACTCGCTACTCCCCATCGGTTTTCGCCCAGGGGATGTGGTCGCGGTTTTTGTTACGGCGGCAGCGCTCGCTGCAGTACTTCACGTTCTCCCAGTCGTCCGCCCATTTCTTTCGCCACTCAAACTCGCGGTTGCAGACGGGGCACACCTTCGTCGGCAGGTTGCCTTTCTGATGAGCCATGGGAACGGGAAAGCTTGGGTGGTCGCGACAAACGTGGGGCTACTACTTGTCAGCCCACACACCGTGCCACGCTGCGCCCAGTTCTTACAGGAGCGTAAAGCTGCGCGTCCGGGCCGCGCCAATCTTGCGGCGCAGCAACTGGCCTCCGCCCCACGTCTTCGCGGATTTATCACACCGCAGCGCGCGGCCAGGCTGCGCAAACGCCAGCGCGCTGCGGAACAGGGATTGACAGCGGTCGTTTTTCCATCGCATATCGACCAAGGGGCTATAGCTCAGTTGGTAGAGCGCTGCAATCGCACTGCAGAGGTCCGGGGTTCGAATCCCCGTAGCTCCACACGCACAAAACCCCGCCCAAACGCCCTTCACGGCGATTGGAGCGGGGTTTTGGTTTAGCCCGTTTCCGCACCGCTTTCCCCGCCCCGCCCAATTTCCATCTCTGCGCGGCGGCGGCTATCTTGAGGATCCCCGCGCGGCTCCGTCAGCCCGGCTCGTCTGGGGTCGCGGACCGCCTCCGGTATCGTTGTACCCGCCTCGCCCCGTCATGTCTATGGATGTCCCGTCGTTCATCGAATACTGGAGTCGTGCTGGCGGCTCCGAAAGCAGCAATGCCAAGTCGTTCATCGACGGCCTCTGCGACCTGATCGAGGTCGACCGGCCCAATCCCACGGTACCCGAGGTCGAGAAGAACACCTACGCCTACGAGCGCCGCGTGACGCTTCAGCAAGGCGCCGACGAGACAACCTATCGGTACATCGATTGCTACCGGCGCGGCTGTTTCGTGCTGGAGACGAAGCAGGGCATCAACCCCGAAGACGAGTCCGAGGCCGAGGCGCTGGGCCTCGACGCGCCCAATCGGCGCCAGGGCATCGGCGAGCGCGGATCGCGCCCTTCCGACCGACGACGGCTGGCCGCCCTTCCTCATCGTCGTCGACGTGGGCTACTGCATCGACCTCTACGCCGACTTCGCCCGCCAGGGCAAAAACTACGTCCCGTTTCCCGACAAGCCGAGCCACCGCATCTTCCTCGACGACCTGCGCGACGAGGGCCTCCGCGAGACGCTGCGGCAGGTGTGGACCGATCCGCTCGCGCTCGATCCCACGCGCCGCTCGACGCGCGTCACCAAAGCCCTCGCCGAGAACCTCGCGAAGGTCGCTGCTTCGCTGGAGCGGGGCGGGCGCGACCCCGACGCCGTCGCCGGCTTTCTGATGCGCTGCCTCTTTACCATGTTCGCCGAGGACGTCGGGCTGCTCCCCGAGCGCTCGTTTACCGGCCTGTTGGAGCAGTGCCGCGGGGCGGTGGACGCCTTTCCGAAGGCGCTGGAGAGCCTCTGGGCCACGATGGACGAAGGCGGGTACGAACCCGCCCTGATGACGGATGTGCGCCGCTTCAACGGCCACCTCTTCAAAGACCACGCGGCGCTTCAGGTCTCGGAGGCGCAGCTGGAGCTTCTCATCAAAGCCGCCGAGGCCGACTGGGCCGACGTCGAACCGGCCATCTTTGGGACGCTTCTGGAGCGGGCGCTCGACATGACGGGCGGGTACCGCGTCTCACCCGAGCAGCTCCTCGGCCTCGAAATCAACCCGCGCGCCGCCGCCATCGCCGACGTGGTGCTGTGGATCGGCTACCTGCAATGGCACTTCCGCACGTACGGCAGCGCCGACCGCCTCGACCCGCCCATCCTCAAGAGCTACGACAACATCCAGCACCGCGACGCCGTCCTGGCCTACGACGAAAAGGTGCCGCGCACCGACGACGACGGCCAGCCCATCACCCGCTGGGACCGCCGCACCTACCGCGAAGACCCCACCACCGGCGAGCGGGTGCCCGACGAGTCCGCACAGGAGCCCGTGTTCGACTACACGAACCCCCGCCCCGCCGACTGGCCCGAGGCCGAGTTCATCGTCGGCAACCCGCCGTTCATCGGCAATAAGCGAATGCGGGACGCGCTGGGCGATGGCTACACAGAAGCTGTTCGGAAAGCTTATGCATACAAAGTCCGCAAGGATTCAGACTACGTGATGCTCTGGTGGTACAAGGCCGCCAAGGCCGTGCGAAAAGGGCTGGACGGTTGGGGCGACTCTGCTGAGCACTTCGGCTTAATCTCGACGAATAGTATCGGGCAAACGTCGAACCGTAAGCTAATCAAGAAACAGATGGGAGCGAGTCCGCCGATCAGCCTCGCCTTCGCCATTCCCGATCACCCGTGGGTGGCGTCGGCGGACGGCTCGGACGTGCGCATCGCCATGACGGTGGGCGCGGTGACGGACCAGCCCGGCACGCTCCAGACCGTGACGCGCGAGACGCAGTCCACCGGCGCGCACTGGGACGTGGAGTTGAAAGATAGTTCTGGTAAAATACAACCTGACCTTACTGTTGGCCCTGATGTGGTCGGAGCCGAACCGTTGGAGGCAAACATGGGAATGAGCTACATGGGTGTTATCCCGGTTGGTCTCGGATTTCGCTTAGATCCTGAAGAGATCGAGGAGATGGGATACGATCTTGACGATCTTCCCTGTGTCATTCGTCCTTATCTGAACGGAAGTGACGTCGCAGGAAATAAGCCCCTGCGATACATCATAGACTTCTTCGGGCTTGAAAAAGACGAAGCAAGG
This sequence comes from uncultured Rhodothermales bacterium, assembly GCA_964448045.1. Taxonomy (GTDB): domain Bacteria; phylum Bacteroidota; class Rhodothermia; order Rhodothermales; family Salinibacteraceae; genus CAYUVF01. The sequence goes on from CAYUVF010000008.1 coordinate 90,627, forward strand.
GAAGAGTATCCGCAACTGTACCAGCGTGTCAGGGACAGAGTGAAACCAGACCGCGATAACGTGCGGCGCAAGAACCACCGTAAGTATTGGTGGATCTTTGGTGAGGCACGTCCTGCAATGCGTGATGCGCTATCAGACCTTGAGCGATACATTATCACTGTCGAAACTTCAAAGCATCAGTACTTCACGTTCCTGCCTTCGGAGATCCTGCCTGATCAGAAACTTAGAGTGATCGCCTCCGACGATCCGTATCACCTCGGTGTCCTGTCTAGCCAGACTCATGAGGTTTGGTCGCTCGCGGCAGGAGGGAGGCACGTTGATCGACCAGTTTACAACAACACGCGATGCTTCGACCCCTTCCCCTTCCCGGCGGCGACCGAGGCGCAGCAGCAGCGCATCCGCGAACTCGGCGAACAGCTCGACCGGCACCGCAAAACTCGCCTCGCCGCGCACGAAGGCCTCACGATGACGGCCCTCTACAACGTGCTGGAGAAGGAACGCGCGAGTGAACCGCTCGATGACGACGAGCGGCAGATCCACGAGCAGGGCCTCGTCGGCGTCCTCAAGGAACTCCACGACGAGCTCGACGCCGCGGTCGCCGCCGCGTACGGCTGGGATCCCGGCCTGCCCGACGAGGACCTCCTCCAGCGCCTCGTCGCCCTCAACGCCGAGCGCCGCGCCGAAGAAGAAGAGGGGCACGTCCGCTACCTGCGCCCCGCCTACCAGGCGCCGGAAGAGGCCCCCACGCAGGGCGCGCTGGACCTCGACCTCGACGTGGGCGGCGACGGTGCCCCGGCCGAGCCGCTCGCCTGGCCGTCCGCCCTCAAAGACCGCGCGCAGGCCGTCCGCGCCGTCATGCACCACGCCGAGGGGCCGCTCACCGTGGAGCAGGTCGCCCGCCACTTCCACCGCGCCCGCCGCCGCGACGTGCGCGAACTGCTCGACGCCCTGGCCGGCCTCGGCCTCGTCGAGCAGACGGAGGACGGGGCGTTTGCGGGGTGACAGGGAGCAGGCCCGACGGCGTGAACAGCTTCTGCAGGCTCTGTGCTCCAAACCCCCATTGCAGCGACATGCTACGACTCTTATCTTTGAAGATGTCTTTTATCTTTGGAAGTGTCTTTCGCTTGGATGTGCCGTTTTCTCCTCTGGTCTGATGCGTACCGATTCCCTACTGGCCGTTCCGCTCGCATTCGCGCTTCTTGCCCTGCTTTTCGCCGCCTGTGACAGTGGTGGCAGCCCCAGCGAGGAGCCGCCCCAGAACGCGCCGCCGACCGTCACGCTCACGGCTGAAGACGCCGGGCCACGCGCTCGCCGGATCACTGCTACGGCCTCCGATCCCGACGGCTCGGTCGCCGCAGTTCAGCTCGACCTCGATGGCGACCAGACCTACGAGCTGACGCGCCCCTCGGGTATCGACACCGTTCTTGCATACGAGCCCGGCAGCTACACCCTGCGCGCGAAAGCGACCGACGACGAAGGCGCCGAGAGCGGCGTGGCCACCGCCATGATTCAGATCGCGGCCACGCCGATCATCGACGCCTCGGCCTGGACGCTTACCTTCAGTGAGGACCCGGCGGCAGGCTACCACGCCCTGCCGCTGGACGCGCTGCGCATTACCGATGGCATCCTGGAGCAGGTAACGCTCGACGATGGAGGCAGTGTCGTCGACCGCATCGAGACCGGCGCGGACAGCATTCGCATCATTCCGGTGTCGAACGCGCCCTCCGAGCGAGCAGAGGCGCCGTACCGGCTGGCCATCAGCGCGTCCAACGACGCCGGCGAGGCACAGATCACGGTCGAGGGCGCGGTGCGGGCGGTGACAGACCTGCGGCCGGGGCAAATCTACGACAACACCAACGGCGAAGGCCACCCCGGTCGCGTCCGCGTATTCGATCCTGAAGGCAATATGCTCACTGAAGTCGTGTCTGACTTCCAAGGCAACTACCAAACTAAACAGCTTGAAAACCACGATTTCTTTGTTGTGAAACACCAACTAGATGATGGCTCAGGCCAGCTCATCAGTTACACACCCATTGATACGCTTGAGACTGCTTTCAGCGGCCAAGATATTGGAGGCGGCAGAAAACGCGTTAACCGGCTTGATGGTCTGATTGAAGAAGGAATCGACCCGGAAACGTTTGCTGAGTTTGTGTTTGTAGCTCGAAGAGGTAATTTATCCAAAACAGAGCAACACGTGCACTCCGACCGACATGGTAGTTACATTCAAAATGAAATGAGGATCGGTGGAGAGAGATATAGAGAGGCGAGGATTCTTGCACCAGGGCAGGCTAAAAGTCATCACAAAACACCTGGCAAGGTTGTCAACATGAATCTCGAAGATTTTGTTGGTTTTTATGTGATGAAACAAAATCCTCGAAACAAGCCTAATGGAGACCATCATGGCAGGTTTCGTGCTGAAGGTCAAGAGTGGGTGCGCGAAGCCCTTCGATCTGAAGAGCTTGGCGGCGCTTTCATTCCTGACAGTTTGGATTATGTAATTGAGTTAGGGACCCTTGAGCGAGAGCAAGCCGGCGACGTTCCGTATGATTATGAACTTAGTGACAATGGTGAGCAGTTTGTAAGGCCAGATCAAGGTTGGATTGTCGTTGAACCTGATACGGTCCGCAATTTTGCAGGGGCTTACTATACACTTGGCCAACGAGAGGACTATTCTATTGATACCGGAGGTCTGATTGTAAGTAATTATGATAATGATAATGAGGCATATCCTGATAAGTTCTTCATCCAGAAAAATATTATTCACGAACTTATGCATCAGTGGCACTCAGTGTCTCATGCTGATGAGGTCTTTGGGTACCAGAGGACCATAATGCGTTCACTACAAGAAGGTAAAAAACCAAAGTATGCTGATCTCAAACTCAACGAGTTTCTGCAACCCCCCAAGCGACGTGGTCTCTATATTCCCAGCCAACTTAATGTAGAAGAGAAATGGAGGGATTAAGACGCCTGTTCGCGACCACATCTCATCTTCGCGCCACGTCTCATGCCCCACCTCCTCTTTGACGACCGCACCTTTCGCCCGTTCGAGTATGAGCTGGAAGCTGACTTCGAGCGTGCGGTCGTTGATCACTGCAATGACATTTTCGGGGCCGAAACGGTCTACTTCGACATCAAGAAGCGCCTCGGCAACCAGAACGTCCTGACGATCCCCGACGGCTACCTGATCGACTTCTCGTTCCCGCGCTCCCCGCGGCTCTACATCATCGAGAACGAGCTGGTGAAGCATGACCCCTATCGGCACATCGGCCAGCAGCTGCTCAAGTTTGCCATCGCCTACAAGACGAGCGGCCGCAAGCTGAAGCGCGTCCTCTACGAAGAGATTCAGTCGGACCCAGAGCGCCGGGCCTTCGTCGAGCAGCGAAGCGAAGAGGCCGGCTACCGAAACGTGGACGTCCTGCTCGAAGAGATCATCTTCGATCACCCGGTCTCCGCCATCGTCGTGATCGACGAGGTGACCTCCGATCTGGAGAACGTTCTCGGCCAGCTCACGATGAACACCGACGTGGTCGAACTGCGCACCTTCACCCAGGACGGCGACGTCATCCACCACGTCACACCCTTTCAGCAGGACGTGCGCGATGCGGCGACCTCAGACGGGCGCGATGCCAGCCCCGAGAATCTGGACACGGTTGTCGTCCCTGCCCGGCAGGAAGGCTTCGAAGAGGTCTTCCTTGGCGAGGACTGCTGGTACGCCATCCGCCTCTCCAGTTCGATGATCGGGCGCATCCAGTACATCGCGGGCTACCAGACCGCGCCGGTGTCGGCGATTACCCACTACGCCGAGGTCGCCAGCATCGAGAAGTACGAGGACACGGGGAAGCACATCGTCCATTTTAAGGGACCGGCCCGCGAGATCGGCCCAATTCCGCTACCCGAGGAGAACGCCGGCGTCGTACCGTACTCGCACCGCTACACGCGCTTCGACACCCTGAAGGAGGCCCAGACGCTCGGCGATGTGTTCTGACGATCAGAGATGCTGAAGACCATTAGGGACAGTCCGGATCTTGCGATAGGTGGGCTGTCCTCCGCGTACTTGACGAGTTATGTGGCCCTGAGCACGATCCTTGCCTGCTGTCAACGAAGGGCTGCAGCCAGACTCCGGCCGCAGTGGCTCCGTTGATAATTTCGGATCTTTTCGTACCCGTCGCGGCAGAGGTTCACCGATCTCCAGCGAACCGAGTCGCCCACGAACAGGTTAGACAGTCGAGCCCTTCATCGAACAGCGTTCAGGAGAATCATGCCGAAAACGGTTGAAGCCGTGGTCGACGAGCGCGGTCACATTCGCCTTTTAGAGCCGCTTGAGCTTCACGCCTCGCAGCGCGTGCTCGTTACCGTATTGGAGGACGAGCCCGACGCCGACACGCGCGACGTGAGCGAAACGGCGCTGCTCAGCGAAGAGGCACTTGCCGCGGACTGGAATCGAGATGAGGAGGACGAGGCATGGAAGCACCTCCAGCCGGGGCCGTAGTTCTGATCTCGTTTCCCTTCTCGGACCTGTCGCGCTCGAAGCTCCGGCCCGCCGTCGTGCTGGCAAGCGTGAGTCGCGGCGATCATGTGCTTTGTCAGGTAACGAGCAATCCGTATGCGGATCCCAATGCGGTCGAGCTGACGGAGGAGCATTTTCGAGCGGGAAGCCTCCAGAGGGTCAGCTACGCGCGTCCGGGAAAGCTATTCACAGCGAACACGGAGTTGCTCGAGAGACAGGTCGGTCTGCTGAGCGAGGAAGCGCGACGCGAGATCGTGGCGGAAGTCGTCAAGTTGTTGCGGGCAGGCGAAATGCCACCGGCCAGCGAATAACGTCGCACATAACTTCCCGTTGCAATGCCAATTAAGGGTTGAAAAAACCATGTCGCCGCGGGCGATTTGAAGAAGGT
>CAYUVF010000009.1:0-24318 GCA_964448045.1 uncultured Rhodothermales bacterium
CAATCTCCTGCTCAATGGCTTCCCGCTCTTGCCGAAGCAGATGAAAGAGGGGTTGGGCCTCGTATTTGAGCGCGACCTCAACGGCCACGCGGTGGTCGCGCGTGTTCACTCGCGCGGTGATCTGACAGCCTGAGCGGCCGACGGCGAAGTTTGCCCAGTGCTGCGGCCGAGGCGTGCGAGGGGTCACGCGACTCCCATGCTCTTCCAGATGCTCGAAAAATGTAGTCCAGTACTCAAGCTGAAGCTTTTTGGTATCCGTCAGTTCGCCGTCATTCTTCGTCGTGCGCGAGACCGTTTTCGACCAGTCATTCGGTTTGGAGACGAGGTTGAACTTCGGCGCAACGGGTGAATCCCCAATCTGCCAAAGTTCAATCTCGATGCCGAAGAAGTTGATGCCTTCCTCGGTGACATCGTTGAGCCAGTCGAGGGCGGCACGGTGTGGATCCCGGAACCGTCGGGCAATCCAGATGATCGTCACAGCATCCAGCCCGGCCGCGTAGGTTAGGAGCTGACCGAGGTGCCCGTGATCGGTGCGACCCAGTTGGTTTTCGATCAGTACCCACTGGTCGTCCACGGTGTCTTTGCACAGAATATCGGCGTTGAACGGGCCGACGTTTTGCTCGGTGCCTTCCAGTTCGAGTTCGAGGCCGATCGTGTCGGCCAGGCGGTCGAGGTTCGCCTTTTGGGCGAGCCAGGGCGTGAAGTTGCGCGCCTCGTCCGGCCAGACTGTCCGCGGGTCGACCTTCGTCAGTGTGCCGAGGTTGGCTTCGTTCATGAACCGGGAGGGGATGAGTGAGCGGGAGAGCGGCGCAGCGTTATTCGCCGAAGGTTTCTTCCATCGCCCGGTCCAGCGTCTCCGGTGCGAGGTGGCTATACATTTCGGTGACGCTGGTGGTGGAGTGGCCGAGGATGGCCTGGATGTGACGCAGGGGCACGCCTCGCATCGAGAGCCACGAGCCCGTAGTGTGGCGCAAGCTGTGGAAGTGGACCCGTTCGTCCAGCTTCGCCTTGTGGGCCATGTCCTTGAAGCGGCGCGATACACGGTTGAGCCGGATGGGCTGACCCTTCCGGTCGGTGAAGACCGGGCCGGAAATGCCGGGCTCATGCATCTGCGCCAGGACGCGCTCGGCATCGCCACGGAGCGGGATGCGTCGCTCGGCGTTGCCCTTGGTGCGGAAGTTGCCGCGGTGCCGCACGTGCAGCGTCCGGCCGGCGAGGTCGACATCCTCCCACTGGAGCGCCACCAGCTCCCCGCGCCGGAGGCCCGTAGAGACGGCCACGGGAATCATCCGGTGCAGCCACTCCAGGTCGGGAATGCGGCCGGCGGCGTCGCGGGTTTCGAGGATGTGATCCTCAATCGTCTTCAGGAGCTTTTGCACCCCCTCCGGACGGAGGAACGCTTTCTCCTTCGTCTCTTTCTTCGGCGGGTCCACCTCGTCCAGCGGGTTGGTTTGGAGACGGTCCTCGTCCTTGGCCCAGTTGAAGAACGTTCGCAGGTGGCGGTAGCGTTTGCGCTGGGTGGCGTTCGAGATCTTCGGCGCCATGATGTAGGCGCGGAGATCAGCGGCCTCCACGTCCTGGAGCATCGCACCGGGCGGGAGGCTCTCCCGGAAGCGGCGCAGGATGCCTTTGTAGGTGTCGCGCGTTCGGGGGCGCAAGTGGCTTTCCGCCTGACCACCCGCGTGCTGAGAGCATCGAATTCCCTTGATTCATAGGAATCCATGGGGCACGCGCCCGTGCCTATGCACGGGGGGTATTTGGTCGTTCGCGGTCGATCAGCTTCCGTAATAGAAGCGCTCGTGGACGATCTTGCCATTCTTCCACTGCTGGCGTGCGATCTGATGGTACCGCCGCTCGCCCCACTCCGCATGGGTGTAATCGAAAAACCACTCTACCATCGTCACCTCGTGTTCGGGATCGATGGCGACCGATTTTATCTCCGCAGCCCGAAACTCGGTGACGTTGTCAAGCCACGCCTCTTCTCGCTTTCGGTTGGCGGCTTTGCCCACGGTCGGTTCGTCTTCGTTCTCCTGTTGCACGACCGTTTCGGCGTAGTGCTTGTCATGGGCTTCCAGGATCTTTCCATCGAGGATCATCTGGTTCAGGTCCTCAACGAGGGCGCGAAGGGGAGCGTCAGTGTCTTGCGTCTGTTTGTGCTGTGTCGTCTTCATGGTTGTCTATTGTTTGGATGAACAAGGAGAGAGGCGACGTGGTGTCGCGGGGGGGCTACTTGCGGGTTGACGTGGACCACAGGCGGTCGATCGAGTAGGCGCCGCCCCCTGATAGAAGGAGCACGACCGACAAGCCGATGGCGAGCAAGAAAAACTCGATGCCTTCGCCGACCTGATTGCCAAACCAGTTCATAAAGAAGCCGTGCGGGAGATGTACCATCCACATCGCGACGGTCATGGTGACTCCTATGCCGAACGCCGCAACGCGAGCGAAAGCGCCTGCGACGAGCGCGAGGGGTCCTATGAACTCGGCAATAATGGCCAAGAGGCCGAAGACGTACGGGATGCCCAGGGTGTCGGTAAAAAAGGTCATCGTGCCCGTGAACCCGTAGCCCCCGAACCATCCGAAAACCTTCTGCGCGCCGTGCGGAAAGATGACCACAGCGAGCGTAAGGCGCGCAACGAGCGGTCCAAGTCTCGCCTCGGTAGCCGTAACGGGTCGGATTGCGTCGGGTAGGAGGGAGGCCGCATCGGGAGCAGCGGGTTTGGGGGTGGTTGATTCCGGCGTGTTCATGGGACTTTTGCTTCTAATTGATTGGTCAATGATTGATTGGTCAAGTATTGGGGCAAACAGAAGTCTCAGTGGAAATCCAGAAGAGATCTCCTCTTGCTTCGGGCGCTCTCGGTCAGTCCACCTCTGGCATCTCGTGCAGGCCGGACCGGACCTTGTCGAGCAGGAGGAGGAGGGTGTTCTGCTCGTCGGTGTTTAGCTCGCGCATGCATGCCTCGTCGAGCGCATCCATCGGAGCGTCGAGCGTCTGGAGGGCGGATCGACCCGATTCGGTGAGTCTGCACAGCACACGCCGCCGATCTTCATCCGAGCGCTTTCTCCGCACGAGCCCCTTGGTTTCAAGGCGGCCAATGAGCCGCGTGATGCCCGGGGTGACCTCGATGAGCCGCTTTCCGATCTCCATCGTCGGGAGGGGACCATCTGCGCCGCGGAGGATGCGGAGCACGTTATACTGCTGGAACGTGAGGTCCTCTCGGTCGGCCAGGTTTTCGAAGCGGCGCCGGAGCAAGCTGGCCGTACGCATCAGGCTCACAACGGCCGCTTGGGCCGCAGACTGGAACGGCTGCTGCTGCCCGATTTCACGGCGAATGGAGTCGGTCGGGGCGTCAGTCGGAACTGGCATGAGACGAGTTTCGATCTTGATTAACAAGTCAACAGTTGACACGTCAACTAAAAAAGTTAGTTCCGAGTTTTTGGCTCTTGGTAGTTTCTTGACAAAGCTTGCAGGATAGCAAGATTTTAGGGCGCACGGCATGATGCGGAGCTGCGGGGACCGGATGCAGCCGCGTGGAGCTCACCGAGCGTTTTGTGATTCGCCTTAGCCGTTGGACTCCTGTGCGCTACCTTCGATCTCGCGCAGGATGCGATTGGGCACGTGGGGGAAGGGAGCGCCCTGGCGCATGAAGGTGTCCATCGATTGCACCCGTGCACCACCGTCGTATCCGCACATGCTGCCGACATCGTCAAACCATTCCAGCGCATCGGAGGGGCGGTCGAGCACGACGGCGTAGACGCGGCCGTCCGCCGACCAGGTCCATACCCGGCCCGGTTCTGGAGACTGCTGGGGATCTGGCATCGTTGATCAGGCTGCTGAAAGGAAGGGGGCTGAACGATTACGTGGGCGGATTGAAGGGGGAGTAGGCATCGAGGTCCCATCGCAGGGGGTTCGCTCCGGGGGTCTCCCGAACGGCCGAAATCTCGACTTCGACGAGGCGTTCGGCCTCCTCCATCGCGGCGAGGCGGTCGTCTTCCCACACGACGCGTCCCGTACCAGAAATCTGGAGCAGGGTCCCCCCGTCAAAGTCAACAAAGAGCAGGCCGACCGGCGGATGGGCCTCAATGTTACCGAGCGTGTTGAACATGTTGTTGCCGGGATAGTCGGGCCACCAGATGCGCCGGTCGCTCTCGACAGTGACAAACCCGGGGTCACCACCTCGGTGTGACACGTCGGCTCCCGTGTCGGGATGCAGGCTGGCAATAAAGAAGGTGTCGGCTCCGGCGATCCATGCCTGCTGTGCATCGGTGAGCGTGGTAGATCGTTGAGGGCGGCCCGGCGGAGCTCCATCGATCGTTCGGAGCAGGCGTCGTTGAATATATTTCGGGCAGTTCGGATAGACCTCGTAGGGCTCGACGACGAATCCGGTATTGGCCGTTTGAAGGCGCCCGTTGATGCGAAGCCGCTCGCGCGTCTGGAGATCGATCGCGAGTAATCCCATCCACATCCCATCGCGCAGGTGCTCGGCCAGCGGATCGCCGGGGGGCGGGTCGGTCTGCACGTGGAGGCGGTTGTTTTCTTCGTGCAGCAGGCCCGGTTTTCCAATGAGCCACGAGGCCCATACGTGTCCGTTCCGGTCTCGCCATCCGGCGACCACGAAGGGCTGGTCCGCGAGAAGATCGCGACCACGGGCCGGAATATCGGTGGAGATGATGCGGCCCAGGCGTCTTGCCTGCGCTCGAACCCCGGCGCGCTGTTGGATGGCTCGTTCGCCCTCGTGATACGGGGAGTCTGGTTTACGTACATTAGACATGCGGGAGGGAGCAGTTTGTTAGTGCAGGTTCAAAGAGCCTTTCTCTTTGGGGGTACGGCCGATGGCGCGTGCATTGAAGAAGGCGCTCGTAGTCACTCGGGGCGAGGATGAGCAGCAATTCCCGTCCTTCGCCTGCATTCAGAATGATGGTTCGTGGTGCCTGGCTGCGGATCCAGCGCAGGACGAATGAGCGAGACCGATTGAGGCGGTTGGCGAACTGGCTGAGCGTACCCATGGCTTCGCCGTCCTCGGCGAGGATTATGTGCGAGTCGTATTTCATAGCAGTTGCGGTTCGGTCATGAATGGGAGCTCGGAACGGGGATCGCAAGTACGTTCGATCCTGCGGTTCAATCGGGAATGGTGTCGGGCACCTCCATCGCTCCTTCGCTGACGATGACGGAGGCGCCCCCGACCCGAATGGCCTGAATGGTACCGGCCGAGAGGTCGGCCTCCACGTGCAAAATGCTGGGGCGTCCCATTTCGAATCCTTGCTCGACAGTCCATCGCACCGTTCCGGAACGCGTGTTGACTCGCCGCCCGAGGTATCCTGCCAGCGCCGTCGCGGCGGCCCCGGTCGCTGGGTCCTCGTCAATGCCCATCGCGGGGGCAAACATCCGCGCCCGAAGATCAGAGCCCGGCTCCTCAGGGTCGAACGCGAGGCAATACAGATGCGGGGCCCAGTAGGAAGAGAGGCGTTCATTCCAGTGCGTGCGGTTAACGCGGACCCGAGCGAGCGCTTCTCGATCCCGCAGCGGCACAAACAAAAACGGGACCCCGCAGGAGACGGATTGGGGCGCGTAGGACGCGCCTCTGAGGTCGTCGGTGTCCAGCGAGAGCATCGCTGCGATCTCTTCTACTGAAGGGGGCTCTGGGCCAAATTGGGGCATTTGGGCGGCAGATAGCTCCGCGTTTACGGGGCGCCCCTCCGCACGTTGAACCCGAACATGCACGGGGCCGACGTTCTCTTCAAAGACAAAGGTCGTCGACCTGCCGGTCAGCGTGATTTCGCCGGTGGCTGCGAGAACGTGGGCCGTGCCGATCGTAGGGTGCCCGGCGAAGGGAAGCTCCGTGGCCGGGGTAAAGATCCGGAGTCGTCTCGTGTATTCGTCGCTGTCTGGGGGAAGGACGAATGCGGTTTCAGAGAGGCTAAACTCGCGTGCGATCCGTTGCATGTGTCCGGCGGAAAGCCCTGTTGCGTCGGGCACGACGGCGAGTGGATTCCCTCCAAAGATTTGATCCGTGAAGACGTCGGCGGTGTAGAATCGTTTACGCATGGTGTCATTGGTCGCGGTTAAAAGTGAATTGTGCTCATCACGTAGGCCCAGTACGCCCTGTCGTTGCTTCCCACAGCTTGCTCCATTGCATCATCGGGGATAAACCCCGAGAGGCCGCCTGAAAACGTCACGACATCGGCGAACTGATAGGTGAGGGTGAGATCCAGTTCCTGACCGAGCGTCCGGGCCGACTGAGTCGCCGTTGCTTTGGTCTGGGTGAAATGGTGAAAGGTAGCGGATACGCGGACTTGTTCAGAGATCCCGGCCGATACGTTCACGTGGGTGTCCTGAAGCCCGAATGGGGCCGCTCTGACCGGAAAGAAATCCATGGACCCGTAGAACGCATGGTTTGTGGCAAACAGCGTATTAAACTGCCCCAGGTCGCCGTCTCCGGGGGCGTCGTCGCCCGAGAGACGCGTATATCCTCCGCTGAGGATTATGTCGTGTCTCGGGATCAGGTCGTAGCCGCTATGCACACTGAGCAGATATGCCCCAATGGCCGATCGACTCTCCCCAGGCGAGATGGCCTGTTTCCCCAGCTGATAGGCAGCTTCCAGTTGATAGGAGAATCGACTCCACCCCCCACGCAGCGCCATGCCTGGTGTCAGGCGGTTCAGCCGGTTGGTCCGCTCGTCGCCTGAGATAGAGACCTTTTGCGTATCGTTGTCGAAGAGCGTGAACATGTCCAGCTCGTGTTGGTCGGCTACCTTCCACGTGCCATAGAGTCCCACGAAGTTCTGTGCACCTTCTCCTTCTCCAACGCGCTCGACGAGGCGAGCTGCGAAGAGATCAATCGACCCGCGTTCTCCACTGAGCGACAACCGCGTGCCATCGAACGTACGTCCCACATTGCTCCATTCTACGGTACCAACGAGCCGCTGATTACCGTACGCGAGTTCCTGGCGACCGACCGTCAGTGAGAGTGGCATGCCGAAGAGACGATCAACCCGAAAGTATGCCTGATGGAGGTCGAGCTGGCCAGCAGTAGGATCCATGGTGCCGCGGGCCCGGTCGGGGTCTCCTTCGCCAAAACGACGCGAATCCTGAATTTGTGCGAACACCTGCACCCTGGGGGTTGGCTGGAAGGCCGCATTCAGCCGAGTGCGAAGGAGGTGCACCCCTCCTGGAGTGGTGTTTGAATTGAAATCGCGTGCGTCTAATTCACTCCGCTGGCGCAGTTGACCCGTGACTGTGAGGTCGGTCCAATTCTGGGACTGTGCCGGAGCAGCGATTGCAAGAAGGGTCATCGTAACAAGCAAGTGGCGAATCGGTGTTGGCATTGGACGGGTTGATCTGTTTCGATAGGGTCGATTACGGGAGTACAGCCGTCCGGACCCGGCTACATCGTGAAGCGCTGCTCAGCGGCTAACCGGGGGGTAAGGAGTTTCTTCAGCTGCTTTCGTGCGCGGTGCAGGCGGACGCGGACGTTCACTTTCGTAAGGTCCAGCCGTTCGGCAACCTCCCGCGTTGAGCGTTCCTGAAGATCACGCAATCGGATGATCTGCCGGTACGACGTAGACAGCTCACCGAGGGCCGAGTGGATCAGGTCCTTATGCTCGCTGCGCCTGGTGGAGGCGTGCGGGTTGCGAGTTAGGGTATAGGAGGTCGCGGACTCGCCAGCATGGTCGAGGCGTTCGAGCGCCTTCGACTCCAGCGTCTTGTGGCGGCCTTTGGTGCGAAAGTGCGTACGAGCTACGTTCTTCGCGATGCTACATAGCCAAGTCGAGACTTTGGAGGCGCCGCGGAATTTAGGCAACGAGCGGAGCGCCTGGTAAAAGGTCTCCTGTAGGAGGTCGCGCGTTTCCTCTTCGTCTCCTACCATTTTGAGGAGGAAGCCGTAGAGCAGCGAACGCTGACTGATGATCCACCGCTCGATGGCGGCCGGATCGCGGTTCTGTAGGGCCTGGAGGGCCTCAGGGGACAGGTGCTCCGTCGGGTTGTCAGTATGCGTTGAACTGCGTGACTCCGACCCGTTTGAGCGGTCGGTGGCGAGCGGGCGGCTTGGCCCGCTGATGTGGTCTGCATTGAGCATAGCGGCGTAGGGGACATGGGTGTGAGGACCGTGTACTTCAAACGAGTGCTACTTGAGGCTTGGCAGGCCGCTGCGTGTCACGTGGCCCGCGTCTTCGAGTTGGCGGTAATAAGACGGTCGTCTTTCATGAGGGCCCACTGTTTCCCGTATTCCATCACGTGCGCGACCGTCTCGACAAACTCCTCGTCGTAGCCGAAGCGAAGAAGCAGATGGAAGCCCATCTCAAGGCCTGAGGAAATACCGCCAGCGGTGAGGATGCGCCCGGTGTCCACGATGCGATGTTCATCGATTTCGGCCTCGGGCGCGATCTCGGCGAGGCGTTCGATGGGAACGGTGGTTTCGCTGGGATCGCCGTTCTTCCGGTTGGTGGCTTTGAGCCCGTCGAGGAGGCCGGCTTTCCCATAGATCCAGGAGCCGGTGCAAACGCTCACCAGAAGAGTTTCCTCGGGCAAGCCGCGGACGAAGTCGTGGAGCCGGTGGTTGTGCATCTCCCGCCGCGTTCCGATGCCGCCAGGGATAAGAAAGGCATCCATGTGCGGGTTCTGATCGAGTGTGTAGCGGGGGATGACCTCGATGTTGGCCGTTGTTTTGACCGACGATGCGGACTCTCCGATGAGGAAAACGTCGAGTTCCGGTTCCATCCGTTGGGCGACCGCGAGGACGCCCGTCGGTCCGGCCCAGTCGATCACCTCGGCGCCGTCGAAGACGTAGATGCCCAGGCGGTTCTTGTCGGCGTCAGGATGGGTGTTGGCTGCGTCGTTCATGATATTGAGGGGGTGGGGAGTGAAAGCGATTGCTGAGTAATACAGACAGGTCTGTATGGATATTGAAAATTAAGCGGGGGTCTCTGCGGGCCGCTCATCTATCGCTTTAGTAAATGCGTTCGAGCTCCGAGGCTGGTCGGACGGCACGCCGGCGACCGCAAGACTAAAGGTGAGCGCCAGCCCGTACGCCAGGTGAACCGACAGGCTCGCAAGGGTCATCATCGCCGGGGCCGGTGTGTTGGAAAAGAACACGCCGGCTCCGGCCACGAGGGGAACGACGATGGTTGTTGCGGCCAACGTGGTCATGATCCCGTACAGGAGGCCCTGCGCAAACCAGTGGCCAGGAATGCGAGGTTGGCCGAAGATCACCCATAGAAGCGCGAGCAGGATGCCATTCAGAACGTGGATGAGATTTCCGGCCCACAGGCCATACGGCTGATCGGGGTGCGCGGCCGTCATGTTCTTGGTGAGCATGGCTCCGACATCGATCGGGGGAAGGCCAAGGCCGCTCTGCCAGAAGCCCGTGACGGTCATTACGAACGTGGCGATTCCGCCTGCGATGACGGTTTTCCAAAACGTGTGTTGTGAGAGCGCCATATCGGTCTCGTTTTGTTGTTCAAGAGGAACGAGGATTCATGGAAGGCCCTGTTATCAGAGCAGGTAGCAGCCAATGGGTTTGTTGCACTACACAGACTCGGCGCCAGCTGGCCGTCAGGCATCGGCATGTTCAATCCAGGCGAAGGGCAGCGGAGTTTGATCTCGTGTTGATTAATTGGGAGCAGCGAATGGGACAAACGAGGCAGGGAGCTACAAAACAGACTGGTCTGTCTAAAACATAGCGCAAAAAATTAGGATGCTTGGTCGATGAGAGCCTGTGCCGTCGCTCGGGCCGATTCTGCGGGCCAGGTCGCCTCAAAGTTCTGGCTTGCGATGATCGCTCCTTCGAACAGCAGGTAGAGTTCGTCAGCAATCCGCCCGATTTCTGTGTTGCTCAACGGGCCGTCGAGAGCAGATCGGGTGAGCTCAAGGAATGTATCGCGCAACTCATCCTTATGGCGACGCGCCGCGTCGCGAATGGGGTGCTCGCCGTTTGGGAACTCGGAGACGATATTCAAGAAGGCACAGCCCCGGAAATTTGGTTCGGCGACCCAGTCTTCCAGAAACTCGAAGGGAGCGAGAAGGCGATCCTGGGGCGCCGTGTATTCGTCGATCCGCTCCTGAAGCGCCGTAAACCACATGTTATGCCGCTGCTTGAGGTAGGCAACGCCGAGGTTTTCTTTCGATCCAAAGTGATCGTAGAAACTGGCCTTAGCGACCCCAGCCTCATCGATCACTTGATTAACCCCGGTTGCGTGAAATCCTTGCTCGTAGAACAATCGCGAGGCGACATCCAGCACCCGCTCGCGAGGCCCGTCGTGGTCTTGTGCAGTCATGATGGTATGAAGTATCAAGTTAATTTCGTGCTATCATAATACAGACAGGTCTGTCTGTTCCTGATAATTATGCCTTCATTCAATCTTAATGTTTGTGTGCTCAGCAGTGAGCTATAGCTATGCCGGTGCACCCCGATCCCGGAGCCTACTGAAGCTATCTCCCCTGCACAGGTAAGATTCCAATGGAATCGGACGGTGCGAGAGAAGGCGGACGTGCGTTTCGTGTGTTTACTGTGGTCCGAGAGTCAGATAGGGACGGTTTATGAGGGACGTGCTTCCTCAGCTGAATGGGACGATTATCGCCGAATATACATCGTGGCAGAGGAATGAGCATGCTTGTCCGATAAAGCCTGACAAGGAAAGTTGGACTGTACTTTTGCTGGATGTCGTTACGTGTGCTCTTGCGCCTGTCCGTGAGGTCCGGCCTGCAGGTGCTCAATCATCTTCTACGGAGGGTGTCACTTTGAGTATTGTACCCAAGCTGCTGCGATACCTTAATGGTATGATTGGGTTGAGGTTAGACCGCTTCACGTTAGGTCTACCACTGTCCACGCGCCAGTGTTATTTTGAAAATCGAGTGAAGGGGTGCGTCCATTTCACGGTTTGCACGACTACATGGGTGAAGTGCAGGAAGAAAGCCTGCTCGAGACCTTATTCACAACCGATACCTGATTTACTATGAAGCGAATGCACGTCATGTTGCGCGTGAAAGACATTGACGAGGCCACGCGCTTCTACGCTGCTCTTTTCGACACCGCTCCGTCTGTCCAGAAACCGGACTACGCGAAATGGATGTTGGATGACCCCCGGGTCAACTTCTCCATCGCCGAAAAGGGCGAGGACTTCGGCATCGAGCACCTCGGCATCCAGGCCGAGACGCCTGACGAACTGGAGGAGTTACGCCAACGGATCGACCGCGCGGGCGGCACGGTCAACAACGAAGGGGAAACGACCTGCTGCTACGCCAACTCCGACAAAACGTGGGTGGTCGATCAGCAAGGGGTTTCATGGGAAGCCTTCTACACGAGGGGCGAGGCAGAGACCTACTACGCCGACGATGCAGCGGAATAAGCGCTGTTCGGTCCATCCCGGTCGTGGAACTGTGGATCAATACCCTCAACAAGCTGCCATGCAGTTATTTTCCTCCTGCCGATCCCTCCCTCGGACGTGCCTGCACAGTCGGACCTCCAAATTCGATGACATTATGCTCTACATTGCCCTGATTGTCCTCTTCGTCGGGCTTATCGCTCTGTAGGGCGCAGATGGGACACGCCCGACGCCAGTTGGAGCGGGGAACGATGCCTGATCCCCTTCATGACACCGTAGTACGACCCGATGCGATCACGCTATGTTTAACGTAGCACCGCCTGAGCACCATACGCAATCCGTCGTGGATCCACAGAGCAAGTCCTCAGAGGCCGCCGGTGGTGACCCACCGAACGACAAAGAGCCCCATTGGCGTCCGTTCGTTGAGGGCCTCCGGCGCTTCATCGCGGGGCGCGTCCCCTCCGCCCATGCCGCGGACGTGCTGCAGGACACGCTCACGCGCTTGCATGAGGCTGCCCCGTCGCTCGACGACACCGACCGGGCCGAAGCGTGGGTCTTTTCTATCGCCCGCCGCGCCATCGCCGATTTTTACCGGAAGGAGGAGCGCCGGCCGGTGGATACGACCGTAGATCGCCCAGACGATATTGCCGACGCAGACAATCTGGCTCCGGAGAACCTGGCCGATTACGATGGCGTGCACGATGTGCACGAGGAAGTGCTCTCATGGCTGCGCCCGATGGCCGATGAGCTCCCGGAGATGTACCGCTGCCCGCTCGTGATGGCAGACTTCGAGGGGCACACGCAGCAGGAGGTGGCGGATGAGCTGGGCCTTTCGCTATCGGGCGCTAAGTCGCGCGTGCAGCGCGCTCGATCGAAACTGGGCGATCTGCTCAAGCAGTGCTGCGACGTTGAGTTCGGCCCCGAGGGACGAGCCCGGGCCTTCCGGCGACGGGAGTCAAACCGATGAGACTCGACGGACGGAGTGCTTGTCCCAAAGGGCGCATTTCATAGGTGACGCACGGTGTGCCCTATCGATGAATAATGTTTGGGGCAAGATGCAACTGATCAGTGCCGCGCACCGGGGGATGGTGCACCACGAAGAAAACCTGCTCGACAACCCTGATCGCGGAAGGGAGCACGGCGGTTGAACAACCGTGCAGACGGGAGTACGGGCCTACCGTGAAGATCCCCTCGAATTGTTGCTAATCAAGATCAAAAGCAGTTCGGGAAGGGACAGGCGTTTGGTGTGTAACCGTGCAGCCCCCTCGGACTACAGAGCACCCCGTGCCCCAAACACGGCCCAAGGACCGGTCCGAGAGTTCATCGGGGATCCGGCGATGGGACCGTTTGTTTGATCGCCGGATTCAGGTTGTCCCACGTACCGATTATACAGTAAGAAGGATGCGCAACATGTCAATGGAAACAAGTCTCCGCCATCTGGTGCTGATTGTCGCGCTATTGTGGGCCGGGTGTACCGGCGGTTCCAACGTGCAGCCGGTTCGTGCGCAGGGGGCCGTTCAGGCGCCCGACTCGGTCGACCACAGCGCTTTTACCAATCTCGTGCACGAGCATGTCGATGCCGCGGGCCGGGTCGATTATGCCGCAATCAAGGCGCAACACGATGCCGTGCTGGCCCCGTACCTTCATCAGCTGGCCGAAACCGATCCGTCGAACCTCAATCGGGCCGGGCGGCTGGCGTTTTGGATCAATGCCTACAATGCACTCACCATCAAGCTGATCGTCGACCACTACCCCGTCGACAGCATCAAGGACATCACCCCGGCCGGCGGTCCGTCCATCCCGCGGCTGAACGCGCCCTGGTTCGTGAAGGTGGGCGAGGTGGCCGGTCAGATGCGCACCCTCGATGAGATCGAGCATGAGATTATCCGCGAGCGGTTCGATGAGCCCCGCATCCACTTTGCGCTCGTCTGTGCGGCCGTGAGCTGCCCGAAACTGCGCGGAGAGGCCTTCACGGGTGATCAGTTGGACGACCAGCTCGATGATCAGGCGCGGATGTTTCTGCACGACGATGCCAAAAACAAGATCGCTGCTGAGGCGGAGGCAATTCATCTGTCGCGCATCTTCAAATGGTTTGAGGGCGACTTCGGCGCGGAGACTGATGAGGTACAGCGGTTCATCGCCCCGTATTTCGAGGGCCCTACCCGGGAGAAATTGCAGGCTGCCGGATTTCGCATCGACTATCTGGAGTACGACTGGACGCTCAACGATCAGGAGGGGGCGAACTCGTCGGCGTCTCGGGATCGGTAAAGGGCGCAACGGGATTTCCCGACAAAGTTCAAATGGGTGCCTTTCGTGGGGCTTCGGCTGGTGGATATCTTGCGATTGATCCGACTGCTATCCACCCAACTAACAACCAATCATGTCCACCATCGATCGGCTTGAACCGGGGCAGCAGGCTCCCGATTTTGAAGCGCCCACGCAAGAGGCCTCTACCCTGCGCCTGAGCGACTATCGCGGCCAGTGGGTCGCGCTCTATTTCTATCCGGAGGACGGTACGCCGGGCTGCACGAAGCAGGCCTGCAACTTGCGCGACGGGGAGGCGCGACTGCAGGAGGCGGGCATCGCCGTCATCGGGGTCTCCGATGATGATGTGGCGGATCACGAGGCGTTTGCGGAAGCGCACGACCTCTCGTTCCCGCTGGTGGCCGATCCGGAGCGGACGGTGCTGAATGCGTACGGGGTGTACGGCGAACGCAACATGTACGGCAACACGTTCATGGGCACGGCACGGACGACCTACCTGATCGACCCCGACGGCGTCATCCGGCACGTCTTCAAACGTCCCAAGACCGGCGATCACACCCGCGAAATCCTCCGCAAGTACGAGGCGGTGGTCTCGGGTTGAAGTTCGGCGGGCAGTCCGGATCCCTGCATAGAACATGTGGCCGCCCGTTGAATATACGTGAGGTGGTTCGCGCGTCTGGAGCGCGCTCCGCTTCGCTGCTGACTTTTCACTATGCTCCCCGAGATGCTGCACGACAAATACGAGCCCGTCATCGGCCTGGAAGTTCACGTCCAACTGCAGACTGACTCCAAGATTTTCAGTCCTGATTCGGCGGCGTTCGGTGGCGATCCGAACACGCACGTCGATCCCATCAGTCTGGGCCATCCGGGCACCCTGCCGGTGCTCAACAAGAGGGTCGTCGAGTACACGATGCGGATGGGCCTCGCGACCCGCTGCACGATCGCGGGGCGTTCGGTCTTTGCCCGCAAGCACTACTTTTATCCCGATTTGCCGAAGGGCTATCAGATCTCGCAGTACGACACGCCGATCTGCTACGACGGCTTCGTTGAGGTGCAGCTCGATGAGGAGAAGCACGGTGGAGATGGGCGGAGGAGCCCATCGACCAAACGAATCGGGCTCACGCGCATCCACATGGAGGAGGACGCCGGCAAGTCGCTCCACCATCCCGATCCGCACGATACGCTCGTCGATTACAACCGCTGCGGCGTGCCGCTCATCGAGATCGTCTCCGAGCCCGACATGCGCTCGCCGCACGAGGCGTACCTGTACGTGCAGAAGCTGCGCCAGCTCGTCCGCTACCTCGGCATCAGCGACGGCAACATGGAGGAGGGGTCGCTGCGCTGCGATGCGAACGTGTCTGTCCGCCCGCGCGGGCGGCAGACCTTCGGGACGAAGACGGAGGTCAAGAACCTGAACTCGTTCCGCCACGTCGAAGAGGCACTCGACTACGAGATCGACCGGCAGATCAAGCGGCTGGAGCAGGGAAAATCGATCCGGCAGCAAACTATGCTCTGGGACGCCGGCGAGCGCCAGACGCGCCCGATGCGATCGAAAGAGGAAGCGCATGACTACCGCTATTTCCCCGATCCCGACCTCGTCGAAGTCGAGATCGACGACGCCTGGATCGACGCCGTCCGCGCCGATCTGCCCGAGTTACCCGACGAGCGGCAGGAGCGGTTTATGGAGGAGATGGGCCTGCCCGCCTACGATGCCACCGTCCTCACCGAGGAGCGCGCCGTTGCCGATTACTTCGAGGAGGCGCTCGCGGCGCTTTTCAAGCGCACAAAGGGCGGCAACACGCAGGCGCAGGCGAAGGAGGTTTCCAACTTCGTGATGACCGAAGTCCTCCGCGTGTTGAACGACCGCGATTGGACCATCGAGGAGCTGCCCATCGGGCCGGAGCGTCTTGCACAGCTTGTGTTTCTCCGCCTCGAGAACAAAGTCAACAGCAGCGCGGCGCAGGAAGTCTTCGAAGCCATGCTGGAGGATACCGAGAGCTCCGCCGGCAAAATCGCCGACGAGCGCAACCTGATGCAGGTCTCCGACCGTGATACGCTGGAGCCGGTCGTCCAGTCGGTGCTCGACAAAAACGAAGACCAGGTCGAAACCTACCTCAACGGCAAGGAGGGGCTGCTCGGCTTCTTTATCGGACAGGTGATGCGCAACTTCGACGGCTCCCCCGATCCGCAGGTCGTGCGGTCGCTGCTGAAGGAGAAGCTGAACGCCCGCCGCTCGTGAGCGTCGCGCCTCGTCCCACCCACCCCGCTCTGATTCGCCCCGTGAATGTGTTGATGTCCTCCGATCGTTCGCCCGTTCTCGCTTTTGCCGTCCTACTTGCGGTCGCCCTCGTGTTTGTGGTGCCCCCGGCCGACGCGCAGTCGGATGCGCCGGTGCAGAGCGTGCTCGAAGGCCGGATCACCGTACATCCCGAGATCGACTCGATCCCCAGCTACGGCGGATTTGAGCTGCTCGTCGCTCATCAGCAGGGAGACACGGTCGATACGCTGGGGGTTGCCACGACGGATCGGGACGGCCACTTTCGGATGACGGTCGAGGCGCCGGATCGCGGGATCTATCCCCTGGTCATCCGGCGGCGCGGCACCGTCGTGGCTTCCGATGATTTCGTCGTGGCACCCGGCGAAACCGCGACGCTGCAGGCGCAGCTGCCCGTCGGCAACCGCCCGCTGGCCATCCGCTCGCCGGAGAACTCCGCGTGGCTGGCCTATCGCAACACGGTAGCGCTACACCGCCAGCGGCTTATCGAACGGGTCCAGCAAGAGTCCGCCCCGACCGATTCCATCGGGTACAACGTCGAGCAGACGGCCAGCATCCTCTGGAATATGCCGAATGCTTATCCGAATACGCTCGGTGCTGCGTATGCCCGCGCCGAAGCCGTGACGCTGTTGGCCGGATGGAACGACTCGTTGGCCGTGGCCCGGGCACGTACCATCGCGCCGACGAATCCGCAGTTTCTGGATGCGGCACGGACGGCCCGCCGCGCCGAGGCCCGCCTGCGCGGCCAGGCGTCCGCGCTCGACCTGATGCGCACGTTCCAGTCGAAGGCCATCCGAGGGGCGCAGCAGGCCGCGCTACAGGCCGAGATCGTGCGGGCGCACATCGACAGCCTCGAACAAGATCAGGCGCTCGACGCGGCCCGCAGGCTCCAGCAGGCGTTTCCGAATACGGAATGGGCCAACTGGGCGGAGCGCACGGCCTACGAGGTGCAAAACCTCATGCCCGGCATGCCCGCGCCCGAGTTTACCGTGACGACGTGGACCGGAGCAGAGCTGGATCTTACGGAGCTGCGCGGCCGGCCTGTCATTCTGGAGTTTTACCGACCTTCGACTCAATTGTACGAAAAGCAGATCGCCGCTCGAAATGCCGTTTACGAGCAGACGCGCGAAGATAACCTGGCGCTCGTATCGATCTCGCTCCAGCCCGACACGCTGCTGAACGAGGCCTTTTTCGACGGACGCGAACTGCCCGGCACACACGTTGTCGCTCCACCGGCGGTGGCGCAGGGCTTTGTGGGCACCTACAACCTTGGCTCGCTCCCGACGCGCTTTCTGATCAACGCCGAGGGTCAGATCGTCGGCAAATACGTCGGCAGCGCCTTTGTAGCGCTCCGGGAGGAGTTGGCCGCACTGCTCGATGCGGCCCCGCCTCGTTGATTAAGCTGCCGCCCATCCCGATGTTACAGTCGTCCAGCCCCCATTTTCGATGATCCCCGTACTTCGCTAAACCAGCACAGCCGGCTCATGAGCACGATCTCCTACATCAAGAACTTCATCAAAGACCGCGACGTAGCGGCGATTACGCCCTCATCCAAATTTCTCGTGCGGCGCGTGTGCCAGTGGATCGATTTCACCCAGCCCCAGGTTATCGTGGAATACGGACCGGGCACCGGGGTCTTTAGCGAGTACATCATGAAGCGCATGACGGCGGACTCCCGCCTCATCCTGATCGAGGGCAACGCCAACTTTGTCCAGAAGCTCCGGGCGATGTCGAGCGGCGACGACCGGGTCGAGGTGGTTCACGACCGGGCCGAAAACGTCGCCCACGTGCTCGAACAAGCCGGCGAGACCGAGGCCGATTATGTGCTGTCGGGTATCCCGTTTTCGTTTCTTGACGAGGAGACGAAGCACGAACTCATCCAGAATACCCGCTCGATTCTCAGCGACGACGGCAAGTTCCTCGTTTACCAGAACTATAACCACATGGAGGATCCGCTACGCCACCACTTCGGCTCGGTGAAAAAGGCCTACGAGATCCTCAACATTCCGCCGATGTTCCTCTACGAAGCGAGTAAATAGCGGCTCAGCGACTCGCTCCACTCTTTATCGACTCCGCTCACGAATACCTTGCCAATCATGTTTATTGCCGGAAACTGGAAGATGCACACCGATGGGCCGCGAGCCCGCAACCTTGCGGGTGCCGTTGCAACGGGCGTTCACGAGCGGGGCGATGCGCTGGCGGGTGTCGAGGTGGCGGTCTGCCCGCCCTCGATTCATCTGACAGTCGTGCGGGACGCGGTCGAGGGGGCGCCCGTGACCTATGGTGCGCAGAACATGCACACGGAGGACGAGGGGGCCTTCACCGGCGAGATCTCGGCCCCGATGTTGCGCTCCGTCGGATGCACATATGTGATTTTGGGCCACTCCGAACGCCGAAAGTATTACGACGAGACGGATGCCGAGGTTAATGCCAAGGTGAAGCAGGCGCTCCGCTACGACCTCGTGCCCATCGTGTGCGTCGGCGAGACAAAGGCGCAGCGCGATGCGGACGACGCCGAGGCCGTCGTGCGCACGCAGGTGACGGGCGCGCTCGACGACGTCGCCATCGACGCGGCCGATCAGCTCGTGATTGCGTACGAGCCGGTCTGGGCCATCGGTACCGGCGAAACGGCCACGCCCGAGCAGGCGCAGGCCATGCACGCGTTCGTCCGCCGCGTCTTGGCCGACCAGTACGGCGACGACCTCGCTGCCGATGTGCGCATTCTCTACGGCGGCAGCATGAAGCCGCACAACGCCGCGGAGCTGCTCGCTCAGCCCGATCTGGACGGCGGGCTCATCGGCGGAGCCAGCCTCCAGGCCGATTCGTTTCTCGCCATCGCCGACGCCGCGGCTGAGGTCATGGCGTAGTACAGAATCCAAATAGAAAGGACCAGATAGGGCCGCGCCGCTACGGCTACGGTTCGGCCCAACAAAAAAGCACCGGTCGCGCTGCTGCGCCGGTGCTTTTTGCATGCGTGAAGCCGCCGAGCGCTACTCGTCGCCGCTCGCGGCCGAGCTGGATTCGGACGACGAATCGCTGGTCGCGGCCGCACTGTCGCTGGACGAGCGGCCCGCGCTGCCATTCGAGGCCGATCCGTTGCCGTAATCGTTGACGTAGAAGCCGTCGCCCTTAAAGATGAGGCCGGCCGATCCGGTGATGATCCGCTCGACGTCCTGGCCCGTTTCGGGGCACGTCTCCAGCGGGTCGTCGGTGATGCGCTGTTCTATTTCGAAGGTCGTCCCATCCTCGCGGCGGTAAACGTACGTGGGCATGGTGGTCGTTGGGGATGATCGGTTTCCGTGAACTATGGCGGCGGTTCGGGCGCGCGGCCCGATGGATGCGCTTCAAGAAGGCGTGCCAACAAATTATGTTCCAGCCCGGCAGGTCGGGGGAGAGGCTGCCCATCTGGCAGCTGGATGGCGGATGGCCGTTCGCCGGCGCATCGGGGCGCGGCCCGATCGGCAGAGGGGCTCAGGCGAGGGCGCTCTCGCGGCCCGAGTCGCGGGCGAACATACAAGTCGACTGCGTTTCGTCGACCATGCGGCGAGGAAACTCGAAGTCGATGTTGGGCAGCAGGCCGAAGATGTTGAGGTCGGCCTGCGGGGCGCGGCGGACGTATTCGTTGAAGGCGCCCGTGGCGGCGATGCCCTCGGCGTTGGGGAGGCGTCCGAGGTCGATCAGCGTATCCAGGAACGCCTGCGCCTTTTCCTGTTCCGATGCATCGTTTACCACCGTAATCAGCCGAATCTCGGCCTCACGCCAATTCTGTGAGATTTTGTACGCGGTCAGAATCGACAGGTCGAGGTTGCCGATATCCATCGACACCGACCAGTCGGGGCTGCGGTCGCGGATCCACACGTTGATGCGCTGCTGCTGCCCGAAGCCCGCCTGCGGATGCGGCGCGTAGACGAGCGTGCCCAACTGCTCCTCGTCGGCCTCGCGGATGATTTGGCGATATTCTTCTTCGCGGTCGGGCGTTTGAGGCATCTGCAGGAAGATGATGTTGGGGCGGAAGAACGCGCCCCGCAGCGCCTGCATGCCGGCGACGACGCCTGTGCCGAAGTGGTCGCTCTGAATTGTAGCAGTGGAGGCGAAGACCCCGCGTTTGCGCAGTGCTTGCATCATGTTCCCCAGCTGTTTGGAGAAGTCCTCGGAGGCATCGGGCCGCTTCAGTCCCAAGATTTTCGCTGATCCCTGCGGATACGTGATGTCCTGAATCGTCAAAAACTCGCCCCGAAGCTCGCTCGGATTTTCGATTGGAATAAGCAGGTTGGGGCGCCAGGCGCGCTCCTGCATGGTGGGGAGCTCGGTCACCTTCTTCGCGGCCCACTCGGCGAAGGCGACGAACAGGCCGCTGCGCACGTCTTCGAACGGCGCATTGAGCTGGCGGCGCAGCAGGATCCAGTACACAAAGAGCGTGACGGCCAGCGCGAGGAAGCTGACCGTGGAGTTAATGATGAACATCGCCAGCAGCGAGCCAGCGAGGCCGATCAGCGGGATGGAGATGGGCACTCGCAGATGCGGCCGGAAGCTCACGAGGTCGAGGCTCTGCTCGATCACCACGGCGCCGTTGATCATCGCGTAAGTAATCAAGAAGAACATCGTGATGAGCGGCGTGATGGCGTTGAGGTCGCGCACCATCAGCGAGGCGAAAATGATGGCGCCGGTGACCATCATGGCGTGGCGCGGTTCGCCCTTTTCGGTGCGGGCGGCGAGCCAGTCGCTCACCGGGACGACGCGGTGTGCGCCCATCGCTTGCAAGATGCGCCCGGCGCCCACCATCGACGCCAGCGCCGAGGAGAACGTGGCGCCGAGTAATCCCGCGACCACGGCAGGGCCCCAATACGCCTTGTCGATCATCACGTAGTAGTTTTCTTGCAGCTCTTGCGGCGTCGCTGAGCGCGCGAGCCAGTAGGCCAACACCACGTAAATCACCACGCTGACACCGATGGCTGCCAGCGTCCCGACGGGGATGCTCCGGCGCGGGTTCTTCAGATCGCCCGACATGTTGGCGCCCGCCATGATGCCGGTCGTCGCCGGAAAGAAGACCGCGAACACGGTCCAGAACGTCGTTCCGGTGAAGGCGTCTTCGATGGAGCCGGGGAAGGTGCCCCACAGGTCGTGATCGGTGATGCCGTAGACCATCGAGCCGTCCCACACGGCCAGGCCGATAGAGATGAGCGATCCGACGATGATCGCCATGATGACGTACTGCACGCGGATGGCAAGGTCGGCGCTGATGTAGGCGATGCCGTAGAGCGAGAAGAAGACGACGAGGTCGACGAGGAGCGCCGAGTGTTCGGGGAAGACCCACAGCCAGCCCTCACGAAAGCCGAAAATGTACATGGTCACCGCGAGCGCCTGCGAGAGGTACCGCGGGATGCCGACGCTGCCACCCACTTCGAGCCCCAGCGATTGCGAGATGATCGCGTACGCCCCACCCGCCCCGATGCGGATGTTGGTCGTGATCGACGACATCGCAAGCGCCGTGCACAGCGTGATGCCGAACGCGACCATCATGATCAGCAACCCGCCGAGGATGCCGGCGTTGCCGATCACCCAGCCCTCGCGGAGGAACATGATCACGCCCAGAATCGTCAGCAGCGTGGGCGTGAACACGCCGCCAAAGGTGCCAAAGAGCTTGCGACTGCCGGACGGCGTGGCTTCGTCCGGTGGGCGAATGCTGTCGTCGATATCGACCTGCGGTGCCGTTGCGGTTTCGGGGTCGGCCATGAAATGGCGGGGTCGTTGGCGCGTCAGTGCGAATCACTCGTGCCCAATATAGCAGCCCAGGGCCAAAAATAAACGTCCGATTGAGGCGCGCGGTCCGTAATGCGGAGGGCCGCTGATTGGGAGAAACTGAACGGATTGTTCCGCCGTGTGAGGTAGCCGTGTCCTTCTCACTCAATGCCTTCGCTGATGTCCCCCGCTCCGCGCCGCGTCCTGCTGGTTTTGTTCACCGGCGTGCTGATGGCCGCGCTCGACATCGCCATCGTGGGGCCCGCGCTGCCGGCGCTGCGCGAGGCGTTCGGCGTCGATAAGCGGACGATCGCGTGGGTCTTCAACGTCTTCGTGCTGCTCAACCTCGTGGGCATCCCGCTGATGTCGCGCCTCGCCGATGTCTTCGGGCGGCGCACGCTGTTCGTGGCGGATGTGCTGCTCTTCGGCGCAGGGTCGCTCATCGTCGCCCTGGCGCCGAGCCTGACGGTGCTGCTCGCCGGGCGCGGCGTGCAGGGATTGGCCGCGGCAGGTATCTTTCCCGCGGCGAGCGCCGTGATCGGCGATACGTTTCCGCCCGAGCGGCGCGGGCGGGCGCTGGGCGTGCTCGGCGCGGTCTACGGCATCGCCTTCGTCATCGGCCCCATCCTCGCCGGCGTGCTGCTCAGCGTCGCCAGTTGGCCGTGGCTCTTCCTGATGAACCTGCCGCTGGCCGCCGTCGTCGCGGCATTCGGCTGGCGCATTCTGCCCGCGACGACAGGCGACGAAGAGCAGGCGCTCGACGGCCTCGGCATCGCGGTGCTGGGCATCGGACTCATCGCGCTGGCGTTTGGCATCAATCAGATTGATACACAGGCGCTCGGGAGCAGCCTGCTGTCGTGGCGCGTGGGGCCGTTCCTGCTCGGCGCGGCGTTGCTGCTGCCGGTGTTCCTCTGGGTCGAGCGCCGGGCGACGGATCCGCTGCTGCGCCTCGGGTTGTTTCGGAGCCGGCAGGTGGGCATCGCCAGCGCGCTGGCTTTTGGGGCGGGACTGACGGAGGCGGCGTTCATCTTTTTTCCCGATCTGGCCGTCGCCGCATTCGACGTGTCCGACTCCGCCGCGTCGTTCATGCTGCTGCCGCTCGTGGGAGCGGTGGCGGTCAGTTCGCCGGTGGCCGGGCGCATTCTCGACCGCGTCGGCTCGCGCGCCATCGTCATCAGCGGGACGGCGCTGCTGGTTATCGGCTTCGCGCTGATCGGGGCGGCGCCCGGTTCGCGTGTCGTCTTTTACAGCGGCTCGGTGGCGATTGGCGGCGGACTGGCGTGCCTGCTCGGCTCGTCGCTCAGCTACATCCTGCTGGCCGAGTCGACGGCGTCGGAGCGGACGGTGGCGCAGGGCGTCATCTCGCTGTTTCTCGGCATCGGGCAACTCGTCGGCGGGGCGTTCATCGGCGCGGTGGCCGAGTCGGGCACGACGGCGCTCGACGGATACACGCTGGCGTTTCAGATCATCGCGGGAATTGCGGCGGTGCTCACGCTGATCAGCTTTGCGCTCAAAGGCCGCGCGGCCGAGCAGGCGGCTTCCGCGGCGCCATCGGTGCCCGAATCGCCCGTCGAGGAGCCCTCCGGAACGTAATGATGTCGTGAGGCCCCCCGCCGAGGGCCGGGAGCGTCTGCAACAGGGGCGTACGCACGCTGTTTGTACCCCAAATATTGACGCTTACGAGATTGTTTGGTAGCTGGAAATTCCTTTACCCTTTCGTCTATCATTCCCAGGGAATCCAGAGCAAAAGGGTGGGGCGTCAGCTCTTTCTGGATTCCCGATTAGCTCGCTTCTCTCGTCAGTCGGACATGCGTCCTCGTGTGGAGTCGGGAATGACTTCGAATCTGACTTACCAAAAACAGTTTCTACAAACCTAATTTTGTCATCCTGAGCTTGACTCAGGATCTCATTCACAAAGTGCCAAATAGCCCCTGGAGATCCCGGATCAAGTCCGGGATGACAAGTTGCTCAAGTTCTATTAGGCTATAAACACCCACGCGTACGCCGATCTGCTCACACGATTGTGGACGACCCTATGGTGCAAGCGACGAATCTCGGCTTTCCTCGCATCGGTGCGCACCGCGAGCTGAAGCGCGCCACGGAGGGCTACTGGAGCGGCGACCTCACCCGAGAGGAGCTGCTGGACACGGCGCGGGCGCTCCGCAAAGCCCACTGGACGATGCAGCGCGACCTCGGCCTCGACCAGATTCCATCGAACGATTTCTCGTTCTACGATCAGGTGCTCGATACCGTGGCGATGGTCGGCGCCGTGCCGCCGCGCTTCGGATGGTCGGGCGACACGGTCGATCTGGAGACGTACTTCGCGATGGCGCGCGGCGTGCAGGAGAAGGAGGTCGACGCCTCCGGCGGCGAGGCCGGAGCGCCCGCGATGGAGATGACCAAGTGGTTCGACACAAACTATCACTACATCGTCCCCGAGCTGCATCCCGATCAGGACTTCAGCCTCGCGTCCACGAAGCCGATCGACGAATACCGCGAGGCGCGCGAGTTGGGGATCGGCACGCGACCGGTGCTGCTCGGGCCGGTGTCGTTTCTGCTCCTGGGCAAGCCGCAGCACGACGAGGTGGAGCCGCTCGATCTGCTGGATGATCTGCTGCCGGTCTACGCCGAGGTGCTCAGCCGGCTCGATGATGCGGGCGCCGCGTCCGTGCAGTTGGACGAGCCGTGCTTCGTCGAAGACCGCACCGACGCCGAGCGCG
>CAYUVF010000009.1:24418-40407 GCA_964448045.1 uncultured Rhodothermales bacterium
TCGGGCCGTCGTGCTCGCTGCTGCACGTGCCGGTGGATCTGGAGACGGAAACGAAGTTGGACGACGGGGCGCGGCAGTGGCTCGCCTTCGCGAAGCAGAAGATCGAAGAGATCGTCGCGCTCGCCCAAATTGCCAACGGCGACAAAGAGGCCGCCGCCGACGTGCTCGACGCCAGCCGCCGCGCGCAGCAGAGCCGCGCCTCCTCCGATCGCATCCACGACGCCGCCGTGCAGGATCGGATCGCCAGCGTCTCCGCCGAGATGACACGCCGCGACCATCCGCACCGGAAGCGGCGCCCGCTGCAGCGTCGGCGCCTCGATCTGCCGATGCTGCCAACGACAACCATCGGCTCGTTTCCGCAGACGAAGGAAGTTCGCCGCCGGCGTGCCGCGCTGAAGCGGGACGACATCACGCAGGAGGAATACGAAGCGTTTCTCGAAGAAACGATCGCCGACACGATCGCGACACAAGAGGCCATTGGCCTCGACGTGCTCGTCCACGGCGAGCCCGAGCGCAGCGACATGGTCGAGTACTTCGGCCAGCAGCTCGACGGCTTTCTGTTTACGGACAACGGTTGGGTGCAGAGCTACGGGACGCGCTGCGTGCGTCCGCCCATCATCTTCGGCGACGTGTCGCGCCCCGAGCCGATGACGGTCCGCTGGATTCGCTACGCGCAGTCCTGCACCGACAAGCCCGTCAAGGGCATGCTCACCGGGCCCGTCACGATGCTCCAGTGGTCGTTCGTCCGCGACGATCAGCCGCGCGCGGAAACCTGCCGGCAGATCGCCCTGTCCATCCGTGACGAAGTGGCCGATCTGGAGGCAGCCGGCATCCGCGCCATTCAGATCGACGAGCCCGCCTTTCGCGAGGGGCTGCCGCTCCACGCATCCGACTGGGACGCGTATCTCGATTGGGCCGTCGAATGCTTCCGGTTGGCCTCCAGCGTGGTCGACGATGCGACGCAGATCCACACGCACATGTGCTACTCCGAGTTCAACGACATCATCGACGCGATCGCTGCGATGGACGCCGACGTGATCTCGATCGAGGCCTCGCGCTCGAAGATGGAGTTGCTGGATGCGTTCGACGCCTTCGACTACCCGAACGAGATCGGCCCCGGCGTTTACGACATCCACTCGCCACGCGTGCCATCCGTCGACGAGATCGAGGGGCTGATCGAGAAGGCGCTGGAGGTGCTGGACGAGGAGCAGGTCTGGGTCAATCCCGACTGCGGGCTGAAGACGCGCCGCTGGGTCGAGGTGAAGCCGGCGCTGTCGAATATGGTTGAGGCGGCGGAGAACATGCGCGCGCCGATTGCGGCGTGATGGCGTCTGGGCGAAAGGGCGTTTGGGCGATCGTTATGTGCCCAACGTCGCCACCCCGCCCATTCGCAAAAACCGACTGGATTTTGTGGGCGGTTGTGCGGGATACTGAAGGAGCACCGCCGCACGTTTTGCCGTCCATGAATCCGATTGACCCATGTCTTCGCTTTCGCCGCCGTCCGAATCGCGCCGATCGTTCCTCAAAAAAGCCACCCTCGCCGGGGCGGGGGCCGCGCTGTGGCCATCGCAATCATCCGGACAAGTCGCCGATCCGCCCAATCGCCCGAGGGCGCAGGGGCCGGTCGTCGTCACGAGCGCCAACGGACGCGCCGCAGCCGAGCGGGCCGTCGAGGTGATGCAAGGCGGCGGCAGCGCGCTCGACGGTGTGATCGAAGGCGTCAACATCGTCGAGGCCGATCCGGAGGACATCACCGTCGGCTACGGCGGCATCCCGAACGAGGACGGCGTCGTGCAGCTCGATGCGGCAGTGATGGACGGGCCGACGCATCGGGCCGGATCGGTCGCCGCACTTGAGGGCATCAAGCATCCGTCGAAGGTTGCGCGGATGGTGATGGAGCGCACCGATCACGTGCTGCTCGTGGGCGAGGGCGCACAGGACTTCGCGACGATGCACGGCTTCGAGATCGAGGATCTGCTGACCGAGCGAGCGCGCAAGGCGTGGGTCGAGTGGAAGGAGACGCTCTCCGACCGCGACGATTACCTACCGCCGCACGACGCCGACGATACGAACTTAGGCGCCGACCTCCGCAAGCTGAAGCGCCACTACGGTACGATTCACTGCTCCGCGCTCGACTCGAGCGGCAACATCGGCTCGGTCACGACGACGAGCGGGCTGTTCTACAAGATTCCGGGCCGCGTCGGCGACTCGCCGATCATCGGCGCCGGGCTGTACTGCGACAATGAGGTCGGCGCGGCGGGCTCGACGGGGCGCGGTGAGGCCAATCTGCAGAACCTGTCGAGCTTCCTGATCGTCGAGCGGATGCGGATGGGCGACTCGCCCGAGCAGGCGTGCCTCTACGTCTGCGAGCGGATCGCGCAGCGCACCAAGCTGGCGCGGCTGCAAACCGACGACAGCCAGCCCAACTTCAACGTGCGGTTTTACGCGCTGAACACCCAGGGCGAGGTCGGTGGCGCGCAGCTTCGGGGCGAGCCGGATGAGCATTTCCTCGCCGCCGATGCGGAGGGCGTCCGCGAAGTGCCGCTGGCGGCGCTCATCGAAGAGCGCGACTGACGGCGCTGGCGCCGCTACTCCATGATCAGGTCGAACAGGTGCGTCAGGTGCTGGCGGAGGCGCCGGCGATCGACGACCAGGTCGACGAAGCCGTGCTCCAGCAGAAACTCGGAGCGCTGGAAGCCCTCCGGCAGGTCCGAGCCGATGGTTTCGCGGATCACGCGCGGCCCGGCGAAGCCGATGAGCGCCCCCGGCTCGGCGATGATGATGTCGCCGAGCATCGCGAATGAGGCCGTGACGCCGCCGGTCGTCGGATGCGTGAGCAGCGAGATGAAGGGCAGGCCGGCTTCGTCGAGGCGAGTGAGGTGGGCGCTGGTTTTGGCCATCTGCATCAGGCTGAGGGCGCCCTCCATCATGCGGGCGCCGCCGCTCTGGGTGACGATGAGTAGCGGCGTTTTTTTCGTGTAGGCCCGCTTGATCGTTCGGGCGATAATTTCCCCGACGACCGAGCCCATCGAGCCGCCAATGAACGAGAAGTCCATCGCTGCGGCCGAGACGCGGCGCCCCCCCATCAGGCCCATCGCCGAGCGCACCGCCTCATTCTGCTGCGTCGTCTCCTGGGCGGACTCCAGCCGCTGAGCGTACGGCTTGCGATCCTCAAAATCGAGCGCATCGACCGAGAACAGGTCCTGATCGAATAGCTCGTAGTCGCCATCGTCGAAGAGAAAATCGAAGTACTGGGTGCTGCTCATCCCGAAATGATAGCCCGAGCTGGGGAAGACGAGCAGGTTCTCTTCCAGCTCGCGCCGGTTGATAATCTCGTCGGTTTCGGGGCACTTCACCCACTGGCCCTCGGGGACTTCGTTTTGCTCGCTGCGATCAGTGAGAATCCCGCGACGTTTGCGTTTGAACCAGGCCATGGTGATGTCAACGTTAAAACGGAGGGTTAAACGAGGCGCTCGTCTCAGGGCGAAAGCCGCTCGAAGGGCGTCTTTTGGGGTTGGGTGCCGGCGAAGGCTTTGAGGTAGTAGGGCTCGAACGTAGCGCAGTCGTCGACGGTCCCGGCCCTGATGCGAAGCGCGGCCCGCCGCGCGATCCAGGCCGCCGACGGCCCATGAAGATCGAAAGGAAGAACGACGGGTGCAAATCCGGCGGAGGCGAGCGGTGCTTCGGATTTGGGACCGCCGTTGCCCACGAGCCAGAGGCGGCCATCGACCGTGCTGAGCTCGTCCGCCAACTGATCGGTGGAGCACGCCGTGGTATTGCTGTGGGGATGAAGCGCCCCGTCTGCACCCAGCCGATACGCAGCGGCGTACACTTCGTCGCGACGCGCATCGAGCAGCGCGCAGAGCACATCGCCGGGGGCGGCATACGGCGTCACCGAGGCCGCCAGCGCCTCCAGCGTGGGCACGCCCACGAGGTTGGCACCGACGGCGCGGGCCAGCCCCTTCGCCGTGCTGACGCCAATCCGCAGGCCGGTGTACGAGCCGGGACCCATTGACACGGCGATGGCGGTGAGTGTGCTCGGCGACGACTCGGCGCGGGCGAGCACGGCCTGGATGAGCGGCGTCACCTGCTGGGCGTGGATGCGGGGACGGCGGAGATGCGCCTCGGCGAGGATGTCGCCGTCGTGCCAGAGCGCCACGCCGCAGACATCGGTAGCGGTTTCGAGGGCTAAAAGAGTCGAGGTCATAACCGGTTGGCCGGTGAAGGAGAGCGATAGTGAAAGCGGTGGGCCGAGGCGGCGTTCGCTGGAAAGAAAGACTTCGTTAGAATCTTGATTATTTCTTAACCCCCTGTATTTTTATGGAGTCCTTAAAAGTCTTGGTTGTGCTGTGATTCGGCCCAGCCTTTCGCTCATCGGATGAACGCTCGCTGGGGGCTTGGTCCCTCGCTCGGGCTCTTGCATCTGTTTCATCGGATCCTTCTGCCTGGGACGGTTCAGGTAGTCTAACCTGGAGGTACTATGGAGGTATTTGACGCAGCTCACATTCGCAATATTGCATTGGTCGGTCATCAGGGCAGCGGGAAGACGATGCTGTCCGAGTCTATGCTGCTCGCCAGTGGCGCGCTGCCGCGGTTGGGGTCCATCGACGAAGGCACGACGGCCAGTGATTACCATCCGAGCGAGAAAGAGAAGAAGATGTCCGTCTTCACGTCGCTGATGCATGCGGAGTGGAAGGGGCACAAGATCAACATCCTCGATACGCCGGGGTATCCGGATTTTGTGGGCGAGGTTGTCACGGCGATGAAAGTGGCCGATACAGCGCTCTACGTGATTGATGCGCGCGAGGGCGTGCAGGTGGGCACCGAGCTGGCCTGGCGTACCGGACTGGAGCGCGAGATGCCCGCCATGTTCGTGCTGAATCACCTCGATCACGCCGGATCCGATTTCCGCGGAATCATCGATCAGATCAAAGAGCGATTCGGGCGCGGCGCAACCGTGGTCCAGATTCCTGCAGGCGGCGGTACCCGTTCCATCATCGATGTGTTGCTGATGAAGCAGCTTACCTATCCCGAGGGACAGGTGCAGCCCGAGATCAGCGAAATCGACGATGCATTCCGCGATGAGGCCGAGGAGCTGCACCAGACCCTCGTCGAGGACATCGCCGAGAACGACATGGATCTGATGGAGCTCTACTTCGAGAAAGGCGAACTGACCGAAGATGAGATGCGAGCCGGGCTGCAGACTTCGATGCTCAAGCGGGAGCTCTTCCCGATCTTCGTCACCAGCGCGACGCATAACGTCGGTGCCTCGCGCCTGATGAGCTTCATCGACAACGTGTGTCCCTCGCCGGTCGATCATCCGGCTATCAGCGAAGCCGGCGAGCCCATCGAGCCGGACCCCGACGGCGACACGGCGGCGTTCATCTACCGGACGATGGCCGAGAAGCACGTGGGCGAGTACTCGTTTACCCGCGTCTATTCGGGCACGATGGAGGCCGGGATGGACCTCGAAAACCCGAGTCGAGGCACGACCGAGCGTATCGGGCAGATCTATGCGATTAACGGCCGCGACCGCGACAACCTGCCGCGCCTGCCAGCCGGTGACATCGGCGCGCTCGTCAAGCTGAAGGACACGCATACGAACGATACGCTCCGCACCAAAGGCAGCGAGGTGGTCATCCCGCCCATCCAGTTCCCCGAGCCGCGCTTCCGCGCCGCCATCCGGACCGCTGAAGAAGGGCAGGAGGACAAGCTCGCGCAGGGCCTGCATCAGATTGTGGAGGAAGATCCCTCGTTGCGATCGGAGCATCAGCCGCATCTGAAGCAGATCACCCTGAGCGGCCAGGGCGAGATGCACCTGAACATCGCCAAGTACCGCCTCAAAGAACGCTTCAACGTTGAGGTGGAGTTTTACCGGCCCAAGGTGGCCTATCTGGAAACGGTACAGGCCTCCGCTCGCGGCTCCTACCGCCACAAAAAGCAAACCGGCGGCGCCGGCCAGTTTGCCGATATCTCGGTCATTGTGGAGTCGTACGATGGCAACGAGTACAAGCCCCCAAGCGACGTGAAGGTGCGGGGCGAAGAAATCGTCGAAACCGACTGGGGGTCGACTATCCACTTCGTCGATGCCATCGTGGGAGGCGTCATCGACATGCGCCGGTTCTTTGGAGCGATCCAGAAAGGCGTTCTGAACGCGATGGAAGAGGGACCTGTCGCTGGATTTCCCGTTGGCGACGTTCGGGTGGTAATCTACGACGGTGGGATGCACCCGGTCGATTCCAACGAGGCGGCCTTCAAGGCGGCGGCGTTCAACGTCTTCCGCAACGCCTTCCGTGATGCCAGCCCGGCGCTCTTGGAGCCGATCCATGAGCTGGAGGTAACGACGCCCGAGGCGTACACGGGAGATGTGATCAGCGACTTGAACACCCGGCGGGCGCGTATCCAGGGCATTGAGATGGAGCAGCTCTTCCAGAAGATCATCGCCGAGGTCCCGGAAGCCGAGCTCTATCGCTATTCGACCTCGCTGCGCTCGCTTACGCAGGGTCGCGGCATTCATGCCTCTTCGTTCAGTCACTACGAGAAAATGCCGCGCAACGTGCAGGAAGAGGTCGTTGCCGAAGCCGGCACCATGGAAGAAGCGTGAGCAGATAGGCGTTTGCACCTCGGATGCTCGGATGGAGCTCGCCGTAAGCGCGGCGTGTTACGGATCGGTCGAACCGGGCGGCTACACAGGTCCACCGCAGTTGTTCACCGATGCCCCTGTGCGCCATGTATCGATACGTGATGATCGGCCTGTGTCTCGGCCTGGTTGGATGCGCCTCGCTGCAGATGGGAAACCAAGATCGGAGGATTGAGGCGCCGCCTGGGGGGGTGTTTGAGTCGACCGTCCAGGTGCTCACGGCGTACGGATTCGAGGTGGCGACGGCCGATGCGCCGCGCGGGTGGATCGAAACGACGAGCCGCCCCGTGCACGGCGTTCCCTCGGCGTGGGGCCGGACTCCGGAGCAGGTGCGTGCCCGCATCGATTCGCTGGCGCCGGGCCAGGCGCGGGTGCAGCTGCTCATCACCTTCGCCGACGACGCCTCGGATGCGCCCCGCAAGTCCCACCCGCGCAGGCGAGGCGGATTGCTACATCAACAGGCAGGCGGTCATCCCATCGGCCAGTTTGTCGACGCCTCAGGGGCGTACGACGATGTGCTCGACGCTATCGAGACGCGGGCCGAAGCGGGGCGATAGCGGTTCAGGTCAACACCAAACAAACAAAAAAGGCCCTGTGGCAGACAGGGCCTTCGGCGGTTCGGGGCGCGACGTGGGTTTACTGCTTCTCCTCGATGAGTTTCTGCAACTTCTTGAATTCGTCGCGCTGGAACGAG
This sequence comes from uncultured Rhodothermales bacterium, assembly GCA_964448045.1. Lineage (GTDB taxonomy): Bacteria > Bacteroidota > Rhodothermia > Rhodothermales > Salinibacteraceae > CAYUVF01. The sequence continues at coordinate 31,753 of CAYUVF010000009.1, forward strand.
AGATTAAAGCGGCTGGGGTTGTCTTCATCGCCCACAGCCGTCAGCGGCTCGATATCGGCCGTGAAGACGGTCTGGATGAGCTCTTTGGGATCGCAGCCCAGCGCGTCTGCGAAATCTTCGGCCGAGGCGGCGTAAATGCCTCCGTACTCTTTGATCTCTCCGCTGGAAAAGTCTTCGGCGTCATTCGGTTTTACGCGCATATATTCGGGTCGATTCGTGCAGAAGGATTCGGCGATGGTCCTCGGGCCATCCAAGCAGTACGTCGTATCAACTCGACGCCGATGGGGTTTCCTCCGCGCGCAACTTTTGGGGGGTAGACTCCCGATAAACGGAGTTTTCGTGCATTATTTTCATGCCACACGCCCGACCGATGACCCTTAACGAGCTACGCGCACAGTTTCCCCACGTGGCGCATCGCGTGTACGTAAACCACGCCGCCACTGGACCGCTGAGCCGGACCGTCCGGTCCGCAATTGACTGCTACGTGGCCGAGCGGCACGGCGCCACGCCCGATGCCCCCGTCGAGAATTACGAGTCGTTCCAGACGGTGCAGGGCCAGACGAAGAAGCAAATAGCCCGCCTCCTGGGCACGGCGCCGGAGCGAGTGGCCTTTGCACGCAACACCTCGGCCGCGCTCAATGTGCTCACCCGCGGGCTCGACTGGCAGTCCGGCGATCGCATCGCGGTGCCCGCCTGTGAGTTTCCCGCCAACGTGTATCCCTTCATGAACCTGGAGCATCACGGCGTCGCAGTCGACTTCATCCCGCACGAGGAGGGCACGTTCACCCTCGACGCCATCGAGCGAACAATCCGTCCGGAAACGCGCCTGTTGACCCTTTCATGGGTGCAGTTTCTATCCGGCTTTCGCGCCGACATCGAAGCCGTCGGGGCGCTCTGTGAGGCGCACGATATCATCTTTTGCGTCGATGCGATTCAGGGGCTCGGCGCCTTGCAGATCGATGTGGACGCCTGCGGGATCGACTTTCTGGCGTCGGGGGGGCACAAGTGGCTGATGGCGACGCAGGGCATCGGGCTGTTGTACTGCAGCGAGGCGCTTCAGGCGCAGATCCATCCGCCGGCGGGATGGCTGCACGGCCCCGTCGATTGGGAGCGGTTTCTGGACTACGAGCTGGTCTTTCATCCCGATGCGCGGCGCTTCGAGAGCGGCACGATGAACAACATCGGGATCGCGGCGCTGCATGGCGCCCTGAAATTGTACTTTGCCTGCGGACCGGCGTGGTGTGAAGCGCGCGTGCTGGACAACGCCCGCCTCCTCGCCGATGGGCTTGCGGATCAGGGCTATGCCCGATACGGGTCCGATGCGCCGGCACATCAGTCGGGCATTGTCACCATCTCGGCAGATGACCCCGAGGCGCTGCATGAGCACCTGGAGGCGCATCAGATTCAGGCAGCGCTGCGCAACCGCAAGCTCCGCTTCGCACCGACCTACTACAACACCGCGGCCGAGATAGAGCGCATCCTCGACGTCGTCGCGGACTTTCGAGCGGTGCAGGTGTGAATCAGGCGCGGGCCGGGCAGGTACAAGCAGGTGCACTGCGTGAACGAATCCAACCGCGCCATGGCCACTTCTTCTCCCTCCGACGCCGAGGTGACGCGGCGAGACAACACCATTCAGATTGAGGTCCCTGGCGAGTACGCAGCGGAAGAGCGGATCGACAAGTTCCTGACGCGCTTCTTTCCCGAGGCGTCCCGCACGAAGGTCCAGCGGAGCATCAACGAGGGGCAGGCGCTCGTCAACGGGGCCGACATCAAGAAGTCGTATGCCGTGCAGCCGGGCGATACCATCGTGTGCCGATTGGTGCAGCCTCCGCCGCTGGAAGCCCAGCCCGAGGCGATCCCGCTGAACATCGTTTACGAAGACGAGGACCTGATCGTCGTCAATAAAGAAGCCGGGATGGTGGTGCACCCGGCCCCCGGGCATCACAGCGGGACGCTCGTGAACGCGCTGCTGCATCACGTGCAGGGCGAGCCCATCCACTACGCGCCGCAGGATAATCCCGATGCGCTGGACGATGATGCCATCGGCCTCTCGATGGTGAACGCGCTCCCGGATCGGCCGGATCGGCGGGTGGTGCGGCCCGGGATCGTGCATCGGCTGGACAAGGGCACGTCGGGCGTGCTGGTGGTGGCGAAGCACGACCGGGCGCATCGGAAGCTGGCCGAGCAGTTCAAGGCCCACACGATCCACCGTGAATACTGGGCAATCCTGTGGGGCCATCCCGAGCCGCCGTCGGGCCGCATCGAGGGAGCCATCGGGCGCGATCGGCACGATCGGAAACGGATGGCCGTGGTGCCGGAGGAGCGCGGTAAGTACGCCGTGACGCACTACGCCACAATCGAACGGCACGCCCATACCGCGCTCGTTCGGTTTGGGCTGGAAACCGGGCGCACCCATCAGATTCGCGTCCACGCCCAGCATATCAACCATCCCGTACTGGGCGATCCCAAGTACGGCGGCCAAACCGTGCGCTACGGATCGCAGGGCAGCAAGCGGCGGCGCTTCTTCGAGCGGCTCTTCGAAACGCTTCCACACCCGGCTTTGCATGCTCGTGCGCTGGGGTTCACCCATCCACGCACGGGCGAACGGGTCGACTTCACTGCTGAGCTGCCCGACGCCCTGCAACACGTGCTCGACCGGCTCCGCGCCGTCGAAGGCCGTTAAGCGCCCTGTATTGCAAACTCTGGATGAAGGGGGTGAACAACGGTGAGGGGTCTGCCGTTTTTACCCCTTGTATGCCGTAGTTCCTCACTGCGCCCTCACGCGGATCCTAAGACGCATGCCCACTGCTGCGACTATTGATATTCATCAGCTCCTGGAGCCGTCCACCATCCGGATTGGTTTGCCCGGCGCGACCAAAGAAGCTGTCGTCAACCATCTCATCGATGTGCTCGGCGGGCATCCGTCGATCAGCAGTCTGGAGGCGGTGCGTGAAGCCGTGTTCGACCGCGAGCGAGTGATGTCCACGGGGGTCGGTAAAATGCTGGGGCTCCCGCACGCCAAGACCGGCGCGGCGACCGAAACCGTGGCCGCGTTCGCCACTACTGAAGAGCCGGTTGATTTTGGAGCGATCGACGATCAGCCCGTGCGACTCCTGTTTCTGCTCGTCGGGCCGAACACCGATAAGTCGCGGCACATCAAGATCCTGGGGCGCATCTCGCGCCTCGTGAGCCGCGACCGTGTGCGCGAGCGCCTACTGGCGGTTGAAACGGCGCAGGAAGTAATTGACACCCTTAAAGAGAGCGAGGCGCAGCTGCGCAGCTGATCGCCCGCTTCCGTTTCCCCTCAGAGCTGACCCGCAATTCCCGTGAGCACGACGTTTCAGAACATCAAGGGCACTTTCGACATCCTCCCGGACGCCTACCATGTCGGGGAGACGCGCATCGCCAGTAGTGCCGAGTGGCACGCCGTGGAGTCTACCATCCGCGAGGTGATGCAGCGCTTCAACATGGAGGAGATTCGCACACCGATTTTTGAGCCGACGGAGCTGATCGCTCGTGGAATCGGCCAGATGACGGATATCGTGACGAAGGAGATGTTCGCCTTCGAGCGGGGCGATACAAAGTACGTGCTCCGGCCCGAGATCACAGCCCCGGTGATGCGCGCCTTCATCCAGCACCACCTGGAGCAGCGCGGTGGCGTGCAGAAGCTGTTTTACCTCGGCCCGTGCTTCCGCGCCGAGCAGCCGCAGAAAGGCCGCTACCGCCAGTTTCACCAGTTTGGCGCCGAGGTCGTCGGCACCTCCGACGCCCGCGCCGATGCCGAGACCATCGCCCTCATGATGGCGATCTACGAGGCATTTGGCATCACGAACACGCGGCTGCGCCTCAACACCCTGGGCGATGCCGACAGCCGCCCGCGCTACCGCGAGGCCCTGCAAGACTACCTCGCTCCCTACACCGATGAACTGACCGAGACGAGCCGCGAGCGCCTCGATAAAAATCCGCTGCGCATTCTCGACACGAAGGTGCAGCACGAGCAGAAGATCCTGCAGGATGCGCCCCACATCATCGATTACGTCGACGACGAAAGCCGCGCGCACTACGCCGAGGTCAAGTCCTGGCTCGACGATCTCGACATCGCCTTCGAGGAGGATCCGTTCCTCGTGCGTGGGCTCGACTATTACACGCAGACGGCGTTCGAGCTGGAGAGCCCGGATCTCGGCGCGCAGAGTGCGCTCGCTGGGGGCGGGCGGTACGATCTGCTGGCCGAGGAGATCGGCAGCAGTCAGCCGCGCCCGGCGATCGGCTTTGCGGCGGGAATGGAGCGGCTGTTTCTCGCCCTCGAAGCCAGCGACGCCGATCTGCCCGCGGCCCCGCGACCGGATGTGTTTCTCGCCGCGCTGGGCGACGAGGCCGAGCGCTGGGTCTTCCACCAAGCGCAGGCCTTCCGCCGCGACGGCCTCGGTGTGGCACTCGACCTGAAAGGCCGCTCGCTCAAGGCGCAGATGAAAGAGGCCAACCGCCAGAATGCGCCGTACACGATTATCATTGGAGGCAACGAACTGGCCGATGGCAAAGCGCAGGTCAAAGAAATGGCCTCGGGCGAACAGGTGGAGGTGGCCTTCGACGAATTGGCTGCTTATCTCCTCAGCCAGAAAGAGATTGAGCGGCAGCTCGCGTCCGTCGAGAAGTAAGCCTTGGCTATTTTCTTCGAAGCCATCGATACCCGCAAACTGACCCTCGGACCTCGGCATGTATCCGCGCCTCAGCGATCTGTTTAAAGACTTGCTCGGATTCGAGCTGCCGTTTCCCATTTACTCGTTCGGCGCGATGGTCGCCATCGGGATCTTGACGGCGGCGTGGCTCACGGGCCGCGAGCTCGACCGGATGTATAACAACGGCCGGATCGGGGGCGTACGCGTCCCGGTCGATAACGATAAAAAGCGCCGCAAAGGGCGCACGAAAGAGGCGAGTCCGTCGGTGATCGTCGGCACGCTGGCGATTATCGCGGCCGTAGGCGGTATCGCCGGATCGAAGCTGTTCTTTCTGCTGGAGAACTTTAGCGCCTTTCGGGCCAATCCGCTGGCGATGATCTTCTCCACGGGCGGGCTCACCTTCTACGGTGGACTCCTCGTGGCTGGCGGGGCCATCGTGTGGTATCTGCGCCGGAAGAACCTCTCTGTGGGCGCCGTTGCCGATGCCATGGCGCCGGGGCTGATGCTGGCCTACGGCATCGGGCGCATCGGGTGCCACCTTGCGGGCGATGGCGATTGGGGCATTCCCGCCGACCTCGCAGCCAAACCCGATTGGCTCCCGATGTGGCTCTGGGCCGAGACATATCCGAATGCCATCATCGGCGCGCCGCCCGAGCCGGTCTACCCGACCTCCGTCTACGAATTCATTGCCGCGGCATTGCTCTTTGGGGTCCTCTGGGCTCTTCGCAAGCATACCTTCGTCAGCGGTTGGCTGTTTTCCGTCTACCTGATCTTTAACGGCATCGAGCGCTTCCTCATCGAAAAGATTCGCGTCAACCCCGAGTACGACTTCCTCGGCGTGACCGTCACGCAGGCCGAGGTGATCAGCGTAGTCATCTTTGCAGCGGGCGTCGCCGGGCTCTGGTACACGTGGGAGCGCCGCGCCGACGCCTCCGTTTCGTCCTCCCCGCACCATGCCGCCACGGCTTAACCCGACTCGCATGGAAAATCCTGAAACGACGCAGATTATTGGCCGCAATCCGGTGCGTGAGGCGTTGGGCGACCGGGCCGGGCGCATCGAAAAAGTGATGTTGCAGCGCGGCGTGCATGGCGATGCCATCAGCGCGATCCGCAAGCGGGCCGATGAAACCGGCGTGCCGGTGCAGTACGTCCCGAAGGCGCGCCTCGACCACGACACGGATGGACTCACGCATCAGGGCGCGGTGGCGATTGCGGCGCCTGTCAGCTATGCGACGGTCAACGATCTGCTTGCCGAAATTGCGCCGACGTGGGGCGAGGTGAAGGATCGGAAGCCGCTACTCGTCGTCATCGACCGGGTGACGGATCCGCGCAATTTCGGCGCCATCCTCCGGAGTGCGGTCGCCGCCGGGGCTGATGGCGTCTTCGTCCCCAACCAGCACATGGCTCCGTTAAATGCCGCTGCGATCAAAGCCAGCGCAGGCACAGCGCTGCGCATCCCGATTGCGCGCACCGGTGCGCTCGACGCGTTGCTGATCCAGCTCAAGGAGCGCGGCTACTGGGTGATTGGTGCTGATGGGGATGCGAGCACCTCGCACTGGGACACCGACTGGGACCGTCCCCTGGCGCTTGTGATGGGCAGTGAGGGACAGGGATTACAGCCCAAAGTGGCTGCCGCTTGCGACGAACGCATCGCCATCCCGATGCGCGGTCCGGCCGAGTCGCTCAACGTGTCCGTTGCGGCGGGTATTCTGCTTTTCAGCGCTGCTCGCCCACGCATCGAGGCCGAGACGTCATCCGCTCGGTGACTCATCCGCCGAAGACGGATCGGCCGTCGTAGGCGCTGGTTCCGGTGTGGCTTTTTCGTCCGGGGCTTTGTTGCGCAGCGCCCGCAGGCTAATACCCTGGGCCGCCAGCAGAATGCCACCAAGAGCGGTGTAGAGGACGAGTTGGGCGGCGTGGGTCAGCACGGCGTAGGTGGCGGCGTCCGCGTCGGGGACGGCGTAGAGATACACGAGTGCCTGGATCGTGACGTAGTGATACGAGCCGAGCCCCCCGGGGGAGGGTACCACAAGGCCAAGCGCGCCGATCAGCATGAGACCCCAGGCATCGAGCAGGCCGAGATCGAATGGGCCGGCCATGCCCAGCATGGCGAGAGGAACATAGGCCATGATCGCGTAGCCGCCCCACATCGCCAGCGTGCTGCCGATGAGGGCTCCCCGCCGCCGAGCGCGCAGGAGCGTCATCATCCCCTCCCGGAACGACACGAACGCCGGCTGTAGTTTCGATCTCCAGAGCTGCCGCACGGCCGAGCCTTGCCGCTGAATGGCCCACCAGAGCCCCGCAATGAGCAGGCCGATCAGGAGCACGCCGCCGCCCGCGATGAGCAGCCACATCGGCCCCGCGCCGGGATCGACCTGGGCCAGTGCGGGCTCGATAAAACGTCGTTGCACCACCGCCAACTGATCCGAATAGAGGGGGATGAGTGTCAGCAGGGCGAGGGCAAGCACGGCCATATCCAGCATGCGCTCGACGACGACGGTTCCAAAAACCCCGCTGAAGCTCCGCTTCGTCTGTGTGGACAGGTTGGCCGTCCGCGCCACCTCGCCGAGGCGCGGCGCGGCGTAATTGACCATGTAGCCGATCATGATCGAGGTGAACGCCTGCCAGAGCGACGCCCGCTGGACCTCCGCGCCGTTGGTCTCGGGTGCAAGCGGTAGCGCATCCAGCAGTAGCTGCCAGCGCCAGGCCCGCAGCAGATGACTCGATAGTGCGATGATGATCAGCGGGAGGAGCCAGCGGTAATCGGCCCCGCGGAAGGCGGTCAGTACCGCGCTAAGGTCTACGCCCCGCAGCGACAGGTATAGCAAGCCCCCGGCCAGCGTGAAGCTGCCGACGTGGAAGAGCATTTTGCGGGTGCGGGCGGTCACAACAACGGAGGCCGTGCGAGGTCACATTACGAACGGAGATCCACGACTTCGGCGTCGCCGGGGGGCGAGAACGTGAATGGCTCGCCGGTAAGACTTGGGTTGAACTGGAGGTCGTCGAGCGTAAACGTGATCGTGGTGCCGTTGCGATCTTCGAGGCGGAGCCGCGTGATGGCTGTGTCGCGGTCGCGCAGATGCACCGTTACCGATCGGTACACGGAATTGCTATCCTTTGGGGCCAGGCTTAGCTCGTAAAACCGATCGCCCTGCTCCATCTGGGTCTGCATGGACTCGACGCGGAAGCGCTCGGCGTAGTCATAAAACACCTCATCCGGCGTGAGCGTCGTCTCATCATCGACGTAATCGTTGACGATCACTTGATTGGACGACGGCGTGTAAATCCAGGTCGTCACCCCATCGGCCACGAGCGTCTGCTGTGGGGTTTCGATCCGAAACTTATCCGATTGCAGTAGCAGCGATCCCCGATTGGTGGTCGTTCGATCCGAAAAGGAGGAGCGGATCGTTTGCGTGAAACGCGCGCGGAGCGCATCGACCGAGTCGTACTTCGACTGGATACGTTCGAGGAGCGCATCAGGGGTCTGCGCGTAGGCAGACGGCACGGCAAAGCCGGCCATCAACGTAGCGAGCAGCAGGAGTAGCCCCCTGCGGATGGACCTATCGAGAGATCGCATAGGGTTCGTGGCGTCGTGAAAAAGGCGGATGCGTGATCGTCAGCGCAGCGGGTATGTCGCACGGGGTTCGTGCACAGCGCCGTCTGGTTTGAGTATGCTTTCGTACAGCGTAAACCGGTCGACCTGAAACGCATCCAGTTGAGGAACCGGGGTCGACTGAAGGAAGGAGCGCACGGCCCGCGGATCGGCGTCCTGGAGGCGCGCTATCGTCAGATGCGGACGGTACGAACGCGTTTCGCGGTCGATACCCACGCTCGCGAGCGCATCGTCCACGTCGTGGTAGAGCGTCTGCAGCGAATCCGAGCTATCGAAGCTGATCATCAGCACTCGGGGGGTGCGGCGGGAGGGAAGCACGCCCAGGCCGAGCGGGTCGAGCGCGAAGGGGGTGCCCTGTACCGCAGT
>CAYUVF010000009.1:40507-91526 GCA_964448045.1 uncultured Rhodothermales bacterium
AGCCTGTTCGGCACGCGCATCCAAAAAACGAATGAGCATTCAAAAAATTGTATCGGGTGGACAGACGGGCGTCGATCGCGCGGCGCTCGATGCGGCGCTGGAGCAGAACGTCCCGGTTGGGGGCTGGTGCCCGAAAGGCCGGCGCGCCGAAGACGGCCCGATCCCCGGCCGGTATCCATTGAAAGAGACGCCGACGACCGACTATGCTGTGCGTACGGCGTGGAACGTGCGCGACAGTGACGGCACGCTGATTCTGGGCGATCCCGAAGTGTCGGGCGGCACGTCGCTCACGGCGGAGGAAGCGCGTGAGCGCAATAAGCCCGTATTGCAAATAAAAATCAATACAGCCGAGGTGGGGAGCATCCGCCAGTGGATTGCGGCGGAGGCCATTGAGGTGCTCAACGTCGCGGGGCCGCGGGCCAGTGAGGCTACCGGGATTTACAAAGCGGCCCGGGCGTTGATAACGGCGTTGCTTCAGGCTGAGGGGTCGTCTTCGTCGTAGGAGGGATGCCGCCGGTGCCGCTGCGCGAAGAGATTCTCGCCCGATTCGACGCGCCGCGCCGCTCTGAGCAGCACAAATATACCGGAGGCCATAGCGACGAGGACGAAGACGAGTGCCGGAATCCAGAGGGGCGCCTCGAAGTCGAACTGGGTCGCCTGGATTTCCGGGTGGCGGAGGGCTTTATCCGCCAGCCAGATCGAGAGGCTGATTCCGATCACGGCGAAGACCGCAGCGCCTCCACGCAGGAGATAGACAGCAGGCGGGGCGGTGTCCGGATCATTTTGCGGCATGGTGCTCCGTCTGCTGATCGAGCGTGAGGCGAACAGGCAGGTCCGCACGGTGAAGGGCGGCTTTGGCCTCGTCGACGCTGTACTCGCGGAAGTGGAAGATGGAGGCGGCGAGCACGGCATCGGCCTGACCGTCGGTGAGCGCTTCGGCCAGGTGCTCCACGGTGCCGGCGCCACCCGACGCAATGACGGGAATCCGCACTCGCTCGCTGATGGCGCGCAGCAGCTCAATGTCGTACCCGTCTTTGGTACCATCGCGGTCCATCGAGGTCACAAGCAGCTCGCCCGCGCCGCGCTGTTCGGCTTCCATGGCCCATTCGATGGCGTCGAGGCCGGTTGGCTTACGGCCGCCGTGCACGAAGACTTCCCACTGATCATTGCCGGTGCGCTTGGCGTCAATGGCCACCACGATGCACTGTGCCCCGAAGGCCTCTGCGCCCGCCGCGATGAGATCCGGGTTTTTGACGGCGGCCGAGTTGATCGCCACTTTGTCGGCCCCGGCGTGGAGCATCGCCCGCATGTCATCCACCGTGCGGAGCCCGCCGCCGACGGTCAGCGGGATAAAGACCTGATCGGCGGTGCGGCGCACGACGTCGTGCATGATATTGCGGTCCTCGTGCGTCGCCGTGATATCGAGAAACACGAGCTCATCGGCGCCAGCGTCGTCGTAGAAACGGGCCTGTTCAACCGGGTCGCCTGCATCCACCAGATCGACAAAATTAACGCCTTTCACGACGCGCCCATGGTCGACGTCGAGACACGGAATGATACGTTTGGCAAGCATACGCGGCGGGGATTAGCAGGAATCCTGGGCTTCGAGTTCGTTGCGGAGTTGGGCCGTTGAAAAGCGGTTGAGGTCAACGGATTCCTTGTCGTGCCAGCACCAGAATTGCTGGCACGGGAATTTGTTTTCGTAGAGGGCCTTGCCGATAATGACCGAATCGATCCCGTACGAGGCGAGCGACTCCAGGTGCAACAGATCACTGTGATCGCTGACGCCTCCGGAGGCGGTGATTTTCATGTTCGAGAGATGCCGTCCGAGGCGCCGATACGCCTCCACGTTGAGGCCTTCAAGCGTCCCATCGCGGCTAATGTCGGTGTACACGATGCGGCGCACGCCGCGATCTTCCATCTCCAGCGCGAGTTCGGTCGCGTCCACGCCAGATCCTTCCGTCCAGCCCTCAACGCGCGCCTCGCCATCCCGCGCGTCGATACCGACGACGATGCGGCTGCATGAGTAGCGCGCGATCGCTTCCGAAACGAAGTCGGGGTTGCGCACGGCGGCCGTGCCGATCACGACGCGGTAAACACCCATGTCAAAGACCTTTTCCAGTTGCTCCATCGAGCGAATCCCGCCGCCCAGCTGAATCGGGATATCGAGTGCATCGCACATTCGGGCGATAACCTCGCGGTTGTTATTGCTGTCGCCGCGTGCGGCATCGAGGTCAACTACGTGCAGGACGCGGGCATTCTGCACGCGCCAGAGTTTGGCCATCTTTACCGGGTCGTCGAAGTAAACAGTTTCGTCGTCGTACGAGCCCTGATGCAGACGCACGCAGCGGCCGCCGCGGAGATCGATGGCGGGAATGACAAGGGCCATGGGAAGGAGGGGTTGCTGGGGGAGGACCCGACGCGCTGCCGGTTCGATTACTCCGCACTTAGGTGGGCGAAGTTGTCGAGCAATCGGAGTCCGGCACGCTGACTCTTCTCGGGATGAAACTGCACCCCATAAACGTTGTTTCGGTGGACGATCGCCGGGAAATCGTGGCCGTACGTGGTGGTTGCGAGCACATCATCTGCCCGATCGGGGAGGGCGTGATAGGAGTGGACGAAATAGACGTACGCGCCGTCGTCGATGCCATCCAGCAGGGGGGCGTCGTGGGTCGGGTGGATCGTGTTCCAGCCCATGTGAGGCACTTTAAGCGCTTGAGCAGCGCCCGGGGCGTTGGCTCCCGCGGGCACCGGCTCGGCCTCGTGGAAGTGGGCGACCCGTCCCGGAAGCACGCCCAGTCCCTCGTGCGCGCCACGCTCCTCGCCCACCTCGAACAAGAGCTGCATCCCGATACAGACCCCCAGAAACGGCGTCCCGGCCTCGATGGCGTCGAGAATGGGCGCCTCCAGGTCGCGCTCGCGAATCTCCCCGATGCAGGATCCGAAGGCGCCGACGCCGGGCAGCACCAGCCGCTCGGCTCGGTCGATGTCGGCGGGGTTGTCCGTGCGAAGGACCTCTACATCGACGGCCTCAAAAGCCTTCTCGATGGACCGCAGGTTGCCGATGCCGTAGTCGATAATAGTAACCATGTCGAATTTCGATTGTAGATTTGTGAATGACGAGTAGACTTGAAACGAGCGACATTCGCCATTCGAGAATCCCCCTTCGCCTCATTCGCCGCTGAGCTCTTTCGAGCGCTCGGTGGCGGTGGAGACGGCGTTGATCATCATCGTGCGCAGGCCGTGCGATTCGAGCTCCGAGACGGCGGCGATGGCGGTGCCGCCGGGCGTCGTCACTTCGTCGCGGAGGATGGCGGGGTGCTTCCCCGTGTCGATGACGAGCTTCGCGGCGCCATAAACGGTCTGCGCAGCGAGATCGGCGGCGGTCTGGCGGGGGAGGCCCTGCTTCACGCCGGCGTCGGTGAGCGCTTCGATAAACATGTAGACGTACGCTGGGCCGCTGCCGGAGAGCCCTGTGACGGCGTCCATCAGGTACTCGGGAACGACGACGGCTTGGCCGACGGCTTCGAAGATCTGCTGAGCCATGGCCAGATGGCTGTCGCTGGCGTGGTCGCCCCCGGCAAGGGCCGTGGCGCCTTCGTCGACGAGGGCCGGTGTGTTCGGCATCGCGCGTACGACGGGCAGGTCGTGCCCGAAATTGTGCTCAAGCGTGGTTGTCGTGATCCCGGCGAGAACGGATATGAGCAGCGTATCGGGGCTGACGTGCTCGCGAATCTCCTGGATGACTTCGGCGCGACTCTGGGGCTTGATCGTGAGCAGCAGAATAGACGCGTTCTCGGCGGCGTCGACGTTATCGGTACTGGTGCGTAGACCAGGGAAATCGGCCTCCAGTATGTCCAATGCCGACGCCGTGCGCCGCGTCGCGATGATCTGCTTGGGTGCAACGAGTCCGCCACTCAGCATTCCGCCGATCAGCGCCCGGCCGATGTTACCGGCTCCGATGACTGCAACGGTATGGTCGTTTAGCATGAAGCGATCGTTCGTAGGGGATTACAAAATGCAGATGAGAATCACAGCGCGCCCTTTGTGGAAGGCATCTTGGACTGCCTTGGGTCGCGGCGGACGGCCGAGCGTAGGGCACGGGCCGTGGCTTTGAAGAGGGCTTCAATCTTGTGATGCGCGTTGCGGCCGTGCAGCACATCGAGGTGGAGATTGCAGCGGGCGTGTTCGGCAAACGAGTACCAGAAGTGCTCCACCATTTCGGTCGACATTGCGCCTACCATGGGCCGGGTAAACGTCGCATCAAAATGGAGGTAGAACCGTCCAGAAAGATCAATAACAGCGCGGGCCAGTGTTTCATCCATCGGGATGTAGGCGTGGCCGTAGCGGGCGATATGGGCCTTGTCGCCGAGCGCTTCTCGCACCGCCTGACCCAGCACAATCCCCACATCTTCTACAGTGTGGTGATCGCCCACCTGCCCATCTCCATCGCAGCTGACCCGCACGTCGAATCCGCCGTGTTTAGCGAATAGATCCAGCATGTGGTCCAGAAAACCCACGCCAGTGGCGTTCGCGTACTCACCGTCGCCATCGAGGCCCAGCTCAATCTCGATACGGGTTTCGGTCGTGGCGCGTTGGATACGCGCGGTGCGTGGGGAGAAGGGGGCGTCGGAGCGGTTCGATGCCGAGGGGGATTCCGACGCTGCATTGGCGGGCGGATCGGTGGGTTCGGGCTCGCGCGTTTGCATGGGGCGGACGGATTTTCACGGGCGGATCATAACGGCGAACCTGCACGTCGGCAGGTTGTACTGTATACTCTTGCACGTATCCACTGAGCCCGTTTTTGTTCGACCGTCAATCGCCTTTTCGCGGAACCATGCCCACATACAGCGAAGCCGACTTTGAGGAGAGTCGTTTCGATCATGGGGAGCGCGTGCGCATTCTGCTGCGCCACCCCAAGCACGGCGGGGTGTATGGCGTAGCCGAGGGCACCTGCGTTGCCCGCGAGAAAAACGTCGAATTCGAAGCGCGCGACGGCACGATGCGCACCAAAACGCTCGTCTGGCTGAAAAATATCGACGGGTATCAGCGCCCCCACGAGGACCTGCCCGATACGATGGAAGACGTCTCGGAAGCCTGGTTCGCCGAGGACGCGCTTCGCAAGAAAGACGGCGATCCGCTCGATGGCGTCAGCTTTAACTAACGTCTTGTCCCCGATCTATGCCTGACTCAACGTCCGATCGCATTCTTGTTACGGCGGCTCTGCCGTACGCCAACGGTCCCATCCACCTCGGCCATCTTGCCGGGGCCTACCTGCCGGCGGATCTGTACTGCCGATACCAACGCCTCAAGGGCGAGGATGTCGTGTTCATCTGCGGGTCCGACGAGATGGGCGTCGCTATCCTGATGCGTGCCCTCCGGGAAGACCGGTCCCCGCAGGACATCGTCGATCAGTACCATCCGCAGATTCGGGATAGCTTCGAGCAGTTCGGGATGAGCTTCGACTACTACGGGCGGACGACCTCCGACCTGCACGCCACCACCTCACAAGATTTCTTTCGTACGCTCGACAGCAAAGACGTCTTCAACCTGAAGACCGAGGAGCAGCTCTTCGACCCCGAGGCCGAGATGTTCCTCGCCGATCGGTTCGTGCAGGGCACGTGCCCGGTCTGTGGCTACGACGAGGCGTACGGCGATCAGTGCGAGCAGTGCGGTTCCTCGCTCAGCCCAACCGAGCTGGAAAATCCGCGCAGCACGCTCACCGATGCCACGCCCGTCCTCAAAGAGACCACGCACTGGTACCTGCCACTGGGCGCGATGCAGCCGGAGCTGGAAGAGTGGATCGAGTCGCACCCCGAGTGGAAAAATAACGTGGTGGGGCAAGTCAAAAGCTGGTTCGACGACGGGCTGAAAGACCGCGCCATTACCCGCGACGTGCCCTGGGGCGTGCCCGTCCCGCAAGACGTCGCCGCACGGCACGGCCTCGATGCCGAAGGCAAGGTCATCTACGTATGGTTCGACGCGCCGATTGGCTACATCTCCGCGACGAAGGAGTGGGCCATTGAGCAGGAGGACCCCGACCGGTGGACCACCTACTGGCAGGACGAGGGCACAAAGCTCGTCCATTTCATCGGGAAAGACAACATCGTCTTTCACTGCCTGATGTTTCCGGCCATGCTCAAGGCGCACGGCGACTACGTGCTGCCGGAGAACGTGCCCGCGAACGAGTTTCTCAACCTCGAAGGGCAGAAGCTGTCCACCAGCCGCGGGTGGGCCGTCTGGCTGTACGAGTACCTGGAGGACTTCCCGCCCGAGCGCAACGGCGCCGATCTGCTCCGTTACGCGCTGGCGACGACGCTGCCCGAGACGAAGGACGCCGACTTCTCGTGGAGCGGCTTCCAGAACCGCGTCAATAGCGAACTGGCCGATGTTCTTGGCAACTTCGTCAACCGCACGGTCACGT
This sequence comes from uncultured Rhodothermales bacterium, assembly GCA_964448045.1. Taxonomy (GTDB): domain Bacteria; phylum Bacteroidota; class Rhodothermia; order Rhodothermales; family Salinibacteraceae; genus CAYUVF01. Next base: position 46,932 of record CAYUVF010000009.1, read on the forward strand.
TCATCGAGCGCTACTTCGATGGCCACGTGCCGCCGCTGTCCGATCCGCGCCCCATCGATCGCAAGACGCTGGATCAGCTGGCCGAATTTCCGGAAACGATCGGCGCGGCGTACGACAACTATCGGATGCGCGAGGCCGTGTTCGAGACAATCAATCTCGCGCGCCTCGGCAACAAGTACTTCAACGACACTGAGCCGTGGCACACCCGCAAAAGCGATCCGAAGGCGGCGGCCAACACGCTGCACGTTTCGGCGCAGATCTGCGCCGCCCTCAGTGTGCTGATGGACCCGGTGCTCCCGCATACGGCCCGGCGCCTCCGGCGGATGCTTCAGCTGAACGAGGTCCGCTCCAGCGCGCCGGTCGATCCAGAGGTCGCAGACGACGAAGCACCTGCCATCGGCTGGGACGATGCGGGCGCGCCCCTTCTGGAGGCCGGCCACGCCGTAGGTCCCTCCAACATTCTCTTTCATAAGATCGAAGACGACGAAATCGACGCACAAATGGATAAACTCGAAGAAGCAGCCGAAGCCGCTCAAGCCGACGAGATGCCGTACGAGGACCTGAAAGACGAAATCCAGTTCGGTGATTTCATGGATCTGGATCTACGCGTCGGGACCATTACGACTGCCGAGCCCGTCCCCAAAGCCGACAAGCTGCTGCGCCTGGAGGTCGACCTCGGCTTTGAGAAGCGGCAGATCCTCGCCGGCATCGCCGAGCAGATGGACCCGGAGGCGCTGGAAGGGTGGCGCGTTGTGGTCGTGGCCAATCTCGCTCCGAAGGAGATGTTCGGACTCGAAAGCCAGGGCATGGTCCTGATGGCCGAGGAACGCGACGGGACGCTGATTCCCCTTTCCGCCGGTGAGGCTGAGGACGGATCGGTGGTTCGATAGCCCCAAACGAAGCGTGTGAACCGGGCGGCGCGGATGCAGTTCGGGGTCTCACGGATGTACCCTTATGCGTCGGTTTTCCTGCTTTGTGGTGACGCTGCTGCTGGTCGTTGCAGCCTGTGCACAGCCGGCTCCGCCGGACTCCGGCGGTCCCCTGCTGCCCGAACAGGCCGCCTACGATGTAACGTATTACGATCTGGATCTGCAGGTCTGGCCTGCAGCGCGGCGCATCGCAGGGGAGCTAACCGTCCATGCTCGGGTGACCGATTCGCTCGATGTCTTTGTGCTCAACCTCGATCGGCGGCTCGCCGTCGAGCAGGTGCGGCTCATCGATGTGCGGAATCGGCGCACGCGGCTGTCGGTGGAGCGGCGGGCCAACGACAATCAGCTGTGGATCGATCTGCCCAGGACGATGGCGCCCGGGGAGCTCATCCGCATGGCGGTTCGCTATGGTGGCACCCCGCGAACGGCACCGAATCCGCCGTGGGAGGGCGGCTTTACCTGGGCCGCGACGCCCGACGGCGCTCCGTGGCTTGCCACCTCATGCCAGACAGGGGGCGCCGACCTGTGGTGGCCCGTCAAGGATCACCCCTCCGACGAGCCCGACTCGATGGCGATGCAAGTGACCGTCCCCGATTCGCTCGTTGCGGCGATGAATGGGCGCCTCCGAGCCGTCACCCATCCGGCTGATAGTCTCACCACCTACAACTGGTTCGTGTCCACGCCCATCAACACCTACGGCGTGGCGCTCAACGTGGCCCCGTACGCAACGGTCGACACGAGTTACGCGAGCATCTCGGGAGCGGAGATTCCGGTGTCGTTTTACGTGCTGCCGCACGAGAAAGCGAAAGCCCGTAGCGTACTGCCGGATCTGCTGGCCCACGTCCGCTTTCTGGAAGCGACGCTGCGGCCGTATCCCTTTGCCGGCGATAAGTACGGTATCGCTCGCACGCCCTTTTTGGGGATGGAGCATCAGACGATCATCGCCCACGGCGCCGAGCTTGGCAACACGGATGCGCTCGGATATGACGCTGGGTTCGACGCGCTTCACTTCCACGAGCTGGCCCACGAGTGGTTTGGCAACTTCGTGACGGTGCGCGACTGGAAGGACTTTTGGATCCACGAAGGGGTTGCCACCTACCTCGAAGCGCTTTACGCCGAAGAGCAGCCCGGCGCGGCCGATTATTACACAGCCATCGCACACTTTCGCGAACAAATTCGCGGCACGACCCCGATTGCCCGCCGCAGCCCGACCTCCGCGCACGACATGTACGGGCGCGACGTGTACTACAAAGGGGCCCTCGTCTTGCACACGCTCCGGCACCTGATCGGCGACGACGCCTTTTTCACCGCCCTCCGCCGGATGGCCGGTGCCGATCACCCTGCTCCACGACTGGTGGATACCGACGCGTTCCTTCGCATCGCCGAAGAGGCGTCGGGGGAGGCGTTGGAGTGGTTTTTCGACGTGTATCTCTATCAAGCTGCCCTGCCGGAACTGGTCACCGAGCGCACCGATACGCAGCTCACGCTCCGATGGGAGGTACCCGGTGACACGCCCTTCCCGATGCCGGTCGACGTGCGCCTTGGGGACACGACCCGGCGGATCGCCATGGAGAAGGGGCACGCGACGCTGACAGTGGACGAGGAGACGCCCGTTACCATCGATCCGCAGCAGTGGGTACTGCGCGCAGCAGATCTCTAAATTCCGCCGGGCCCAAATCGCAGGTACGACTCCTGTTCGCCGGGACGGGAGAGCGTTTGAACTCGATGCTCATACCGATTCGGCGAAATCGGTGTGCATAGTGAAGGCATTTGGCTTCGCTTTGGGAATCTCGCCGCAGGCGCACAATCCAAAAGGGCCGCCCGGCCCCCCTGGATCCCGATTTAGCTTCGCTGCGCTTCGTCAGTCAGCCTTCGGCCTCGTTTGGGGGCGGGCATGACTTCAAGCTGAAGCTCAGCGTCTTTTCGAGAATGCACTACTCATTCAGAGAGCAGGCACCAGGCCTGTTCTGACCTCAAACACCACCGCCCCGATCCCGGCGGGGAATCGAGGCGGTTGAACGAGATTGAAGAAGCAGCTGGTGATCAGGTGTTGATCGGCATGCCGTACGCCGATCGGGTCGACTCCATGATTGACTCGGAGAGTGTTGGGTGCGGATGCATCGCCTCCATGATCTCGTGGCCCGTCGTCTCCAGCTTGCGCGAGGTGACGACCTCTGCGATCAGTTCCGTGGCGTCGTGGCCGATGATGTGGCAGCCCAGGAATTCGCCGTATTTGGCGTCGTAGATCGTCTTGACGAAGCCCTCGGTGTGCCCGATCGCGGCGGCCTTGCCCGAGGCCTTGAAGGGGAATTTGCCTACCTTGATCTCGTATCCGGCCTCTTTCGCCTGCTCTTCGGTGTAGCCCACCGACGCGATCTGCGGCTGGCAGTAGGTGCAGCCCGGCACGTTGTTGTAATCGATCGGCATCGGATCTTCCCCCGCGATCTTCTCGACGCACACGATGCCTTCGTGGCTGGCCTTGTGGGCAAGCCAGGGGCCGCCAGCGACGTCGCCGATCGCATAAATGCCGTCGACGTTGGTACGGAAGAACGTATCGGTTGTGATAGTGCCGTTCTCATACTCGATGCCCATCTCGTCGAGCCCGATGTCTTCGACATTGCCGACCACGCCCACAGCCGAGAGCACCTGGTCGGTTTCCAGCATCTCAGTTCCGTTCTTGGTCTCGACCTCAACCTGCAGCGGGCCCCCGTCAGTGTCGACGCCCTGTACCCGCGCGGCGGTCATGCACGTGATGCCCATCTTTTTGAACGAGCGCTCCAGCTCGCGCGAGATGTCGGCATCCTCATTCGGGACGATACGGTCCATCACCTCAACGACGGTCACATCCGTGCCCATGTTGTGGTAGAAGTAGGCGAACTCTACGCCGATGGCGCCGGCACCCACGATTACCATGCGCTCCGGGCGCTCGGTCTGCATCATCGCCTCTTTGTAGGTGATGATGTGCTCGCCGTCGATGGGCAGCGGCGGAATCTCGCGGGCGCGGGCGCCCGTGGCGATGATGATATGGTCGCCTTCCAGCGTGTTTTCCTCGCCGATTTCATCGCCATCCATGTTGACCGAGGGCTCGATCTCGATCGTCGAGGCGCTGGTGATCCGCCCGTAGCCGTAATGGACGTCGATGTCGTTCTTGTTCATCAAGAACTGCACGCCCCGGTTCATCTGATTGGCCGCCCCCCGGCTCCGCTCGATGACCTTCGGGAAGTCAGGCGAGATCGAGCCCTCGAGGTTCAGCCCGTAATCGGAGAAATGGTTCGCATCGGCCATGACCTCGGCGCTCTTCAGCAGCGCCTTCGTCGGGATGCAGCCCACGTTCAGGCAGACGCCACCGAGCTTGTTCTTCTCGACGATGGCGGTCTTCATACCGAGCTGCGTCGCCCGGATAGCCGTTTCGTAGCCGCCCGGCCCGCTGCCGAGGACGATGCAATCATAACTGGAAGTTGCCATGGAGACTTGGTTTAATCTGTGCGTGCGAGCAGATGGATTTCGATTCGGTAAAATACGGGCCGGGAACGCTCCTGTCCACTCCCGGCCATCAAACCGGGCGTAAGGTTCTGTGAAGACATGCCGGCTACATCCGTGCGGGCGGCTACTGATCTCGCAGCCAGTTGATCGGGTCCACCGAGGCGTTGGTGTTCATGTCGAATACGGCGAAGAAGACGCCGGCCCCGCGAGGCTCCGACTCCGTCCCGGCGCGTCCAAGGACCTGTCCGGCCCCGACGTTGTCGCCTTCCGAGACGTAGAGCATCGAGAAGTTGCTGTAGACGGATACGTAATCGCCGTGGCGAACGACGAGATACGTGCCGTACCCCGGCACGAAGTCGATCCCAGTTACGGTGCCGTCGAAGATGCAGCGGACCTCCTCCTGCGGATTCGTGGCGATGAGGATGCCGGGCTGATGCGTCGTCGTGCCGTAATCCGAGGTCTGTTCGCCGTACGATTCGATCACGACACCCTCGGCCGGCCACGGAAGGCGCCCCTGGTTCTGCTCAAAAGAAGCGGACAGGTTTGCGTACTCTTCGCGCGTGCGAGGGCTTGCTTCGCGCTCGGTGCGTGCAGTTTCCGCAGCGATCATGCGGCGAATCTGCGACTCCAGCTGTTGCGCGGCCGAGCGCTTTCGCTCGATCTCTTCCTTCAGTGAGCTGCGTTGGGCGCGCAACTCGCTGACCAACTGTTGCCGCTCGTTGCGGAGGCTCCGCAGGCGGTGCTGCTCGGCTTCGACCTCTGCGAGCAATTGTTTGGTGCGCGCCTCGGTGGAGTCGAGGGCGGCCTGCCGGGCCTGCAGCGCTGACGACGCCGCGCGGATGTCCGAGAGCTTGCCGCGGCGCTCTTCGGCGAAGCGGTGGAGGTAGCGAGCGCGAATCAGCATCTGGTTGATCGACTGGGCCGCCAGAATCAGCCCAATGTCATGCAGTCGCCCGTACATGTAGGCGTGGGTGGCCCGGTTCTGGTATTCGCTTTTGAGCTCGTCGAGGCGCTCACGCATGGAGGTAAGCGACTGGCGGAGCGAGTCGCGTTCGAGGCGCAGCTGCCGCATGCGGCGCTCGTAGGTGGCGGCCAGCTCCTCGCGTAGGGCAATCTCCCGCTTTACCTGTTCGAGGTTTTCCCGCGAGGCTTCTTCGGCCTCGGCGGTTTCGCTGAGGCGGGCGCGGTCCTGCTCGATCTGCTCCCGAAGGCTTTCGAGGCGCCGTTCGGTCGCGGCCCGCTCGCTGTCGGGCGGGGCCTGCGCGTGAGCGGGGGCCCGTCCGCCCATCAGCAGGGCGATCATGAGCGCGGTGAGTACGTGCGGGGCGAGGGTGCGCATGGCCTATCGACCGCTGTGTTGAAGGGGAGTGATGCGCGAGACGCCGGGGCCAACATCGAGGTCGAACGAAAGCGCCCCTGGATTCAGGTCTACGCTGCGGTAATACAGCGACGCGGTGGCGTTGTCCTGCGGGCGCCGGAGCGTCACCTTTCGGGGTAGTGTCACGCCGTCGACGGTGGTGAAGTCATCGAACGTACGCGCTTCAATGATCGTGCCATTGGCGGTGCGCTGCTCGTAGCGAACCACGCGCCAGAGCGTGGGATCGATGGTAAAGGTGCGCTGGTAATCCGGGCCGTGCAGATAGTAGTACGCATCATCGGCCTCGACCTGCCAGGATACGGCCGACGCAGGGGCCACGACCCCGAGCAGGTTGTCGAAGATATCGCGGGTGGTGACCAGGAAAGGGAGCCGGGACTGCGCGTGTTCGAGGTGGCCGTAAGCCAGTTGCTTGTTGATGCGGTCGTAGACGAAGAAGCTGTCGGGTGTGACGAGGATGCGCGCGGCTTCTACGCCCATACCCGGACTGAGGCTCATGTACAACGAGTCGCTGCGGCGCTGCCGGATGGTGGCATTAAACTGGCCGTTGCGCTGCGGCGTATCCATCGAAAGCCGCGCTTTGGCCGCAAACGCTGTGATCGAATCGGCGCTGAGGACGATGTTCTGGCGGATTTGCGGCGCCGTGTGGCTGGGGAAGGCGGCGGGGGCCGATCCACGCGACGCCTCGGAGCCGGAGCATCCGCTGAAGAGAAGCACCGCCGCGGTCAGCAGGGCTGATGTCATCAGCGTGCGAAAAGCGTAGGGCATAGAGGTCATGGTTGAGCCGATCGATTCGGACGAGGAGGGAACGGGGGGCGCTAATCGGGGAGGTTCGACGCCGCGTCGAGCTTTTGTTGGACAGACTCTCGGTCGGGGGCGCGGTCGAGCGCCTCGCGCCAGTAGGTGCGCGCCTGGTCGTCGTTGCCCAGCGCGTCGTGCACATCGCCCAGATGTTCGTACATGGTCGGGCTGGCGCGGCCGGTGTCGATCGCCTGCTCGATCCACTTGAGCGCCTGCTCCGGGGCATCCCGCTGGAAATAGACCCAGCCGAGCGTATCTAAGAACGAGGCATTTTGAGGTGCCAGCTCCACGGCCCGCTGGGCCAGCTCCAGGGCCCGGTTCAGTCGCACGCCCCGCTCAGCGAGGCTGTACGCATAGTTGTTGAGAGCGAGCATCAGCGTCGAATCGGCGGCGAGGGCCTGCTCGTAGTAGCGGTCGGAGGCCTCGTGGTTGGTCTGGCGGCTGTGCAGAAGCCCGAGTGCTGCACTGAAGCGCGCCCGCTGATCGGTGGCATCGGCGTCGAGCAGGTCGAGCGCTTCCGTGAAGCGATCGATGGCGGATGCGTTCTGATTTGACTCCATCAGCGCGTAGGCCGAGACGCGCACCAGCGGGAGCTGACCGGGAAACAGAAGCAGCCCCTCCTCGGCCACCTCGGCAGCGCGCTCAGGGGCGCCCGCCTGCAGATACGCCGTCGCGGCACGGGTCCAGCGTTCCGGTGCCCGCGGATTCTGATCAAGCGCTCGCGTCAGCAGATCGCCCGCTTTAGCGTACGCGCCTTCCTGAAACCGAATTGCTCCCAGCATGCGAAGCGCGGCTTCGTTCGTGGCATCGCGTTCGAGCGCCCGTTCGAGCAGCTGCACGGCGGAGGCGGCTGCGCTGGAGTCCCGGCGGGCGCGTTGGTAGAACGGCCGCGCTCGCTGCACCAATTGCTGTGCCGAGGCGTTCTCGACATCCAGCACCCGGTCCCAGAGCCGGTCCGCCTTCTCCGGCTGATCCGTCGCGCGGTACAGCTTGGTCAGTGCGAGGGCCGTCTGCGTATCATTTGGTGCCGATTCCAGCACCTGCTCGTACGCCGAGATCGCTTCACTCGTCGCGCCCTGCTCCGCATAAAAGGCGGCCAGTTCGCGGCGGAAGTACGGCTCATTCGGCTGGAGGTTGACCAGCGCCTGAAGGGTGGTGCGGATACCATTGGCATCGTCGATGCGCCGGTACAGACGCAGCAGCTTCAAGTACGTGCGGGGCGAAGCGCCATTGCGGTCGATGAGCTGCTGGTAGACCTCGATCGCCGCGCGGGGCTGACCCGTGTCGGCGAGCAGAGTCGCCAGCGACTGATACGCCTCGGTCGTCTTCGGGGCAGCATCGATCAGCGAGCGGTACTGCTTCAGGGCGGCCTCCGTCGCATTGGCATCCCGATACAGCTCGGCCAGCTGGAGTGCGTAATGCGGATTTTGGGGGGCGGCGCGGTGGGCCTGCTCGGCGTAAAAGATGGCGGTCTCCTGCTCGCCGCGCTCGGCTTGCGCCTCCGCCAGGGCCGCCAGGATGGCTGCCTGCTGGGGCGCTTGCTCCAGCGCGCGTTCGTAGAGAGCGATGGCGCGGTCGTGCTCGTTCAGATGCGCGTGGGTCAGGCCCCGGACGAACAGGCGCTGGGCCTCCGCAGAGACGGCAGACGAATCCAGTGGGGCGGGCGATTGCGCATGGCCAGGACCTACCGTTCCGGCCCACAGAGCTGCCATCAGGAGGGTCCCTAAACCGAGCCGGAGAGGGAACTGCTGGGCCAGAGGGCGCATGGGCCGCAAGGGAGCAATAATCACAGGCGGTGACGAGGCGAAAACGGAAGGCTGCAAACGGAGGTTTCAGCGCAAGGGCAGCTTCTTCAGGACATCAGCGTGCCGATGGAACGCTGGTGCCGGTGCTTTTCGTGCCTGGCGGTTTGCGTTATCCGTTAATAATCGTGTAATTATAAGCGGAATGTGCGGGTATTGGCGCCGTAAATTGGCCGCTATCCTATTGAACATTCCGAAGGGTGGTCGTTTCTATTCGCCCAACTCGTTCTATGTTCGGCGCGCCGGGCCACACAATCCATTTTGCCGGGCCGCGCCGGCGTCATCTTGGAGGATCAGCGGGCGCTTCGCCCCCCGTTAACTGCCGCTTTTTTACGGATTAACACCCACGCCCATGGGCAAGCACGACGTAAGCAAACAAACCGATGAAGCTGCGCTCCGGGAGTTCACGCATCACCTGATTCAAGATGTGCGAGCGCTGGAGCACATGTTGGATAAGGACATGTTCGAGGAAGGCGTGCGGCGCATCGGGGCCGAGCAGGAGATGTTTCTGGTCGATCACCGCTACCGACCGGCGCCGATCATCGATGACGTGTTGGAGCTCAACTCGGATGAGCGGATTGTCACGGAGCTGACGCGCTTCAATCTGGAGTTCAACATGGACCCGCTGCTCTTCGGGAAGGGCTGTTTCAGCGAGATGGAGCGCCGCACCGACGAGCTCATGGCCGAAGTGCGCCGGATGGTCAATGAAGTCGGCGGCGAGCCGATCCTGACTGGCATTCTTCAGACGATCCAGCTCTCCGAGCTCACGCTGGATTATATGACCGCGCGTCCCCGCTACTACGCGCTGAACGACGCCATTTCGCGACTGCGCGGTGGGCCCGGACAGTTCCAGATCCGCGGGGTAGACGAGCTCTTCATGAAGCATGATACGATCATGCTGGAGGGTTGCAATACGAGCTTCCAGACGCACTTCCAGGTCACCCCTGACGAGTTTCCGCGCTTCTACAACTTTGCGCAGACCGTGGCGGCGCCGTGCTTGGCCTGTGCGACCAATTCACCGCTGCTCTTCGGCAAGCGACTTTGGCGGGAGACGCGCATCGCGCTGTTCGAGCAGGCGGTCGACACGCGCAGCAGCAACCTCTATCTGCGAGAGATGAGCCCGCGGGTTCACTTTGGGAGCGGCTGGGTGGAGAACTCAGTCACAGAAATTTTCAAAGAAGATATCTCGCGCTTCCGCGTGCTGATCACGACGGACATCAGCGAGGACCCGTTCGAGCGGCTGGAGCAGGGAGAGAGCCCGAAGCTGGAGGCCCTGCAGCTCCACAACGGCACCGTTTACCGGTGGAACCGGGCCTGCTATGGCATCACCGAAGGCAAGCCGCACCTGCGTATCGAGAACCGCATCCTGCCTTCCGGTCCCACCGTAACCGACGAGGTCGCCAACGCAGCGTTCTGGTACGGCCTCGTCAGCGGGCTCGCCGGCCGCCACGAGAGCATCGCCGACGTCATGAACTTTGACGATGTCAAGAGCAATTTCATCGCAGCTGCACGTAACGGACTCGCCTCGCAGTTTACCTGGTTCGACGGCGAACAGCGGCCGGCCCACGAACTCATATTGAACGATCTCATTCCGCTGGCTGAGGAGGGACTACGCGACTCGGGGATCGATGAACAGGACATCGAAACATACCTCGGCATCATTGAAGAGCGCGTGCGTTCACGGCAGACCGGAGCACAGTGGCAGCTCGATTCGCTGACGCAGATGGACCCCTCCGCCACCCGCGCCGAGCGGTTGGCGGCCCTCGTCCGGGGCATGGTCGAGCGGCAGAAGACAGGCGAGCCGGTCCACACCTGGTCGCTGGCCACGATGAGGGACTCGCGCCCCTCCGCCAGCATGCAGAACTCGCGCGTGGAAGATTACATGACGACGGATCTGTTCACCGTCCACGAGCAGGAAACCGTCGAGTTTGTCGCCTACCTGATGGACTGGCAGCGCATCCGCCATGTGCTCGTCGAAGACAACCAGCACGGGCTCGTCGGGCTCGTCAGCCATCGCAGTTTGCTTCGCCACATGGCCAAGCGCGACGAGGTGCCGCGTGGGGGCGTGCCCGTTGGCGATATCATGATTGGCGACCCGGTTGCCATTCCGCCCGATATGCCGACCACCGACGCCATTAAGCTGATGCGGAAGGAGCAGATCGGAGCGCTTCCGGTCGTGCGCGAGGGGCAGCTCGTCGGCATCATCACAGAGAGCGACTTCATCGAAATCGCGGGGCAGTTGCTCGATGAAAACCTCGAGGACTACTCCTTCGACGATCACCCCGAGGCGCCGCCCAACGCGTCGTCGTAACGGCCATCGCGCGTGGAACGCCGGGCGGGCTCAACGGTGAGAAGTAACGCCGCGTGGGCGGTTCCGCTCGCACGCGGCAGGCCCTACCTCTGCATCATCTGCATTTCGCTTGTTTCACCCCACCCCCATTCCCCATGGACGACGAGTACAGAGAACGCACCATCAGCGGCATGAAAATCGAGATCGACCGGACGATGTGCATCGGATCGGGCAACTGTGTCAATTTGGCCCCGGAGGTGTTTCAACTGGATGAGGAGAACCTGGTCGATTTTAACGAGGATACGCCCGATATCGATCAGGATCGGCTGATTGAGGCCTGCAGCCTGTGTCCCGTCGATGCGCTTGGCGTGGTCGACAGCGATGGCGAGCGCATCGTGCCGTAACGCAGTGCCAACAATTTAGATTAGAGTTGCTCCCGCCCCGGTGACTGTTGCGCAGCGCCGGGGTGGTCTTTTTGTGGCTACTTGTTACGTCTGCCGCCGAAACCATGCGACGAGCACGCCGACGAGTAGACCCGCCAGGAAAAGGCCGATGTACCAGAAGGGCGATTCCAGGGCCATAAGACCGAGGCGTCAGGACGACGCGGTAGCGGTACGAGGGGACGGAGAGTGAAGCTGCCGAGGCGGATCCGTCTGCTCCTGGGCGGCTTCCCACGCCTGAAACCGCTCCAGCTCGCCGCGCACGGCCCGTACGACAGCGGAGACGACCGCCACATCATCGACGAAGCCGATGCCTACGAGCGCATCGGGAATGAGGTCGACGGGCGCAACGAAGTAAATCACCGCGCCGGCAATGAGCAGTAACGGCGTCCAAGGCACCCGCTCGTAGGACCGCCGCGCCCACGCGGTCAAAAGCCGCAGGAACGTGCCGAGATCGTGCCGTGCGGCAGCGAGGGCAGTCGACTGCTGTGCCATTCGGGCATACGCATCCCGCACGAGACGAAGCACACGAAAGCGCCGGCGCAGCACGCGACGCGCCCCATTGACCGCGATGCCAAAGGTTGTGCGCTCGCCCGTCCGACCCGACGGCGATGAAGTGGATTCGTGATGGGCGATTGAGGGGCGATCCGGCGTCATAAAGTATCGGGGGAGGTGGTAATGGGAGTGGAAGGGTCAAGCCCGGTAGTTACGATGCTAACGGGTGGGACCCTCGATATCAACCCGTCCGCATCATTTTGCCTGCAGAAGTGCTGGCTGACTTGTACCTTGCCTGCGAATCCATTGACCACGACCGACCCGCTTCTGGAAGTATGTCTCGAACGCTCCTTTGCGTCTTGCTTATCAGCATGCTCACGAGCCCCTTCGCCTTCGCCCAGGATGAGGTGCCAATGCCCTCGCCCGTCGCGCCCACTCCGGCCAATGAGCGCATGGACGGGTACACCCAGCGCCAGCAGTTGATGGCGCAGTCGCTTGTCAAAAACGTCCCGCTCGACAACATCGGCCCGACGATCATGAGCGGGCGCGTGGTCGATGTCGATGTGAACCCGGAGGATCCGACGGTGTTTTACGTGGCTTACGCCTCGGGCGGGGTCTGGAAGACGACGAACAACGGCCAGTCGTTTACCCCGCTGTTTGATCGTGAGGCTGCGATGACTATCGGCGATATCGCCGTCGACTGGGACGATGGCGAGGCGATCTGGGTAGGCACCGGCGAAAACAACTCCAGCCGCTCGTCTTACGCCGGGACGGGCCTATACAAGAGCATCGACGGCGGCGAAACGTGGCAGCACATGGGGCTGGCGGCCACGCATCGGACGGGCCGCATCCGTATCCATCCCGAGGATCCCAACACCGTGTGGGTCGCAGCCGCCGGGCATCTGTACTCGCCAAATCCGGAGCGCGGCATCTACAAGACGACCGACGGCGGCGACAGCTGGACAAAGACGCTGTTCGTGGATGACAAAACGGGCGCCATCGATCTGATCGTCGATCCCAACGACCCAGAAGTGCTCTACGCTTCGATGTGGGAGCGGGCGCGCCGGGCGTGGAACTTCGTCGAGGCCGGCGAGGGCAGCGGGCTGTACAAGAGCACCGACGGCGGAGAAACCTGGACCGAGCTCACCACCGAGGAGAGCGGCTTCCCCACCGGTGAACACGTCGGGCGCATCGGGATCGACGTGTATCCGGGCGACTCCGATATCCTTTACGCCTTCGTCGATAACCAGAATCGCCGCCCGGAGGACGAGGAGGAGGACGCGCCGGCGCTGACGCGCGATATGCTCCGCGAGATGGATCGCGAGGCGTTCCTCGATCTCGACGAGGCGGACATTGCCGATTACCTGCGCCGCAATGATTTTCCGCGCAAGTACACGGTGCAATCCGTTCTGGAGATGGTGCGCGAGGGCACGATCGAGCCGCAGGCGCTCGTCACGTATCTGGAGGATGCCAACGCGCAGCTGTTCGACACGCCCGTCATCGGCGCCGAGGTGTACCGCTCCACCGATGGCGGCCAGACGTGGAGCCGCACCCACGACGACTTCCTCGATCAGGTAGTCTACTCGTACGGCTACTACTTCGGCGAAATCCGCGTTGCACCGCACGATGCCGACATGATTTACATCATGGGCGTGCCGTTTCTGAGGTCGGACGACGGCGGGCAAACCTTCCAAAACGCCGGCGCCGAAAATCAGCACGTCGACCATCACGCCCTGTGGGTGAGTTCGAACAAGCCCGGCCATCTCATCAACGGCAACGATGGCGGTTTGAACATCAGCTACGACAACGGCGAGACCTGGTTCAAGGCGAATACGGCGGCCGTCGGCCAGTTTTACGATGTGGCCGTCGATCAGGCCGAGCCGTATCACGTCTACGGCGGATTGCAGGACAACGGCGTGTGGGAGGGGCCGCACACGTATCAGCACACGTACGAATGGTATGCCGAGGGCGAGTACCCGTACGACCGGCTGATGGGCGGCGATGGCATGCAGACCGAGATCGACACGCGCGACAACCAGACCGTCTACACCGGCTTCCAGTTTGGCAACTACTTCCGGATCAACAAGGCCACAGGTGAGGCGAGCCGCATCCAGCTGCAGCACGAACTCGGCCAGCGACCCTTCCGCTTCAACTGGGAGACGCCCATCCACCTCTCGCTCCACAATCAGGATATCCTCTACCTCGGCTCGAACCGCTTGCACCGCTCGCTCGATCAGGGCGAGACGTGGACGACGATCTCGCCGGATCTGACACAGGGCGCCCGCGAAGGCGATGTGCCGTACGGCACGCTCACGACGATCGATGAGTCGCCCTTCCAGTTCGGGCTGATGTACGTCGGATCGGACGACGGGCGGATGCACGTCACCCGCGATGGCGGAAGCAGCTGGCAGCGGATCGATCAGGAGCTGCCATCCAACATGTGGGTCGCCAATGTCGAGGCGTCGCACCACGATACGAGCCGCGTCTACGCGACGCTCAACGGCTACCGATGGGATCACTTCGCGCCGTACCTGTACCGCTCGGATGACTTCGGGCAGAGCTGGACGCGCCTCGGCACCGATCTGCCCGCTGAGCCCATCAATGTCGTCCGCGAGGATCCAGCGCAGAAAAACCTCTTGTACGTCGGCACCGATCACGGGCTGTATCTGAGCCTCGACGGCGGCCAGTCGTTCATGGCGATGGTCGAGGGTTTGCCCAATGCGCCGGTGCACGACATCGAAATCCAGGCGCGCGAAGCCGATCTGGTCGTCGGCACGCACGGGCGATCCATCTTCGTCGCCGATCTGGAGCTGATCCGCCAGCTCACGCCCGAACTGCGACAGGAGCCGCTGCACGCCTTCGCGCCGGATAGCCTGCGCTTCGATGACGATTGGGGTGCCCGCTCCGCCTCGTGGCGCGAGCCGACCGTGCCCGAGGTGGCGCTGCCGTTCTTCAGCGGGGCAGCAGGCGAGACGACGATCCGCATCGAAACAGAGGAGGGGTTGCGCCTGCACTCATTCACACACGTAGCGGACCGTGGCTTGAACTATCCAAGCTACGATCTCACCGTCGACTCCACGCAAGTCGAGGCCTTCAACGAGGTGGAGCCCGAATCGGAGGAATCGGGTGATGACGAGGTGCCCACGACGATAGAGCAGGCGGACGACGGCAACTACTACCTGCTGCCCGGTACGTACACCGTCGTATTTACTCGCGGCGACGCATCAGTAGAAACGACATTTAGCGTGCGCGAACCGCGCCAGCGGCCGCAGCGATCCCCCATTCCGGGGCCAAGCGAAGAAGAGGAGACGAAGTAGGAGGTCTGCCGCTGTATTCAACGAAAAAGAGCCCGGTCGCATTGGCAGGCCGGGCTCTTGTTTCTTTTCTGGCGTCATCGACAGCATCCATCACCCATCGACGCGCAGGAGATTATCAACGAGCCCATCGGCCGAGCTGCGGGCGTATAGCGGAGAGGACGGGCCCGCATGGAGCCGTGGCCTCAGGCGATCCACCAGCGCCCGATATTGTTCGCGGAAGCGCGGATTCACAGGGCGCACGGGCGGCAGATCGACGTTCAGCGCGTTGATGGGCGTGCCATTCTTCCAGAAGTGGTAGTGCAGGTGGGGGCCGGTGGCAAGACCGGTGCTGCCGACGTATCCGATGATCTCCCCTTGCTTCACCCGCGCACCACGCCGCACGCCGGAGGCGATGCGTGAGAGGTGCAGGTAGCCGGTTGTGTACGTCGAGTTGTGGCGGATTTTAACCCAATTGCCGTTGGCACGGCCGTAGCCCGCCACGACGACGGTGCCATCGCCCACGGAGCGCACGGGCGTGCCGGTCGGCGCCGCGTAGTCGGTGCCTAAGTGGGCGCGGCGCTGGCCCGTAACGGGATGGAGGCGGCTCCGCGAGAAACGCGAACTGATTCGCGAGAAGCGGAGCGGCGACTTGAGCAGTTGGCGGCGCAGGCTGTTGCCGTTTTCGTCGAAGTAGTCACTGCGTTCACCCTCGTCGAAGTGGAAGGCGTAGTAATCGGTACCGCGGTGCGTGAAGCGGGCCGCGATGATTTTGCCGGGGGAGAGGGATTCGCCTTCCAGGTGCCGATCTTCGTAGATGACCCGAAACTGGTCTCCGGAGCGGATCCGAAAGAAGTCGATTTGCCACGCGAAGACCTCCGATAGCTTGAGTGCAATTTCCGGATGGAGCCCCTCTTCCTGAAGGGTCTGGTACAGTGACGAGGTGATCGTGCCGCCCGCCGTCTTCCACGCTACCGAGATGGGCCGGGTGCCGAGGCGTGACTGCTCGGGGTGGCGGATGTCGTACACCACGTGGCGGGACGGCGAGCGTTCGTAGACGAGATAATCGGCCTGTTGGAGCCACGGGTTGTAGTAGATCCGGTAGTGCTGTCCCGACCGGATGCGCCGCACATCGAACACGTCCCGCGTCGCGTCGGCCAGCTTTACCACGCTGACATACGGCACATCCGCACGTTGAAGCAGATCCGAAAACGTCTCTCCGCGCCGCACGCGCCGATCCCGGATCTCGTAGATCTGTGTGGGGAGCCCGTAGGCATCGGTCGACGCGGTCGTTGATGCGGCAGCGGTCGGTGGTGGGCCGGAGGGCGGTGCCGAGGTATTCGAGCGGATCGCGAGAAAGACGATAAGCGCCAGGGGCAGCGCGACGAGCGACGCGTACGCTGCAGTGCGGGAGATCATAGAGCGGAGAGCAAGCAGGTGAGAGCCTCGGAGACCATGCCGGTGCCCTTCAACCAAGGAGCAACGGCAGGTAAAGTCAATAGACGGCTACGAATTTTCTGGATCGTTTTTCTGATCGGGCGACCATGTATCTTCCCGGATGCCCGCCTGCCGGTTGGCCCAACGTGCAAGGACGAAAAGCAGGTCGGAGAGGCGGTTGAGGTAGATGGCGGCCTGTTGATTGAGCGGCTCTTGTGTGACGGCCTTCACCGTGAGGCGTTCGGCGCGGCGGCAGGTGGTCCGGGCGCTGTGGAGCGTGGCTGCCGCCGCCGTGCCGCCGGGGAGGATGAAGTTGCGGAGCGGATCCAGTTCCTCGCTGTACGCGTCGATGTCGGCTTCGAGCTGGTCCACGTGTTCTTGATCGATGCGGGGGACCACCGTTTTGGCATCTTCCGGTGTGGCAAGATCAGCGCCGAGGATGAAGAGTTCCTCCTGAAGGCGTCCGAGCGTCGTATCGAGCCGTCCGGCGCCGGGCTCGCCGGCCAGGTGGGCGCGTGCTACGCCGATCGACGAGTTCGTTTCATCCACCGTGCCGTACGCGTCGATGCGCGGATGGCTTTTCGTGACGCGTTTGCCACCGAACAGCGCCGTGGTGCCTTCATCGCCGGTCCGGGTGTAAATTTTTTTCATGGGCCAAGATTAATCGAGAAGAAGGAAGGAGATCCATTAGGGCGTTGAATTAGGGCGTTGACGGGACGGGCACCGAGGATGTCCCGGTGTGTTGCCCCCGGTATTCGATGCGCAGCGGCCCCTCGGGGGGAGCGTGTACGCTGGCTTCCATCCGAAAGACGGAGGCAATTAAATCGGCGGTGAGCACCGAGGCAGGGGGACCCTCGGCGACGAGGCGGCCGTCATCCAGGATCAGCAGCGCATCGGCGTAGCGAGCGGCTAGCTCCAGGTCATGGAATACCGCAAGAATGGTGCGACTGCGCTCGACAAGCTCCTGGACCTGGTCCATGAATGCAAACTGATAGTGTACATCGAGGTGCGCCGTCGGCTCATCGAGCAGTAGGAAGTCGGCTTCCTGAACGAGCGCCTGAGCGAGCAAGACGCGTTGCAATTCGCCGCCGCTCAGGGAGAGCACGGAGCGGTCGCCGAAGCCTTCCAGTTCCACCTGAGCCAGGGCGTCCTGCACAAGTTCGTGGTCGCGGCGGTTGTAGGATTGTAGCCAGCGCTTGTGTGGCGCGCGCCCCAGCAGGATCAGTTGGCGCACGCTGAAATCGAAGGTGAGCGTTGGGGACTGGCGCACGAAGGCCATCCGCTGGGCGAGACCTCGCGGCGACCATGTACGGACGGAGCGCCCGTCAAACTCAAGCGTCCCCGTGTAGGGCACCACCCCGCTGATGGCGCGCAGTAGCGTCGTTTTGCCACTCCCGTTGGGCCCAAGAAGTCCCACCCACGACCCCGCTTCGATCTCGAAGGACAGGTCGTGGAGGATGGGCTGCCCGCCGAGGGCTACATGGATTTGGTCAGCGGTGAGCAGCGCCACGGGGAGAACGAATGCAGTGAAGATTACATGGGGGGATTGAGAACGAGCAGGACTCCGGCAAGATTCCGGTTCTATCTCCGGTGTACGTTCGCGGTAGGGAGGTTTGGATGAATCTTCCCGATCAGGTTGCGCCAGAGGCTACATTCTTTCTGCAGGTGTGACTTCAGGCTGTTTGGCTACGTGTGGCGACCTACAGGACAACGCCTACCCTGCCCCGTTACAATCTGACCCTTCATCAACACACCGCGACGCCCCACCTCGCGAACTTTATGTCTACCCCGGCTCCACATGTCGATCCGCTGATCAGCAAGTACTCCTCGTTTGGGGCAACGGCCTCGAACGCCTCGCGCCGAGCGGGGCTGTCGTCCGTCCCCGAGCTAATGATGAGCGTCCTCGATCCGCCGGAAAACGAGACGTTCGACGTGTCGCACCTGCGGGATCGGGTAACTATCATGCTCCTGTTCGAGCAAATTGTTACGCTCGATCAGATCCGGGCCGTCTGGCCCCTGTGGCGGGCGATGGAAGAGGCGCAGGCTACGCTCCCGCTCTGGCGCCTTCTTCCCATTCACGCCGGCGTCGACTCGGACGAGGTGTTCGACCTGGCGGCGCGGGTGTACTCGTTTGAGCGGGTGGATATTCCCTCGTCGTACAATGTGCTCCACTTCGTCAAAGAGCATCGCGCCGAGTTTACTCCCGACCAGTGGGAGCGGATGTACGAGCTCTCGGTGTTGCCGGTGGCAATCGAGTATCCCACGCGCTCAACGGAGCAGTGGATTTTTGCCTCCTACGATCCAGGGCATCCGTCGCTGGCTGCGTTTCTGGACGGATTGGGCGTGTCGTATCGGGTTCGCTTTGCGCCGGTCGCTGTGATGGAGGAGGCGCTTGATACCGTCTTTCCCCATCATGAATCGGCGGACGCCGTGCTCGGGCCGGCCGATGTGTTTGGGTGGTCTGTTTCCCACGCCGATCGGGCCCAATCGGCTCCGAAGCGCGCAGTTACGCCCAAGACGCTGCTCAACATGATGGAACGCATCTTGGTGGATTGCGTGCGCGAGGGCATCCGGCGGGTATGTGTGATCCCGAACGTCGATCGCGAAACCGAACTGCATATCAGCCGGGACGATGGGAATGAGCACTGGCGCACCCGCGACGATATTCCACCGCGCCAGTTTTTGACGTTCGTACGGCGCCGGATTATCGACACGCATCGCGACGACGCATCGGAGGCGCCGGAGGCAACGATCCACCGCTGGATTGACGGCACGCGGGTGAGCTTTCAGATTCGCCACCTGCCGGTCCGCGATCCGTCGAACAGCATCAACACGTCGTTCGTCTCGATCGAGATGCTCCCGTAGCGCAGACGGATCAGAGTCCGACTTCGACGCCCAGGAGCCAGCGGAATGCGAACTCGTCTTCGTCGGTGTCGATGATACCGGGATCGCTGGCCCAGAGGGGGAAGGCGGCCCGTAGGCGCAGGCCCGAGAGTACATCGGATTGCCGGGTCCAGCGCTGCAGGGGCCGCAGCGTCGCCACGTCATAGGCGAGGCTCAGGCCGGCATCGGCGATCAGCGCGTCTGTGTCGAAGCCCGATAAGAAGTCGCCGTCGCTCCACGCCGTGCCGTAGCCGGAAAAGGCCTCAACGTGGAGCGGGCGGATCCACGTGTTTTGTGAGCCGAGGCCGGTTTGCAACGAGAGGCGTCCGGCGACCATGTTACGGCCCAGGGGGGTCCCTCCGATGTAGCCAATCAGCCCATCTCCATCGGCAGCGAGAAGGTACGCCTGCGGGCCCATCGGCTGGAGCGCGGCCAGGTGCACCTCACCCAGCGGATCCTCGAACGGCGCGGCTACCGAGCGGAACGCATCGCTGCGCCAGCGCTCCTCGAACGAGGCTGCGCCGAGCCGGAACCGTTTATGAAAGGCGAGGTCGCGGCTGCCCATCCCAAAGGCAAAGGCGGCGCGGGCCTCGAAGGGGCCAATCGGGACGGTTTTGACGGCATCCAGACGGAACCGCGCGACGCCATCGGAGGCGCTGGCGACACTCGAAAACGAGGTGGAGGAGCCGACTTCGCCCATTACGTGCAAGCGATCGCCCTCGCCCTCGGCGGTGTAGTCGAATCGGGCAGAGACCAGGCTGCGGTCGCTGGAGAGCGTGGGTACGGCGTTATCGGCGGCGAAGACGCGGTCGGTGGGGGCGTACTGGTGGATTAGCGCGAGGGATGCGTGCTGGTTGGTCGAGGCGCCGTACGAGGAGAGGTCATGGCGCAGGCGAACCGTATTTTCGAAGATGCCGAGGTGGTGTTCGGCGCCCAGCGTCAGGGTCGTTTGCGGGGTGATGCCGCGCAGGTCTCGCGTGTAGCGCAGCGCGTAATCGATTCCGTCGATGAAGGATGTTTCCGATCCAAAGAGCGACGTCGTCAGATCGGGATCGTCCCCTCCGGAAGCGATGATCTGCGGCCACAGGGTGAGCGTCGCTTCCAGCTGATGCCGGCCGAAGATGTATTGTCCGCGCGCTTGCACACCGGCCCCAACGCCGAACTGATCGGCATACTGGATCAGTGGCCGGTATCCGATTCCGTACTCGAACCACGAGGGCTGCGGCGGTTGCAGCAAGTGTGCGCGCCTCGGGAAATGGTCGCGGTTGTTGAGCCGGTTGCGATCCGGCATCTGTCCTCGCGGGTCAATTTCAACGGCGGTGACTTCAGCTGGCAGATCGACGCTGAAGCTGTATTCCGGGAATGTCCACAGCCACGGATCGGCCACGATCCAGTCGTCGGCCACCGGTTTGTGCCCTTGCATGATGCCGAGCGGAATGTTTACCCACTGTTCGGAGCCGTCGGCCAGGGTCAGGCGCAGGTCGATGGGCATCACCATCCCGTCCACCCGCTCCAGGCTGATGGTTGCCTCCCAGCCGTCGGCCGTGCGGCGCTGTTGGAGGTCGTCGACGGCGTAATCGAGTGAGCGGTCCATGTTGAGGACCTGCTCGAAGTACCAATCGAGCCGGAGCCCGCTGACGTCTTCGGCGAGGGCTTCGAGATCGAAGGGGTCGGGGTGCTGGAAGGTGCGCTCGCGGTAGTAGGCCTGCAGCCACTCGTCGCGCAGCGAATCGGAGATGACGTAGCCCATCATATCGACCAGCATTTCACCGCCAGGGTAGGCGGCAACGCCGTACGCGACGTTCGTCGTGAACCAGTCCGATGGCGTGTTAAATCGTTCGAACAGCCCCCGCTCTTTCACCGAAAGAATGCTCAGGTAACTGCCCTGATGGTTCGCGTCGCGTCCGGCAACGTGGGCGACGGCTTCGGAGGTGGCGTAGCTCGTGAAACCCTCGTCCATCCAGGCGTAATCGGCTTCGTTGCTACCGAGGGTCGCGTAGAACCATTCGTGGGCGGCTTCATGCGCGGTGACGCCAAGCAATGAGCCGGGCGACCGCTCGCCCGTGAGGAAGTTAATCATGGGGTACTCCATACCGCCGTCGCCTGCTTGCGCTACGGTGAACTGCGGATAGGGATAGGGGCCATACTGCTCGCTGAAGAAGTCGATGATGTCGGGCACCCAGCGGTGCATCGGCTGCCAGCGCTCCTCTACATCGGGTTCGTAGAGGAGGTGGTACGTCGGACCGTTTTCGCTTGGAATCTTTTCGTGGATGAAATCGGGATCGGCGGCCCAGGCGAAGTCGTGGACGTTTTCGGCGTGGAAGTGCCACGTCAGCGAATCGGTGGGGGAGGAGCCGGAGGGGCGGTAGGTGGCAGCGCCCTCGGCATCGTATCCGTGGCCTACTTCATCGGGGTTTTGCAGCACGCCGGTGGCGCCGATGGTGTAGTCTGCGGGCAGCGTAATCTCGACATCGAAGGTGCCGTAGGGCGCATAAAACTCGCGGCCGACGTACGGATCGGCGTGCCAGCCGCGCTCATCGTATTCGGCGATTTTGGGGTACCACTGGCTCATCGAGTAGTCGATGCCTTCGCGGTTGTCGCGGCCGCTGCGGCGCGTCTGGAGTGGCACTTGCGAGTGAAAGCGCATCCGGAAGACCGTCGATGTGCCGGGTGGAATGGGTTCGTTGAGGTCGACGCGCACGACGGTATCGGTGATGTGGTAAGCGACGGGCTGGCCGTTTTGGGTGAGCGACTCTATCCGGTGGAAGCCGATCTCATCCGGCCCGAGGTTAAAAATCCGCGGAACGATGCGGCCGTCCGGATCGGGCAGATGGCGATTGCGCTCTGCCATCATCGAGTTCGGGTGGAAAGCATTGAAGTAGAGGTGATAATAAACGGTGTCTAGCGTATCGGGCGAATTGTTGGTGTACTGCACGCGTTGGTGGCCCTGCATGCGGTGGCGGTCGGCCTGGAGCGTGATGTCCATCTCGTAGGCTACCTCCTGGCTCCACGCGTCGGGTGCCTGGGCCTGGGCCGGCCCCGCGAGGCCGAAGAGAAGAAGAAATGTCACCAATGAAGAAATACGCATGGGGGCGGAGAGCGTCAGTGGAAAGATGGACCTCCAATGAAGGTACGCGTACCCACAACGAACAAAAGAAGCGCGCTCAGACGCAAGCGCCGGGGCCGGTGTGCTCCACTCTTTGCAGAAGGTTAGGAATCACTGATGGCCGCGCGGTCGTTCAGAGAGATCCGGGGACGCGACCTCGTCCTATCCCGTTGCACCAACCGTAGAGGTGATGGCATGACGAAGGCAGATTTGGTGGATCAGATTGCGGAAGGAACCGGCCTGACCAAAATTGAGACGAAGGCGGTGGTGGAGGGCTTCATGGCGGCGGTTTCGCAGGCGATGAAAGAGGGCGAGCGCATTGAGCTGCGCGGCTTTGGCTCGTTCGAAGTGAAACACCGTGCGGCTCGTACTGCCCGCAACCCGCAGACCAATGAGCCGGTGGAGGTTGAGGCGCGCTACGTTCCCGTGTTTAACGTCTCCGACGGGTTGCAGGAGGATGTCGACCGGGCAATGAAAGCGCGCGAGTAAGCCCCCAACGCCTCGTTTGTTGTAGTCAAGTCCAAAAGGTATGTCAGCATCCAACGCTTCCACCTGTCCATCTTGTGGCGCCCGCGTAGCCGATGGCGCCGGCGTGTGCGACCTCTGCGGCGCGCAGATAAGCGCGGGCGACCCGGATCACCGGACGCCCGATGAGGATCCGGCCCAACTCGAAGCGAAGCCGTCGGATAGCTCGCCGTCCGAGGGGGACGGTTCCGCTGGGGTGTACTGTAACGCATGCGGCTGGGAGAACCCATCGGACGCCCGGTTTTGCAGCCAGTGCGGGGAGCGCTTACAACGCGTCGATGCGCCGTTGGAGGACGCGCGTCCGGTAGCGGCGGAGCTTCCGCGCGGGGAGGGAGTCCACCCCGGATCGGAGGGGTCGTCTGCGACGGAGGACGAAGAGACCCGGCTCGGATGGCAAGTTGGGGCCGTGGTGGGCATCGGTGTGCTGCTGGTCGTCGGGCTCTTTCTGATCAGCTCGTGGAGCGGATCGGCGACCGGCGGATCGGCCGCGGAGGAGGCGGGAGCTACGCCGCAGGCAGAGGGGGCGCCCCCGATGCAATCGGCGCCCATAGGTAGCGGAGGCGCAGCGGACCTCGCGACGCTCGTCGAACGCACCCAGCAGGCAGAGCTTCCCCCGCAGCTGGCGGCTCGCACCGATTCGCTCCGGTCGGTCATCGAGCGCAGTAGTGGCCTGCAGCAGCAAGCAGCGCGGCGTCAGCTGGTGAACGCGTTCGTCGGTGGCGGACGGCTGGGCCCTGCGGCCCAGGCACAGAAGCGGATTGCCGAAACCTCGGGGGCGGCCGAGGACTGGCGGCGCACGGGCGATCTGCTGTACAGCTGGATGGAGACGCTCGGCGATCAGCCGCGGTCGCGCTCCGTCGCGCAGCACGTGGTTGACGCCTATCAGAAGGTGCTCGACCAGAATCCCGGGAACCTCGACGTGCGCACGGACATGGCGACGGCCTATCTGCAGACGAACACCCCGATGCGCGGGGTCGAGGAGATTAACCGCGTGCTGGAGCAGGATCCCGATCACTTCCAGGCGCGGTTCAACAAGGGCATCATGCTGACAATGATTGGGCGCACCGATCAGGCCATCGAGCAGTTCGAGCGTGTCAAGGAGATTGTGGGAAGCGAGTCGCCGTATTACCAGCAGGCCAATCAGGCGATCCAGACGATCCGTGAGCAGTCACAGCCCGATCCGCCGAGCGAGCCGGCGAATCCGTCGTGAGCTCCATCGACCGTCTGAAAATCGGATGAAGGCGTCCGTGTGTGCATCGCAGGGACGCTTTCTTATATTGGGGCCACGATGTGCTTCGACGCTCATTCCATGATGCCATGAACAAGCTGCTTGCTACGCTCGACAAAGATCGCATCAGTGAGGCGGTTGGCCAGGCCGAGACGCAGACGGCGGGCGAAATCGTGCCCGTGATCGTCGCGCAAAGTGATACCTACGACGCCTCTATCTGGCGCGGCGCATCGGCCTGTGCGGTTCTCGCGCTGGGACTGGTGCTGCTCTTTGTGCAATTCTATCAGGGCTGGGGTTTCGGCTGGGTGTACACCAGCTGGGGCGTTGTGCTGATCGCGCTCGCAGCGGGCTCACTCGGCGCCGGGGCCGTGGCGCTCGTTCCTGCGCTGCAGCGATGGCTTGCTGGCCCCGACCGGCTCAACCGCACCGTACATCACCGCGCGATGCGGGCTTTCGTCGAAGAGGAGGTCTTCGACACGCGCGATCGCACCGGTATCTTGCTGTTCGTTTCGCTGCTTGAGCACCGCATCGAGGTGCTGGGCGATACGGGCATCAACCAGAAGGTGGAGCCGGACGACTGGGTGCAGGTCGTGGAGCGGATCCGTGCGGGCATTAAAAACGAGAACCTGACCGAGGGGCTGGTGGAGGCCATCGGCATGTGCGGAAATTTGTTGGAGCGCAGCGGCGTCGAGATCCGCCCCGATGACACCAACGAGCTCACCAATCGCGTGCGCACCCCGGATCGCGACACCGACTAATCGTTCTCAGGATCGCCCAAGCCTATGCGTCTCTCGTTTTATCCCTGGCGCGTCGCCTGTGCCGTACTGATGCTGTGTGCGGCCGTCGTCATCGATTCAGCGCAGGCCCAGCCGGCCGTTCCCGATCTCACCGGCCGCGTCGTCGATCAGGCCGATCTGATCTCGCCCAAGACCGAGCAGGGACTAACCCAGCAGCTTGCCGCCCATGAGGAT
This sequence comes from uncultured Rhodothermales bacterium, assembly GCA_964448045.1. GTDB lineage: Bacteria > Bacteroidota > Rhodothermia > Rhodothermales > Salinibacteraceae > CAYUVF01. The sequence continues at coordinate 71,990 of CAYUVF010000009.1, forward strand.
TCGACCAGCAATCAGGTTGCCGTACTGACGATTGAGTCGCTGGAGGGGCGGCCGATCGAGCAGTACAGCTTGGAGGTGGCGCGGACCTGGGAGCTCGGGCAAAGCGAATTCGACAACGGCGTGCTGCTGCTCATCGCCAAAAACGACCGGAAGATGCGCATCGAAGTGGGGTACGGATTGGAGGGCGATCTGCCCGATGTGACGGCGAGCCGCATCATTCGGTACGAGCTGCGCCCGGCCTTTCGGGAGGGCGACTTCGACCGCGGTATCCGCGCCGGCGTGTCGGCCATTTTAGGAGCACTCGAAGGCACCTACGCGCCGCCCGAATCGTCGTCATCAGAAGACATGCCGATGGTGGTTCGCCTGCTCGTCGGCGGCCTCTTTATGCTGATTCCCGGCTTCTTCGCCTTCTTCGGGGTTGTCTCGTCCGGATGCGTGCGTTGGTTCCTGTTCCTTTTTCTAATTCCTTTTTTCCTCGCCGCCGGCGTCATTCTCACCGATTCGTTTCTGGGTGGATTGATTACTATTGGGATGTACGCGGTCGGGTTCTGGTGGCTGACGCGCCACCCCAAAGTGCAAGACTGGGCCGAGCAGATAAAAGAAGCGGCCAAGACCGGTGAGAACGTCCGCATCGGGCCGTTCACGGTTGCGCCCGGCTCATCGAGCAGCGGCAGTAGCAGCTTTGGCGGGGGCGGCTTCAGCGGTGGAGGGGGCTTCAGCGGAGGAGGCGGCTCGTTTGGGGGCGGCGGGGCCTCCGGGGGCTGGTAGGGCAGGAGGGCGGCACGCAGTGGGGAGATCCTGCGCATCTGCCTTCTGCGCACCGTCACGCATCCATATCCCCACCTGCCGGGTCTATCATCCGCCGAAGCGCGGATTGACGACATTGTTCGTTGTCGCGCCAAAGGTGTAGCTCAGCCCCACCGAGAGGAAGTACTCGAAGTCAGTTGCGAGTTGGCGGCGCTCCAGTAGGATATCTTCCCGTGGCGCATCGCCTTTTTCGATGTTGAGCTGATCGCGGATCAGCGAGACGCGGCCGAACATATCCAGCGCCAGGCCCCGGAAGAGATTTATCTCGACGTTGCCAAACATCTGGAGGCGTTTCTTGCTGAAATCGTGCAGGTAGTGAGAGCCTTCCACGCTCGAGCTGATCGAGCCCCAGGGCTGTTCAACCTCCAGTGCAACGCCCAAGGAGTGCTCGAAGAGGGTCTCGGAGGTCTTGTCAAAGATGGTTTCCTTTTTGTAGTCAAACGAGCGCACGCCCACACGGTACAGCACCGTCAGTTGTCGCTGAGTCGACTCCGCATAGGGGAAGATGTTATACTCCAGCGCAGGCGATAGATTGAGCGCGAGGTCGTAGTTGTTGAAGGTCGACCGCCGCGCCGAGCCGAAGCCTCCAACAGACCAGTGACTGCTGATGCTGCGAACCAAAAGGCCGTCGAGCTCAGCGTTTCGGCGGATGTCGGTCACCGTCGTAATGCTATCCACCTCGAAGGTGCGTTCGCGGTATCGGCCATCGGCTTCCAGATCCAGTTTCCAGGCCTGGGTCGTCCGGTTCGCTTCGATAGAGCCATCGACCGATTTGGAGGTCGTTTTCTGCTCACCGCTGAACGAGCCTCGGGCTCCAACCTCAAAGACCCATTGGTTCCACGGATCGTCCTGCGGTTGCTGGCTGACGGATGCATCCTCGGGTGCGTCGTACGCGATCGTGAGGTACTCGAACGCCGGCGTCTGAGCCAGGTACCGGACGAGCCCCGCCTTTAGCGTTCGCATGAGGCCCTGGCGCTCTTCATCGTCGGTGTCGGTCTGGCTCGAGGTGTATTCGAGCGTCAGATCCGCGCCATCGAAGCGCTTCTGGCCGAGGTATTCCAGCGTGAAGGCCACGCCTCCACCCCCGGCCCGTTGCGTAGTGATGAGTACATGCACATCGGCATCCTGACGGTTGCGCACGTAGCTGACGAAGGGGATCTGCCGCCGGAAGTAGTCGAAGTCGCAGCGCCGCGTTTTGCAGTCGATGAAAACGGCCAACGGGTTCTCGACCGCTGTGGTATCGGATGCGAGATGAGTCGCAGGGACAGAGTGGGAAATAGGTTCCGCTGACGAAGGGACGACCAGAGGTGAGGTGCTGAGGAGCGCGAGCAGCGCGCCAATCAGAAAACGAAACGGCATAGGGCTTGATGGTGGAACGAGAGTATAAAGAATCGCCGGATCGACGGCCCATCAGCAGGGGCAACCGGCCCCGGCGATACACTTCATCTAAATAGCGTCGGAATTGATCCGAGACGTCTCGATGGCCAGGAAAGATGAGAGGATTCCAGGGCGGTGGGCCGCCCGCTTGCGAATCGGACCGGGCCCAGTGCTACCCCTTTTCGATTTCGAGCACGAGGCCATCGGCGTCGCGGACGAAGAGGCGGCCTTTCGTTTCCTGATACGGATATTCGGCGGCGTCCATTCGAGAGCGGAGGGCGTGCCAGGCCGGCTCGGGCAGATGAAAGCCCAGGTGGTGGACTCCGCCGCGGCCGGGCACCGAGGCGTGGGCCATCTCAGGCATCTCGATGAGTTCGACCACGTCGCGGCCCCGACTGTCGACGAGCAGAGCACGCTGACGTCCTTCACGGACGGGGTCGTCTTCCACGGTCCGGAGCGTCAGGCCGAGGATATCGACGTAAAATGCGGTGGCCTCGTCCAGATCCGTGGTCATCACCGAGGCGTGATCGAGCTGGACGGGCGTCGTGGCCACGGGGGCCGTCGAATCGGTGGGCCCATCTGGTGAAGAAGAGGGGGGAGGGGGCATGGTAGTGCGGCGATCGTGAGAAAGCGTATCGGTAAAAGATTAAGCCGGGGCGCCAGCGGGCTCGGAAGACGAGTCGGGGTGAAAGTCCGCGGCGTCAATGTTGAGGCGTTTCATCTTTTTGTAGAGCCCCTGCCGGGTCAGGCCCAGCTCTTGGGCGGAGGCGGTCACCTGCCCGTCGTACTCGGCGAGAACCCGCTCGATGATGGATGTTTCGGTGCGGGCGAGCAGATCGTCGAGACTGCAGTCCGGGTGCAGGATGTCGTCGGAGGCCGCAGGGGCAGCAATGCGGTTCGGTTGCGCAGGGGCGTTCGTAATCGGGGACGAGAGGGCGGCCGTGTTGATTGTGGGAGCAGGTTCGCTGCTGACGAGCGACACCGCGCGCTCCATCTCGTTGCGGAGCTGGCGCACATTTCCTGGCCACTCGTAGCGCAGGAGCGCGTCCATCGCATCTTTCGTGATGGTGGCTACGGGCGCTCCTGGCGGCGCAAACATCCGAGCGAAGTGGCGCGCCAGCGGGGGGATATCTTCGCGGCGCTCCCGCAGCGGCGGTACGTGCAGCGAGATCACCTTCAGTCGGTAGTACAGGTCTTCCCGGAAGGCGCCAGTGCGGACGAGCGGATCGAGATCCTGGCTGGAGGTCGCCAGAATGCGGACATCTACGGAACGCGTTCCCGATCCATCTGGGGTGGCGATTTCGCCGCGGTCTAACACACGCCAGAGTTTTCGTTGGAGGGAAGGCGGCAACTCGGCGATTTCCTGAAGCACGACGGTGCCGCCGGAAGCATTGAGGAGCAATCCGGGGTTATCGTCGGGGGCGTCGGCGGAGCCAAAGAGCCGACGCCCGAGCGGGTCCGGCGGGATGCTGGCGCAGTTGAGGGGGATCCATGGGGCGTGGCGGCGCTCGCTCGTGGCGTGAATGGCCTGCGCCAGCGTTGTCTTTCCGGCCCCGCGCTCGCCGGTGATGAGCACCGGGCTGTGGCTCGACCGGATGCGCCGCACACGCTCTGTGAGACGCTGGAGCGCCGGGCTGACCCGGATCAGACGATCGAGCGGATCGTCTTCGGGGGAAGCAGGCGAGTGAGGTGAGCGGAGGGCCGCACGGTCGAGGGCCAGTTCGAGCACCGGGATCCACGGGCGCAAGCGCGCCTCGGCGGCAGCCCATGCCTCCGCGTCATCGTTGGCGATGGCGATGCCCATGCAAAAGGGCGCTGTCGTTTGCGGGTGAATGGCGACCCAGCGGATGTCATCGGGATCGGTCGCATCGGGATCCGGGTGCGGGGGCGGATCGGGGGGCGTGCCGTGGTGGTGAATCTCCGTCCAGGTGTCGTCGCCGGTCCGGCGGTACAGCCCCACCCATTGGTTCGGGAGGAGGCGTTCGACGGCGCGCATCCACGTCTCTCCCACAAGACGCACCGACGTCGCAGCGCGGGCCAGAGAGGCCCCGAGCGTGTGCTCCGGCGCCGATGCGTCGGAGGCGTCTGCGGCGGGCCACGACCTGCGTTGCGCCGCGACGGCTTCGGCCTCGGCGGAGAGTCCCAACTGTTCGAATGTCGCCTGTGCCGTGTGGAGCAGCGACCGGGCCTCGGCGGCGCCGACGGCGAGATCGGGGTGGGCAAGTTGCACCTGGACCCGCGCCTGTTGAAGCACAGCGCCCATGACGGAGTAGGCCGACAGGGCCTGATTCAAGTGGCTGCGCGCCTCACCCAGACGGTTGGTCTGATGTGCTTCGCGGCCGCGGATCCAGAAGCGGCGCGCGGCGAACGGCAGGACGCAGACGTGGGTGTCGTATTCCGCAATCGTGTCGAGATGGGTACGGGTGGACTGCACATCCTCGCGGTCGAGCGCCGCGTCCGCTAAGGTGAGAAGGGCCTGCAGTTGGTTGCCCCGATGCCCCGTCTCGCGGGCGTTTCGGTAGGCGCGTTCCATCCACGCCTGCGCTTCCTCGGTCGCGCCGCGGCGGTGAAGCAGCTCGCCGCGGAGGAGGGCAACGTGCGACCGCTGGAGCCCATGGGGTAACTGGTCGGCGCGGTCGAAAAGCGCTTCGGTGATCGACTGGGCCGTCCTGAGCTTGTTGCGACAGAGCGCGAGCCGGGCTCGCAGCGTCTGGATATGAGCACAGGCGGACGCATGATCGCCGACCGCATCCAGCGCCGTGTCGATGTGGGATTCCGCAGCCGCCCACGATCCCTGAAGGAGGAGCGCCTGAATGTGGGCATGATACGCAGCGAGGTACGGATAGCGCGCCGATGAGTCTGAGGTGCGCAGAAGCTGTTGAGCGCGCTCGGCCGTTTCAATGATGGTGTCCAGTGAGCGGCCGAGGTCGAGGTGCAGGGCGGCCTGATAGGCAGTCGTGCGGCCCTCAAGGGCGCGGTCGCTTCGGGATTGGGCCTGGCGTTGGAGCGCATCGATGTGCTCCTGCGCTGTCTCATAGCGGCCGTTAAACCGGCATCCGGCAATCCGCAATTCGTGGAACCAGCCGGTGGCCGCAACATCGTCGATGCTTTCCAGGGACGGCTCCGCCTCGTCCAGCGACTCGCGCATCAGCTGGTACTCATCGATGGCGAAGTAGGCGTGAGCCCGTCCGAGGTGCGCCCAGCACTGCCCGTGGGCATCGTGCTCGGCCTCGAAGAGGCGGTGGGCTTCATCGAGAAGCGTCAGAGCGCGAGCCTCCTCGTCGAGCGTGCTGTCCCGGCGCGCGTGAGCCCAGCCGAGCCACAGCAGCACCTCGGCCCGGATGCGGTCGGACAGCGAAGCCCGCGCTTCAGCCGATTCGAGCGGCTCCAGTGCCTCCAAGGCCGCCTGGATCGCGTCCCCATGTGCCACGTGGATGCGCGCCTGTAGGGCGTGAAGGACCACCTGTGATGGCGCATCGCCCGTCTCCGAAAGCGGATCGAGGAGCGGCGCGATCATCTGCTGCACGTCCTCTGCCCGCCCATCGGCGAGGAGGTCGCGTGCCATCGCTATGGTCTGCGCGTATTCCAATGGGGAGAGGTCGCTGTTAGGGATTCAGTGAACATCTGATGGCGCCAAGGGCCGGCAGCGTGCATCCCGAGCCGCGTGTGCGGGCACATGCTATTGCAAGCACATGTCACTACATGAAGCCAAGTTCGAGCTTTGCTTCTTCGGACATCATTGCAGGGGAGAAGGGCGGGTCGAAGGTCAACTCCAGGTTGACGCTTTCTACGCCTTCGACCGTTCGGGCAGCATCTTCCACCTGGCCAGGGAGAATCCCGGCGGCGGGGCAGTTGGGCGCCGTAAGCGTCATCAGGATATCGACGTGATTGTTGTCGTCGATTGCAATATGGTAGATCAGGCCGAGGTCATAGACGTTGACCGGAATTTCCGGGTCGTAGACTTCGCTAATGGCCTCGACGACCTGCTGCTTGAGTTCACTCTCCGGCTCGCCCTGCATATGGGCGGGGATGGTGTCGGGGAGTTCGATCTCGGTGTTTTCGTGTTCCTCGGGGATGTCGGCAGCGCCGCCTTGGGCAGCGCCCGCCATTCCACCGGGCATTCCTCCGGGCATGGGCATAATACGTTCTGGGGCTCCTGAGTGGGAACGGTCGAGGGCGTGTTCGCGCGGTTACTGGCCGTTTTGCTGGTAGCGAACCGCACGTGATTTCATTTGCTTGATCATGGATTCCAGGCCGTTGTTGCGCTGGGAGGTCAGATGTTCGCGCAGGCCAATGTCATCGAGAAAGCCCAGCTTCACATCGACCACCGCTTCAGGCGGTTGAGCATCGAGCAGCCGGATGATAAGCGCGGCCAGCCCCTTGGTGATCTTGGCGTTGCTATCCCCGCGGAAGCGAAGCACGCCCGCGTCGGCGTCGAACTCGGTGTCGATCCAGACATCCGACTGGCAGCCATGGATGTAGGTCTCTTCGGTCTTGCGCTCGTCGTCGATGAGCGGGATGTCATCACCCATCTCGATCAGGTATTCGTAGCGGCCTATCCAGTCGCCGAACAGCGAAAACTCGTCGACGATTTCTTGGGCGCGGTCTTGGACCGTATCCATCGGCATGGTGGGGCGGGGTTCAATACGACATCACCGGGTTGCGTGCTTAAACATACCACGCGCGGGAATTTATCTAAACATCTGGCGGACGCGTTCGAGTCCGTCGACCAGCCGGTCCACATCGGCACGGGTGTTGTAGAGCGCAAAGGACGCCCGGATGGTGCCGGGGATGCCGAGGCGCTTCATCAGCGGCTGCGTGCAGTGGTGGCCGGTGCGAACAGCCACGCCCGTGCGATCGAGCACGGTGCCGGCGTCGTAGGGATGGATGTCGTCGATCAGGAAGGAGAGGACGCTGGCTTTGGCTGCAGCCGTGCCGACGATCGTCACACCATCAAGCGCCTGAAGTCGATCGGTGGCGTACTGGAGCACATCGGCCTCGTGCTGATGGACGGCGTCCCAGTCCAGCTCATGCAGGAAATCCGCCGCCGCGCCCAGGCCAATGGCTCCGGCGATGTGCGGAGTGCCGGCCTCGAATTTGTGGGGCAGCTCGTCGTACGTCGTTTCCTCGAACGACACCTGATCGATCATGTCGCCTCCGCCCTGATAAGGCGGCATTTGCTCCAGATGATCGGCTTTGCCGTACAGCGCGCCGATGCCTGTGGGCCCAAACATCTTGTGGCCCGAGAAGGCGTAGAAATCGGCATCGAGCGCTTGCACATCGACCGGGCGGTGGGGCAGGGCCTGGGCGCCGTCGACCACGACCGGGATGTCGTGTTCGTGCGCCGCGCGGATCATCGCCTTAACGGGATTAACCGTGCCGAGGGCATTCGAAACGTGCGTAATCGCGACGATCTTCGTCCGCTCAGAGAGCAGCGACTGGTACGCGTCCATCTGCAGTTCCCCATCGTTGTTGACTGGAACGACCTGCAGCGCCGCCCCGGTGGCGTCACAGGCCATCTGCCAGGGGACGATGTTCGAGTGGTGCTCCATCTCCGAGAGCACGACCTCGTCGCCCTCCGCGAGCACCGTGCGGCCGTACGACGAGGCGACGATGTTCAGCGCTTCGGTCGTGCCGCGGGTGTAGATGACTTGCCGTGGGTCGGGGGCGTTGATGAGCGCCGCGATCGATTGGCGGGCCCCCTCGTAGGCCTCGGTTGCCTGCTGGCTAAGCCGATGCACGCCCCGATGGACGTTGCTATTTTCCTGCGCGTAGAAGCGCTGCATGCGGTCGAGTACCCGCTGCGGCTTCTGCGACGTGGCTGCATTGTCCAGATACACCAGCGGCACATCGTCATAGACCGTCTGCTTCAGGGCGGGAAACTGCGCACGGATGCATTCGGCATCGAACGGCTCGGTGGCGGGAGCAGGAGGGCGCTCGGTAGCAGGCATGGGCGTTCGGGGACGGAGAGAGCAGGGCGAGGACCGATGAGGTCGGGCGCTGGCCCCGGGCTCCGTTGCTTATGTGTGATAGCTGGCGAAGCGATCGGTAATCATCGTATCGAGCCGGTCGCGCAGCGGCTCTACTTGTACCTCATCGAGCACGTCGCGCGTGAAGGCGCGGAGCATCAGGATGCGGGCGTGCTGTTTGCTGATGCCGCGTGAGCGGAGGTAGAAGATCGCCTCCTCATCGAGCTGGCCCATCGTGGCGCCGTGGCTGCACTCCACATCATCCGCGTAAATTTCGAGCTCCGGCTTCGAGTACATATCGGCCCGGTCGGAGAGGACGATGCTTTTGTTCGACTGGTAGGCGTTGATGCGCTGCGAGTCGCGATCGACGAAGACTTTACCGTTGAAGACGCCGGTTGAGTTGTCGTTCAAAACGCCTTTATAGAGCTCGTTGCTCACGCAGTCGGGCTGGACGTGCTCAACGAGCGTATGGTTGTCGACGTGCATCTCGTCCTTGCCGATGAACAGGCCGAAGAGATTCGACTCACAGAACGTGCCATCGGGCGTGATCGTCAGGTTGTTCCGCACGACTTCACCGCTAAGCGTCACGGTCGTGGTCGAGAAGACACTGTCCTCTTCGTGATAGGCGTGCATCGTCTGCACGCGGGAGGCGTCGTCCCCTTCGTTCTGAACGAGGTAGTGCTCCAGATTGCCCTTGGAGCCGACAAAGGCTTCGGTCACGGCGTTGGTAAACGTCTGGGCCGTGCCGAGCGTGTATTGCGCCTCGATGATCCGCCCGACCGCGCCGTCTTCGGCGACAAAGAGGTTGCGCGGTTGTGTCATCAGGTCTTGCTCGGAGGCGTTGATTTCCAGGACAAGGACCGGCTTTTCGAGCAGCGTGCCGCTGGGGATAAACACGAAGGCGCCGTCTTGCACGAATGCCGTGTTCAGGGCCGTCATGGCTTCATTGTCGGCATCGGCATAGGCGCCGTAGTGCGCCTCCAGCAGGTCGGCATGGTCGGCGCCGGCCTGTTCGAGGCTGGTAATCACGACGCCCGCGGGAAGCTCGCCGACATCGGAGAGCGACGCATCGAGGTGGCCGTTGACAAAGACGAGCCGGTGCGCATCGAGACCGTCGATCAGGAACGGTTCGATGTCGTCGCGTACGAGCGTCGCCGTCGTCGGGCCCAATTCAAGCGCATACGGATGCTTGAGCACCTTCGATATATCGGTGTACTTCCAGGCTTCGAGGTCCTTAGTCGGGATGCCGAGCTCGGCGAACCGCTCGATGGCGGCTTCGCGCTGGCGGGCAATTGACGCGTTGGTTCCGTTCAGCGTCTGGCCCTTGTTGACCTCGAAGGCCGAGATGAATCGGTCTTCAGGGCGAACACTGGGATCAAGAGTGGTGGGCATAGGAGGGGTAGCAGTCAGCGTTGAGGTTCACAGAGAGCGTCAGGGCCGCGGGGGCCCGCTGGGGAAAGAGTTACGCGACAGTCGCCGCTTCCTTGCGGAACTTGTCGTAGCCCTCATCCTCGAGCTCCATGGCCAGCTCTTTGTCACCAGAGCGGACAATGCGGCCATCGACCATCACGTGCACGATGTCCGGCACGATGTAGTTGAGCAGGCGCTGGTAGTGGGTGATGATGAGGAAGGCGCGGTCGTCTGAGCGAAGCTTATTGACGCCATCGGCCACGTTCTTCAGCGCATCGATATCGAGGCCGGAGTCCGTCTCATCGAGAATGGCGAGCTTCGGCTCCAGCATAGCGAGTTGGAAGACCTCGTTGCGCTTCTTCTCGCCTCCAGAGAAGCCTTCATTGACCGAGCGCTTCGTCAGGTCGGCGTTGAGGCCCATCAATTCGGATTTTTCGCGCATCTGTTTCAGGAACTCGGAGGCGCTCAGGGGCTCCTGCCCCCGCTCCTCGCGCACGGCATTGACGGCCTCTTTGAGGAAGTTCGTCATGCTGACGCCGGGCAGCTCTACCGGGTACTGGAAAGCCATGAAAATGCCTTTGTGGGCGCGCTCTTCGGGCTCATCGTCCAGCAGGTCTTCGCTCTCGTAACGCACGCTGCCTTGTGTCACTTCGTATTCCTCGCGACCGGCCAGAACCGCAGCCAGCGTGCTTTTTCCGGAGCCATTCGGGCCCATGATGGCATGGACCTCACCGGGGTTGATGGTCAGGTCGACGCCTTTAAGGATTTTGATATCTTCGCCGTCGACGCCGACGTGCAGATCGTTGACTTCAAGTAGTGCCATGGTTGGATGTTCGATTTCGGGGTGTCGAATGTCGATTTGGGAATGCAAACAGACGAGGGCGGCTGGTCGTCATTGGCCAGTCGCCCTTCGTCATTCGGAATTAGCCGACCGAGCCTTCCAGCTCGATGGCGAGGAGCTCTTTGGCCTCAACAGCAAACTCCATCGGGAGCTCGGCCAAGATCTCCTGACAGAAGCCGTTCACGATGAGCTTCAGGGCTTCCTCTTCGCCCAGGCCGCGCTGATGGCAGTAGAACATCTGGTCTTCGCCGACTTTCGAGGTCGTCGCCTCGTGCTCGACCTTCGCCGTCGGGTTATTGCTCTCAATGTAAGGGAACGTATGCGCACCGCATTCATCGCCCAGTAGCATCGAGTCGCATTGGGAGAAGTTGCGCGCGCCGTCCGCCCCCTTGTTGATCTTCACCAGTCCGCGGTAGCTATTATTGCTCTGGCCGGCCGAGATCCCCTTCGAGATAATGGTCGACTTCGTGTTCTTGCCGATGTGGTGCATCTTCGTGCCCGTATCGGCCTGCTGCTTGCCCTTCGTGAAGGCGACCGAGTAGAACTCGCCGACCGAGTTGTCGCCCTTCAGGATGACGCTCGGGTACTTCTGCGTCACGGCCGATCCGGTCTCCAGCTGCGTCCAGCTGATCTTCGCGTTGTCGCCTTTGCAGATGCCGCGCTTGGTGACCAGGTTGTATACGCCGCCTTCGCCGGTCTTCGGATTGCCCGGGTACCAGTTCTGGATCGTTGAGTACTTGATCTCGGCGCTTTCCTTGGCGATCAGCTCCACGACAGCCGCGTGCAGCTGGTTTTCCTTACGCATCGGCGCCGTGCAACCTTCGAGGTAGCTCACGTAGCTGCCGGGCTCGGCGACGATGAGCGTCCGCTCAAACTGGCCCGTGCCCTGCTCGTTGATGCGGAAGTACGTCGAGAGCTCCATCGGGCAGCGCACGCCCTCCGGCACGTAGACGAACGAGCCGTCGCTGAAGACCGCCGAGTTGAGCGCGGCGTACAGGTTGTCGGTGTACGGCACGACGGTGCCCAGATGCTGCTTGATGATCTCGGGGTGCTCCCGCGCCGCCTCCCCGAAGGACATGAAGATGACGCCTTTCTCCTTCAGCTTTTCCTTGAAGGTGGTGGCGACGGACACGCTGTCCATCACGGCGTCGACGGCCACGCCGGTGAGCGCTTTTTGCTCTTCGAGCGGGATACCGAGACGCTCGAACGTTTCCAGGATCTCGTCCGGCACCTCATCGAGGCTGTCGTAGTTGGCCTTGTCCTTGGGCGCAGAGAAGTAGCTCATGTCCTGGAAGTCGGGCCGCTCGTAGTCGAGGTGGGCCCAGTCCGGGTAATGGCCGCTTTCGATCAACTGGTTGAAGTAGCGGAACGCCTTCAGGCGCCATTCGAGCAGCCACTCAGGCTCTTCCTTCTTCGCAGAGATCATCCGGATGATCTCCTCATTGAGGCCTTTCGGCGCTTTATCCGTCTCAATGTCGGTGGACCACCCGTGCTCGTATTCCTGATCGGCGACCCCTTGCAGGTATTCGGTCTCGGAAGTACTCATGGTCGGCTTCGGTTTGATGGGAGCGTGGTGCGGAACCGCAGGGACACTGCGGGGAGCAGGCAAAAGGTGTAAACCAACGTTTACACTCAGAATCGATGTCAACGTACGGTTACAATACGAGCCTTACACGATTCGTTCCGGAGGGGCACCTCCCGAAACCCATCTTAATGCAGGCTTAATTTATACATTGTCTAAGTTGTAACATTAGCGGGGGTATGCTGCAGAAGCGCCCCGACAGAAACCTCCGCGGATGGGTCAAGTATGGATGAGCGAGGTCGTTTCTGTCGCCTTTTGGATCTCTTCATTGCACCTTGCGCCATGGATATCACGATCACCAATCGCGCTCTCGATCAAATTCGCACTGTGGCCGCCGATGAGCAGGTGGACCTCGACGAGGTGATGCTCCGCGTGGCCGTCGTGCCCGGCGGATGCTCGGGGCTGACGTACGACCTCGGCTGGGATACGACACTTCAGGACAGCGACTATGTCGACGTGTTCGGCGGCATTAAGGTTGTGATGGACAAGAAGAGTACGCTCTACCTGGAGGGCACCGAACTTGATTTCACGGATGGGCTCGACGGCGACGGCTTTCACTTCATCAACCCACAAGCCTCTCGCACCTGCGCCTGCGGGGAATCCTTTGGCATGTGAGGCCCGGCATCCTCACTCTGGCTTATCTGCTTGAAGGAAGTATGGATGCTCCCGAGGAGTCCTCGTCCGATTTTCCCGCGCTCTCCGTCCTGATGGTCGGCTGGCGCTGGCGTGCGGCGGCCACCGTGCTCGCTGTGATGCTTTACGTCCTGTCGCTCATCGCGCTGCGCCCCATCGGCGTCGATAATCTGTTGCTGACGATCATCGTGAGCGGATGCGCGATGGGGCTCGGCGAGGCGCTGGTGCTTACGTACTACAATCAGCGATTCAGTCCATCCTTCAACCTCCGGGCGCGGCTCCAGACTCTTGGGCGAAGCATCCAGCACGGTCTCGGCTTTTCGCTGCTGATCTACTTTTTCGAGCTTGCACTCTTTTGAGATCCTGCCCCCAGCCGTGTGCGAGTTCCCCCGTTTCATACACATTGCCCCCATCACGCTGGTGAACAGCTAATATGGTGCAGAAGTGGGTCAATCAAGCTAAAGAGACGACGGGGGTCAACCGCGCGGTGCGGGGCTTTTTGTGGTGGGGGATCGGGATTCGGGGACTGTTGCTCTTCGCGCTGGTGACGCTGCTTGTGGTCGAGGGTAATTTCCTGGCCGAGTGGCTCTTATCCTGGCGCATCTTGCCCTCGAAAGCCGATGTCGAGGAATACACCATCGCCTCGTATATCACGCTGTTTACGATACTCGTCATCGGGGGGTACGCGCGGTGGCGGGTTATTCGTCGCATCAACAAGGAGACCGCCACGGTCGAGAATGATTGAACCCGGCAGGTGCTCTCGGACACAGCAGGATTACCCCGTTCGACTCCAGGTGATACGGTCTCCTTCGAGGATGCCATACGAGTCGGTAAAGCCAGCGGACACTTCGACCACGTACTGCGCGGGGCCCTCCGAGGGCACGTTTTCGGAGGAGAAGGGCGTGGTGTATTTGGCGATGGAGACGATTTGTGAATCTGCGCTGACGAAGATGATGTCGAGTGCGAGGGGGGTGTTCGACATCCAGAAGCTGCGCCGCTGTTCCTGTGGAAATATGAACAGCATCCCGCTCTTTTCCGGCAGCGCGCTGCGTTGCATAAGGCCGCGTGTGCGAGCCGAATCCGTATCGGCGATTTCGATGTCGATGGTGAGTGTCGAGTCGCCTTCCTGAATGAATGTCAACGTCCCTTCGCGCTCGAAGGGAATGGCCGATTCGGCGGGATCCGACACCGGCTCCTCGGAGGCGGATCCGCCGCAGGCGGCGAACGCCAGCAGGAAAATGGCGGCGCAGACCGTGAAGAAGGGGGAGTGGACATCAGGAATCATCGGGTCCGGCACAGGTCAGTTGAGGCGCTGCCAGCGGATGCGGGTGCTATCGGTGATGCCGAAGCGGTTGACGAATCCCGCGCGCACTTCAACGACGAACTGCTTCGGCGCGGCGGGGCGGATCTGGTCCTCCGAGAAGGGCCGCGTCCGCTCGGAGATGGAGACGACTTGCGAGTCGGGCGCAACGAAGATAATGTCGAGGGGCATGGCGGTGTTCTTCATCCAGAAGCCCGACTCATCGGCCGTGTCGAAGAGGAACAGCATTCCGCGGTCGTAGCCCATCGAGCGGCGAAACATCAGCCCGCGTTCGCGCTCCTCCGGCGTATCCGCAATTTCGATATCAATCGTGGCCGCGGAGGAGCTATCCGGCTGGATGAACGTCAGTGTGCCTTCTTTGGTGAACTCGGTGCCGGTTTCAACCGAATCCTCGTTGCCGGTAGAGGGACAGCCGAGCAGCGACAAGCTGAGCAGAAGGGCCCCAAGGCCGAACGTGCAGCGGCGAGGGTCAACCATGGAAGAGCGGCAATCCAGTCGGTGAAGGGCCAGGCGCGTCGGTGCGGATCTATTGCGGAGGTCGTTCAGAGTTCCCGCTCCATGTAGACCACATCGGGCAACGGGTTTTTGTAGTAGGGATCGCGTTCCTCGAAGTCGAGGGCACGGTAGACGGCCTGGGCGGCGTGCATCGGTTCGACGGTGTCCAGGCACATGCGTTCGTACCCGAGGGTGCGCCCTCGCTCGACGATCGCTTTCGCCAGCGCCCGCCCAATCCCCTCGCCGCGATAAGCGGGCCGGACGTACAGCCGCTTCATCTCGCAGACGCTTTCTTCCAACGGTTTGACGGCGACGCATCCGATAATGGTGGCGTCCACCTCGGCCAGCAGGATGTCGCCATCGGGGCGGGCGTAAGGGCCGGGGAGGGCGTCGAGTTCCGCCTGAAAGTCCTGGAAGCACAACTCGAAGTCGAGTTCAGCAGCGTACTCCTCGAAGAGCGTCCGCACGGCCGCGAGGTCAGCATCGGATTGGGCCAAGCGGAGTGTGTACGTTTCGGTGGGCATCGGTAGGTGTAGGTCAGTCGGGAAGGAGGGTACGGGTGATCGCATCGGCGGCGAGCATGCCGCGGCGGGTGAGCGACACGTAACGCTCGTCGCGAAGTTCAATGTAACCGTCGCTGATGAGCTGGGCCAACGTTTCGGAGTGCTCGGTGCGCAGATCGAATCCGTAGCGTTCGGCGCAGCGGTCGAGGTCGATGCCATCGGCTGTCCGGAGGCGCAGGCCCACGTATTCTGTTGCGAGTTCCTCCCGCGAGAGGGGTAATTTCTGCGCGAGAGGCCGGTGGCGCTGGTTCACGAGCGCCTCGTAGCGGGCCAGGTTGCGGACGTTCGACCACCGCACGGCTGCTTCGCTGCTCCACCAGAACGAGTGCGCGCCGGGACCGCAGCCCAGGTAGTTGGAGTGGTTCCAGTGCTGCTGATTGTGGTATCCGCGATGGCCGGGCCGGGCGAAGTTAGAAATCTCGTAGTGCTCGTACCCGTGTTCGGGCAGATAGGTCATCGCAAACTCGAACTGGTGGGCCCGCCGTGCCTCGGATGCCTCCGCCAGCTGATCGCCCGTGCATTCGGTGATCGAAAGATGCGGCACGCCGAGGCGAACCGCCTTCTGGAGCGAGGCTTCCCAGTGCATCTCGGGCTGCTCGGCCCATCCGAAGTAGAGCTCGGCTACGACCGAGTCAAACCCGGCGTCGAGGATCGTTACGAGCGCCTCTTCCCGGCAAAGCGAGGGCTGATCCGCATCCAAACTCCGCAAGTCTTCCTCATAGAACGACATAATGTCGAGGCTGATTCGATCAATCCCAATATCCTGTACACCATGAAGATACCCTGATGTCAGATCTGCCGGATGGACCTCAAGTGTTGCTTCAACCAGCCGATTCGCCTGAAAGACTTCGTGAACGACGTTCCAGATGGTGCGCAGCTCGTGAAGCTGAAGTAGAGACGGGCGCCCTCCTCCCAGGTAGAGCGTTTCGATGGGCTCAGCCGAGCCGTACAGGCGAGCCAGATCGTGCAACTCGGTCGTGAGTGCCTGGACATACGAGGGGTACGGCGGCTCGGCGAGGACGGTGGACGTGTCGTCGTAGAGGCAGGGCCGGGCGCGAAATGGAACGTGGAGATACAGGCCGGCCATGGGCAAGGGCGCGGATGAGAAGAGAGCGGGAGGTCACGTGACGGGCTCACGCTCGGCCATTTCTTCGAGCTTCCACTGCTTGATGGCCACCTGCGCCTTAACCCGATCGAGCGCCTCGATGGTAGACTCCTGCAGCAGTTGGCTCAGCCGGTTGTCGTACTCCGGCCGGGTAAGCACCCGGGTAGAGGTCGACGCCACGGTAGCCACGGTGGCGCTGTTCGCTGGCGCAGCCACGTCGTGCAGCAGGTCGTCTAAGATGTGAAAGACGATATCGGCAATGGCGCGTTCCAATAGTACGGTAATGCGCCGCCCCACGCCCGGAACACGTGCAACGGCCTTCATCTCGTCGTTGTCTTCCACGGCATCGGCGACGCGCGCATCGACATAGTCGCGTAGCTGCTCCCGGTGGGGGGCGTAGCTGCGTGCGACGGCCTCCTGCAGCCGGTGGGCGAGTGCATCGGCAAGGGTTTGCTCGCGAGGTGCAATCACCTCATCGATGATGTTCTGGGTAACGGGGTTGTCGGCCTGAATGCCCGATTGTACGCCATCGATAATCTGAATCGTGACGCGATCGGTAATCTCCTCCACGAGAATATCCCGATACTTGAGGTAGCGCCCGTACAGATAGGTGGCTTTCAGGTCGATGAGGCCGGTGCGCTGGAGCTTGGGAAGGAGCGAAAAGACGCGGAGTAGCCGCAACGTCCGAAGCGAGCTGATGGGCACGCAGCCCAGCACATCGTACCAGTGCACGAAGGGATAGAACCACCACCGGTGATACGTGCTGCGCGCAATCGCGAGAACCCAGCGAACAGTGATCTCGGCGACAAAAACCGCCACGAACGCGAGGTCGATGTAGAAAAAGTGAGTGTGGATGGTGTCGTCATAAAACTGATGGAAGGCCGGCACGTACGTTTGAAGCACCATTTGAAAGGAGCCGTTGAGAAACATCCAGTCGAACACGATCAGTGTCAGGTTGGCCACGATCAGGGCCAGCATGACGAGGTCGACGGCCAGCGCCAGCCTGGTGCGCGTCGAGTCGGAAGCGGCCGGGGAGTCAGCCATAATTTACGGTTTGGTCGTTCGAAGAGGGCACGTCCAGAGGAGGCTCTGGTGGACAAATCGGCGTCCGAGGTGCCGATGGACACGAGGTGAACAGACAGCCCGCCCGAGCACGTTCCGGCTGGATGGTCTTGTACTGATAGGCCGATGCCGACCGACCTTTCATCCACATTCACGTCAACGAGCCGATGCTTGATCTGTCTCAGCTGCAGGCCCAGATGGCCGATTTCAACGCGTATCAGGCCGATTTAGAGGCGCGGCGCGCGGAGCAGCTTCAGTGGGCACGCCGGGGCCTCAGCAAAGCGGCTGACGAGTGGGAGCGGCTCCGGACGGCTATCGAACGGGCCCAGCCGCGCCAGCTCGTCGCCGGCATGCGGGAGGCGCCCGATCGCACCTATCCGCCTGCCAATCGGCCGAGCCCGATGACCGTCGTCGCCACCGATGGCTCGCAGATCTACCCCGATCGTCACATCGAGCCCACCTGCTATCTCGTGAACATCAGCCGGATCGCCTTTCAGTACGGTACGACCGAGCCGCCCGTGATGGAGGCGACTCCGCGCTTTCGCTACCGCCAGGCGGGGCTGGAGCCAGAGCCTGAGGACGAGGCGGAGTCCCGGGCCGATGTGCACTTCGACGATGAGCTCGGCACGATGACCACCGAAGTCGTCTCGGCCATCCGCGACGAATGGGAGTTGAAGGATCTGCTCGCCATCGCCCGGACCGCGCACATCGAGGGGCGACCGCTCTTCGCCCTCGCCGATGGCACGCTGATTCGCTGGATGATCCGCGGGATGCGCAATCGGGCCCTGGAGCAGCAGCTCATCCAGCGCTATACCGATCTGCTCCAGCAATTCCGGGCCGATGGGCTGCCGCTGGCGTCGTACATCAGCATGCCCGGCAACACGGAGGTCATCCACCTGCTCCAGTTCTACTTCGACCGCTTCGCCGAGGCGCGTCCCGACGTCCCGCTCGATGGGCTGGTCGACCGGCGCCTGTTCGCCGCTACATTGGCGCCGGGCGAGCGCTCGGCGGTCTTTGTCTCGGCGTCCCATATTCAAGGCGATTATCCGGCCGGCAACAAGATTTGCTACTTTTACGTGCGTATTCCACAGCGCACTGGCGATGAGATTGGCCGCGTCGAGATCCCCGAGTGGGTCGCCGATGAACCCGAGCTGCTCGACCAGGTGCATGGGACGATCCTCAGCGAGTGCGATAAGGGTGAAGGCTATCCCATGATTTTGTCCGAAGCGCACGAGCGCGCCGTCATCCGCGGGCCGGAGCGGGAGCTGTTCTACCGCATGTTGGAGCGCTCGCTCCAGAATGCCGGCCAGCCGGTAAACACCTCCAGTAAGCAGACCTCGAAGCAGGTGCCCCGTGTGTAGTGTTTTCCGTCGTTCCTTTCGAAACACACCAAGTTGAGTGCGTCCAATATGCCTGATGCCATCGCGGAAGTCATCGAATCGAGTACGCGCCAGTTTACTGCCGAGGTCTACCGCGAGGTCGAGCCGCCGGCGTTCGGCGCGTGGGTGCGGGTGCCGCACGACAACGGCACGGAGCTGTTTGGGCTCGTCAGTCACGTTGAGATGAACAGCTACGAGCCCAATCGTCGCACGGTGGCGCTGGGGAAGACGAGCGACGAGCTGCGCCGCGAGATGCCGCAGGTAATGGAGCTGCTGCGCACGACCGTCCGCGCTCAGGTGCTTGCCTGCACCGATGCGCAGGGCACCGTCCGGCAGACGCTCCCGCCGCAGCCCCCCGGCATTCACGACTTCGTGTATCCCTGCACGGAGGCACAGGTCCGCCAGATTGGCCCGCCCTTCGATTTCATTCGTACGCTTGTACAGCAGCCGGATCCGGCCGTGCCCGTGGACGATCTGCTCGTGGCCGTGCTTCAGCGCGTACGGGAGGCGCACGGCGGCGAAGAGGGCGGCACCGAAGCGCTCGTGCAAGCGGGGCGCTCGCTCAGCCGTCTACTCGACGACGATCACGAACGTCTGCAGTCAATCTTGCGACGAGTCGCCTGAGGGGCGAATTCCGATCATCACCTTCAGGGATCAAGCAGTCTCTCAAAAGATGATGCCCACGCGCAGCGGCAGTACGAGGTCGACGCTCGACTCGCCGATCGCGAGGGCGGGATTGATCTCGTAGAAGAACGAGGTTTCCGTCAGCTGCTTAACGCGCCCGATTCCCATGTGAATCGTGGGGGCGGCGCTGTCGCTCACGCCGTCTCCATCGAAGGGCAGATACGCCCCCAATCCGCCCAGAAAGTATGTCAGTTGACCGCTTTCGTTGCCGTAGGGCAGCGTGATGATCGCCGAGACTTGCGGGTCGACGAGGTACGTCGCCTCATCGCGCCCTTCGAGCACAAACCCGGTCACGCCCATGTCTACGGC
>CAYUVF010000010.1:0-88024 GCA_964448045.1 uncultured Rhodothermales bacterium
GGGTACAGCCCAGGTCTCGGGTTTATCCACCAGGGAAAGCAGCTCTCGTTCGTCTACGACGTGGCCGATCTCTACAAGACCACGCTCACGGTGCCGTTGGCGTTTGCCACTGCCGCCGAGGGACACGACCAGCTCGAACGCGTCGTGCGCAAGCGCTGCCGCGACGGCTTCCGCGAAATCGGTTTGCTGGACCGGCTCATCCCCGACATCCGCGCGTTGCTCGACCTCTCCGCCCACGTCCCCATTCCCGACGGCTTCGACCCGGACGACGACCCGGCCGGCCCGACGGCCTGGTGGGATCCGCCCCCCGAAGCTGACATCTCGCTTACGGGGGGCGACGGCGCCTACGGCGAACCGCTGTCCACCGACGACGAATGAAGCGCGGTCTTGCCTCCTTTGTCTTTCGGACATCGAAATTCGCCACTCGCCACTCGCCACACGCTTTTCCCCATGACGGTTCTTTTTCTCGAACGCGTGCCCGAGGGGCTGCGGGGACGCCTCAGCCGCTGGATGGTGGAAGCTTCTACTGGCGTATTTGTGGGCTGTGTGAGCGGGCTGGTCCGCGAGCAGCTCTGGGAGATGTGCGAAGGCCAGGCCGATGGCGGCACTGTCCAGATGATCTGGAAAGCGGCGACCCCACAGGGCTTCGACGTTCGGACCCACAATCCCAAGGGCCGCTACGCCGAGCAGGTTGACGGAGTATGGCTCGTTCGCGTACCTTAGATTATATCCTCTCTCAAAGCTGCACATCGCTCATCATGGATGTCACCGTTCCCGACCTGAGCCGAGGCGCCCAGCGCCTGCGCGTTGCCTTCGATCGCGGCGCCGCATGGACCAAGCAGCAGATGGCCGATGAGCTTGGGTGTACGAAGCGTCACGTCCTGCGCCTGATCAAGGAATTGCGGGCGCATGGCATACCGGTGGAAGCCCGCCGCGAGGGTCGCGCCAAAGTGTTCTTCATCGACGAGGCGCATCAGCGCCGACGCATCCAGATCGATGCGCTGGACGAGGCTGCGCTCCGGGCCCTGACGGTGGCGGCCGAGGCTACTCGCGTGCTCCTGCGGGATACCCCGCTGCAAGAGCCGCTGGATCGTGCCTTCCAGACGTTGCTGGAGGCCTTCAAGGCCGAAGAGATGATGTCGTTCGAGCCCGAGTTGGAAGGCGACCGCTGGTACTTTGGCGAAGCCGCACCGCCGGGTGGAAAGCTGGACGTCATCCGGCAGTTGGATCGCTGCATCGCCGAGGGCCGCAGCGTTCGCATCGACTACACGAATGGCCGGGGCGAGCGCTCGGAAAATCGCAAGATCGATCCGCTCGCCTTTGCTCCGTTTTCGAGCGGGTGGCAGCTCGCCGCGTACTGCCACCGGCGCCAGGCCGTGCGCAATTTCAACCCGTCGCGCATCGAGCGCCTGCGCCCGTGCAACGGGGAAACGGGTGGCGACTTCTTCACGCCCCCGCCGGATTTCGACGCGGACGACCACTTCAGCGGGCGCTTCGGGGCGCTTGCCGGAGATGGGCGCCTGCGCACGGTCCGCCTGCGCGTGGATCCGACCGTGGCGCAGTACTTCAAGACGAAGGACTACCACAGCTCGCAGCGTCTCGAAAAACATTCCGACGGAAGCCTGACGGTCACCTTCCAGGTCACCGAGCTCAAGACGATGCGCGCCTTCGTGCGCTCGTGGGGGCCGAACGTGAAGGCGTTGGAACCGCCGGAGCTCGTCGAGGCGCTGGCCGACGATGCCCGCGCGATGGCCCGCCAGTACGCGCCCTCCTAACGTGGACACGAAATGTCTAGGTGAGTAGTAGCCCGTTTGTATCCTGCCCGCGCACGTCCCGCTACCCATTCACGCAGTCCGCACGCTCATGCCCTCGGCCCGCCCGCCGCCGAAGCCGACTGCCCCGTGTGCACCTACGCCGATGACCGCGCTCAACTGGAAGCCGAGCTTGCAAGCGATGACCTGCCGTTATGAGACCTTACCGGTTTGGCGGCTCTTCTGGGCCAAAACGCTGCCGCAAGATGGCGAAAAACGCTCTGAAGCGGAAAACACGCATCCACTGTGGGCGCATCTGCTAGACGTTGCAAATGTCGCCGTAGTGCTCTGGGACAACTACTTACCCACGACGCTCCGGCGGAATATGACAGAAGGTGCGGGACTTTCTTCGCAAGAAGACGCCAGACAGTTCTTTAGTTTCTGGATTGGACTGCATGACGCAGGGAAAGCGATCCCTTTCTTTCAGGCGCTGCACGAACCAACTCGGATGAGGCTGCAAACGCGCGAGATGTCGTTACACCAGGTGGGCACGAAACCGCTGCATCACGGCCATGCCACTATCTCGTTGCTGAGAGACTGGATTGATGAGTGTGACCAGAGTCAAAAGCAGCAACGCTTCTACCAGAAGTTGGCTGCCTACGCTGGTTTCCATCATGGGCGGCTCCAGCATCGCAGTGAATGGTTCCGCACGCCTCTGGCACTGGGGGGAAGTGCCTGGCAGCCAGCGCAGCGGAATCTCGTCAGCGCCGTGGCTGAGGCATGGAATCCGCCCTGGCCTAATGCACCCGCTGCCCACCGTAACGATCCGCGTTGGCTGCTGGCTTTTGCCGGATGGACAACGCTCGCTGACTGGATCGGATCGATGGGCGAACACTTCGCCAAAACGCTCGATGCTCATCCCGCCGACGATCTCGCAGCGTACGTCCCGCGCAGTCGCCAGTGTGCAGAACAAGCCGTCGAGGCTGTAGGGCTCCACCGGCCTGCCGCACTGCACGCCGGTGACTTTTCGGAACTGTTTGCGCACGACGAGCCGCGTCCCATTCAGGCGTGTGTTCCCTCGCTTGATTTTTCCGAAGACGCACCCACGCTCACGATTATCGAAGCGCCTACCGGTGAAGGTAAAACGGAAGCTGCGTTGTGGTTGGCCGCACGTCAACAGCACGGGCGGCCCGGCGGCGGCCTTTACGTGGGAATGCCTTCGCAAGCAACTGCGAACGGCCTGTACCCGCGCCTCGCCGATTTTTTGAGTGACAAACGCGCCGGCCGTCACGATGGCGAAGTGGCCAACCTCGTGCTCCTGCATGGCAATGCCGATCTGCATCCGAGTCGCCAAAACCTCGATGCGCCCCGACCGGCGGATGTGCGCGATGATGACGAAAAAAGTCAACCGCAGGAGCGCGCCGAGGTGCGGACGCGGCGCTGGTTTCTGCCGAAGCGGCGTGGTCTCTTAGCGCCCTATGGCATCGGCACCGTCGACCAGACCTTTTTGGGCGTGCTCTTTAGCAAGCACTTCTTCGTGCGTCTCGCGGGGTTGGCCGGCAAAACGGTCATCTTCGACGAGGTGCACGCTTACGACACCTACATGAGCGAGCTCTTCGAGCGGCTGCTGCGCTGGCTGCGAGCGCTGGGTGCCAATGTTGTCATACTTTCCGCTACGCTGCCTGCCCAGACACGGCGCGACCTCATCGCGGCCTGGACAGACGATACGCATGCCGAGGATAACGGTGCATTGGGCTATCCGGCCATTACGCACGTTACGAGTGGCGGCATCGACCCACACGACGACTTCCCGGAGCCAGATGAAGAGGACAAAAAGCGCACAACGCTCGACTGGATGCCGCCCGACCTCGACGGCGTGGTGAAACGGGTTCGGCACAAGGTCGCCGATGGTGCAACGGTGATTGCTATCGTCAATACGGTGAGGCGCGCGCAATGTCTCTACAGAAAGCTCACTGACGGCGAACACGCGCTCGATCTTCCGGAGGAGGATCACTGGCTCCTGCACGCGCGCTTTCCGCACGGCCAGCGTGCTGATCGCGAAGAAGCCGTTCTGGAGCGTTTTGGCCCGAATCGCCCGGATCGGCCCGGGGTGCTCATCGCCACGCAGGTCGCGGAGCAGTCCCTGGATCTGGATGCCGATTACATGCTGTCCGACCTCGCTCCCATTGACTTGCTCCTGCAGCGTGAGGGCCGCTTGCACCGCCACAAACGAAACCGCCCCGATGGATTCGAGCATCCTGAACTTTGCGTGCTCTGCCCGGAGCCACCCGCCGCGGGCACTTTCCCAGACGTCAGCGCCGTGGGATTTGTCTACGATGATCTCATGTTGTTGAATACCTGGCATCTGCTGCATCAATCTGACTATGCCGACGGATGGACACTTCCCGACGACTACCGCGCATTGGTGGACGAGGTCTATAATTTGGAACCGCCTACAGGCCTTACCGACCAGCAGCACGAAACCTGGCAAGTAGCTCTTGCTGACTACGAGAAACGACGCAGCAAGGAGGAGGCAGAAGCGAGAAAACGGCTCATTACCCGCCCTGAGCACCTCCGTAATTTGGCAAGCCACGATCACCTGATCTTGGCCGATGAAGACGAAGAAGACGTACACCCGTCGATGCGAGCACTCACGCGCTTGGGCGGCCCGAGCGTGGAAGTCGTCTGCGTGCATCGCGGTCCCGATGGGCGGCTCTTCTCCGATGCTGCCTGTGAGCACGCTCTGCCTGACGGTCCGGAGCTGGCGATGAATGAGACACGGCGGTTGTTACAAGCCACCGTGCGCATTAGTTTGCGCCGTGTGGTAAGGGTGCTCACGGCATACTGGGACGACCATCCCAGCGCGGCGTGGGAGGCAATCACCGAGAACAATGCCGCGCTTTTTCGCCACCGTTGCCTGGTCTTCGAGGGTCGCCGCTGGTCGGATGGTGCCCTCACGCTTCGTCTCGACGATACGTTAGGATTGGTTGTCGAGTGGGGGTAGACACAAAATGTCCACCTTGCGCAGATGCTTTACATGCCTTCGTTGACACTCAGCACAAACCTCAAGACTGTTTTATCGCAATGCCTACCTACGACCTGACCCGCGAAGGATGGATTCCCGTGCTCACGCTTGAGGGAGAGCGACGGGAGGTCTCATTGCGCGAGGTCCTTATCGAGGCGCATCGCTTCCGAGAAGTCAGCGCCGGTTCGCCGTTGGAGACGGCGGCACTCTACCGGCTCCTGCAGGCGCTCGTGCTGCGCATTTTCGAGACTGAGATGTGCGACATCGACGGCTGGTTCGACCTGCTTGAGGGCAAGCGTTTTTCGCCGGAGCGCGTGCACGGGTACTTCGACGAATGGCAAGATGAGAAAGAGCGTTTTGATCTCCTGCATCCGGAGTATCCATTCTACCAGCATCCAGAACCGCCTAATCCGAATGTGGGAGCCTTGAACTGGATCTTTCAGGAATGGGTCAAAGGAAATAACGCTACGCTTTTTGATCACACGCTGGACGATGATGCACCGACGGTGGAGCTTTCTAAAGTTGTGCGGGCAATCGTGGCGATTCACGCATTTGGTCTCGGAGGGCTGGCTGGGGGCGGACGAAAGAACTATCGAGAAGGTCCACTCGTAGCGGGAGCCGTTTTCTGGACGCGTGGACGTAGTCTCTTCGAGGCGCTATTTCTAAACAGTCCGCCCTCCGAAGAGGCGCGCATGGGATGTTTTCCTAATGACAAAAGCTCTCCAATATGGGAGCGCGACAGGCCCTACGTTGATGCCGAAGAGCGAGCCGAAAGTGGGTATCTGGATTATCTCACTTGGCAAAGTCGCCGGTTGATACTCGACACGATGGAGGCAGACGGAAGGGTTCTGGCTGATGGGGTGCATATTATTCGCGGTGATAAAAGGGATAGCGGAGGTAGTGACCCGCTCATGGCGTACGTGCAAAGCAAGAAGACGGGCATTTTTCCTTTCAAAATGGACAAGGACCGGTCCGTGTGGCGCGACGCCAACGTGTTCTTCCGCCAGTTCAGCAGCGAGAAGGGCGGTGCTCCGCCTGCGCTAAACTGGGTAATTAACGAAAGCCCTGTCGAGCCAGCGTTGGAAGGGCGCGCATGGGAGGTGGACGTATTCGGCTTCGTCAACGACCAGGCCAAAATGGAACTCTGGCGGCACGAGCGGCTGCCGTTTTATCCTGCCATCCTACGCGAGGGAGAACGCTACGAACTGCTTCAACAGGCTGTAGAGCACGCCGAGCGACAGGGAGACATCCTGAAAGCCGCCACTCGCGTCGCTGCCGCGAAGCTACTGTTTCCCGGTAAGGAAGAAGAGAAGCTGAGCAAGCAAGAGCGCGAGAAGACCCATGATTTAGCTCGCAGCCTTGGTGCCCAGACGCGCTTCTGGGCGCGCCTCAAAGTGCCATTTTTTGAGTGGTTGGACGACCTGGCAGCCAAACGCTACGACTCCCGCCGCCTGCCGGCGCGCTGGCGCCGAACGCTTCACCGTGAGGCGAAAGAAGCCTACCGTAGTGCTACCGCCTCGTTCGATGCAAGTGGACGACACCTGCGTGCCCGCACCGCCGGCGAAGACCGGCTCTATCCCGCTGCTCCCTACCGCGACGATCTCACCGTTGAAGAGGTGCCTGCATGAATACCCCAACGACTTCGCAGCAGCCCGATGACTTGGTCGCCTATCTGCTGAACCTGCACGGACGCATCGAGCAGGACAACAGTGCGCGTGCGGCGCTGGCCGAGCTGCGCCGGGCTGCCACCGAGGACCCGCGCTACGATCACCGCGCCCTCGCCTTCGTGGGCCGCTTCGTACCGTCCGATGCCAGCGACTGGCGCGTGGACGCGCATCTGCTTACCGCCACGCTCTTTGCGCAGTACGTGCAAGGGCAAGTCCCGCCATTGCCCGACACTGACCGTCTGCCGCGCCGCGGTCGCCGAACGCCTACACTCGGAATGTCTGCTCGGCTATTGCGCGAAACGTTGGAGCGAGAAAATAAGGGCGCAGAGAGTTTCAATCGCCGCTTCACCGCGCTCTTGGACGCTCCCGCTGAGGACCTGCCCGTACGCCTGCGCCGCCTCGTCGCCCTCTTGAAAAGCTACGATGTCCCTATTCGCTTCGATCGGTTACTCGAAGACCTCTGCAACTGGAAGCGTCACCGGCGCCGCGTGGCGCGCGAGTGGGCCGAAGATTACTGGCGCAACCTCAACGACGGCACGGATAACGACGACGGCTAAATTTAACCCAATCCCATCCCATCATGAAAGTCGAACTGCACCTGCTGCAAAACTTTCCGCCGCACAACCTCAACCGCGACGAGACGGGCACGCCCAAGGACTGCGAGTTCGGCGGTGAGCGCCGAGCGCGCATCTCCAGCCAGTGCTTCAAACGGGCAATACGCACCTCACCTGTCTTTGCCGGAACGCTGGATGAACAAATCGGCATCCGCACGAAGCGAAGCAGCGAGAGTGTCGCTGAAATTCTGCAAGAAGAGCACGGTCGCGATCCACACGCGGCTCGAGCGTTGGGAGAAGCTGCACTCAGTCAACTCATCAGCGACGTAGATGAGAAGGGCAAAACGAACGTGCTCTACTATGTGTCTCATGACGAACTGAACGACCTGGCGCGCCGCGTGGATGAAGCTGCTTCGGAAGTCGATGAAGACAATCTCAACGAAGCTGCTGACGCGTATCGGAGCAAGCACATCGGTAACGACGATAGCGATGAGGTTGATCTTGAAAAGGCGCGCGAGCCGCTCGAAGTGGCGCTCAAAGGCACACTCAAGGACTTCGTGAAGGAGAACAAGGGCTGGGCGCGCTCAGTGGACGTGGCACTCTTCGGGCGGATGCTGGCCGAAGAGCCAGACCTGAATCTTGACGCCGCCTGTCAGGTCGCGCATGCGCTGTCCACCAACCGCGTGGCAATGGAGTTCGACTTTTTCACCGCCGTGGACGACCTCAATCCCGATGCCGAGACGGGCGCTGGCATGATTGGCTCTACGGGGTTCAACTCCAGCTGCTTCTATCGCTACATGCTGGTGGACGTGGATCACTTGGCGAAGAACCTCAGTCCGGAAGAGAAAGCCACCGACGCCAGTCGTCAGCGTGCTCTCGACGGCACGCGTGCTTTTCTGCGCGCTGCCATCGCAGCGCTCCCCACCGGCAAGCAGAACAGCTTCGCAGCACAGGCGCGTCCGGCTCTTGCGCTGGCTGTCGCTCGTCCAGACCGTTCCATGCCGATGTCGCTCGTGAACGCCTTCGAGGCTTCTGCTGCCCCGCGGGATGGGCACAGCCTGATGAGCCATTCGGCTTACAAGCTTTTCGTGCACTGGAATGACCTGCACACGATGTATGGCGGCGAGGGCAGCCAAGCCTTCCTGGCGATGCTGGACGACCTGAATCGCAATGGCGTCAGCGAGGCCGTCGCGGAGTCCAGTATCGAAAAGTACAATAGTGTGCAGCAGGTCATCGACGACGTACTGGGTGTCGTCGAGGAGGGAATGTCGTCATGAAACACACGCTGCTTCTACGGCTGGCCGGTCCCATGCAGAGCTGGGGCGTGCAGAGCCGGTTCACCGAGCGCGATACACTCACCGAGCCGACAAAGAGTGGCGTCGTGGGGCTCATTTGCGCCGCGCTGGGTCGCGACCGCACCGAGAATATTGGTGACTTGGCGGCGCTAGAAATGGGCGTGCGGGTCGACCGCGAGGGGCGTATGCAATATGACTTTCACACTGCGCAGAACGTCCTGCGAGCCAAAGCAAATGTCGATAAGCTGCGCCGAGGTGGAAGCCCAAATAAATCAGAGATGCAGGATACAGTCGTATCCCGGCGCTTTTACCTGGCTGATGCCCATTTCACCGTTGGGTTAGCCGGCGACGACCTGTCGCTGCTTCGCACGATCCACGAGGCGCTCGGTGCTCCGCACTGGCCACTCGCGCTGGGCCGGAGAGCGTTCCCGCCCGGCCTTCCGGTATACCTCGAAGACGGCCTGCACGAAGACACCTCGCTGCTGGATGCGCTCGATCCTGAAACGCATCCGTGGCTCGCAGGACGTACCCGCAATGAGAACCCCCCTAAAAAGCTTCGCTACGTTCTTGGGGCAAGTGCGGTAGACTTGGGCAATCGGAATCCGGTCCGGTACACTCGTCCCGACCAGCCTGTGTCGTTTGCTCCCCGTCGCTTCGCCCAGCGCGACGTGCTGGTGACGCATTTCCCACTGGACCCGTCCGAAAACGAATAGCTGACTGATGTTCTTCTCCAAAGCCATGTTACGCCCCGGTGCAGCGCGGTCGGCCGCGTTCCAGCGCCGCACTGCCGAGGGGCATCCCGGGCATCGCCTCGCCTGGGCGCTCTTCGGGGACGATCCGGACCGCGACCGCGACTTTATCTTCCGCTGGGATCCCGACCGCCGGGGCGGCCCCGTGATGTACACCGTCTCCGAGCGTCGGCCGCACGATCACGAGGGCTTGTTTCGCATTCAGACCAAACGCTACAAGCCGCAGCTCCAGAAAGGACAACAACTCATCTTCCAGCTCCGGGCTAATCCCGTCATCAAGAAACGAGACGATCAGGGCAAGCAGCGCGTGCACGACGTGGTGATGAATCGGAAGCATGAGCTGAAGCAGAACGGGGCGTGGGCCGACTGTGCGTTGACCGAGGCCGAGCTCGTGCAGCAGGAAGGCCGGAACTGGCTCCGGCGCCGGACGGCGCATTACGGCTTCGACTTCGACGAGGGGAACGTACGCGCTGAGGCGCACCGGAAGCATTCCTTTCGCAAACCGAAAAACGGTCGCCCGGTCACGTTCACGACGATGGACCTTATAGGCCATTTGCGCGTGACCGATCCGGAGACATTTCGCGAGAAGGCGCTCTTCGGCGGCGTGGGGCCGAGCAAGGCCTATGGTTGCGGCCTGCTGATGGTGCGACCGCTCTAATCCGACGGGAGTACTCCGTGCATGAGCGCGTGGGGTTTTATACTGTTGGTTCTACCTGGGTCTTGGCGGAGAGCTGCAGTTTGGCGGTCCATGCAGTAGCTTCAAACGGCGACTGACGAGTTTTCCTTCAGGCCTGCATCCGCCTTCGGTATTGGCTCCCTCACCAACCTTTTGAGACATCCTTTTCTATGTCCACACCCATTCGCATCGTTCAGTACGGCCTGGGCCCCATCGGGCAGGTTGTTGCCGGCGCGGTGCTCGCCAAACCCGCCGATGCGATGGTGCTCGTCGGCGCGATCGACATCGACCCGCAGAAGGTGGGCCGCGACGTGGCCGATCTGCTCGGCGATCACCGCGAAACGGGGGTAATCGTATCCGACGCGGCCGAGCGCGTCCTGGCCGATACGGCGCCTGACGTCGTGCTGCATACGACGACCTCGTTTCTCGACGGCGTGCACGAGCAGCTGGTGCAGTGCGCTGCGGCCGGCGCGCACGTCGTTTCGTCCACCGAGGAGCTGTCGTTCCCCTACGAGCGCCATCCCGAGCGCGCCGCTACCCTGGACCGCGTGGCGCAGGAGCATGGCGTCACCCTCGTGGGCACGGGCGTGAATCCCGGTTACGCGATGGACACGCTGGCGCTGGCGGCCACGGGCGTCTGCGTCGACGTGCGCGCGGTGCGCGTCGAGCGGGTTGTCGATGCGAGCGCGCGACGCAGGCCGCTGCAGGAAAAAGTCGGAGCGGGCATCACGAAAGAGGCGTTTGCCGAGCGGAAGGCGACCGGTACATTTGGGCACATCGGGCTGCGCGAGTCGCTGCTGATGCTGGCTGACGGTCTCGGGTGGGCGCTCGACGCCATCGAGGAATCGCTGGAGCCCGTGATCGCCGAGGCGCGCGTCGAGACCCCGTACCTGACCGTCGAAGCCGGGGAGGTGGCCGGTATCCATCACGCCATCACCGGTGCCATCGACGGCGAAACCGCGCTGTCGCTCGACCTCAAAATGTACGCCGGCGCCGAGGCCCCGCGTGACGCCATCGTGGTCGACGGTGACCCGCCCATCGATCTGGTCGTTCGGGGCGGCATTTTCGGTGATACGGCCACGGTGGGGGTGCTTATCAACACCGCGCCGCTGGCCGTGCGGGCCGCCCCCGGCCTCCGCACAATGGCCGACCTGCCGGTGCCGCGGGCCTTCGTGCCCCCGCTTGGCGCCCCCGATGCCTGACCCGCAGCGCCCCTCGATCAGAAACACGACGCGCGCTGCGGCTTTGGAAAGGCGGAGGCGCCGGCGTCAAAACGCCGCGCCCATAAGGTACTTTTGGATCCAAGTGGGAGCGTGGTATGAAACGGTCAATCAGCATCTTGAGTGTCGTCGTCGCAGGACTGCTCATCTGGGCGGGTTGCGACGCGTTCGGGTTCGAGGAGGGTGGGGGCGGACCGGCCCAGGGCCCCGGATCGATCACGGTTGAGCTCACCGATGAGCCCGGCGATATCGTCGAGGCCAATGTCACCATCGAGCGCGTCGAGCTGGTTTCGGCGCAAGATAGTATTGTGGTCCTCTCCACCGAAACCCAGACGCTCGATCTACTGACGCTTCAGGACGGCGTCACCGAAACCATCGCCGAGGCCGATCTGCCGCAGGGCGTCTACGACCAGATGCGCTTCGTCGTGGCCGAGTCGTCGACCATTCGCCTCGACGACGGCACCGAGCTCGACCTGACGGTCCCGAGCGGCACCGAGACGGGCATCAAGATTATCCTGCCGGCGTTTCAGGTCACCTCCGGTGATGACGAGGTGACGGTGCTGCTCGACTTCAGCGTGGCCGACTCGTTCGTGCGCGCCGGGGCGAGCGGCATGTACCTCTTCAAGCCGGTCGTCCGCGCCGAGCGCATCGCAATCAACGGCAGCGCCGTCTCGCTGGTCGATGTCTCCGGACAGATCACCGCAGTCAACACGTCGTCCCGCTCCATCGCGGTCGATGGCATCCCGGTGCGTGTGCCGAGCGAGGCCGAGATTACGGGGCCGGACGGCCCGATCACTTTGGCCGACCTGACCGTCGATCCGTTTGTCGATGTGGAGGTCACCCGGCGCAGTAGCACCAACTTTGCCGCCCGCGAGATCAATTTTCAGGATGAGGGGGAGGAGGACCGCAGCGTGGAAGCGCCCATCGAATCGGTCGGCGTGGACGTTATCAACTTGCTGAGCGTGCCGTTTGCCGTCAACGCCGAAACGACATTTGACGGCGTCAGTGGGCTGGATGAACTCGAGGCGGGCGATCGCGTCGCTGTCGACTACCGCGTCGATGGTGAAGGCAACCGGATCGCATTGCGTATCGACCGGGACGCGGACTGACGCACTGGAATACTTGTCATCCCGGACTTCACATGAGGGCGTAGCCCGATCGACGGAGCGAAGCGCGGCTAATCCGGGATCTCCTCGATGGGAGCGATGCCGAATTTGGGGAAGTTCCCACAAGGGATGCCCCTTCGGATCCCTGCGTAGATCCCCACACGAGCGAAGCGAGGGCCGAAGGTCATGCTCGTGGTGCTGACGGAGTAATCGAGTGGGGGACAGGGCTCAGGATGACAGGTGGCCGGTTTGGGGGCTGATGGTGCTGACCGTTATCGTATGGAGAGGACCGACCGATCCGCTCCCCCGAACAGCCTGCTCCCCTCATGACCGATCGCTTTGATGATCCCTCCGCTTCGGCCGAAGCCGATGCGCCCGAGCCGTCCCACACCAAGCGTCCGGCGCTCCGCTGGATCTTCGTCGGCATCGCCGTCCTGCTGATCGCCGGTGCGGTTGGTATATCCGGCCACTTCCCCGAGCAAAACGGGCACTACGGCTTCTGGTCGGTGCTGCCGCCGCTGGTGGCGATCGTGCTGGCGTTTTGGACGCGCGAGGTCGTCAGTGCGCTGTTTCTTGGCGTGGTTGTGGGCGGCGTCATTG
This sequence comes from uncultured Rhodothermales bacterium, assembly GCA_964448045.1. Taxonomy (GTDB): domain Bacteria; phylum Bacteroidota; class Rhodothermia; order Rhodothermales; family Salinibacteraceae; genus CAYUVF01. The sequence goes on from CAYUVF010000010.1 coordinate 12,644, forward strand.
CGGGTGAGCTCAACATCGTGCAAGAGTTCCTGATTCCGGCCATCGGCACGGAGGACTTCGCGCTGATCCTGCTGGTCTACCTGTGGGCGCTCGGCGGGCTCATCGGGTTGTGGACGCGGACGGGCGGGGCCCTCCGGTTTGCCAACTGGGCGAGCGGAAAGATCGTGCGCGGGCCCCGGACGGCCAAATTTTTTGCGTGGATGATGGGCCTCGTCTTTCATCAGGGCGGCACCATCAGCACGGTGCTCACAGGCGCGACGGTGCGGCCCATCAGCGACCGGCACAAGGTGGCGCACGAGGAGGTTTCGTACGTGGTCGACTCAACGGCTTCCCCGGCGGCGACGCTCATCCCGTTCAACGTCTGGCCGATTTACGTAGGCGGGCTCGTCGTGGGCACCATCCCGATGTTCGAGACGGCGCAGGATGGCATCGCGTTCTTCTTTTCGTCGCTGCCGTACAACTTCTACGCGATCTTTGCCATCGGGATGACGCTGTTGTTCTCGTGGGAGAAGCTACCCTTTGTGCCCGGCAAGCAGATGCGTGCGGCCATCGACCGGGCGCGGACGACCGGCAAGCTCGACCGCGAAGGTTCCAACCCGCTGACCTCCAGCGAACTGACCGAGCAGAAAGTCCCGGGGGACTACTCGCCCGGCCTGATCGACTTCATTGGCCCGATTGGGACGCTGCTGGGCGTGGCGATCATCCCCTACGCGGTAACCTACTTTTACCTCGGCAACACCGAGGACCCGACGCTGCTCATCGCCGAGGCGTTTGTGTTGGCCGTGCTCGTGGGGATGGGCATCGCGCTGGCGAAAGGGCTCAGCCTGCAGCAGACGATCGACGGCTTCGTCGACGGCTGCCGCGGCGTGACCATCGGCGCGATTATTCTGGCGCTGGCCGTGACACTCAAAGAAGTCGCCGACGCCGTCGGCACGGCCGAGTACGTCGTCGCTACGATGGGCAACGTGCTCACCCCCGCCATCCTACCGGGCCTGCTGATGGTCCTCTGCATGCTCATCGCGTTTTCGACGGGCACCTCGTGGGGCACCTACGCCGTCGTTTTTCCCGTCGCGATGCCGCTGGCCTGGGCCGTGCTCGACGATCCGTTTTTCATCACGCTCTGCTTCGCAGCGGTCGTGGGCGGCAGCGTCTTCGGCGATCAGTGCTCGCCCATCTCGGATACGACCATCCTCTCGTCGCTCGCCACCGGCACCGACCTGATGGACCACGTCTACACCCAGTTGCCGCTGGCACTCACCGCCGGCGCACTGGCGATGGTGGCATACGCGGCGATGGTGGTGCTCTTTGTGTAGCTTTGGTGGGACGTCCGGTTGTGTAACCCCCGGGTGAAATTTGACGCAATCGCAAAACCCCGGCGTCCGCGCTGGGTACGAATTGGAACGAAGGGCCTGCGTACCGCGCGCACCAAACATCGACGACCTTTTCCCCGAGAACCCTGTTCTGACGCACTATGGATCACAAAGAAGGCGCTTACAAAGTCCGCGATTTGAGTCTGGCCGAGAACGGCCGCAAGCGCATCGAGTGGGCTGAAAGCCGGATGCCCGTCCTCATGCAACTCCGCGACGAGTATTCCGAGAGCAAGCCGTTCGACGGCTACAAAATTTCCGGCTGCCTCCACGTCACCAAAGAAACCGCCGTGCTGGTCGAAACGCTTGCGGCCTGCGGTGCCGAGGTGGCCTGGAGCGGCTGCAATCCGCTGTCGACCAACGACGAGGTGGCTGCGGCCCTCGCCAAAAATGGCATGGCCGAGATCTACGCCTGGCATGGCCAGAGCACCGAAGATTTCTACTGGAGCATCGACCAGACCATCCAGCCGCAGGCGCCGCACCTGACGCTCGACGACGGGGCCGACCTTATCTTCCGCGTCCACTCCGAGTACCCCGAGATGGCCGATACGATCGTCGGCGGTTCCGAGGAGACGACCACCGGCGTGCATCGCCTCCGCGCGATGGATGACGACGGCAAGCTGCTCTACCCGATTTTCGCCGTCAACGATGCCGAGACGAAGTGGGACTTCGACAACGTCTACGGCACAGGTCAGTCCACCATCGACGGCATTCTGCGCGCCTCCAGCGTGATGCTGGCGGGCAAGAACTTCGTTGTCGCCGGCTACGGCCACTGCAGCAGCGGCGTCGCGATGCGCGCCAAAGGCATGGGCGCCAATGTGATCGTCACCGAGGTGAAGCCGACCGCCGCGCTCAAGGCCACGCTCGACGGCCACCGCGTGATGACAATGGACGAAGCCGCCGAGATCGGCGATATCTTCGTCACGGCCACCGGCATGAAAGACGTGATCCGCGGGCGCCACTTCCTCAAGATGAAGGACGGCGCCATCGTGGCCAACACGGGCCATTACGACGTGGAGCTCAACCTGAAGGAGCTGGCCGAGCTTTCGACCGATACGCGGATCGTACGCGAGAACAACCGCGAGTACACGCTGGAGAACGGCAAGAAAATCTTCGTGCTCGCCGACGGCCGTCTCGTCAACCTCGCCGCCGCCGAGGGGCACCCGAGCGAAGTCATGGATATGAGTTTCGCCAATCAGTTTATGGCGCATCTCACACTCGTGCAGAAGCACGAGGCCGGCGAAACCTTCGGCCCGTACGTGATCGACCTGCCCGAGGAGCTCGATCAGGAGATCGCGCGCATCAAGCTTGGCACGATGGGCATTGAGATCGACGGCCTCACCGAGGAGCAGGAGCACTACGCCACCGACTACTCGGCCGGCACCTGATCGATTGCTGGGCCCGGTCCGCCTCCGCGGATTTCTCCACGCCTGAAGAACGAAAGCCACGTCGGATTCAAGCCGACGTGGCTTTTTTGTGTGAATCACATCTCGGGCGGATCTGATCCGTACAATTCGCCCGTCAATCTCTTCGGACGAATCCTCTGCTCCCATGAACACCCTGATGGATCGCTTGCTGGAGGCGATGAACCTCGACGCGTTCGACCGCCGGCTGGCAGGCTGGATGAATCGGATTGGAATGCGGGTGTTGCGCTACGCGCTGGCGGTTGTCTTTATCTGGTTTGGGGCGCTCAAGCCGCTCGGCATGAGTCCGGCAGAAGAGTTGGTCAAAAACACGGTTTATTTCCTGCCGCCGGAGGTGTTCTTTCCCGTCCTCGGCTGGTGGGAAGTTGCTATTGGTGTGTTTCTGCTCTATCGGCCGCTGAACCGGGTGGCCCTGCTGCTCCTTTTTCTGCAGATGCCCGGCACCATGCTGCCGCTTGTGTTACTCCCGGAGGTGTGTTTTACGACTGCGCCGTTGGGGCTCACGATGGAGGGGCAGTACATCATCAAAAACATCGTGCTGATTGGCGCCGCGCTGGTCGTGGGCGGCACCGTGCGGCGGCCCAGTACGGCGAGCCGGCGGCTGTAGTGCTGGGAGGAATGAAGGGCCGTCGCTCGCCCTCACGCCGTGCGGAAGCGTTCAAGCGCTTCAAGCACTTCGGCCAGCGGCGCGTGGGTGGTGGACAGCGAGCCGTCATCGAGATAGGACGAGATACCTTCATCGCTTGCCCACGCGATGGTGTCGAGGTTTTCCAGGCCCATCGACCACTCGGGAAAAGTGCGGCTGTGGGCGCGGTTCGTCAGGAGAATATGGGTGTTGTGGTGGCGCGTATCGGCGCGGATGGTGCTGTAAAGCGCGCGCACGTCGGCGCTGTCGCCTTCGAGCACCTGCAGAAACCGCTCGTCTTTGTAGAGCAGCAGCCCCGTGATGCCGAGGCGCTTGTTATTGGTGCGGGAGGTTTGCATCAGCGCATGGAGGTCATCCGCGCTCATGGGATGGGTCGCCTCGCTTTCGTAGACGAGCTGGACGAGGGGCGGTTGAGCGCGCGCGTCCGGCGTGCCCTGGCGGCGGATTTGCTCAGCCAGCGCCTCGGGGGTGCGTTCGGTGAGGACGTTCGGGAGCGCCAGCCGATGGGCAAAGTAGAGGTCCAGGCTGGGGAGCTGCTCGTGCACAATGTGCCAGGGCGCCCCGAAGGTCTCCGTCCCATCGGAGGTGTGGAGCGGCTCGATGGACGCGATGGCGTCGTGTACGAGGGCTCGGGCGTCCTCGGGCCATGTGCCGGCAAAGTGAGCCAGGGAATCCGTTTTCATGGGGCTACCGGAGTTGGTTTGTAAGCTTCGCGGGATCCGCATCCATCAGGGCTGCATGGGAGGCGAGTTGGGTTTGTTTCGTTGGCGGAGGCCTCATCCGGATGGCGCTGGTCTCCCAGCCCCTTACTCGCCCACGTCCCACGTTAGAATATCCTCCTCGGATTTCTCCTTCGTTTCCCACTCCTCGGCGTTTTCCATCGGCGGCGACTTTTCCGTGATGTTGTAGCCCAGCTCGCGCCACTGGTTGGCCAAGTACTCGTTCCACTGGATGTAGTGCTCGTACTCCGGGGGCAACTCATCATCCGGATAGATGGCTTCCACGGGACAGACGGGCACGCACGCATTGCAATCGATGCATTCATCCGGCTGGATGGTGAGAAAGTTGGGCCCTTCATAAAAGCAATCGACCGGGCAGACTTCGACGCAGTCGGTGTACTTGCAGTTGATGCAGGGTTCGGTAACGACGTAAGGCATGAAACAGAGTCCGTTGGGAGTGGAGCTGGTCGCCGAAGCGACAGCGGCGAGAGTCAATCCGCTAATGTAATAGCCAGCATCTGACGTGCAGTTCCAGCAGGGGGCGGCGTAGATGAAACGGGCCGGTGAACATGCTCACGGGGACGGGGTTGCAGAGTACAAATGCGGTCCCACCCTGCTCTCCACGATTCCCTATGCCGCCATGACGCCGCCGACGCTCGCACTCATTGCCCACGACGGCAAGAAGGCCGATCTGATTTCCTTTGCGCATCAGCATGCCGAGACGCTTGCGCGCTTCCGGCTCGTCGCCACCGGCACGACGGGCAAGATGCTTCAGGACCAGCTGGGGCTGGACGTGCACCGCTACCTCTCCGGTCCGCTGGGCGGCGATGTGCAGATTGCCGCGCGCATCGTGGAGGAGGAGATCTGCGGCGTCCTCTTCTTCGTCGATCCGCTCGATAAGCATCCGCACGAGCCGGACATCCAGACGCTCCTGCGCGCCTGCAACGTCCACAACGTCCCGCTGGCCACCAACGCCGCCACCGCCCGCCTCCTCATCGCGCCCGCCACCGCCGACACGGCGCTTTCTGCAGCAAGCGGGGCCGGGGCAAAGGCGTAAAACAAAAGGCGCCCGGCGGGTCGACTGGATGAGCACCGGCATTCTGGGCTGCAGGGACCTCTATTTGCAGCTGATACTTGCAGCTGATCAGTACATCAACGGGTCCATGCAACGCATCCTATATCCGACCCCTGATCGACGTTGAAGAAGCAGCCCGTGCTGAATTTTAATCCTCTCCGTGAGGCCAACGGGGAGGAGGGAGCCGACGCAGATCACGAATCAAACAGACGGCCGGTGTCGGACGGCGGCTGCACGTCGAAGTGGGTGTAGGCCCGTTTCAGGGCGATGCGCCCGCGGGGCGTGCGTTCCATGAAGCCTTCCTGGATCAGGTACGGCTCGTAGACCTCCTCGATGGTGCCCGCGTCCTCGCCGACGGATACGGCCAGGTTCTTCAGCCCCGTCGGTCCCCCGCCGAAGTTCTCGATGAGCGTCAGCAGGATGCGCGTGTCCATATCGTCGAGGCCTTCTTCGTCGACTTCGAGCGCGTTGAGCGCGCGGTCGGCGATTTTGCGGGTAATCTGGCCGTCCCCTTCGACCTCAGCGAAGTCGCGCGTGCGGCGCAGCAGCCGGTTCGCCACGCGCGGCGTGCCCCGGCTGCGGCGAGCGATTTCGTAGGCGCCGTCTTCGGTCGTCTCCACATCCAGGATGCGCGCCGAGCGCTCGGTGATCTGCTGGAGCAGCTCCGCCGTGTAGTAGTCGTAGCGGAAATCAATGCCGAAGCGGGCGCGCAGCGGGGCCGTCAGCAGGCCCTTGCGTGTTGTTGCGCCCACGAGTGTGAACGGCGGCAGTGTAATCTGCACGGTGCGGGCGTTCGGACCGCTGTCGATCACGATGTCGATCCGGTAGTCCTCCATGGCCGAGTAGAGGTACTCCTCGACGACCGAGCTGAGGCGGTGAATCTCGTCGATGAAGAGTACGTCGCCCTCCTCCAGATTCGTCAGCACGCCGGCAATATCGGCCGGTTTTTCGAGCACCGGCCCGCTGCTGGTGCGGATACGCGCGCCCATTTCCTCGGCGATAATGTATGCCAGCGTCGTCTTGCCGAGACCCGGCGGCCCGGAGAGCAGCACGTGATCCAGCGTTTCGCCGCGCTGCAGTGCCGCTGTCATGAAGACGTTTAAGTTTTGCTTGATCTTCTCTTGGCCGATGAACTCATCGAGCGACTGCGGTCGCAGCATCTTCTCGATGTCGTTCTCGGAGGGCTTGGCCTGCGGTTGGATGGCGTCGGGGCGAGGCGAATCAGACATAGGCAGGTGCGATCGGGAAATATCAAGGGGCTGCAGCCCAGGAAGGCTCCGTTGCTTCAAGCGCAGACGCGGGTTAGGGTTTCATGCGCGGTGGGACCGCCGCGTCCCTTCCGATCGAAAAATAACGCCCCATTGATCCGCGCCAGTTGATAATCAACGCCGGGTACTCTACGTTTAGGAACGATGATTGCTTGTGACTTCGCGTCAACCCCTCTGCCTCGTTTCGTTGCGGCGCCGTTCGGTTGTCGCAAATGAGACCGGACCTTCCCATGCTTGATCTCCAACAACAACAAAAGCTTCAGCAGAAACTCTCTCCGCAGCAGATCCAGTACATCAAGCTGCTGCAGCTCAACACGCTGGACCTTGAACAGCGCATCAAGGAGGAGCTGGAAGAGAACCCGCTCCTGGAGGAAGGGCTCTCGGAAGAGGAGGAGCGCGAGGAGAAGATGGAAGCCGCCACGGCCGATGAGACCGAGAACGAGGTCGAGGTGGAAGACACCGAGGAAGAGTTCGACGTAGAGGACCTGCTCAATAACGCCGATGACCTCTACGGCTATAAGGCCAATCCTAACTACAGCGGCGGCGAGGACGAAGATCGCGACCGTCCGATGCCGGCCGAGTCGACCCTGGCCGAGCAGCTGCAGGACCAGCTCAGCTTCCTCAACCTCGACGACGCCGACCAGCTCGTGGCCGATCAGATTGTCGGGTCTATCGATGCGGACGGGTACCTGCGGCGGCCCGTGGAGTCCATCCTCGACGATATCATGTTTAACCACGGCGTTGAGCTGGAGGAGGACGACGTGGAGCGCGTGCTGCGGCAGGTGCAGTCGCTCGATCCGGCCGGGATTGCGGCGCGCGATCTGCAGGAGTGCCTGCTGCTGCAACTCTACCGGATGACCCCTGGCGTCGATGGGCGCGATACGGCCATCGAGATGCTGGAGGATCACTACGAGGCGTTTACGATGAAGCACTTCGGCAAGCTCAAGAAGCGTCTCGGCGTGGACGACCGCGAGCTGAAGGACGCCTTCGACCTCATCCAGCACCGCCTCGATCCGAAGCCCGGCGAAGGCACGATCTCGGCGCAGACGAACTATATCACGCCCGATTTCACTGTCCGCTACGTCGACGACGATTTCGTCATCACGCTCAACGGCCGCAACGCGCCGAATCTGCACATCTCCAAGCACTACCGCCAGATGCTGGAGAAGCTGCGAACGCAGAAGAAGAAAAAGAAGCAGGGGAAGAAGAAAGAAGTCGACGACGACACCAAGAAATTCCTGAAGAACAAGTTCGACTCGGCACGCTGGTTCATCAACTCCATCAATCAGCGGCGCCACACCATGTTTTTGGTGATGGATGCCATCGTGCAGTTGCAGGAAGACTTCTTTCTGCACGGCGAAGGCCACCTCAAGCCGATGATCCTGCAGGACGTGGCCGAGATCATCGACATGGACATCTCCACGGTCAGCCGCGTCGTCAACGGTAAGTACGTGCAGACCGAGTTCGGCGTCTACGAGCTCAAGTACTTTTTCTCGGAGGGGTTGGAGACGGTCGACGGCGAGGAGGTCTCGAACAAAGAGGTGAAGGCCATCCTGCAGGACATCGTCGACAACGAGGATAAGACGAACCCGATGTCGGATCAAAAGCTGGCCGACGCGCTGGAGGAGAAAGGCTTCAAGATTGCGCGCCGGACCGTGTCCAAGTACCGGAAGCAGCTCGGCATCCCGGTAGCGCGCCTGCGCAAAGAGATCGTGCTGGATGAGGAGGAGGCCTGATCGAGATCAGCTGGTCATCCGCTGATCCGCGGACTCCGGCGAGTCACCAGAGGCGTACCGAGAGGGTGATGCCGAAGACCCAGTCCACCCGGTCGCCCACGTCGCTGTTGAGCGGTACCTGTATGAAGAGCCCCGGTTGCGCCCGTTCGAAGTTGAGCAAGAAGGTGCCCCCCGCGTGGTGCACTGTGCGGTCGTCGAAGCTGCCGCTGCCCGTTACCTGAGCGCGCCCGGTCGCGCCGAGGCCCCAGATAAAGCGTTCGCCCTCGCGCCACACCTGCAGTCCGTAGCGCCCGATGAGATCGGTCGCTGCGTCGTCGCTGGTACCCACGGCCAGTTGCGGGCCGCCGCGCATCCGCAGGCTATAGACGCGCCAGAACATCCAGCGGTAGTTGAGTAGCGCCTGCGCTGTAAACAGGTTGGCGGCAAAGGCATCCCCACGGTCGGCATCACTGAGGGTGCCGAGGGTGGTCGCTGCGCTGGTGTCCGAGATGACAGGAATCCGCACGCCCAGCTCCAGCAGCACCGGTGTCCGGTCGCCCGTGATATCGAGGCCGAGGTACGGGTTGCCGAGGACCGACTCGGACGCGGGCACCGCGTCGGCCGCATCCCGTGCGTAGCGTGCGATGGGGAGTTCGGCGGTGAGACCCATCCGCTCGGAGGTGAGGAATGTGCCGGCTACGAAAGCGGCTCCGGTGAAGGGGGCCAGCTCCTCCGAGCCGGGTCCATTCAGCGCGGGACGCAGCATCTCGACCGAGATGCGGTTTGGCGCGTACGGGCGCGTCCAGATCGGCTGGCCGAGGGCCTGCATCGACAGACCCAAAAAGACGAGGCTGAGCAGATACTTCTTCATGAACTTAGGATAAAGGGCCCGGCAATATGCGAGATCAGACCAGAGATATGCGGCGACAAGAAGCTAACCTAACAAGAAACCGGTGTGGGTTCAATTAATAATGCCCGATTCGAGCGGCCCATGCCCCGGAAAGATGCTTTTCTCAAGCACATATTCTAATTTGGTTACAACAAACCACCGAGAAGGTCCTGTTTTGGATCAATCCCCTTGCGCCATGGAATTATCCGTCCCGTCCCGTATCGAACCGCTGGGCTCCCGCGCCGAACGCCGCGATCAGCTCGAACGCCTCCGCACCGAGTTCATCGGCCTCGACACCACCTATCCACTGGCTGATGGATCAACGGCGCCCCGTACGTACCTCGACAGCGCTGCGTCGAACCTCCGCCTCACGGTGGCCGACGACATCGTGCGCCGCGCGCTCGCCCACTACGCCAACACGCACTCGCAGCTTCACTATGGCGCGCGCATCATGACCGAGCTATACGAGCGCGCGCACGCCATTGTGAAAGATTTCGTGGGGGCCGATGACGACTTCACGGCCGTCTTCCACGGCACCGGCGTCACCGGCGGACTCAACCGCATGGCACGGGTGCTGGCCGAGCGCCGCCCCGAGCGGGACGTGGTCATCTGCTCGATGATGGAGCACCATGCCAACGACCTGCCCCACCGCAAGCACGCGGGCGAAGTCGTCCACGTGCCGCTGGAGCACGACGCCGACGGCGAGGCCGGGCGCATCGACATGGACGCGCTCCGCGCGGCCATCAGCGAGCACGCCGACCGGCTCAACTACGTTGCGGTCACAGCGGCATCGAACGTGACGGGTATCATCAACCCGGTGCACGAGATTGCCCGGCTGGCGCACGACGTGGGGGCGCTCATCGTGGTTGATGCAGCCCAGTCAGCCGCACATCTGCCACTGTCGGTCGTCAGTGGGAACGACGACGCGAATCTCGACGTGCTCTGCATGAGCGGGCACAAGATTTACGCGCCGGGAAGTCCGGGCGTGATCGTCGCACGGAAGGCGCTCTTCGAGGGGCTGGAGCCGCAGGAGGTGGGGGGCGGTATCGTCAGTTTCGTCGATGCCGAGCGCTACGAAATCGTCGACGATTTGCCCGAGCGCGAGGAAACGGGCACCCCCAATCTGCCGGGCGCGCTGGCCCTCGCCGCCACCCTCTACCTGATGGGCCGCATCGGGATGGACGTGATCGAGGAGGACGAGCGGCAGCTCACCCAGTACGCGTTGGAGCGCTTCACCGAGGTGCCCACGATGCACCTCTACGGCTCGCACCGCCTCGAAGTAGCCGAGCGCATTGGCGTCGTCACGTTCAATCTGGAGGATCTGCCGCACGGGCTCGTCGCCGCTGCACTCAACGATTACTTCGGCATCGCGATGCGCAACGAGTGCTTCTGCGCGCAGCCATTCGTCCGGCAGCTGTTGGGCCTGGCCGGGGCCGATGGCGTTGCGCCCGACACGTGCGTCGATCCGGGTGCCCAGCGCATCGCCAACGGCATGGTGCGCGCCTCCTTCGGCCTCTACAACACCCGTACCGATGTCGATCGCGCCGTCGATGCGCTCACCCACATCGCCGATAACGCCGAGTTCTACCAGTCGAAGTACGACCCCGTGCTCGATGGCAGCGGCGACTGGATCCACCGCTCGTTCCGGTTCGAGGCTCATGAGGCCTTCTCCCTCGACGAAGAAGTGGATGCGTGGCTGGCGGAATCCAGCTGATGACGGCCCGCCCCTGCCCCCGATTGCATCGTTGACTGCCCCCGTTGCTATGCGTTTTCTCTGGATGGCCGGCTGGGTCCTGATTCTGCTGATGGCCGCCTGTAGTACCAGCGACCCCGCACAGGATGGACCCTCCGACGACCCCGATGCCGATCGGTACGTGATGGCGGCCGACTACTCGGCCGAGCACCGTGGGGATGCCGTGCTCGTCTGGGAAGCGGGCGAAGTGGTGTTCGAGCGCTACCAGAACGGCTACGACGCCGGTCGGCCTCACATCTTGGCGAGTGGGACGAAAACGTTCAGCGGGGCCATGGCGCTTGCCGCCGTGAACGATGGGCTCTTCGCGCTCGACGACCGGGTCGCCCAGTTTATCCCAGCGTGGGAGGAGGATCCGCAAAAAGCGCAAATCACCATCCGCCAGCTCCTGCACCTCACGGCCGGGCTCGATACGCAGGTGGGTACGGCCCCTACGTTCGACGCTGCTATCGCTCAGCCCATCGTCCACGCGCCCGGCGAAGGCTTCCGGTACGGGCCGGCGGCGTTTCAGGTGTTTGGCGCGCTGGTGCAGCGTGCGCTCGATGGCGAAGATCCGGTCGCATACCTGCAGCGCCGCATTCTCACGCCCATCGGCGCCGAGGTGGGCGGATGGACGTACGTTGAGCAACGCGACCCGCAGTTGGCCGGAGGCGCCCGTTTCACAGCGCGCAATTGGCTCCGCTTTGGGCGGCTGCTGCTCCAGGACGGGCGCTGGGCGGGCGAGGCAGTCCTTCCTGCAGACGCGCTGGAGGCGCTCGCGACGCCCACTGCGGCGAGCCCGGGCTACGGCCTGACCGTCTGGCTCAATACCGCCGTCGATCCCGATGCGCCCTTTTTCGAGCACGCGCCCCGGTCCCTCCAGCCCGATGGCCCGGATGGGATGATTTACAATGACGGCCCCCGCGATCTCTTCATGGCGGCGGGACTGTTCAACCAGCGCCTCTACGTGATTCCCTCGCGCGAGACGGTCGTCGTTCGCTTCGGCCGGGCCGATGCGACGTGGAGCGATGCCGCGTTCCTCGCCCGGCTGCTGGACGGCCGCACCTACGAGGGAGTCCCGCTGGCCGCGTTGCAGGCCGAAGATATCCGCGCGATGGCTCGCGTGCGCCTGACTCAGCTCGATGCGGCCCTCGATCTGACCGATGCGCAGGCGGATGCCCTCCGGCCCATCCTCGTGGAGCAGATGGAGGACGTAGCGGCTCTTCAACAAAAGCGCCGGGAGCAGGCCCCGCTGAGCCGGCGGCAGCGCCGGCGATGGATCCGCCAGCTTGCAGCGCTACAGCAGCGGACCGACCGGGCCGTCGAGGCTGTGCTCACGTCCGCACAGATCGAGCCGTACCGCGCCCTTCGTGCTCAGGAGCGCGAGAAGTGGCTCCAGCGCTAGCGCGAGCGGCGGTAAGCTGCATCCGGGGGCAGGTAGGTCGATCATTCGGTGCCGGGAGACGACGTGGGAGAGGCTGCGCCCGAGATCGCCCGCCCGTCGATGGGCAGGCCGGTACGGGCCATCGTCTGGGTAATCACTTCGAGCCAGCGATGAATCTGGGCGAAGACGAGGTAGCGATGAGTGGCGCGCCGCTCGGCGTTACGGCCCCAGATCTCGCGGTCCTTCCTGGCGGCCAGCATCATATTGAGCACCGACGCAATCTCCGTCGGATCGTTCGGATGCGTGACGCGATGGCCGTGCACGCCGTTCTTGACCTGCTCGCGGATTCCGGCGGCATTCGTGCCCAGGATCGGGGTGCGCTTCCACATGCCCTCGGTCACGGTCAGCCCGAAGCCTTCGCGGAGGGAGTTTTGCGCCACGATGGTCGAGCAGCGCTGCAGCACGTTCACCATTAGCGCATTGTGCTTGCGTGAGGACATCGGCAGAGTCAGGATGGCGATGTCGCGTTGCAGCTCGGGGTCGAGGTCGAGCCACAGGTCACAGATCTCGCGGAAGACCTCCTGCCCCTCCGGGTCGTCGGACACCGATTCCGGGTCGGGGCCGGCGAGCACAAGACGCATCAGGTCGAGGCGGCGCTGATGCTGGGCTGAGGGGGCATCGGAGCGGTCGTGGCGCTGGCGCTTCAGATCGGCAAATGCCTTCAGGAGGGGGGCAAAGCCCTTCAGCCGGTCCCAGCGCGAGATCTGGGTGACGATGGGGCGCACAAGCAGGCCGATGTCTTCGGGCTGGGTCGCCGGTGCGAAAGTGCCATCGGTCTGCAGGCGCTGGGCGGGCGCGTCGAAGGGCGGCGTCAGCAGCGGTTGGCCCGAGTCGGCCAGCGACGCGTTGTTGAGGATGCCGGTGAGCGTGTGGATGGAAAGCCCCCGGTTTTTGTAGCTGAGCGGGTCGATGGCCGGATGAATGATGTCGGCCCGCTCGTCGAGGAAGGGGGGCACGTACTCGTCGAGGGAGAACACGGCGCGGTCGTAGCGCTCGGTCCAGGGCTGGAGGAAGTCCCAGGCGGCCTGCGTGGCGGGAGTTGATTCGTCGAGACCGATGTGGCAGCGCCAGATGGACGAGACATCCAACTCATCGCTCAGGAAGGCGCCCATTGCCAGCGGCTGCGGGTCGTGCACAACGAGGATGTCGTCCGGTCCCACATGCGCTTTCATCTCGTCGGCCAGTGTGCGGCTCACCGATTCGTAGAGCGCCCGGTCGTCGCGGCTCAGGTACGGGGCGCCCGCGCCATGCAGCAGGTTGTGGATGCGTTTGGTGAGCTCGAAGAAGCGCTCTTCGTCGCTATGGATGACGGCCCATTCGGTATCGACGCCCAGCTCGCGGAGCATCGACACGACCTTTGGGAGCATCTCGGCGACGCCGCCGCCCTGGGCGGTCGAGTTCACCATCCAGACGGTGCGTCCGTCCAGCGTTTCCACCGGCTCTTGGGACGAGCGGATGAGGTCCTGGACGGCGTACGTCAAATGCGCATAGGCGTTGTAATCGTCCAGCGTCTTATTGGCTTGGACATCGACAATCTCAATCATAGGAAGATAGAGCTTGTGGGGCGCAGCAACGGGAGGGACGCTACTTGGGCTATCCAAAGGGTATTGAGCGGGCGGTGAAAACGCAACGCTACGAGGCCTTCGGAAGGCCCGCTCCGTAGGGGAATTCCCCACGGGGGCGTGCAAGACCGTCCCACGGTAGGGGCGGGACTGGCCTGACAGGGCGTCGTAATCGCCCCCCGCAAACGCAGGGGGAGTGCCCTCTCATACGGGTGTGTGCGCTCGTGTTTTCATGAAGGTGAGCCATTTCGGGTGGTTTCCCTCACGGAGAGGGCAAAAATCACTCCGATGCCTGGTGCTTGCTATGGGGGCATAGGGAGGCGCCAGGTCCGGCTCATGGCTTTTACGGTTACCATAATGAGCAAGGATGGCAACATCCGGGGGCCCTTATGAACACAACGAACGCATTCCCCAACTCTCCGCCTGACAAGAAATCAACCCCTGACGCACCAGAGAACCAGTATTCGGGAGATGGAACGTCGCGCTCTGGCCAGGTGCCGGTGCTCGATCCGCCGCCCGGGCCCGCCGAACCGTCGCCCCCCGATGGGTTCGACGAGCTACGCCACCGGCAGGCTCTGCGCCGTCCCCACAAAAATGCTGGTGCTGATCTGAAGAGCCAGTACCGGATTACGCTGGAAGTCGGCTTTGTGGCGGCTCTGCTGCTTCTGTTTGGGCTGACGACCATTAACATGGAGGTGGATCGCAGCCTCGACGTGCCGGCCTATGAGCAGCAAGAGATCGTCGAGATGCAGGAGATCCAGCAGACGGAGCAGGTAAACCGTCCGCCGCCCCCGCCGCGTCCTCCGGCGCCTGTTGAGGTGCCGAACGACCAGGTCATCGAAGACGAAGTGATCGAACTCGATGCGTCGCTCGACCTGAACGAGTCGATGGATGTGAACGAAGCGCCGCCTCCGCCGCCACCCGATGAGTCGGCCGAAGAAGAGGAGACCGGCGAGGAAGAAATTTTCATCGCCGTGGAAGAGAATCCGGAGCTCATCGGCGGCATGCAGGAGTTGCAGAGCCGCATCCAGTATCCCAAGGTCGCCAAGCGTGCAGGGATCGAAGGCCGGGTCTTCGTCCAGTTCATCGTCAACGAGAATGGAAATGTGACGAATCCGGTCGTGTTGCGTAGCCCGCACAAGCTGCTGTCCGAAGAGGCCATCCGCGTGATCAAGACGGCGAAGTTCAAGCCGGGCAAACAGCGGAACCAGCCCGTGAAGGTGCAGATGGCGCTGCCCATTTCCTTCCGGTTGAAAGATCGGGGCGATGGTTGAGGCAGCGGCAGTGGGACGGCCGATCTGACCGCGGCGGCGCGTGACAACGATTTATGCAGTACAAGTGCCCCGTGGTGTGGGAGGCACCCCTGTGTCTCTCAAACCGTAAAGCCCGACTGGAGCCCGCCGGGAACGAACCTGGCGGGCTTCGTCGTTTGGAAGTGGCGCCCCTGCTCATCGTATTCCATTGCCGATGCCGCTTCCCATGTCCCTGCCCGAAACGGTCACCCTCTGCGAAGTCGGCCCGCGCGACGGCTTTCAGTTCGAGGACACGCCGATCCCGACCGACCTGAAGCTGGAAATGATCACCGAATTGGCTGAGGCCGGCCTGCCGCGCATCCAGGTGACGTCCTTTGTCCATCCGAAATGGGTCCCGCAGATGGCCGATGCCGAAGACGTAGTCGACCGGCTGCCCGAGCGCGACGAGGTGATCTACAGCGGGCTTGCGCTCAACCAGAAGGGCCTGGAGCGCGCGCATGCGGCCGGACTGCGGCACGTCGACCTGTCCATCGCCACGAACGAGCAGCACAGCCGGGACAACGCCAATATGACCATCGCGGAGGGCATCGAGCAGGCTGAGGCCATGATGGCGTACGCCATCGAGCACAACCTGCAGGCGCAGATGGGCTTCCAGACGGTCTTCGGCTACGCCGCGCCGGGCGATACGCCGCTCGATCAGGTGGTCGACCTGGCTGCTCGCTTTGCCGACCGCGGGGCCGCTTCCATCTCCCTGGCCGATACGACGGGAATGGCGAACCCGCGCATGATCAAGCGCCGCGTGAACGCCGTGCAGGACGCCATCGGCGAGGTGCCGCTGGTGCTCCACCTGCACGATACGCGCGGCCTCGGGCTGGCCAACGTGGTGGCCGCGCTGGAGGAGGGCGTGACTTGGTTCGATGTATCACTCGCCGGGATGGGCGGCTGCCCGTTCGTGCCTGGCGCGGCCGGCAATATCGCTACGGAGGATACGGCCTACCTCCTGCGCGAGCTGGGACTCCACACCGGGGTAGATGTGGCGTCGGTCGCCGCGTGCTCGGACCGCATCGAATCGTTCCTCGGCAAAATCTTTCCGGGCAAGATTCACCAGCTCATCGGCCGTGAAGCGGCCCAGGCGCAGATTTAGGAGGTAAATGAGACAAGAAATGGATGGGGAGGGTCTGTTCCTCCGCGCATCTATTCCTCCGCTCGTTCTACAGATCCCGTACCACTTCGAGCAGGTCGAGCGCGGTGATGATGCCGACGAGGTCGCTGCCGCGGGTAACGAGGACGCGGTGAATGCGCCCGCGGATCATCGTGTCGGCGATGGCCTGGATGGGGGCGCTTTCGTTGACGTCGAATACCATCGAGGTCATCAGGTCGTGGACGGTGGCGGCGCTCCACTCCTGCGTGCGAAACGTCTCCAGGTCCTCCTCCGCGTATTCGTCTTCCAGTGCGAGGTGGTAGCGCGTATGGCCCTGCGGTCGCGGGGGCGTATCGCCCGGCACGCTGCTGTGCTGGGTGATGTCTGTCATTGAGACGACGCCCCGCAGGCGCCCGTCGTCGTCCGTGACCGGCGCTCCCGAGATGTCGTTCTCCATGAAGAAGCTGGCCAGCTGGTCGACGGACCACGCGGGGTGGGCGGTGAGCACCTCGGTCGTCATGACGTCGCGGGCGCGAAGATCGGTCATCGGGCGAGCATCAGCCATCGGATTCGGAGCGGGTTGGTGGCGAGGTTGGAGGCGTTGAGCAGGAAATCAGGCTCATGGTTCAAATTGTAAATGGCCCGTCTGTGTTGCACGGAACGGCGTCGCCCCCGGGGCAGCCACCGATGGATTTTTCGTCGGATCAGGACGAGCGGCGAAATCGGTTATAAATAATTTCCGGCGGGCAGAAGCCGGTGAACGCGCTCTGAAGGAGGTTGAGGCCGGCGAAGGCGACGAGCAGATAGAACCAGTCGTTCACGAACCAGCCGAGCCCCAGCCCGGTGAGGACAACGGTCCCGGCCAGCGCGCGCACGAGGCGCTCGGAGCCGTTGGTAGTGCAGGTAGCAGCGGATTCGGTCGAGGTAGCAGCGGGTGGGGTCATAGCGGTAGGCGTCGGGTGAATAAAGGGGGAGCAGCCGGATTTGGGCATCAGATCGCGCGGTCGACGGGCATCTCAAAGGCGCGCACGGGGTGGTCGAGGTCATGCGCCTCGTTGAAGCCGGTGATCGCGTCCATCAGATCAGCGGCCTGGCTGGCGTCGAGAAAGGCCCACGTCAGCGTCGAATAGGCAGGCGCATTCGACCGGCCAAACCAGCCCACGTCGGCCACTTTGGTGGTGGGCTGCTTCTGATAGTAGCCCTGGATGTCGATTTCGCTGAAGACCTGGATGGCGTGCTCGCGGTAGATCCGGTGCAGATCGTCGCGGTACGCGTCCAGGCTCATGACGGCAACGAGTTTCATGGCGGTGCGAGGTCAAGATTAGGAGGAACGGGATTCGCGCTCCATCGGGGGAGCGGAGGCATCGGCGGCGCCGTCGCCGGTGTCGCTCGGCAGATCCGGCGTGGCGGAGGCGACGCCACGGACTTCGGGCGCCTTGCGCCGCTCGATCATGTAGTAGATGAGCGGCACGATGAGCAGCGTGAGCGCCGTCGAGGCGATGGCGCCGCCCATCAGCGAGATGGCGAGGCCCTGAAAGACCGGATCGAACAGGATCACGAAGGCGCCGATGACGACGGTGCCCGCCGTCAGCAGGATGGGGCGCGTCCGCACGGCGCCGGCCTCGATGACGGCCTGCTTCAGCGAGGCGCCGTCCTCCAGCCGGAGGTCGATGAAGTCGATCAGCAGGACCGAGTTGCGCACCATGATGCCGGCGAGCGCAATGAACCCGATCATCGACGTCGCGGTGAAGAAGGCGCCCATGATCCAGTGCCCCGCGACAATGCCGATGAGCGACAGCGGGATCGCCACCATCATCACGATCGGCGTCGTTAGCGCCTGAAACCAGCCCACGATCAGCAAATAGATGATCAGCAGCACGATGCCGAAGGCGATGCCGAGGTCGCGGAAGACCTTGTAGGTGATGCGCCACTCGCCATCCCACTTCAGGAAGTAGTCGTTCTCGACGGAGGGCTGATCGGTGTAGAGCGTGCCGAGGTCGTAGCCCTGCGGCATCTCGATCTCATCGAGCCGCTCTTCGATGTCGAGCATGGCGTAGACGGGGCTTTCTACCTCGCCTGCCACGTCGCCCGTCACGTAGATCACGCGCTGCTGGTTTTTGCGGTTGATGGACCGGCGCCGCGTCGTCTCCTCGATGGTAACGAGATCGCCGACCGGGATGAGCGCGCCGGATTGCGACTGCACGCGCAGGTTCTTGAGGTCGGCGAGGCTGGAGCGATCGGCTTCGGCGAGGCGCAGGTGCAGGCCCACGGGGTCTTCCTCGGCATTCGCGTGCAGCATGGAGACATCTTGCCCGCTCAGCGCCATCCGCACCGACTGGGTAATGCGCTGCGCCGGCACGCCCATCTGCATGGCTTTCTCCTTGTTCACCGTGAACGTGTATTTCGTCTGCGGCGCTTCGACCATCCAGTCCACATCCACGACGCCTTCCGTCGCGGCGAAGATGTCCTTCACCTGCCGGGCGATGGCGCGCTGCTCCTCGACATTCGGCCCGTAGATCTCGGCCACGAGCGTCGAGAGCACGGGCGGGCCGGGCGGCACCTCGGCGACCTTGATGTTGGCCCCGTACTTTTCGCCGATCGACTGCAGGGCCGGGCGCATCCGTTTGGCGATGGGGTGGCTCTGTTCGCTGCGCTCGCCCTTCGGCAGGATGTTCACCTGGATGTCGGCCTGATGCGGCGCCGAGCGCAGGTCGTAGTGGCGGACGAGTCCGTTCAGGTTGACCGGCGCCGAGGTGCCCACGTACGTCTGATAGTCGGTCACCTCGGGCTGCTGGGCGAGGTACAGGCCCAGTTCGCGGGTGACGGCGGAGGTCCGCTCCAGCGTCGTGCCCTCCGGCATGTCGACGACGACCTGGAACTCGTTCTTGTCGTCGTACGGCAGCATCTTCACCGTCACGACCTTGAAGTAGAAGAGGGAGACGGAGCCGACCAGCAGCAGCGTCGTCAATCCGATGAACCCCCAGCCCAGCGCCGGGCGCTCCAGCAGCGGGCGGATCGTCGCCTCGTAGATCTGGTAGATCGTCGTGTCTTCGAGGCTATAATCGGGTTCGTCCTCGGCCTTTTCCGTCTTGTCGAGCAGGCGATACGCCAGATACGGCGTGATGACGAGCGCCACGAGCAGCGAAAACAGCATCGCCAGCGACGCGCCAATCGGCATCGGGCTCATGTACGGGCCCATCAGGCCGGAGACGAACGCCATCGGGAGGACGGCGGCGATGACCGTCAGCGTTGCCAGAATAGTCGGGTTGCCGACTTCGTTGATGGCCGCGAGCGCCGCCTGCGCGAACGGCAGTTTCTTCATCTTGAAGTGCCGCTCCATATTCTCCGCCACGATGATCGAGTCGTCCACCACAATGCCGGTCACGAAGATCAGCGCGAAGAGCGTGATCCGGTTCAGCGTGTAGCCGAACATGTAGTAGACGAACAGCGTCAGCGCGAAGCTGATGGGCACCGAGAGGAAGACGACGAGCCCGCCGCGCCAGCCCATCGCGAGGCTCACGACGAAGGTCACCGTCAGAATGGCGACGATGAGGTGGAGGAACAGCTCGGCGACCTTGTGGGAGGCCGATTCGCCGTAGTTGCGCGTCGTCGTTACCGTGACCTCCTGCGGGATCAGTGTGGGGCGCAGGCGCTCGACTTTGGTCATCACCTCTTCGGCGACGGACATGGCGTCGGTGCCGCCCCGTTTGGCAATCGCGAGCGTCACGGCGGGTTGAATGCCTGTCCGACGGAGCGAGTCGGCTGACTCTTCCCCATGGCCATTACCAAAGCCAGCCCCATAGCCGAATCCGACGTACTTCTCCGGCTCGGCCGGGCCGTCGATGACATTTGCGACGCTTTTCAGATAGACGGGCTGTCCCTCATGCACGCCCACGACGAGGTTCTTCACGTCCTCAGCCGAGTCGAGAAACTGGCCCGTTTCGACCAGATACTCGGTGTCGTTCGCGTTGAACGACCCGGCTTGCAGCTGGCTGTTGGCCGCCTGAATCTGCCGGGCGATGGCGGGCGGATCGAGGTGGTAGGCGGCGAGGCGGTTCGGGTCGAGTTCGATGCGCACCTGCCGCTGGCGCCCGCCCTTCACGTCGATGGCCGCGACCCCGTCGATCTTCTTCAGCTCCGACGTCAGCTCCGCCCCGATGCGCCGCAGCTGGTAATCGTCGTAGGCGTCGCTGTGGAGCGTGAGCGACAGGATCGGCACGTCGTCCACGTCGCGCGTTTTGATGAGCGGCATCGTGGCGCCCTCGGGCTTGCGCTCCATCCGCTTGAGGATTTCCTCGTAGAGCTTCACGAGGCTGCGCTGCACGTCCTCGCCCACGAAGTAGCGCACGCTCACGAGTGCCTGTCCTTGCATCGCCGTCGAGTAGACGTATTCGACGCCTTCGATGTTGGCGAGCAGCCGTTCGAGCGGCTCGATGATACGGCTCTCTACTTCTTCGGGCGTGGCGCCCGGATAGCCCACCATCACATCAGCCATCGGGACCTCAATCTGCGGGTCCTCTTCCTTCGGGGTGAGCCAGGCACTATAAATGCCGATGCCCAAAAAGGCCGCCATCAGCAGTGGCGTGAGCTTCGAGTTGATGAAGCCCTGCGCGATACGTCCGGCAAGTCCTGTCGTCTTCGCCATGATTACTTGGGGGATGGGTCTGGGCGCCACCGGTCATCCGTTCTTCCGATGACCTGCGACTGATAACTATTGACTGATAACTATTGACTGATAACCAATGACCGATATCTATTGACGGATCGTCACCTTTTGGCCGTCGCGGAGGCGGCCGTCGGCTTCGGCGATGTAGTGTTCACCGGCGCGCAGGCCCGAGAGAATCTCGACGCGGCCGTCGTGGCGCGATCCGAGGCGTACCCAGCGGAGCACGGCGCGGTCGTCATCGCTGACGGTGTAGAGTCCCGTCAGCTGCCCGCGCTCGACGAGGCTCGATGCGGGCACGGTCGTCATCCGCTCCTCGCCTTTCTGTAGGAGCACCTGCGCGTACATGCCCGGTTTGAGATTGGCCGTTTCCTCCATCAGTACCACCTGCACGCGGAACAGCCGGCTTGCGGGGTGGCCCGAGGGATTGATCTCCGTCACGGTACCTCGGAGCGTTCGGTCCAGCGCGCCGACCTCGACGGCTACCGTGTCGCCCTCGGCGAAGCGGTTGATCTCATACTCGGGCACCTGCGCGATGACCTTCAGCGCATCGATCGTTTCGACGACGAGCAGCGGATGCCCCGGCGCGGCCATCGCGCCTTCTTCGATGCGTTTCTCGACGACATAGCCGTCGATGGGCGCGGTGACGGTCGTATATGAGAGCATGTCGTTGATTTCGGCGAGGCGGTTTTCCATCGCCTCCACTTGCGCCTGCGCGCTCTCGTAGCGCGTTTTCATGTCGTCGAACTCCTTCTGCGTGGCGCTCTCGCGCTCGTACAGCGCCCGGATGCGCTCAAAATTGGTCTCCACGTTCTGGAGGTTAGCGCGCGCCTCGCGCAACTGCGCCTCTACCTGCCGCTTTTGGGCCTGCACGTTGTCGCTGTCGATGCGTGCGAGCGTCTGCCCCTGCCGCACGCGGTCACCTTCGTCGACTGTGAGGCGGGCGACGCGGCCCATCAGCTTGGTGCTGAGCGGCACACGGCGCACGCCCTGCACGGTGCCCGTGTAGCGAAAGCGCTGGGGCAGCGGCCGGGCCTCGGCTTCGGCGATGCGCACCGGCACGGCCGGACCGTCATCTGCCGGAGGGGCCGGTTCATTGCTGCTGCCGCACGCGCTGAGGGTGAGGGCGACGGCAAGGACTGCTGTGAAGGCGAGCGTTGTTCGGACCGTTCTCATGGTATGGTTTCGTCTGCTATGTTGGGTATGGGCGAGCGGGCGTGTGGGTGTTCGGGCGCACGGGGGCTACGTACTTCGCATCCCCACACCCAACGGCCCATCCGCCTACACGCGTCACCGTGCCAGCGAGCGCTCGGTGAGCAGTTCGAGGCGGTAGATGTTGATGGTGTGGTCGTAGAGCGTCTTGAGATAGGCCAGCCGCTTGTTGGCGAGGGTGACCTCGGCGTTGAGCACATCAGTCGTCTTTTCGAGGCCCTGCTCGAAGCGATCCGAGCGGATGCGGAGCGACTCGCGCGCCTGCTCAACGGCGGCTTCGGCCTGACGGAGCTGCTGCCGGGAGGCCTCCAGATTGCGGAGTGCCGCGGTGATCTGCACTTCGTTCTGCAGCGCCTGATTGCGGACGGCCAGCTCGGCGCGCCGCTGCTCGGCCTGTGCGCGCTGGGCGCCGCCGATGTTTTTGAACCCGCTGAAGAGGTTCCAGCTGAGCGAGGCGCCGGCCATCCAGCTCTCGCCCTGCGTGCCAAAGGGCACCTCGTCGTTCCACTCGTAGCCGCCGAACGCATTGAGCGTGGGCAGAAAGGCGGAGCGTTTGGCGCGGAGCTGCTCCGCGGCGGCGTCGGCCTGGAAGCGGAGCGCGCGCATGTCCGAGCGCTGCTGGTTGATCTGGCCCACGTCGACGGTGTCTACCGGCGCGGCCAGCTCCTGAAGCTGATCCGTCGGCTCGATGGGGACCTGCTTCTCCAGGCCCAGCAGGTAGCGAAGCTGGTCGGCGGCGTTTTGGGCGCGGGCCTGTGCATCGGTCTGCTGGCTTTTGAGCTCCAGCACGCGCACTTCGGCTGCGAGGAAATCGGCGCGGTTGATCATGCCCTGCTCGAAGAAATCCTGCGCCTGATCGCGATTGGCACGCGCTGCGGTCAGGGCCGAGTCGATCACGGCTTGCCGCTGCTGAGCCAGCACCAGGCCGTAGTAGCCCTCGCGCACCTTGAAGGTGACGAACGCTTCCGTGCGCTGTTGTCCCAAATCGGCAGCACGCGCCCGATCGGCGGCCGCGCGGCGCTGATAGAGGCCGTCGAGATTCAGGATGGGCTGGCGCACCTCGATCTTCGTCGTGAAGTTATCGACGCGGTCGGGGTTGTTGAGCGCATCCAGCGCCAGATCCTGCTGCGTGAATGCCTCTTGTTTCAGCTTGAAGCCGAAGGCGTTAACCGGATCGGTCGTGGCGGTCCCTTGCTCGCTGATGGTGAGCTGCGGTAGAAAGGTGGCGAGCGTCTGGCGCTTGCCCGCCCGAGCCGCATCGGCCTCCGCTGCCGCACTGCGAATCTGGAAGTTTTTCGCGCGGGCACGATCGAGCGCGTCGTCGATCGAGAGGCGCAGGGGTGCGGACGAGGGCGCTTGGGCGAACGCTGCGCTGCTCAGCGCGAGCAG
Organism: uncultured Rhodothermales bacterium; assembly: GCA_964448045.1. GTDB lineage: Bacteria > Bacteroidota > Rhodothermia > Rhodothermales > Salinibacteraceae > CAYUVF01. The sequence continues at coordinate 36,140 of CAYUVF010000010.1, forward strand.
CACGGCGGCGACGAAGAGAGGTCGGATAGAACCCATCAGCAGGTGAGCGGCTATGGTTAGAGAATTAAAATCGTAACTGTATAACTTATCAGTTGAATAATGTTTCGCATTTAGGTTTTGAATAAACGGTGAGGTAATTTAAGGACGATTAAGATAAACTGAAAAGTAATATAATTGAGGCATGGAACTCCATGCAGTATGCGAAACATCATCCGCCAAAGAAGCACGGGGTCGTTGCAGTATGATGCCGGTGAAGACCGGGACGTGATGTGGGCGATTTACCCACGGGGAGCAGGCGGTGAAGAAGCGATGCCGCCCATAAAAAACGCCCGCTCCCCGGGGCGCCGGGGGGGCGGGCGTAGTTTTTTTGATCTGCAGATTACCGAGTCAGGCGTTGAGTACGGCCTCCAGCTCGTCCTCGTCGTTGGCCGCGAAGGCTTCGACGGGGGGGCAGGCGCACATCAGGTGGCGGTCGCCGTAGGCGTCGTCGACGCGGCGGACGCTCGGCCAGAATTTGCGGTCGCGCACGGTGCCGGCCGGATAGGCGGCGCGCTCGCGCGAGTAGGGCTTCGTCCACGCGTCGGCGGTGACCATCGCGGCGGTGTGCGGCGCCTGGGCGAGCACGCTCTGCTCGGCGTCGACCTCGCCGCGCTCGACCTCGGCGATCTCCTCGCGGATGGCGATCATCGCGCTGCAGAAGCGATCCAGCTCCGCCATCGACTCGCTCTCCGTCGGCTCCACCATCAGTGTGCCGACGACGGGCCAGCTCATCGTGGGCGCGTGGAAGCCGTAGTCCATCAGCCGCTTCGCCACGTCCTGCTCGCTGAGGCTCAGTTCTTTCCGGAAGGGCCGCAGGTCGAGGATGAATTCGTGGGCAACCCGGCTGTTTTTGCCGGTGTAGACGATGTCGTAGGCGTCGTTGAGGCGCTTGGCAACGTAGTTGGCGTTGAGGATGGCAGCCTTGGTGGACTGGGTGAGCCCCTCGGCGCCGAGGAGCTTGATGTAGCCCCACGAGATGAGTAGGATGAGCGCGCTCCCGAACGGCGCGGCTGAAATCGCCGGAATCGCCTGGTCGCCGCCCGTTTCCACAACCGAATGACCGGGGAGGAAGGGCGTCAGGTGCTCGGCCGTGCAGACGGGCCCAACGCCGGGTCCGCCGCCGCCGTGCGGGATGCTGAACGTCTTGTGCAGGTTCAGGTGGCACACGTCCATCCCGATCTCGCCGGGACGGCACAGCCCCACCATCGCGTTCATGTTGGCGCCGTCCATGTACACCTGCCCGCCGTGCTCATGCACCACGTCGCACACCTGGCGGATGTGCGTCTCGAAGACGCCGTGCGTGGACGGATAGGTGACCATCAGCGCGGCGAGGTGGTCGCTGTGTTTTTCGGCTTTGGCCTGCAGGTCGTCGAGGTCGATGTTGCCGTTGTCATCCGTGTCGATCGTCACGACCTTCATCCCCACCATCGACGCGCTCGCGGGGTTCGTGCCGTGCGCCGATTCGGGGATCAGGCAGACGTTGCGGTGCGCCTCGCCGCGCGAGCGGTGATAGGCGCGGATGACGAGCAGCCCCGTGTATTCGCCCGCCGCGCCCGAGTTGGGCTGCAGCGAGACGCCGTCGAAGCCGGTAATCTCGGCAAGCCAATCCGACAGCTCATCGATCACGCGCCGGTAGCCGGTGGCCTGCTCGGGCGGCGCAAACGGATGCAATCCGCCGAACTTCGGATTCGAGATCGGCATCAGCGAGGCCGTGGGGTTCAGCTTCATCGTGCACGACCCGAGCGGGATCATGCTGTGGATGAGCGAGAGGTCTTTGCTCGCCAGCCGCTGGATGTAGCGCGCCATCTCCGTCTCCGAGTGGTACTGGTTGAAGACGGGGTGCGTCAGGTAGTCCATTTCGCGGGGGAGCGGCCCCTCGTAGCCCGATTCGAGGTCGGCGGCCAGCTCTTCGGCGTAGAGGCTGCGGCCGTTGCGTGCGCCGAAGATGGTGAACAGGGCGTCGAGGTCTTCGGCGCTGACGGTTTCATCGAGCGCCACGCCCACCGAGCCGTCGTCGTAGTAGCGCAGGTTGATCTCGTGCGCCTCGGCCGCGTCGCGCACGGCGGAGCGCGTCATGTCGTTCAGGTCGATGCGCAGGGTGTCGAAGAAAGCGTCGTGGCGGACGCGGTGGCCCGTCTGCCGGAGGCCCTCCGCCAGAATCTTCGTCAGATTGTGGATGCGCTCGGCGATGGTGCGGAGGCCCTTCGGCCCGTGGTAGACGGCGTACATGCCGGCCATCACGGCGAGGAGCACCTGGGCGGTGCAGATGTTGGAGGTGGCGCGCCCGCGGCGGATGTGCTGCTCGCGCGTTTGCAGCGCCATCCGGAAGGCGACGTTGCCGTCCGCGTCCTTCGAGACGCCAATCATCCGGCCGGGCACCTGCCGCTTGTGCTGCTCCTTCGTGGCGAAGAAGGCGGCGTGCGGGCCGCCGTAGCCCATTGGCACGCCGAAGCGCTGCGTGTTGCCCACGACCACATCGGCGCCCCATGTGCCGGGAGCCTGCAGCAGCGTGAGGCTCAGCAGATCCGCGGCGACGGCGACCTGCGCGTCGACGGCGTGGGCGCGGGCGCAGAAGTCGGCGTAGTCGGTGACGGCGCCGTCGGTCGTCGGGTACTGCACGAGGCCGCCAAACACGTCGTCGGTAAAGGCGAAGGTGCGGTGGTCGCCCACGACGATTTCGACGCCAATCGGGGCGGCGCGGCCCTTCACGACTTCGATCGTCTGCGGATGGCAATCCTCCGATACGAAGAAGGTGTCGGCGTCGCGGCGGCGCGTGACGCGGTTCAGCATCATCATCGCCTCGGCGGCGGCGGTGGCCTCATCGAGCAGCGAGGCGTTGGCGATCTCCAGCCCCGTCAGGTCGATCACCATCGTCTGGAAGTTCATCAGCGCCTCCAGTCGGCCCTGCGCGATCTCGGCCTGATACGGCGTGTACTGCGTGTACCAGGCGGGGTTTTCGAGGATGTCGCGCTGGATGACGGGCGGCGTGACGGTGCCGTGATAGCCCATGCCGATGAACGAGCGGTAGGGCTCGTTCTCATCGCCGAGGGCGGCGGCGTCTTCGAGCAGTTCGCGCTCGGTGATCGCCGCGGGCAGGTCGAGCGGGCGCTCGCTGCGGATGGCGGGCGGGATGGCTTCGTCCACGAGGGCGTCGAGCGACGAAACGCCCACCGTGTCGAGCATGGTCTGGAGGTTGTCGGGCGTCGGGCCGATGTGGCGCCGGGCGAAGCGGTCAGTAAAGCGGAGGTCGATGGCCATGGAACGCAGGTGCGAGAGCCGTTGGATTCAGTGAAAGGCGGGAGCAGAGCGCGCCGTCACGCGGACTGCGCTACAGTTTTCAGTATAAGTTGAAAGCGTGTACGCTAAACGCACAGACGGCGGGGGCGTTCGCCGTGCGGCTCGGATTCAATAGTCGGTGCAGCGGAGACGCCGTCCGTAATTAGAGCTAACTTCAATGTATGAAGCAGGCAGGTTTTGATCAGCCCACCGGCCGGTGGAGATCGGTCGAAATATCGGCGTAGTAGCCATACCCCACGGACGGGGTGCAGTTCGTGATCAACCTGTAAATATGTGAGCAGATGGTTGCGGATGGACCGATGATCTGCTGTGCGCTCGAACGCCCGCTGATTTGCAGCGTAGGGTGAGCCGTTGTCCGTTTCACAGAACCCAACCGCCGTGAACCGATCTGCGACTGACCTCCCTCCGTTCCTGCGCGGCACCGATGCCGGCTCGTTCGCCCGGCACACCGTCACTACCCGCTGGCCGCGCATCGGGCGGCGCGTGATCGACGAGAACGACTTCCCCGCTGTCGTCAACCGCCGCCTCGATGCGCTCGTCGATGAGCTGCCGGACGCCGTCATCCGCCCGATCGAAGACGATGCGCCCGACGTGCCGCTCTGGAACCGGTGCCTCGAACGGTACGCGGGGCAGACGTGGTTGGAAATCCCGTGGTACGTGGGCGAAGCCTACTTTTACCGCCGGATCGTGGAGGCGACGGGCTACTTCCGCGAGGGGCCGGCGCGCGGGCAGGACCCGTTTGCGTATCAGAAGCGCGAGGGATTGGCGCAATCAGCCGAGGGCATTCGGGCGCTGAGCCAGTCGGTGGCGGAGCGGCCGGAGGGGCGCTCGCCGGAGCAGCTGCGGCGGATCGTGCGCGCGGCGCTTTGGGGCAATCAGGCCGACCTCAGCATGTGGGGCGCGGACGAGGACCGGCCGGATCACTTCGGCAGCGACGACGAGGACGCGCATCTGCTGGCCGATGATCGCAGTGCCATCATCGAGCATCTGCAATCGATCCCGCATCCGCCGCGCATCGACGTGATCGCGGACAACGCGGGCTTCGAACTCGTCGGCGACCTCGTGCTGATCGACGAACTGCTGGCGAGCGAATGGGCCGAGACAGTTGTCCTTCACCTGAAGGCGCATCCGACGTTCGTGTCCGACGCCCGGATTACGGATGTGCACGCCACCCTCGACGCACTGGCGGCGGGCGACGACCCATCGGTGCGAGCCCTGGCGGGGCGGTGCCGCGGCTATCTTTCGGCGGGACGGCTGCGCTTCGCTGACAGCTGGATTTGGACGCTGCCGCTGGTTTACCGGGAGCTGCCGCCGTGGACGACGGCCGAACTCGCCCGCGCCGATTTGGTCATCACGAAGGGCGACGCCAATTACCGGCGGCTTTTGGGCGACCGGCACTGGGCCTTCACGACGCCATTCGTTACGGTCGTCGATTACTTCCCCGCGCCGGTGCTGGCCTTGCGCACCCTCAAAGCCGAAGTCGCTGCCGGACTGACCGACGCGCAAGTCGAGCGCCTCAACCGCACTGATCCCGACTGGCTCGTCAACGGTAAGTGGGGCATCATCCAGTTTGCGGGGTGAGGGGCAGGCTGGTGGAAGACCTCGCTGTGATCCGAAGTCATGCCCGACTCCACACGAGGGCGCAAGCCCGACTGACGGAGTGAAACGGAGCTAAATGGTCCTCTCGCTAAGTTCGTATCATTACATTTTCAGCCTCATTAACGCCGAAAAGGCCCGTCATTCCCGTGAAAACGGGAATCCAGCGGGGATTGCTTTATTCTCTGGATCCCCGATCAGAGTCGGGGATGACTCATGTATTTAGCGAGAGAACCACTAAATCGGGCATCCAGATATTCTACAGTTTGTTCTGGATTCCCACACGAGCGAAGCGACTGACGAAGTAATCAAGTTGGGAATGACTTTTCTTAAACAGCTTTGCCGGTCGATTTCGCGACGCGTGGGAATCCGGAGCGTTCAAAAGAGGTGTCTTCTAACCTGTCGCCTCGGCGCCGTACTTCGTCCAGTAGCGCCGGAGGCCCATCGCGGCCATCCAGCTGGGATTGGCCGTTTCGTAGAGCGCCCAGTCTGCGTCCGAGACGCCGTCCTCCGCAGCGTGCTGGCGCATCCAGTCGACCACGCGCTCGCGCCATTCGGCGTCGCTCGGGTCATCGGCGAGGGCCTCGGGGAGCCAGCGTTCGGCGGTGCGGATGCCGCTCTCCAGCCGGTCGAGGTGGGCGCCGACGTCGTCGTACGGGCCGAAGTGCGTCGGCATCAGCCGGTCGATGTCCGCCTCGCGGAGGGTGTCGATGCTGTCGCGCCAGAGGTCGAGCCGGATTTCGGGCGGGGCCAGCGGCAGCGACACGTGCTCGTGGCCGGGGATGCGTACGCCGCCGACGTCGCCGGTAAAGCACACGCCCTCCAGTACAAACGCCATGTGATGATAGGCGTGGCCGGGCGTGTCGAGCGCGATGAAGCGCAGCCCGCCGATGGTGATGTCGTCGCCGTCGTTCAATTCAATGAGCTGAGCCTCCGGCACGGGCACGATGTCGCCCCAGAGCCGCTCCATGTCGTCGCCGTAGATGCGGGTGGCGCTGGTCCACAGCTTCTCTGGGTTGCGCAGGTGCGGCGCGCCGACATGGTGGACGTGGACCGTGGCGCCGTGCTGGGCCAGCCATCCGGCGGCGCCAGCGTGATCGAGGTGGATGTGGGTGACGAGCACATCGGTGACGTCGGATGGCGTGAGGCCGTGCTCGGCGAGGCGCGCCTGCAGCATGGCCGTCGTAGAGCCGGGCCCCGTTTCGACGAGCACGCCGCCGTCGTCATGTTCGATGAGATAGGCCGCGATCGTCTGCGGTTCGTCGTGAAAGTGGAGGTCAAGCGTGTGAATGGGCGGAGCCATAAGCAGCGGAAGCGGTGGATGAGCGGTCAGCGGAACATAGGGCGTCGGCCAGATGCGGGAGCACCGTGCCGGTGGCGCCGTCGATCTGAGTGTGGGCCAGGGCGTCGCCACGCGTGGCGCCGAGGTTGACGATGCCGACGGGCAGCTGCTCTTTTGCGGCGCGCAGCACGAAGCGGTAGCCGGAGTACACCGCCAGCGACGAGCCGACGACGATCAGCGCCTCGGCTTCATCGAAGAGTTGCCACGCCGCCTTCACTTTTGGTGGTGGTACGTTCTCCCCGAAGAATACGACATCGGGCTTCAGCGCGCCGCCGCAGCGCCGGCAGCCGGGGACGCGGAACGATTCGGTCGCCTCCGGCGGGAGGTCGGCATCGCCATCGGGCGCCAGCTCGGCCGAGCGCGTCTGCCAGTCGGGGTTCAGTTGGAGCAACCGCCGCTGCAGCGCCTCCCGATCGGTGCGGGCGCCGCAGTCAAGGCAACGGACCTCCGCGAGGGCGCCGTGCAACTCCACGACCCGCTCGCTTCCGGCCGACTGGTGGAGGCGGTCGACGTTCTGCGTGATGATGCCCTGGACGAGGCCGGCTTGCTCCAAGCGGGCGAGCGCGGCGTGGCCGGGATTGGGCTGGGCAGATCGGAAGTTGGGCCATCCGATGGCGCTGCGCGCCCAGTAATGGCGGCGCGCTGCAGCGTCGCTCACGAACGCTTTGTACTGGATCGGATCGCGCGATTTGCGCCGCGTTTCCGGCCCGCGATAATCGGGAATGCCGGATTCGGTGCTGACGCCCGCGCCGCTGAGGACGACGGTGCGGGCATTCCGCATCAAGCGAATCAGAGAGGATACGTCCGTCATCGATGGGGACATATTGAGTGCGGATCGGTCTGCCGCCGCGGAAAAGTTGGTTTCTACTTCCCACCCGGGCGGACTGTCTTTCTCGGGCCGTGGCGGCTGCGTAGCACGACGAGAAGTTGCTGCTCATAATCATACCCAGTTCATACCAGCCACGATCCATGCCTTGCCAGCAGGTTGGATCGTCAAAGGCCGTGACGCATGAACGGGGCCCAGCGATGGGCTCATACCAACTCCGCATGCTTCGTTGGGGTATGGGAAGACCATCGAAGAGCCTCTTAATTTCGAAGTCATGCCCGACCCCACACGAGGGCGTAAGCCCGAGGGCCGAAGGTCATGCCTACGGTGCTGACGGAGCAAAGCGGAGCTAATCGGGCATCCAGGCTACCCCGCGGTTGTTCTGGATTGTGCGCCTGCGGCGCAGGTCGTGCGAAAGCTCTTACATTCAATCTACGGGATGATGAAGCACGACCAGGATTTTGACGGAGAGAAATTCTACCGCCTCCCCCCAAACCCCTTGACTTCCAAGAGAGTGTTTAACGGGTGAGTTTGGTGGCGATGGATGCCGCTAACATATGGAAACAGCACGTGAGGCGCTACTGGTAGGAGGACACCACAGCAACAGTTGCTGCGCGGAACCCGCGACGGCCGTTGCGGGCTTCTGCAGTCAGCCATCGGGCTGCATCACGGCGCAGACTGCCTCGGCGAGGGCGCGGGTGCTGGCGGTGACGAGACTGCCGCCGAACACGATGTCGTCGTCGGAGCCATCGAGCGTCATCGCGACGCCGCCCGCTTCGCGGACGCACGGCACGAGGGCGGCCACGTCCCAGGGCGACATCAGCGTATCGACCGCCGCGTGAATCCGGCCGCGGGCGACGAGGGCGTGCTGCATGCAGTCGGTGACGAAGCGGAACTTGCCGGCCCGGCGAATCAGGGCGGAAAGGCGGTACGGCGGATCGTCGGGGAGGGTGATGTCGGAGTGGTGCGGGCCGGTGGTGGAGACGGTGGCGGCGTCGAGCGCCTCCACGGGATCGACGGTGACGCGCTTCGGCTCGGCATTCCCGGTGCGAAACCAGCAGCCTTCGCCCCGCGCGGCGTACACCGTCTCGCCGATTGCGGGAAAGTGGATCACGCCGACGACCGGTGCGCCGTCCTCCATCACCCCCACGAGGGTCCCGAAGAGGGGCACGCCGATGGTGAATCCGGCCGTACCGTCAATCGGGTCGAGCACCCAGCGGAAACGGGCGTCACCCCCGGTATCGCCGAACTCCTCGCCGAGGATGTCGTGCTCGGGATATTGCTGCTCGATCAGGGTGCGCATGTGGCGTTCGCCGGCACGGTCGGCCTCGGTGACTTCGGTGCCATCGGGTTTGCGGTCGACGGCCACCGTCCGGTAGCGGGGCATGATCTCGGATGCGGCGCTGCGGGCCAGGTGGAGGGCGAAGTCGAGGAGTGTGGAGCGGTCGGGCATCGGAAGAGATTGATGAAATAGCGGGATTCAAGTGTCGTTGCCATCAGGCAGGAGCGCGACGATGCGCGCGGGGCCGCCGCTGCCGCCTTCGATCTTCATCGGCAGCGCGATCACGTGAAAGCCTTGCGCCGGCAATCGGTCCAGGTTGGCAAGGTTTTCGAAGCCGGCAATTCCGTCCGCGAACAGGATCTGGTGGGCGCGGAAATCGGCGGATTGGCATCCGGTGAGCGTGAGGGCGGCGAGGGCGATCAGGGCACTGGTTGGGCGGAGCATGCGCATGGCGGCGGCGGTGTTGATGAGCGGATCGTTCGGGCCTGCATTCGGCGCGGTGTTGATGTAAGGTCACAGACGATCGGCTTGGAAGCAAGTGGATTCGGGGCCGCGCCGCCGAATCGAATAGCGGCCCATCGGCGTTGGTGGACGCACCGCTGTCTTCGTTCATCTGATCTGCCGAGGTGCCATGCCCGAGTCTCCGTTCGACGTGACGATTCAAGTTGGCCGGATTATTCGCGCCGCGCCGTTTCCGGAAACGCGCAAGCCCAAGATGTGCAAGCTGTGGATCGACCTGGGGGAGCGGACGGTGCGCTCGGCCGCGCAGCTGCTCTACCACCACGAGGCCGAGGCGTTGGTGGGCCAGCAGGTGCTCTGCGCGACGGACCTCGGCACGGTGAACATTGCCGGTTTCACCTCGGAGGTGCTCACGCTCGGCGTGCCGGGCGACGACGGCCATCCGGTGCTCGTGACGCCGGCGAACGAGGTGCCGCTCGGCGGGGCGTTGTACTGAGGGGGAAATCGCGCTTCAGTTGGTCTGGGACTGCAGCTTCTCCAGCGCCTCGCGGGCAGCTTGCTGCTCGGCTTTTTGCTTGCTGCTGGCGGTGCCGGTGCCGTGGGGCGTGCCGTCGAGCAACACCTCCACGGTGAACGTTCGGTCGTGGCTCGGTCCGTCGGCGCGGACCGTGCGGTACGCCGGCTGGTCGCGCCCGTGGGCCTGCAGGTATTCCTGGAGCAGACTCTTGTAGTTGCGCTGATCGGCGGCGAGCGCGTTGAGGTCGATGGGGTCGAGGGCGCTGCGGTGGACAAACTGGCGGGCCGCGTCCACGCCCTGATCCAGGTAGAGCGCTCCGAGGAGTGCCTCGTACGCATCGGAGAGGATGTTGGGATTCGAGCGGCCCTGGCTCTTTTCCGCGTTTTCGCTCATCAAGAGATGGGGGCCGAGGCCGAGGCGTTCGGCGTAGCGCGCCAGCGCCGATCCGCTCACGATTTTGGCGCGAAGGCGCGTCAGGTAGCCCTCCGTTTTGTTGGGAAACTGCCGGAACAGCGCCTCGCCCACGATAAAGCCGAGCAGCGCATCTCCCAGAAACTCCAGCCGCTCATTCGTCATGCGATGGCTGTTGGCGCGGTCCCGGAAGTGGGAGCGGTGCGTCAGGGCCCGCTCGTATAGCGCGAGCGAGCCCACGGGCTGGCCCACGAGCGTTTCAACGGCCGATCGGGAGAGGGAGGGCGAAGACACAGGTTGGGGCAGATCGGAAAAAGAAGAGTACGGGAGTTGAGGCTCAACACTCACACTACGTACGGCGGAGCAAGGTTTCTCAACCCCGGCGCGCCGAACCGTCGTCCATATCATTCGTGCATGTATTGATCCGCATGGGGATCGTCGCACATCCTCTCATCAGACCGCCTGTTTGCTATGAGCATCGTCACCATCAACCCGGCCACGGGCGAGGAACTGCATCGCTATCCGACGCTCACGGAGGAGGAGATCGACGCCGGTCTGGCCCGCGCCGCTTCGGCGTTTGAGCGGCACCGCTCCACTGCGTTCGTCGACCGGGCTCGCCGGATGCGCCGTGCGGCCGACCTGCTGGAGGAGCGTGCCGATCCGCTGAGCCAGCGCATGACGCGCGAGATGGGCAAGCCCGTAGGGCAGGCTCGCGCCGAGGTGCGCAAGTGCGCCTGGGTGGGCCGCTACTACGCCGAGCACGCCGCCCGCTTCCTTGCCGATGATCCCGTCGAAACCGATGCGGCCAAAAGCTACGTGGCCTACGAGCCGCTGGGCCCGGTGCTGGCCGTGATGCCGTGGAATTTCCCGGTGTGGCAGGTCTTCCGCTTCGCCGCACCCGCGCTGATGGCGGGCAACGTGGCGCTCTTGAAGCACGCGCCCAACGTGACGGGCACCGCGCTCGACATCGAACAGCTGCTGCGTGATGCCGGCTTCGATGGCGACGAGTTTCAGACGCTGGTCGTCACCGTCGATCAGGTGGAAGGGATCATCAATGATGCGCGGGTGCGAGCGGCAACGCTCACCGGCAGCGTGGGGGCCGGCCAGGCCGTGGGCGCGCAGGCCGCGGCACAGGTGAAGCCCTCGGTGCTGGAACTGGGCGGCTCCGATCCGTTCATCGTGCTCGCCGATGCCGATCTCGACCGGGCGCTCGACAAGGGCATCGCGGCGCGCATGCAGAATAACGCGCAGAGCTGCATCGCGGCGAAGCGGTTTATCCTGGAGCGGCCCATCGCCGAAGCGTTTATCGCGCGGTTTACCGAGCACGTCGAGCAGATGACCATGGGCAACCCGATGAACGAAGGCATCGACCTCGGCCCGCTGGCGCGCGAAGACCTCCGCGACACCGTGCACGACCAGGTGCAGCGCTCCATCGAGCAGGGGGCGACGTGCGTCACTGGCGGCGTCGTGCCGGAGCGTCCCGGCTTCTACTACACGCCCACGGTGCTGACGGACGTGGCGCCGGGCCAGGTGGCGTTTGAGGAGGAGATTTTTGGCCCCGTGGCCTCGATGATCGTCGCCGATGATGTCGAGCACGCGGTGGAGCTGGCCAACGATACGCGCTTTGGACTGGGCGCATCGGTCTTTACGCGCGATGTGGAGCGGGGCGAGGCGTTGGCGCGGCGGCTCGATGTAGGCTGCGCCTTCGTCAACGAGATGGTCAAGAGCGATCCGCGGCTGCCCTTTGGCGGAGTGAAAGAGAGCGGCTACGGGCGCGAGCTCTCCCACCACGGCATCCGCGCGTTCGTCAACGTCAAGACCATGTGGGTGGCGTAGCGGCGGCTTCCGGCGCGCTCGCCTGGGAAGCATCGGCCTCGGATGGATCCGCCTCGGGCGGGTCGGTTGCGGCGGGGGCGGGGGGGGACGTCTCGGGCAGGGTGACGATGAAGATACTTCCTTCGCCTTTTTCGCTCTCCACCGTGATCGTACCGCCCAGCAGGTCGACCATGTGCTGCGTGATGGCCAGGCCCAGCCCGGTGCCCTCAAACGTGCGGCCGAGGCCCTGCGACTCCTGCCGGAACGGATCGAACAGGTGCGGCAAAAATTCGCGGTCGATCCCGATGCCGGTGTCCTCGACGGCGATCCGAAGGTCCTCCGGCGCATCGTCGATGCGGATGGTGATGGCACCCTCGGCAGTGAACTTGACCGCGTTGCTGACGAGGTTCGTCAGGACGCGGTAGACGAGCCGGCGGTCGGTGCGGAGCGTAGTCCTCTCGGCCGCAACCTCCACCGACAGTGTCAGGGGCTGATCGTCGATGGAGGCGCGGTGGAGCTGGGCCACTTCGCGGGCGAGGTCCACCACATCGGTTTTGCTGACGGAGAGCGTGAGCGTGCCGGCTTCGATCTGCGCCATATCGAGCACCGAGTTGAGCGTTTCGGAGAGGCGCTTGCCGCTCGTCTTGATCAGGCGGGCGAACTCATCGTGCATTTCGGGCGGCTCGTTGAGGATGAGCTCGGCGTAGCCGACGATGCTGGTGATGGGCGTCCGCAGTTCATGGCTCATGTTGTTGAGCAGGCTCGATTTGAGCTGGGCCACCGCTTCGGCTTCTTCTTTGGCGGCCAGGATCTCGGCCTCGTGCTGCTTGCGCCGGGTGATGTCGCGCACGGCGACGACGTGGGCGTTGCTGCCGTGATAGGGCAGGGGGCGGATGCGAAATTCGGCAGGGAAGGTGGTGCCGTCGGCGCGAACGAGGGTAGCTTCGTGCGTCGTCTCGGTAGAGGCGCTCTCTCCCGTGCACAGTGCCTCGTGCGCCGGGGCGTCGAGCAGTTCGGTCAGGCTGCGGCCGATGAGCGCATCACGGTCGTACCCGGTGAGCTCAAGGAAAACATCGTTCGTGTCGAGAATCTGGTTTTCGTCGTGGAAGAGAATGCCTTCGAAGGTCGACTCGGCCAGCCGGCGGAAGCGCGCCTTACTCTCGGCCAACTCGCGGGTGCGTTCGCGTACCTGACGGCGAAATAGCACAGCGAGGACGATCGCAAGGAGCAGGACGAACATCCCAATCAGGATCGCCCGGCGGTACAGGCGCTGCGTCAGGCCCTGGGCCTCGAGGTCCGAGGCCGTGCGCGGGACGATTTCATAGAAGTCGTCGTATGGCGGCTCGGTATCGTACTGCGTGAGCGGCCCCGTGACGACGATGCGATCTCCCACCTCGAGTGAGCTAAGATCGAACTGTGGCAGGGGATAGTTCGAGATGAACACGTCGAGCACGGCCTCGCTGTTGCCCGGCTCGTTGATGACGAGCAGCCGCCCGCCCTGATTGGTCATCATGTTGATGATCTGGCCCTCCACGCGGGCCAGCAGACCCTCGTGGCGTTCGCCGTTGGCCGCGCTGAGGCCGAGGGGCGTTGGCTCGATGGGCGGCGCCGTCGTCTCGATCACGCGGTAGTCCAGCACGTTGAGCTGCGTCATGCCCTGGAATTGGTCGACGACGCCCCGGGCGACGATGCTATCGCCCCGGGCCACAGGCGCATCCAGCCACGGCGCGTAGAGCTTAATCCCCGTCGAGTCGCCGCGGTTCTGGATGAAGATCTGGAGCTGATGGTCGTTCAGGACGCCGCTGGCCACGGTGGCGCGGCCGGCGACGCGCAGCGTGTCGCCCATCCGGTCGGAGGCGAGGTCACCCTCCCGATCCGCCTGAATGCTGTCAATGGGTACGAGCGGCAGAGCTGGCTGGGCCTGGAGGGAAACCCCCGGGAGCAAGAGCAAAAGGAAGGTCACGGTGCGGAGCCATCCGCGCCGGAACAAGCGGGGAACGAACATGCAACACAGTTGACGGTGGGGGCGACACCGCGCGCAGGCGCGGGGTGAGGCAACTCCACTCCTCAGCATGCGTTAATACACGCCGAAGCGGGACCCCACAGAACGCAAGAATTATACCGGCAGGCCGGTACGCGAAGTTGGGTGTGCATCCGTGCACCAGGGTAGGGGTCGGCCGGGTCACCGTCAAGCTTTCCACGTGCAAACCGGATCGCTATGGAAGGACCGTTTATCGTGGCCATCGTGGCTATCATCTTTGGCATCCTCTATGCAGGATACGAGCAGTGGTTGAAGCATCAGGCGCGGCGTGAGGAAGCTGGTGTGCCCGTGCAGGAGTTGGAGGCGACGCTCGAAGAGCTGCAACAGCAGGTCGCCGCGCAGGAAGAGCGCGAGGCCGAGATGAAGCGCCGCATTCAAAACCTGGAGGCGATCGTGACGAGTGAGGCGTGGGACGAACTGGGCACCGGCGCGCCCGAGCTGTCGCTGCCCGAAGATGAACGCGCCGCCGCGGACACCGATGCCGATCGGGCGGAAAAAATGGCCCGTCGCCTCCGCCCGTAGCGCGGAGGGGCCGGGCCGCTTGGATTTGTGCCCCGCAACGTATATACTCCACGATCACCATCACAAACATACACGCCGCTGGTTCTTCGCCCGGCCTCGCCGGGGAAGATGAAAAGGGAACACCAGTGATTTGAAGGGCGATTGTCGAAGTTCGAATGACGAATGGGGCACTTTTCCATTCCACATTCACTACTCGCAATCCACCCTTCGAAGAGTCTGGGGCTGTACCCGCAACTGTAAGCTGAACCGTGAGCCACGGCCGTGAAGCAGTGATCACTGTGTCGCTTCGGCGCCATGGGAAGATCGCTGTGGAGCCGCCCGAGCTTCCCGAGGCACCTCGGGGCTTGTTCGTCAGGCACATCAGTGAGCCAGGAGACCTGCCCGCGCGCGTCTCGCCACACACCTCCGGGATCTGAGGTTCGCGGTGGACGCTCGACACGGGACGCCCGTACCCCGGCGCCCTACATGTCGCTGGTCGTGGCCGGAGCCCCCGTGCCGCGCCGTAGCAGCCGCCCGAACCTCGATTGAGGGATCGGGCATTTTTTATGGCTGCATGGCTTCGCTACATTGGGATCATCGTCGCTCTCCTTCCGGGAGGGGTGCTCGCACAGACGTCGGACACGACGGCCGCGCGGCAGGCTACGCTGGATACCACTGTTACGCTTCCGAACGTCACCGTCGAGGCGCTGCGCGACCGGCTGCGGGCAGAGGCGGCCCCGCTTCGTATCACCACCCTTCGCACCTCGGATATCGCTGCCACGGGCGCGGCCACCGCAGCCGAGCTCCTGCAGGCGCGCACCGGCCTCTTCATCAAGCAGTACGGCGCGGGCGGGTTGGCCCTGCCGTCGCTGCGCGGCACCAGCGGATCGCAGACGCTCGTTCTCGTCGATGGCCAGCGCGTGGCTGATCCGCAGTCCGGGCAGGTGGATCTCTCGTTGCTACCCACGGTGCTGCTCGATCGCGTCGACGTCATGCACGGCGCCGCATCGGCGCGGTACGGATCGGGGAGCATGGGCGGGGTGGTGCGGCTGCACACGCTGGCGCCAACGCAGGCGCTTCGCGTCAAGACGTCTGGGGTGGCCGGGGCGTTCGGGCGGCGCACGGCCGGCGGTGTTGTCTCGGGGGGGACGCGCTCCATCCGCGGGTTGGCCGCCGTCGAGGTCGGGCGTGCCGAGCGCGACTTCCCGTACGTTAACGAAACGCTGCGCCCGCCTCGCACCGTCCGTCGTGATGACGCCGATCGGACGTTGACGACGCTCTTCGGCAAGCTCAACGTGGATCCGCCGGGACATCAGCTCAGCGTGACGGCGTGGTACAACGATGTGGAGCGCGGGCTGCCGGGCGCGAGCAACGCGCCCTCGTCCGGCGCGCGCCAGTGGGACACGCACGGGCGGCTGCTCACGCAGTACCGGACGCAGACCCCCCTCGGCGCGCTCGATGTGCGCGGGCGGGCCCAGCACACGCATCTGCGCTATGTCAACCCGGCCACCGCTACGCAGCGGGATACCCGCACGCAGGCGTACGACCTGACGGCCGCGTTGCGGCAGCCGATCAGCACCCGCGGGATGCTCGGTGGCGGCGTCACGACCGGCCTTGACCACGCCGATGCGCGCGGCGGCGTCCGGCGCATCCGGTGGAGCGCCTTCGCGCATGCTGCGGGCACGCTCGGTTCTGTCACCCTCTATCCTGCGCTGCGGCTGGATTACTACCTGCCGCAGCAAGCGCCCAACGTCGTCGCGCTGAGTCCACAGCTGGGCCTGAACTGGGCGGTGGCATCGGCCCCTGGCGTTCACCTGAAGGCCAGCGTAGGCCGGGCCTTTCGGGCGCCGACGTTCGGCGAGCGGTTCTTCGATCCGGGCGGCACCCCGTCGTTGCGGGCCGAGCACGGGTGGAGCACCGACGCCGGCGTGGTCGTCCGGCACCGCGGCGCGCGAACCGCATGGCAGGTTGAGGCGACGGCGTTTGCGACGCGCATCCGGGATCAGATCGTCTGGTTTCCCAGCGTCGTGGGGCCCGGCGTGCGCGTCTGGCGCCCATCCAACGTGGCGCAGGTACTTTCGCGCGGCGTCGAGGCGTCGGTGCACGCGGCGTTTCGCCCGCCGAACGATTGGCAGCTCCGGGGCGGGCTTTCGTTCACGCACACGGCGGCCGAGAACCGCGCCAATCCGGCTCTCCGCGCCTACGGCCATCAGCTGCGCTACATCCCGCGCGAGCAGCTCAAATGGCATGCGGGCGTGACGTGGCAGAACCTGGGTGTGGACCTCTCGGGCCGCCTCGTCAGCCGCCGCTTCATCACGGCCGATGAAACGCAGGCGCTGCCGCCCTATCAGGTGATAGATGCGCGCCTGCACTACGAACGCGCGCTCGGGCCGGTGCGCCTCGGGCTTGGCCTTACCATCGACAACGTGTTCAATCACCGGTACAGCATCATCCGATTCTATCCTATGCCGCCGCGGCACGCGCGGCTGCGCCTTACCCTCGAAACCATCCCGTAGTTCATGCTCCGCTTCTCTACTTCCATTCCCGTTTTTCTGCTGATCGGTGCGCTGGCCCTGTCCGGGTGCGACCTCTTCGAAAGTGAAGGCACTGCCGACGATCCGCCCGTGACCACCGGCGTCATCGTGGCGAACAGTGGCAATTTTAGCGACCAGAATGGCTTCCTGACGGTCTACGACCCGGCCACGCAGCAGACACGCGATCTGCCGAACCTCGGCGCCTTCGCGCATCACCTGACGCTCGCTGACGACAGCCTCTACGCCATCACCAATACGTTTTCGGGGGGGCGCATCGAGGTGCACACGGCCGATTCGGTGCGGGCCGTCGATCAGATTGCGAGCAGGGCCACGCCGCGGACGCTCGCCATCGTCGATGCGCAGACCGCGTACGTCACGAGCGCCGATTTCACCGGCAACCCCGGCACGGTGTCGATCTACGACCGGACGACGGGCACGCTCGATGAGGCGGCGATGGAAGTGGGCTTCATTCCCGAAGATGTGGCGGTTGCGAACGGGAAAGCCTTCGTCGCGAACTACGGATCGGGTGGGGCGGGCACGACGCTCTCAGTGATTGACACCGCGACCAATCAGGTGCAGCGGACGATCGACCTCGGATGCGACGGGCCGAATGAGCTGGCCGTCGACGGCGAGGGCGAACTCGTGGTCGTCTGCCAGGGCAAGACGGTCTACAACGACGACTTCACCGAGATCATCGAGCAGACGAACGGGCAAATCCTATTCGTCCACCCCGATACCGAAACGGTCGTCGATCGGATCGAGCTGGATCAGCAGGTGGGCTCAGCCAACGGGACGCAGGGGGCGGCGTACGCGCCGGTCGTCGAGGAGCTGCACGTCATCGACGGCACCGATACCGTCCTGCGCGTCGACACCGATCAGAATGCGCTGGGCAGCACGCTCACGGTACCCGGTGATGCCGCCCTCACGGGCCTCACCGCCGTCGCGTACGACGGCACCACGCAACGGCTGTATCTGGGCCGATACGCGGCGGGACCCGGCGGGGCGCCCGATGTGACCTCGGCGGGTAGCGTCGTCGTGCTGGATCGCAGCGGGGCGCTCCTCACCTCGTTCGTCGCGGGACCGGCGCCCGGCCACATCGTTCTTCGCCGCGCGCAGTAACGGCTCATCCGATTTCCCATCTGCCATGAATATCGATCGCTGCTATTGCTTCCAGCAGACGTTCGCGCACCTGAAAACGGTGGCGGATGAAACCGGCGCCTCGACGGTTGCCGAGTTGCAGGAGCATGAGGTCTTCGGCCAGAAGTGCCAACTGTGCCATCCGTACGTCCGCCGCATGTTGCGCACGGGCGCGGTTGCGTTCGACCACGTGATCCGCGAGGAGAGCGAACCGGTCGGGTAGTTTTCGGTTCAGGGTTCTGGGGTCGGCATTCCGGGTTTCCTTCGTCCAACCCTGAACCGGAACTCAGAATCCAGAACTCTGAACTATGACTATCCTCTACGTTTTTCCGCATCCCGACGACGAGTCGTTCGGCCCGGCCCCGATGCTGGTTCGCCAGCGTCGCGAGGGGCACGCCGTCCATCTCTTGACGCTGACGCGCGGCGAGGCGACGTCCCAGCGCCACAAGTACGGTTACTCGAAGGCGGAAATGGGCGCGGTCCGTTCCGACGAGATGCAGCACGTGGCCGAAGCGCTGGACCTGTCGAGCCTCACCGTGCTCGACTTCCCAGACGGTGGCCTTGCCACACTCGATCCGCGGGCGCTGGAGGCTGCCATTACCGAGCACATCCGCGCCGTCCAGCCCGATGTCGTCGTGACGTACGCCGTGCACGGCATCAGCGGCCACCCCGACCACCTCGTGGCCCATGCCGTCGTCAAACGAGTGTTCTGCGCGCTGCGCGACGAGCCGAATGCTGTACCGCAGCGCCTGGGGCTCTTCACGCTGCCCGATGTGGACGATCCCGACCGGCCCGAGCATCTGAACACGTCGCCCGTCGATGCCATCGACGTGGTGGCGGCGTTCGATGCCGACGATCTCGCCCGGGCCGAAGAGGCGCTCGCGTGCTACGAAACGTATCAGGACGTGGTGGAAGCGCACGAGCCGTTGCGCTCGGTTCGCGAGGGCATTTGCCTGGAGCTGTTTGAGGAGACATTCGATCCGCCGCTCGATGCGCTGACGGAGGCGCTGCCCGCCACCTGAGGACAGATGCGCCGTGGAACGAACGGAAGCAGCCGCGCGTCGACCTAACGAGCGGTGCGTGCGGATCGGCAGGTTTAATACTGGCGTAACAAGGGACTGGGTGGTTGCTTGTTACCTTACAAGTCCACCCTCGCTGTATCCCCCTCGGATGATCTGCCCATGACCGACTCTCCGGCTGCACCCTCTGATTCGCCTCCGACCATGGACGAAACGCACGACGACGCGGCTACCATTCTGATCGTCGATGACGAAGACGATATTCTCGATCTGCTCCAGTATAACCTCGGGCAGGAAGGCTTTGAGACGGAGGTGGCCCGCGACGGCGTCGAGGCGCTCGAAAAAGCGCGCCAGATGGATCCCGATCTCATTATCCTCGATGTGATGATGCCTAAGATGGACGGCGTCGAAGTGTGCAAACGCATCCGGCAAGATGCCCACCTGCGGACGACGCCTATCCTGATGCTCACGGCTCGCACCGAGGAGGAAGACCAGGTCGCCGGCCTCGACGTCGGCGCCGACATTTACATCGGCAAGCCGGTCTCTGTGCCGGTGCTCATCAGCCAGACGAACGCGCTGCTGCGCACGGCCCGCCGCACCGAGACGCCGCCCGATATGCTGGCGGTGCACGACCTGAAAGTCGATCGCGACCGCTACCTCGTCTATCAGGAAACCGAGGAGGGCGAGGACAAGGAAATGCGCTTCCCGCGCAAGGAGTTTGAGCTGCTCTATTTCATGGCTTCGCATCCGGGCAAGGTGTTTTCCCGGCAGGAGTTGCTGGATGAAGTCTGGGGTCCCGATGTCTACGTGGTCGACCGGACGGTGGACGTGCACGTGCGCAAGATTCGCGAGAAGATTGGTAGCGACTACATCGAGACAGTGAAGGGGGTGGGCTACAAGTTTCGCGAGTAAGCGAGGGGCCGGATGGAACGCGGGGACCGCCCCGGCGGGTATCAATCCCGTAGCTCGCCCGCATCTGGCCCGATGAGCCCTTGTCCCACGTATGAGTACGCTAACCCTGCAGGAGCGCTGGCGCCGATCGCGCCTCAACCGCATTTCGCTGAAAATCGCTGTCGCGGTCGGGGGCGGTGCGACGATGCTCGCGGCCCTGCTCCTCCAGCAGCCGTGGTGGGCCGATGGATTGGCCGGGGTGCTCATGGGCGTTGTCGCCTTCGCCGCCGCGTACGGATGGCTCGTCCATCGTCTCCAACTGGCCTACTCCACCCTCCGGCAGATCCGCCATCACCAGTTCGACAACCTGGAGGCGGCCTCGGTGCCGCGCGGGGACGAGCTCAACACGCTCATCTGGCAGGTTTACCGCACCGGGCAGAAGCTGGAGAACGAGATCCGCGAGCTGAAGCGCATCGAGAACTACCGGCGCGAGTTTATCGGCAACGTGTCGCACGAGCTCAAGACGCCCATCTTTTCCGTGCAGGGCTTCGCCGAGACGCTGCTCGACGGCGCGCTGGAGGACGAATCGGTCAACCGCTCGTTCGTCGAAAAAATCCTCCGCAACGTCAAGCGGCTCGACAATCTGGCGCGCGACCTCTCGGCCATCTCGCGCATCGAGACGGGGCAGCTGGAGATGAAGATGGCACCGTTCAACATGAGCGCGCTGATCGACGAGGTGGTCGAGTCGCTGGAGATGAAGGCCAAGGAGAAAGACATCCAGCTGAGCAAGCAGGTGGCCGGCGAGTTGCCGTGGGTGCGCGGCGATCGCGAGCGGATCCGGCAGGTGATCGTCAACCTCGCCGACAACGCCATCAAGTACAATCATCTGGGGGGGCACGTCGAAATCGTCGCGCGCTATCGCCCTGATGGCGAAGTCAAAGTGTCGGTCGTGGACGACGGTATCGGGGTGCCGCAGGAGCACATTGAGCGGCTGACCGAGCGGTTCTACCGGGTCGACAAGAGCCGGTCGCGCAATCAGGGCGGTACGGGCCTGGGGCTTGCCATCGTGAAGCATATCCTGGGCGCGCACGACCGCAAACTGATGATCGAGAGCCAGGCGGGCAGCGGTTCGACCTTCGGATTTACGCTGCCGGCCGCCATGCGGGAGACCAACGGGGCCTCGGCGGTAGAGGCCGACGCGAACAAATCGTAGGGGTTCTGTTACAGGTGATCCGTTGATGGTTTCGCCTGCGCCCCACACCTTATTTACGCATCGATGCGTCGCACCCTGCCCCCTGCCCGATGATCCGTAAGGCATACGTTCTCGACCGCCCGCAGCGGCTGTTTGTCATCTGCGCGGCCGTCTTTCTGACGGCGCTCGTCGTCGCCGAGGCCACGGCCAGCAAGTTCTTCACGGCGTTCGAGCTGCCGTTTGCCCTCTCCATCTTCGGGATGGAGTTCACGCGCGTGACGATGACGGCGGGTGTGATCGCCTTCCCCATCACGTTCATCATCACGGACGTGCTCAACGAGTACTACGGCAAGCGCGGCATCCGCTTTGTGACGTTCGTGGGGATGGCGATGATCTGCTTCGAGTTCCTGCTGCTGTACGTGGCGCTCGAAGTGCCGGTCGACCCCAGCTCGCCGGTGCCGCAGGAGGCGTTCGACCAGGTCTTTGGCAACTCGCTGCGCGTCATCGTGGGGAGCCTGACGGCGTATCTCATCGGGCAGCTCGTGGACATCACGCTGTTCCACTGGCTGCGGCAGCTCACCAACGGCAAAGCGCTGTGGCTGCGCGCGACGGGGTCGACCTTCGGCTCGCAGTTCATCGACACGTTTATTGTTCTCACGGTGGCCTTCGCCGGCCAGCTGGCGTTTCAGGAGATCATCGCGATCACGCTGTTCAACTACGCCTACAAGTTCATCATCGCCGTCGTCATCACGCCCATCATCTACATGGTCCACTGGGCGATGGACGCCTACCTTGGCCACGAGATGGCCGAGGAGCTCATCGAGCGCGCCGAGCGGGGTGAGCAGCCCGCGGTGGCCGAGGGATGAAGGGATCAGCGGAAGAGGCGCAGGATCAGGTTGATGAGCAGGGTCAGCACGAGGCTGAGGAGGAGCATCGTCGTGAGCGGGACGTAGATGCGCGTGCTGCCGCTCGTCCACGACAGATCGCCCGGCAGCTGCCCGAGGTGGATGAACCGCCCGAGCAGCCAGAGCAGCCCGCCGAGCGCGACCAGGCCAAGCCCGCCCCCGATGAGCAGCCGCGCAACCGCCGTCACGGATCCGTCATCGGGCATGGTGCAGGGGAGTAAACGACGTGAGGGGAGTAAACGACGTGAAGCGCAGCACGCCGGGGCGCACCACGCTTCACGGGGACAGCGATTCGGATGGAGTGCAGCCGTCGCGGTCATGCGGTGGCCGCAGGTTCGGGCACGTCGACGAACGTGAGCCAGTCGTGCGGATCCTTTCCTTCGTGCACGATCTCGAAGAAGGCCTCTTGCAGTTCTCTGGTGATCGGGCCGCGCGTGCCGTCGCCGATCGTGTAGTTATCGACTGAGCGGATTGGAGTAACCTCGGCGGCGGTGCCAGTAAAGAAGAGTTCGTCGGCGATGTAGAGCACTTCGCGGGGCAGGCGCTTCTCGATGATTTCGTAGCCCCGCTCACGCGCCAGCGTCATGATGGCGTCGCGGGTGATGCCCGGCAGAATGGAGAGGCCCGTTGGCGCCGTGTACAGCTTGCCGTCGTGCACCACGAAGAGGTTCTCGCCGCTGCCCTCGGCCAGGTAGCCGCCCGTGCTCAGCATGATGCCTTCCACCTTGCCGTTCTTGACGGCGTTCATCTTCACGAGCGAGGCGTTGAGATAGTTGCCGCCGGCCTTCGCCATCGCCGGGTGCGTGTTCGGAGCCATCCGGTTCCAGTTGGCCACTTCCACGTCCACGCCTTTCTGCAGCGCTTCATCGCCGAGGTAAGTGCCCCACTCCCAGACGATGATGACGGTCTCGACCTTGTTCTGCAGCGGGTTCACGCCCATCGGGCCCATGCCGCGGAAGACGAGCGGACGGATGTAGCACTCGGCCAGTCCACTATTTTCGATCGTATCGATGGCCGCCGCCTCCAGTTCGTCCTGCGAGTACGGGATGTCCATCCGGTAGATCTTGGCCGAGTCGACGAGCCGGCGCATGTGCTGGTCCAGCCGGAAGATCGCCGAGCCACGATCCGTCTCGTAACAGCGAATGCCTTCGAAGACGGACGAGCCGTAGTGGAGGACGTGCGAGAGGACATGGATGTTGGCGTCCTCGTGCGGAACGAGTTCGCCGTTGAACCAGATGTCGGGCTTCATAACGCGAGAAAAATGTTAGGCGATGGAAGAAACGGCGGCCAAAATGACAACGGGACCCGCCTAAAAAGGTTCAGGCTCCACTAAAAATTGGAAGCGCTTCGAGCCGGGGCCGATGCGGTACGGATGGACGGGGGGGCCAGTGCAAACCGCCCAATCGTCCACAGGATTTTGGCCGACGCCTTGACGGTGCCGGAGACGGTACCGGTGATCTTCGAAACGCCCACGCGCCGCCGGTACGACACCGGCACCTCGCGGATGCGCAGCCCAGCCTGCACGGCCTTGATCTGCATCTCGATGGTCCAGCCGAACGTCTTGTCCTGCATGTCGAGCGCCAGCAGATCGCGAAAGCGGATCGCGCGGAACGGGCCGAGGTCGGTGTAGTCGGCGCCCCAGATCCAGCGCATGAGCGTGCACGCCACCCGGTTGCCGATCTGCGCCTGCGGCAACATAGCGCCGGGCTCCGTCTCCCCGCGGATGCGCGATCCCAGCACGAAGTCGGCGGCGTCGCGGCGGATCGGGTCGACGAGGCGGGGCATCTCATCGGGGTGGTCGCTGTAGTCGCCGTCGAGGAAGACGACGATGTCGGGCTGTTTCATTTTGGCGTAGTCGATGCCGCGGAGGCAGGCGTAGCCGTAGCCCTGGCGCAGCTCGGTGAGCACGGTGGCGCCGGCGGCGCGGGCGTTGCGCTCGGTCGCATCCGTCGATGCATTGTTGACGACGACAATCTCATCGACGAGATCGGATGGGATATCGCCGATGACGCGGCCGATGGCGCGCGCTTCGTTGAAGGCAGGGATGATGACGAGCGTGTGCACGGGGCAAGTGGTGAAGCGCGAGTGGCGAAGGGCGAATGAGAAAAGAACTCAGTTTGTCATTCTGAAGTTTGTCATTCTGAGCTTGACTCAGAATCTCCCCGAAAGGGCGGCGTCTTCTTCGGTGAGATCCCGGATCAGGTCCGGGATGACACGTTGGTTTTTTGCTCAGTGGGCGGAAAGCTCACTGCGTTACGCCGGTTCAGCCGCTGCGACCGATTCGATGGCCGCGCGGTCGAGGCGCATCGTCGTCCAGTCGTCCAGCGGCTCGGCGCCGAGCTGCTCGTAGAAGGCGATGGCGGGTTCGTTCCAGTCGAGCACGGCCCAGTCGAGGCGTTGGCAGCCGCGCTCGGCGGCCATCTGCGCCACGCGCTGTAACAGCCCGAAGCCAATCCCCTGCCCGCGGTGTTCGGGGCGGACGAACAGGTCTTCGAGATACAGGCCGAAGTTGGTCAGGAACGTCGAGTAGTTGTGGAAGAAGAGCGCAAAACCCACGGCCGTACCGTCGCCGGTTTCAGCGAGCAGCGCCTCGCAGCGCGGCTGGGCCTCGGGGGCCAGTTGGCGGCGGAGCGCCTCGGCATCCGGATGGGCCTCGTCGCGGGGCTTCTCGTACTCGGCCAGCTCCAGGATGAGCTGCACCAGCGTGGGCGCATCGTCGGGCGTCGCGCGGCGAATCGTCATTTCGGATGGGCGAGGAGCGAATTTCGAGTTGGCGGGGGACCGTGGTGCACCGTCGACATTCGAGGCTCGACATTCGAGGCTCGACATTCGCACCTATCGATAGCGGCTCAGCAGATCGTCATCATCGTCGTCAAAATCGTCCTCATCGAAGTCATCCTCATCAAAGCCCGAAAGCATCGAGCCCATGATATCGTTGTAGGTCTGCTCGCCATCGGCAAACTCCTTCCCGATGAGCGAATTCTGGTGCAGCGCCTCCAGCACGAACTCCATCATGGACGCTGCGTCGTGCGGTGTGCGGGGCGAGGTGTGCGTCTCCACGAGCGATTTCAGTCCGTCCACCGCATCGAGTGCCTGGGCGTAATCGGTGAAGGACTGATCCTGCTCGAAGTCGACCGCATTGCCCTTCGAGAACCAGTTGAGCACGTCTTTGTACGCCGCGCGGTTGTCCTTGACCGACGGGTCGGGGAAGTAGCGGGGGAAGATACTGCGCACGGCCCGCCCGATGAGGGTGTACGCCACGTTCTGCGCGCCCTCCTGTTCGCCCTCGTAGACGAGCTCCACCTTGCCCGTAATCGCGGGCTCCACATGCATCAGGTCGCCGATGCGCACGGTCGTCTCGTCTTCGCCGTTGAGCAGCGCCCGGCGCTCGGCGGCGGAGATGAGGTCTTCGAGCGCGGCCCGCGTCACGCGCACAGAGACGCCCGATTTCTGATCGATGTACTCGCTCTCGCGCGCCTCGAAAGCGATCTGTTCGATGATCTCGCGGAAGTAGTGCGGCACGTGCACGTCCACGCTCGGCGTATCGGGCAGCCCATCGCGCGTCTGCCACGCCTCCTGATTGGTGATCTCGATGCCCGTATCGATCGTCTTCGGGTAGTGGGTGATGATCTGGCTGTCGATCCGGTCCTTCAGCGGGGTGATCAGGTTGCCGCGGCTCGTGTAGTCCTCCGGATTGGCCGAGAAGACCATCATCACATCCAGCGGAAAGCGGATGTTAAAGCCGCGAATCTGGATGTCTTGCTCCTCCATGATGTTGAGCAGGCCCACCTGGATGCGCGGCTGGAGGTCGGGCAGCTCGTTGATGGCGAAGATGCCGCGGTTGGTGCGCGGGATGATGCCGAAGTGGATGACCTCCTCGTCGGCATAAGTGAGGCGCTGATTGGCGGCCTTGATCGGGTCGATATCGCCGATGAGGTCGGCAATCGTCGTATCCGGCGTGGCGAGCTTCTCGCCGTAGCGCTCCGCCCGGTGGATCCAGGCGATGGGCGTGTCGTCGCCGTGCTCGTCCACCATCTCGCGCCCGTGCTTCGTGATCGGCTCGAACGGGCTCTCGTTCAGCGGGCTGCCCTCGATGATCGGGATGTACTCATCGAGCAGATCCGGCAGCATGCGGATGATGCGCGACTTGGCCTGCCCGCGCAGCCCCAGCAGGATGATGTCGTGCTGGGCCAGGATGGCATTGTGCAGCTGCGGGATCACCGTCCGCTCGAACCCGACGATGCCCGGGAAAATGGTCTCGCCCGCGCGCAGCTTCTGGATCAGGTTCTTGCGCAGCTCGGCCTTGACGGAGAGCGGTTCGTAGCCGGATTCTTTGAGCGCGCCGAGGGTGGAAATCGAGGTCAGATCGGTAGCCATGCGGCGGTCGGTCGGGAGACTGAGGAGGGAGCCGTGACGGGGAGAAGTGGCACGCGGCCTCCGGGGTGCTGTTCCCCTTTAGGCGGGCTCCAGACTGATCAGCCGGGCGAGGGAAGATCGGCGGACACGGCGACCGGACGCGCCCGGGCCGATGGCGCTGCGTCGCCGTCTCCGGATTCCTTGCGGGCCCGGTGGCGCGCCGTCTGCTGGGCGAAGTACAGCCATGCGCCCACGAGCGCCAGCGTGCCCACCGAAAACAGCCCCACGACCCACCATACCGCGGTGGGCACCGGCGGGATGGGCAGTTTTACCGCGCGCACGTCTGCGCCATTGGCGCGGGGCACGGGCAGCGTGGCAGTGTGGGTGGCGCCGTCCCATCCGGTTGCAGCGAGCGTGAGTGTCGAGCTGGAGTCGGCCGGGGGCGCGCCGGTGAGCGTGCGGGTGACGGGCACTTGCGGGTGCAGCGGCGCCGCGGTGGAGTCGGGCGAGCCCGTCCAGTGGAGCGCGGCGGCTTTCAGGTTCGCCGCGGTGCCCTCCGGGCCGGTGAAGACCACGCGATACGCGGGCGCCTCGCCGGTGGGCGGGCGCATCTGCAGGAGGCGCGCCTGCCACGGGCCGATGGCGTGCGTTTCGGTCGCGATCTGCCGCGGCGCCTCGCGCATCATGTAATAGTTCTCCACCTCCTGAAACCCAAACACGCCCGAGGCAATCACCGCGATGATCGGCAACGCGGCGGCTCCGTAGCTCCACCGCGGATGCCGGTCTGCGCCGGCGGCGATCGCTTTCTTCTCGGCGCGCAGGTGCCAGAGCCATCCGCCCGAGAGCATCAAGGTGGAGAGCAGCACCCCGAACGCGAACCACGCGGCCTGTGACCAGAGCCCGCCGAACGTGCCGAAGTGCAGCGGATCGGCCGTGTCGGCCCAGCGATGATACGCTGAGATCTCCGTCGCATTCTGCACCGAGAGGACCTCGCCCGTGACCGGATCGACACGCACCGTGTTTGCCCGCGGCCGCACGAACCACGCCTCGGCCTGGCCGCGCACCTGCGTGGGGCGCGACGCCGTGCCGGGGATCACGTCCTTCGGCTCGAGGCCGGGAAACGCTTCCGTCGCGCGGGCGACCTGCTCGCCGAGCGGCAGTAGCTCCGGCGTGGGGCCGCGGTCGATGAGGGCGGTCTCGGGAATATCGGGCACCTTGGGGCCGGAGGCCGGAGCGATGAGTTCGACGCCGTACCACACGCCCGTTGCCACGATGAGCGTCGCGAAGGCGAGCGACCACACGCCGGCCAATCGGTGCCCATCCGAGAACAGGAGCCGCACGTCATCCCAGCGCAGCCGGAAGAGGTGCCGGTACCAGCCCTTGTAAAAGAGGATGCCGGTGATGGCGGAGGCCATCAGGATGAAGGCGAACAGCGTCACCCACAGGATACCGAACGGATTCGGCACGAACATGCGCCGGTGGAACGAGCGGAAGAAGCGCTGCACGGTCCAGAAGTTGCCGCGCTTCTGGACGGTGCCCGTTTCGGGGTGGACCCACAGCTTGACGCTCCGCCCGGCCGGATCCGTTGCGTAGCCGAGGGCGGCGAATCCGTCGTGGCGCGGACCGACGATGAAGGTGAGGATGTGGTTCGGATACGCCGCAGCGACGCTGTCCTCGATCGCCGTCCAGTCGGTCACCATCGCCTCGGCGCGCAGATCCGGGTCGATCAGCCAGTCGATCTCGTAGCTGAAGACGGCAATCGTGCCCGAAAAGCAGACGATGAACAGCAGCAGCCCGAGGGTGAGCCCGAGCCACCCGTGCCATCGGAAGAGCGTTTTGTTGTCCAACCACGCCATAGCGGGGACGGCTGATTGCTGGAGGTCTACAACGTGTAGCCGACTTTCAGCAGCGCCGTGCGCGGTGGGCCTGGGAAGATGCGGCCGAAGTTGTAGCCGCCCGTCCAGTACGTGTTGTCGAACAGATTCTTGACGGTGGCGGTGATCTTGAAGTTGTTCACCGTGTAGAACGCCGTCGCATCGGCGACGAAGTAGCCAGGCAGCTGCAGGGTGGGCTCGAAGGTGTTGCGCTCGGTGACGAAGTGGCCCCCGCCGCCGAATCCGAGGCCGGCGAGCGGGCCGTCGGAAATCGTGTAGGTGCCCCAGAAGCCGCCCATGTGCTCGGGGGCATTCTCCTTGATGGTACCCTCGCTCTCTGGGTCGGCGGCCTCGGTGATCTCGGTGCGGTTGTAGGCGTAGTTGGCCGTCAGCCGAAGCCCCGTGACGGGCTCGCCCGCCAGCTCCACCTCGACGCCGCGTGAGCGCTCCTCGCCGCGCTGCTCCAGCAGGTCCGGGTTGCCCGGATTGTTCGCGCTCACGAGCACGTTCTGCTTCGTGATCTGATAGACGGCGGTGGAGACCGCGAGGCGCCCGCCGAGGAACGAGGCCTTCGCGCCGGCCTCGTACAAAAAGCTCGTCTCCGGATCGAACGGGCCGCCCGTCTGCGGATTGAGCAGCGTGCTGGCCGATTGCGGCTGGAAGCCTTTGGAGAACGTACCGTAGACGTTCACCGCCTCGGTGGCGCTGACGACGAGGCCCACGCGCGGCAGCCACGTGCTCTGCTCCACCGTTTCGGTGTCGCCGTTCTGTGGGAGCAGGTCGCGGTACCACTCGCGCCGCAACGACAGCAGTGCCTGCACGCGGTTCCACGTCAGCTGGTCCTGCACATAGGCGCCGTACGTCCGGGCGCGCAGGGGCTCCTCCAGCCACGGCTGCGAGAACCAGTTGGCCACGTAATTCGACGGGTTGCGCCCCTCGATCGTGCGCACCGGGTTCGTCAGGCTGAAGTTGCCGACGTTGCCGCCGGGTGTCAGCGTCCCATCGGGCAGGATGAAGTTCTCCGCGCCGCGGGCGCCCCACTGCGTCCGATTGTCGTCCTGTTGCAGGAAGTCGAAGCCCACGAGCGCCTGGTGTTTGATGGCGCCGGTTGCGCCCTCCAGCGTGAAGTAGTTCGTCACGTTGTCCACCACGCGCTCCTGCTTCCGCTTGATGAAGGCGAGCTGGAGGGTGGTCGGGTCGTCCGGCAGAAACACGTTGCTCGTGCGGTGCTCCTCCAGGTCGTGATCGTAGCGGAAGCGCATGTACGAGCTGTTGAACGCAAGCCAATCGGTGAACTGATGGCTGAGCGAGGCCGTGACGTGGAAGTTCGTGTTGTCCATGAAGTCGCCCGGCTGGCTCAGCGAGAAGTCGATGGGCGTCGAGGTGAGGTCATCCGTCTGATTGAAGATGGGCTGGCCGCGGTCGAGGCGCGTGCTCACATCGGCGTAGACGAAATCGACGTTGACACGTGTCCGGTCGGTGGGGAGGAAGGAGACGGACGGGGCGACGAGAATCGACTCGTTGAACTGCAGCGTGCGAAACGTCTCGGCGTTCTCGTAGCCCACGTTCAGGCGATAGAGCACCGTGCCGTCGTCGGTGAGCGGACCGGTGAAGTCGGCTGTGGCGCGGTACGTGTCGAAGCTGCCGAGCGTGAAGTTGAGGCCCTGGCGCGATGAGGCCAGCGGCTTCTTCGTGACCATGTTGACCGTGCCGCCCGGATTGGTGTTCGCAAACAGCGCCGAGGCCGGCCCTTTGATGACCTCCACCCGCTCGATGTGCGGCAGAATCGGGTTCGTCCAGAACGAAAACCCGGCCTTCAGCCCGTTGATGAGCCGCGCATCCGCGTTCCGGAAGCCGCGCGCCGTGTAGTCGTTGTACGTCGAGAAGGTGTTCACGCCGGCCACGTTTTTGAGCGTTTCATCGAGCCGGTAGATCTGCTGATCGTCCATCACCTCTTTGGTGATGACGGAGACGGACTGCGGCACGTCTTTCAGCGGCGTGGCCGATTTGGTGGCGACGAAGCTGTAGCCGGCATCGTAGCTACGTGAACGGCGACCGACGATCTCCACGCCCTGCAGCGCCACGTCGGCGGGGGTGAAGCGCAGGTCGATGGTCGTCGTCGCGCCGGCGCGGACGGTGATCTCGCGGCGAATCGTCTCGTAGCCGACAAACGACGCCTGCAGCACGTACGTATCGGGCGGGACGTCGTCGATGACGAAGCGGCCCTCCCGATCGGTGGCAGCGCCGAGCGCCGTGCCGCGCAGCCCGAGGTTGACGGCAGGCATCGGTTCATTCGTGGCAGCATCGATGACGCGCCCGGTGATGCGGCCGGTCGATTCATTCTGCCCGGAGGCGGGTTCGGGAGCGAGGGCCGTGAGGCACAGCGCAAGCGTGATTGCGGTGACGAGGATCGAGCGAAACAGCATGGGGACAATCAGGTCGTGAAGCAGGGAAGCAGGGAAAGAGGGGGCGGGTTACGGCTGAAGCGTGTCGGCGAGCAGGTCATCCAGCTCCATCATAACTGAGGCGCCGTGCAGCAGCTCGTGCAGGGCCGCGATCTCTCTGGGCGAAAACGTGACGCGCACTGGGCCGTCGTCGGTATCAGCAGTGAGGTGCCAGCGCTCGGCCGATGCATCGGCCTCCTGAATCTGGCGCCAGGTGTGAGCGACCGTTTGGGCGACGGTGGCAAAGTCGGCGGGGGCGAGCCGGATGCGCCCGCCCAGAAACGTGATTTCTAACTGACCACAACAGCTGCAGTGAAGGACTGTACCGTTGGAGGTCTGAAAGAGTACATCGTCCGAGAGAATCACGGCGTTATTGTTATTTAGATCACTTCTAAACAGTAGATATAAGCATAGCCCTCGGACGAGGAGATTGGAAGTCTCGGGTGAATCTTTCGTGTTAAGATTCGTCGAAGAAATGGATGGCCACGGACGTATCGGCTGCCGGGCGCATCCGAAGCGAGCGCCCATCCGGTGCCCCGCAGCGAAGTTGAAGATCCGTAATTGCGGGAGGATGCGGTTGACGGGAACCCTGCACGATCCTGTACTTCAGACCGCGTGACGATTCAGTCCCCTCATTGAGCGATAACGACATGGTGATGAAAAGACGACATTGGTTTGCAGCTCTGTGGATGGGCTTTCTGCTGATCGGCGCGAGCATGCCCGGATCGGCGCAGGCGCAGCGCGCGCCGGGACAGCTTGGCCTCGGGGGGCAAGTCGGCTCGCCCAGTGGCATCACGCTGAAGGTGTACAATCCGAACACGATCTCGTACGATTTCCTCGCGGCGTGGGACCTCGGCGACTTTTTCTTTCTGAACGTCCATGGCCTCTACGAACGCCCGTTGCAGCTCGAAGGCACAAGCGGGGTGGAGTACTTCTTCGGGCCGGGCGGCTACATTGGCTTCGAAGATCGGGACGATGGGCCACGCCGCCGCGATGACGACGATGTGGTGCTGGGCATCAGCGGGCGGCTGGGCATCAACATTCCCGTTGAGCAGCGCTTCGAGTTCTTCATGCAGGTGACGCCGCGCATCAACCTGATTCCCGACACCGAAGGGGATCTCGGCGGGGGCGTCGGCCTGCGATATTACTTCTGATTACCGCGGCCAGCGATACAGGATGAGCTGTGGCTCGGGGGAGGAGAGGATCACGGCGATGTCGTAGCGCCCATCGGCGCGGGGGCGGACGGCCAGATCGCGCGGGTAGAACTCGCGGCTGGGGCCCGGATCGGGCTGAGTGAGGCGGTGCTGGAGACGCCCGGTCCGGTCAAATGCGTCGATGTGCAGCCAGCCCGGGCGCAAGTTGAGGACGAACAGGCGATCGGGTGTGGCATCGGCCGAGGCGGTGAGGAGCGGCGCACCGTCCACATCGCCGGTGAGGAAGGCGCGGCTGCGGGCAAGCATCGGCGAGTCGAACCCGACGAGGGCCAGCGTGTCGAGTGCGGCACTGTCTGCAAAGTCGAGCGGCAGCACATCGACCACCGGGCGGAAGCCCGAGAGGCTGAGCAGCGAATCGCCCCAGACGCGCAGGAAGCCGGCGTGGCGCCAGTACGGTCCGGGCAGCGGCACCTGCGCCTCGGGTCGTCCCTGCCGGTCCAGCCGCGAGATGACGCCATCCGTGTGTTCGCCGACGGTTTTCGTGAACAGCGCCGAATCCGATCCGACCACGTAAAACAGGCTCTCGGATGAGGGGCGGAGGTCGGCGACGGAGAGGTGCCGGGCGGAGCGCCCCTCGACCACGAAGTCGACCCGGTCGGTCGTGGCGCTGTAGACGATAAGCGTATCGCCGCGCACGCCGGAGAGGTACGGGGCGGCGAAGCCATCGAGGGCGATCTCGCGGATGAACTGGCCCGATCCGTCGAACTCGAACAGGCTGTTGCGCTCCACATCGCTCACGAAAAGATGGCCCTCGGGACCGAAGCGCACCGTCCGCGGAAATTGCATCTGCTCTTCCGGTGTTTCGGGGCCGCGCGTGGAGCGGACGAGGCCGAGGGTGTCGACCGGTGTGGTGCGGGCGATCTGGCGCGAGAGCGAGTCGGACGGCGTCAGTGCCGTGTAGCCCTCTCGCTGGCACGAGCTGGGCAAGCAGCCCGCCATGGCGAGGCACAGGGTGAGGACGACGACGGATCCGAGCGAAAATCGGGGCACTGAGTCGGCGGCTAAACGAAGGAGGATTCCGAGTGGAAACGGAGTGGATTACAGCATAAGTATCCAAAAGTGGATCCGCGCATATCCATTTAGCGCGAATAAACAGTATCGATCATCCGTTTCACGCGTTACGTTAAGCAATAGCTGATTCGATTGCTCAGCAAGCCGGACGCATGCATCGCTTTCCTATTGCACTTCAAGCGGGTCTTGCGCTGCTCGTCCTCGGGATTGTGGGGATGGGCTGTGACGCTGTGGGCACGGCGCCGGAGGAGACGACCCCTCCGCTGGCCGGGCCGACGTGGCAGCTATCCGGGTTCATCGCGCCCGGAGGCGAAACGGCGGGCCCCGGAGCTGAGCCTATCTCGGTCCAGTTCGGTGCCGATCGGCGCTTTGGCGGGACCTCGGCCACCAACTCGTTCGGCGGGCGTTACCTCATCGAGCCGGAGCAGACGCTCGTGATCGACAGCCTGCGCACGACGCTGGCGGGGCTGCCGGAGGGGTCGAAGTATCTCACGTTTTACAGCGCCCTCCGCAGCGCCGAGACGTATCGGATTGCTGACGGCACCCTGCGCATCACGTACGGTACCGACGGTGCTGCTCTGCTCTTCGAGCGCCGTTCCGCCTCACCCTGATCCGTCCTGCTGCCGGCCGATCGGCATCGTCACGGTGCGCGGCTGGTTCTCACGGAGGATACGCAGCTCGATGCGATCGCCCGGGCGAAAGTCGAAGATCCGCGCCACGTAGTCTCGTCGCGTTTCGATGCGCTCGCCTTCGATGGCGACAATCACGTCGTAGGTTTGCAGGCCGGCTCGCGCGGCGGGCGATCCCTGATCCACATCGCGTACGACGATGCCACTGGCCCGGTCGAGCCCAAGCGCGCTGGCGATGCGCTCATTCAGGTTCGCCACGTACAGCCCCGTGTAGTAGGAGCGGTCCACCGAGCCGTTCGTCCGCAGCTCCTCGATGATGCGCGTCGCCTTCTTGGCCGGGACGGCAAACCCAATCCCCACCGAGCCGCCCGATTCGCTGTAAATCGCCGCGTTCACGCCGATGACTTCGCCCGCGGCGTTGACGAGGGGCCCGCCCGAGTTACCCTGGTTGATGGCCGCATCGGTCTGGATCATGTCGCGGTAAATGTGGCGCGACTGGTTGATGCGGAGATCGCGGTCGACGGCGCTCACCACGCCCACCGTCACCGTCGGCTCAGCGGCCTCGAACAGCCCGAACGGGTTGCCCAGCGCGATGACCCACTCGCCCGGCATCGGCGGGGTGGTGCTGAACTGCAGGTAGGGCAGCGCTTCGTCGGGGGCCACCTTCAGCAGGGCCAGATCCGTCGCCACGTCGGCGCCCACGAGGTCGGCGGCCATCGAGCGCCCATCGGGAAACTGGACTTCGATCTTCGTCGCGGTGCCCGCTACGTGCTCGTTCGTCACGATGTAGCCGTCGGGTGACACCACAA
The DNA here is from genome assembly GCA_964448045.1 of uncultured Rhodothermales bacterium. Classification (GTDB taxonomy): domain Bacteria; phylum Bacteroidota; class Rhodothermia; order Rhodothermales; family Salinibacteraceae; genus CAYUVF01. The sequence continues at coordinate 70,281 of CAYUVF010000010.1, forward strand.
ACCCCGATCCGATGCTTTCGACGACCCGCTCCCGCGCGCGCGGAACCTCGCCGAAGAAGCGCCGGAAAAATGGATCGTCGTAAAATGAGGAAAGCGGACTGCGGACGCGCTGCACCTCCACCACGTTGATGGTTACTACGGCCGGCGAAATGGCGTCCACGGCCCGCGTGATGGCCGTCTGGCGCGACTGGCTGATTTGCGCATCGAGCTGCGTCGTATCGGCACCGGCCGGGCGCTGCGGGGGCGGCGTCTCTTGCGATTGGACGTGCTGGTTGCAGCTGAGCAGTACAAGTGCGAGCAGGAGCGAAACGAGGCGCGGCATGCCATCGGGCGTTGGTGTAGGAGGTCCGATCATCGGTGAATGTACGCCCGGCCGCCGCAACGTTCCGGTCCTTTCTTTTAGATCGGTTCGATGCGTATGTTGTGAGCATCGTCTGCGTGTTTGCATCCAGCCATCCTCCGCTTCCATCATGCTTCAGATCAACGCCGATCGCCTGCACCGCCGCCTCGATGAACTCGCCGCCATCGGCGCGCTGGAGAGCGGCGGCGTGCGCCGCCTCGCCTTCACCGATGCCGACCGCGCCGGGCGCGACTACGTCGAGCAGTGGATGCGCGACCTCGGGCTCGACGTGCAGATCGACCCGCTCGGTACCATTGCTGGAATCCGGGCGGGGGCGTCGGAGGAGCCGGCGGTGCTGGTGGGTTCGCACACCGATACGGTGGGGCGCGGCGGGCGCTTCGACGGCGCCCTCGGCGTGCTGGCTGGGCTCGAAGCGCTACAGACGCTCGACGACGCCGGTATCACGACCCGGCGGCCGGTGGGCGTCGTCTCATTCGTCAACGAAGAGGGCAATCGCTTCACCCCCGGCATGATGGGCAGCTCGTACGTCGCTGGGCTCCTCTCCCGGGATGAGGCGCTCCACAACGATGGCATCGACGGCGTCCGGCTCGGCGACGAACTGGAGCGCACCGGGATGGCCGGATCGGACGACCTCAGCCGCCAGCCGATCCGCGCGTTCGTGGAGCTGCACATCGAGCAGGGGCCGATCCTCGAAGCAGAGGGCACGCCCATCGGCGTTGTGGAGTCGGTGCAGGGAATCAACTGGCACAAGCTGACCCTGCACGGCGAGAGCAACCACGCCGGCGTCACGCCAATGGACCGCCGCCGCGATGCGGGCTACGTCGCCGCGCGGATTGCGCAGCACGTCCGCGAGCTGGGCCAGACGATCGAGCGGCAGCGAGCGACCGTCGGCCAGGTGGCGGTGGAGCCGGGCTTCACGAACGTGATTCCGGACCGCGCCACGCTGCGCATCGACCTCCGCAATCCGGATGCCAGCCGCCTCCGATCCGCTCGTGAGCAGCTGCTGGACTTCGCCCGCGAGGCCGCTGCGGCCGAATCCGTCGAGTTGGAGCACGAGCAGCTTTCGTGGATCGACCCGGTGCGGTTCGACGCGGACGTGGTCGACGCCATCGCGCAGGCCGCGGCGGCGTTCGATTATTCCCAGCAGCGGATGGTCAGCGGTGCGGGCCACGACGCCCAGCAGATGGCCGCGATCGTCCCCTCGGCGATGATTTTCGTGCCGAGCGTCGGCGGCATCAGCCACAATCCCAACGAATATACCCGCCCCGAGGACGTCGAGGCGGGGGCGAACGTGCTGCTGCACACGGCGCTCAAGCTGGCCGGATGAGCGTGATGCAACGACCGTCGCCGGCTGTCCCGACCGTTACAGCGGGATGTTGCCGTGCTTCTTCGGCGGGTTGTTGACGACCTTGTTGCGGAGCATCTCGTAGCCGCGGATGAGGCGCTCGCGCGTTTCGCTGGGCTTGATGACATCGTCGATGTAGCCGTGCTCGGCCGCGACGTACGGGTTGGCGAAGGTGTCGCGGTACTGCTCGATGAAGGCGTCCTTCTTGGCCTCGGGGTCGTCGGCCGAGGCGATCTCGCGGCGGTAGATGATTTCGACGGCGCCCTGCGGGCCCATCACGGCGATCTCGGCGGTGGGCCAGGCGAAGTTGAGGTCGCCGCCGATGTGCTTCGAGTTCATTACGTCGTAGGCGCCGCCGTAGGCCTTCCGCGTGATGACGGTGCACTTGGGCACGGTGGCTTCGCAGAGGGCGTAGAGCAGCTTGGCGCCGTGCTTGATGATGCCGTTCCACTCCTGATCGGTGCCGGGGAGGAAGCCGGGGACGTCTTCGAAGACGAGCAGCGGGATGTTAAAGGCGTCGCAGAAACGCACGAACCGCGCGCCTTTGAGCGAGGCGTCGATGTCGAGCACGCCCGCGAGCACCGCCGGCTGATTGGCGACGACGCCGATGGGGTGGCCGTCGAGCCGTGTGAAGCCGACGATCAGGTTCTGGGCGTAGTCGCCGTGGATCTCGAAGAAGTCGCCGTCGTCCGAGATGCGGCGAATCACCTCGCGCATGTCGTACGGCTTGTTCGGCTCGTTGGGGACGAGCGCGTTCAGCTCCTCGGGGTCGTACGAGCTCGTGCGGTTATCGGCGGCGCGGGGCGGCTGCTCCTCGCAGTTTTGCGGCAGATAGCCCATCAGCTCGCGGATGCGCAGCAGGCAGTCCACGTCGTTCGAGCAGGTCAGGTGCGAGACGCCGCTCTTGGAGGCGTGCGTCTTGGCGCCGCCCAGCTCTTCGCTTGTCACGTCCTCCTGCGTCACCGTTTTGACGACGTGCGGCCCGGTGACGAACATGAAGCTGGAGCCCTCGACCATGAACGTGAAATCGGTCATGGCAGGGCTGTAGACGGCCCCGCCCGCGCAGGGGCCCATGACGGCAGAGATCTGCGGAATGACCCCCGAGGCTTTCACGTTGAGGTCGAAGATGTCGGCGTATCCGCCGAGCGACATCACGCCCTCCTGGATGCGCGCGCCGCCCGAGTCGTTCAGCCCGATGAGGGGGACGCCGTTCTGCATCGCCTTCTCCATCACGTTCACGATCTTATCGGCGTGGGCACGGCCCAGCGATCCGCCGAAGACGGTGAAGTCTTGACTGAAGACGTAGACGAGCGTGCCGTTGATCCGCCCGTAGCCGGTGACGACGCCGTCGCCGTACGGGCGGTTTTCATCGAGCCCGAAGTCGGTTTCCTGATGGCGGACGAAGGTTCCCAGCTCCTCGAACGAGTCATCATCGAGCAGAATCTCGAGCCGTTCGCGGGCGGTGAGCTTGTCCTTTTCGTGCTGGCGTTCGATGCGCGCCTCGCCTCCGCCTTTGCGCATGGCCTGGCGGCGGCGTTCCAGTTCGGCAAACAGATCGGTGCGGTCACTCATGGGAGCCTGTGGTTGGACGTGGAGGTAGGTGAGAGGCAGATCCGCAGCTAACATAACGACCGGCCCGGTTTCAACCCAACCCGTTAGTGATCCCGGAAGCGTTCTTCAACGGCATTTGTGAATGTGACTGCCGGATCGCTGTAAATGTTGACCTGATGGGCCCGGAAGATGTCTTGCGCGATGATCTGCGAGGCCCGGCTCCAGCTGGGGGCTTCGCGGAGGCGCTTGAGCGTGTCGACGTATCCGTCGCGGTCTCCGTCGAAGAGCTTGCGGATGAACAGGTCGCGGTTGCTCGATCCGCGCGGTCCCAGCACGTCATGTTCGAGGGCGGTTAGCTCGGCGGGAGCGTTGTCGCCGCTGGGAGTGTCGGGGCGAAATTTGCGCCAGAGCGGCTGCTCCTCATCCGAAGGCGCCTCCGTAGGGTCGGGCTCCGGCGACGAGGGAGTTGCCGCGGCCGCCGTCGTGGGCGCGCTGCCCTGGCGAAACTGCTTCCAGAGCGGCGTTGGCTGGTTGGCGTCGGAGGTGGGGGGCGGCTCGGGCACGGGAGCCGGATCGTCGTCCGCGGAGGGCTCGGGCGAGGGCGCCTCGGAGGTCGTCTCCGCCTCGGCCGGAGGGGGGCTCGACGGGGCGACGGGTGGGGCGTCGCTCGCGATGAGCGCCCGGAGGTCGTCGGGGCTCAGCGTCGTGGTGCCGCTCTGCACGCTGGCGCGCTGGAGGCGCCGGGCGATGGTCGTCGCCTGCTTCTCCTCGAAGAAGGTGTGCAGGAACGGGGTGGGCACCTCTTCATCGGGCGTCGCCACGCGCACGAGGTGAAACAGCGGTTGCAGCAGGCTCAGCCACTGGTCGGCACTGTAGTCGGCTGTCATCTCGGCGTCGACCTGCTGAAGGAACGCCTCGAAGCGCTCGCGGTCGACCTCCGATCCGGCCTGCTTCTTCAGGTACCGGTCGATCGCCTCGTGCAGATAGGAGTACGCGCTGAAAAAGCGGACGCGCTCACGGAGCGTGGCGCGCGGGAGCGCCTCGTCCTGATGGCCGAAGACGAAGTGGGTGAGCGTTTGCGTCGGGTGGATCAGGTAGGCCGTGACGCGCTGGAGGGCTCGGCGCAGGGCCGCTCTCCACTCGTCTTGCGGAAAGTGGGCGTGCCGCTGAAGAGCGGATCGGTATGCGGTGCGCGCCTCGCGGACGTCGGGGTGGTCCGTGTCGATCCATGCCGGGCGCCCCGGCTGCAGCCGGGGCATGGCCTGGGCGGTCTGATGCTCCAGCAGATGCTTCAGGAAGTGCGCCACGGGCGGCGGCATCGGATCGGCCGCGAAGTCATCGGGACCGTAGGGCCGGTCGGCCGGGAACGCCTCGATCAGGCGGTCGAACAGTTCGTTGACGATCGAACGAGCCATAAGCGTAATAGATAGCCGGATGTGCAGAAAGCGCCCGCGGGATCGGATGCGATCCGGAGAGTCTGTACGGGTAGCGCGCGCGTTCGTTTTGTGCGACGTCCACGGTGTAGCGCCGGTGCGCGCGGGAGTTCCGGGAACAAGCGGTCTGGGCTTGGGCTTTGGATGAGGCGTCCCGTTCACCGCTCTGCCCGCCAATCATCATGTCTGCCCGCTCCGCCATGCAGTGGCCTCGCGCCGTAGGCTTTGGGCTGTTGCTGATGGTGCTCGCCGTTGCCGCCGGGCGCCTCGTCCTCGGCGCCGAGTTGTCGCTGCGGGCCGGGCTGCTCCGCTCGTGGAGCCTGATCAGCACCGGCGCCTTCGCGACGATGCTGCCGCATGTGCTGCTCCCGGATGATCGCCTGCCGCTCAACCAGTTGCTGAACCGTTCGCCTGGGGCGCTGCTCCGGGATCAGGCCGGGCGCTGGGGCCGGTGGGTCGCTGTGTTTGGAATGCCTGCTGTGGTGCTGGCGTTCTATGCACCGGGGGCATGGGGACAGGCCCTTGCGGCCAAAAGTGCGATGGGAGCGCAGAATGTGCTCACCATCGTGGGGGTGGGTGGCTACAGTCTGCTGCGGTACATGACGGTGGGTCCGCGGTTGCAGGCCTGGCACGAGGGCCACGCGGGGCAGTGGTACCACGCCATGCGCGAAGAGCAGGGGGCTGCGTTTGCCGTTCCGCCGGGCCTCGTTCCCACGATGTTCACGACGGCGCGCATCATGCTTGTGGGGCTTGCAGCCCTCCTTATCGCCGCCGCGCTCCGGCAGGCCGGCTGTGTGGGGGCGGCGCTGGTGCCCGGAGGGCTCCTCGTGGGCGTGGTGGGCTTTCAACTGTGGCGCGCGCAGCGGGGATACGACCGGCCCTATTACAGCACCAACGCCGCGTACAACGAGCTGCTGGGCGGGAGTACTGAGCAGGCAGCGGCCCGCGAGCCCGTCACCATGGCAGCGCTCTACTGGGTTCCGGCGCGCTGGCGCCCGGCAACGTGGGCGAGCCTGCGCCAGCTCGATCGGATGCTGCCGCTCGGGCGGTTTGTACTGCTCGGCCACGTGCTGCTGTGGGTGCTCGCCGCCCGAGGGATGGCCGGGCCGCTCATCGAGGGCTACCTGCTGCTGTTCGTCCTCGCCCAGAACAGCGCCTGTGTCCTCCTTACCCGCGACCGCGCCGCGCCGCCCGCCTTCCAGCTCACGATGCAGTCGGTGGTCGACTGGGGAATGACGCGCCTGTTCGTCAATCTACGGTGGACGGCCCCATTGATACTGAGCCTGTCGCTCCTCGCCCTGTTCGATCGCAGCTTCGGGGGCGCCGACGTGATGTTCTGGACGGGACTCGACCTGGCTGCTGCCGCCATTGCCGCGGGGCTCACCACGATGGCGACCGAGGCCGCTGCGCGCCGCCGCTACACCTGAGAAGTACTCACGTTCACTCATCTACCTTTCCCTTCTTTCCCCCGTGACTCCATGCCCGAGGCGCTCGTTCTCGACTCCGTCACCAAGCAGTACGGCCAGGAGGCCCCGGTCCTTCGCGACCTGAGCTACACGTTCGAGCCGGGTACGGTGACTGTTTTGCAGGGGCCCAACGGCTCGGGGAAGACGACGCTGCTGCGGCTGCTCTCGGTTGTGGCGTACCCGTCGGCGGGGCAGGTGCAGTACGGCGCCCTCGATATTCACGCGCATCCGTACCGGTACCTGAAGCGCGTCGGCCTCGTCCATGCCGAGGCAGCGCTGCCCGAGCATCTCACCGGCGTCGAGTTGCTGACGTGGATCGCCCGCGAGCGGGAGGGTGTGGACGCCGACGCAGCCGAGCGCATCGGGGCCCTGCTCGATGCGCTGGGGCTCGACGAACGGCGCGAGAAGCTGATCGGCACCTACTCCAGCGGCATGGCGAAAAAGGTGCAGGTCGCTGCCGCCTTCGTGGCCTACCCGTCCATCGTGCTGATGGACGAGCCCTTCCGCAGCCTCGATACGGCCAGCACCGAGGCAACGCTGGGGCTCCTGCGCGACTTCCGGGCGCGCGGCGGCTGCGCGGTGGTTGCCTCCCATCGGAAAGACGTCCTCCAGTCGCTCGCCGATGCGACGCTGTCGATGCGTGCCGAGGCGCCCTCGGCCGCGTAAGAGATCAGGCTCAGAAGTTCGCCGGCAGTGGATTTGTAAGCTCGCCGCGGGTGGCGGTAAACTGCCCGTCGATGGTGAGCGGGGTCGCCAGCGTATCGAGCATCGGGAAGGCGCGCCACGGGTCGTCGCCCCACATCACCGACGTATCGGCAACCGCGCCGAGGCGCATCGCCAGGCGCGTGGACAGTTCAAACGTTCCGCGGATGACCTCATCGCTGGACTCGTCGATCGACACCGTGCCCGACTGGATCGGGTAGATCGTCAGCGTATCGCCCGAGGCGCGCATATATTCGGTAAGGAAGAGATCGTCGAGCGGCGCGGTGCCGAAGCAGGTGAAGACGCCCGGCTGGACGCACGCGAGGAAGGACCCGGCCGAGTAGGTATCGGGTTCGGGGCGGTCGGCGCCGAGGCGCGTCAGCGAGATGAAGTCGGCCGTGTTGCCCGCGCCGGCGTCGTCGATCAGCTGGATGGAGGTGATCGACTGATCGGAGTTGGGCAGGGGCCAGACGAAGAAGTTCTGCGTCGAGAAATCCGCATTGCCCACCACGGCCGGCCCGCGCAGGGTGGCGCCGATCGGCGCGCTGAGCGTGGCCTCGAACGACGGCTCGGGCGGCTCCGTGGCCGGATCGGCACTATCGCATCCGGCCGTGATGAGTGCGATCAGGAGAAACAGCAGGAAAGCGCGATTCATGGATCAATAATGGATGAGCGAGGGAAGATACGATCTGAATAGTTGATAGTGCGACGCGTGTTTTCTACATACAGTTCCGGAGGGAGTGCTTTATTTTGGGGAGCTAAGCGGCAAGTGTTGCGTTGACGATACCCTGCATTCCCTCCCGCGGCCGTTTTCTATGACGACGTACCGGCATGACTCTCGACCCCGAGCTAATTACGTGGATATTTTTCGTGGGCGGATTGCTGCTCATGATCCTCGAAACCGTGCTGCCGGGGGGCGTTGCGTTTTTCCTCGGCGCGGGCGGTCTCGTCATCGCGGCGCTCCGCGCGATGGGCCTGCTCATCGACCCGCTCACGGCCATGCTCACGTGGGTCTTTCTGTCGACGGGATTGACCATCGTGCTGCGGCCTCTCGCCATGCGCTACTTTGGCGGCGACACCTCGCTGAAGATGACCAACGAAGACGCCGAGGCAATGGGGCAGACCGTAACCGTCATCGAGGCCCTCGGCGAAACGTCGCCGGGCCGGATTCGCTTCCGCGGGGCCGAGTGGGATGCGCGCACGACCGAAGGCCGCCTGCCGAAGGGGGCCACGGCCAAGCTCCTCTACCGCGAAAACCTGACGTGGATCGTCGAGCCCGCCAATTACGCCGAACTTGAAGACGACTTCGACGACGCGCACGACGCCTCCGATCTCGATTCCTCCGATGTCGACTCCGACCGCGACGGTGGCCTCGGCTACGATCCATCGGCTCGCCGTTCCCAGCGCTAACACCCTGTTCCGTCCGCCTCTCTCTGATCGACCCCCGTATCCGCCATGTGGACCGTTTTTCTTGTATTTCTGCTCCTCATCATCTTCGTCGTCTACAACACGTTCATCATCGTGGAGATGCGCGAAGAAGTTATTCTCGAACGCCTCGGCAAGTACCACGCGACGCTCACACCGGGCTTCCACTTCGTCGTGCCGTTCATCGACCGGGTGGCCTACCGCCAGGAGATGCGCGAGCAAGTGATCGACGTGCCGCACCAGAAGTGCATCACGAAGGACAACATCGAGGTGGACGTCGACGGCCTCGTCTACCTGAAGGTGATGGACGCCTACAAGGCGAGCTACGGCATCAACGACTATGCGATGGCGTCGATCAACTTGGCGCAGACGACGATGCGCAGCGAGGTCGGTAAGATTACGCTGGATGACACGTTCAGCGAGCGCGATGCGATGAACGAAGCCATCGTGCGCGAACTCGACAAGGCGTCCAACCCGTGGGGCATCAAGGTGATGCGCTACGAGATCAAGGACATCCAGCCGTCGCAGGACATCGTGCTGACGATGGAGAAGCAGATGGAGGCCGAGCGCGAGAAGCGGGCCGAGATTGTGGAGTCGAGCGGCGAGCGCGATGCGCGCATCAACGTCTCGGAGGGCGAGCGGCAGGGCGCCATCTTGCTGTCCGAGGGCGAGCGCGAGAAGCGCATCAACGAGGCGGAGGGGCAGGCCAAGGAGATGGAGCTGATCGCCACGGCCACGGCCAACGGCATCGAGCGCGTGGCACGGGCCATTGCCAAGCCGGGCGGCTCGCTGGCCGTCAAGATGCGCCTCACCGAGCAGTTCATCGACGAGTTGGGCACCGTCATCGACGGCGCGAACGTCTCCGTGCTCCCCGTCGAAGCTGCGAACCTGAAAACATTCTTTGAAGGCGCTGCCGAGGTGAGCGGCGGATTCAACAGCAAAACGTGATATTTAATTCGTCAGGGGGCTCGCTGTGCTCGCTGTCATGTCTGGTCAGGGAGGGTCATTCGTGGTCAGATGGGAGTGAGAGCCGATCCTTCAAGCCGTGATGTGAGCGTGAGCGAACGAATGACATTTGCAACAGCGCACACCTGACCGCGGGCTACCTGACGCGCCGCACGGCGCACATGACTTTTTCTCCCCAACCTTTTCCTCTCACATCCTATGGAACCCCAATCGATGGATTTCATCAACCTCATCAGCCAGGGCGTGCTCGCGCTCGTCGCGGTGTACGTGCTATACCAGTTCCTGCGGTCGATCCGCATCGTGCCGCAGCAGAGCGCCTACGTCGTCGAGCGGCTCGGCAACTACCACAAGACGCTGGAGGCGGGCTTTCACGCGCTCGTCCCGTTCATCGACCGGGTGAAGTACACGCAAGACCTCCGCGAGCAGGCCATCACCGTCGAGCCGCAGGACTGCTTCACGGAGGACAACGTGCGCGTCCGTGTCGATGGCGTCATCTACCTGAGCGTGACCGATCCGGTGAACGCGAGCTACGGCGTGACGGACTACCGCCGCGCGTCCATCCAGCTGGCGCAGACGACCACGCGCTCGGTGATCGGGCGGATGGAGCTGGACACGACCTTTCAGGAGCGAGCCGTCATCAGCAAGAAGGTGGTTGATGTGCTCAACGAGGTGGAACAGCCGTGGGGGATGAAGGTGCATCGCTACGAGATCAAGAATATCGACGTGCCGCGCACCGTGCAGCAGGCCATGGAGCGGCAGATGACCGCTGAGCGCGAGCGCCGTGCCGTGGTGGCCCGCTCGGAGGGCCAGGAGCGGTCGACGATCAACGATTCGGAAGGCCAGAAGCAGGAGCTCATCAACCAATCGGAAGGCGAGATGCAGAAGCGCATCAACGAGGCGGAGGGCCGCGCGCAAGAGATTGAGGCCATCGCCAACGCCACGGCCGAGGCCATCGAGCAGGTCGCCCGTGCCGTGTCGAGCCCCGGCGGCGAGGAGGCCGTGAAGCTGCGCCTCGCCGAGCAGTACCTCGGCACCATTGCCCGCCTCGGCAAGAAGGAGAACAAGGTGCTCCTGCCGGCCGACCTCACGCGGTTCGACGCCGTCATCGACGGGCTGGCGCTCGATGAGTTCAAGATCGAAGCGACCGGCACGGCTCCGGCCTCCGGCGACGGGGCCCCGCACTCGGATGAGGAGGCGTGATTGGCCGTCGCCGACGGGTGCGCTCTGCTCCATCATCGGCTATCTGATTTCGCCGTCCCTGGGGAATTCAGTTGCTCAGGACCCGCAATAAACGCCAAAAGGCGTGATGAAACGAGTAGCACCACAGGCATGACCTCGCTTCGCTCGGCCCCTGGGGATGGAGCGAAGCGCAATCCTCGGCGGAGAATGAACATGTCTTACACCCGCCTGCGCTATCACATCATCACTGCGACCAAGCACCGCGCCCCCGTCATCACCCCTGAGGTGGAGTCGCTCCTCTATCCGGCGCTGCAGCAGAAGGCGCAGGACGGGAGTGGACACCTGCTCCAGATCGGAGGTATAGCCGATCACGTACACATGATAGCCGCTCTTCATCCCTCAAATGCGCTGTCCGACTTCGTTCGAGCCGTGAAAGCGGGCAGTTCGCGCGCTGTGCGCCGCGCGGTCGATCCATCGTTTCAGTGGCAGCGTGGGTACGCCGCTTTTACGCTGAACCCGCTCGACCTCTCGCGCATTCTTGCGTACGTAACCTACCAAAAAGAACACCATCGTGCCGGGCGCCTGTGGGCTGCGTATGAGCGATTGCCGGGTGAATGAGGACCGCCGACGGTTGCGCTCTGCTCCACCATCGGCTACCTGATTGCGCCGTCCCTGCGGGACTCAACTGTCCGGGGTACGTAGCGAACGCCGAACGGCGTGCCGAACCGAGTAGCCGGGGATGGAGCGAAGCGCAATCCTCGGCGGGTGGCTGGTTCCGAGAGCATCAAATCGGCTTTCGACTGAAGAAGCTGGGACGATGGCTGACCGACGGAAAATCGCTCTGGATTACCCTGTTTGGTTGGGCAGGGGCTTTTGGAATCGGGTGGGGAGCGAAGGTGCTTGGGCCTTCCGGGTTTGAACTTTCTGACCAGTTCAGGGTGGCAGGCTGGGCGTTGCAAATACTGGGCATCTCTACCGTTGCCGTTGGCCTTAAAAAGACGCGCGATATTTTTGACGTGCCGAGCGTTAAGGAGCAGTTCGTTGAATGGGTGAAACGATTCCCGACAGTTTTTGCTCGTAGACAAACAATCACAGGTACAGCATCTCTTTCCGGAGCGGGCACTGCTTCAGTAAAAGGTTATGGCATCGTGGGACCTGTCCCTGACGCTTCCATTGAAGAACGCCTCGACGTGCTGGAAGAAAAATATAAGCACCTCAGCCAGCAGTTGATCGATGCGCGGAATGAAATTAAATCCGAGGCACAGCGACTTGACAAAGCCGTGAAGCAGGAACGCCGCGCACGAAGCCAAGCCGATACAGAGATCCGAGCGCAACTGGAATCGTTCTCCGTCGGCGGATTGCATTTAGAGAGCATGGGACTGGCCTGGCTCCTGCTGGGCATCACGTGTGCCACGCTGCCCGCTGAGATGGCTGAGCTTTGGACGTGGGTCGTGCAGTAAGTAGAAGCTCAACAGCATCACGTTTTACGCTTTACGATTCCCGAAAACATGTCCACCCTCCACCAACAATTTGCCGAGCACGTCGCCTGGACGAGCGACGCCCCGCTCGGCCTCACCGTTGAGCGCGCCGAAGGGCCGTTCCTGCACCTGGACGACGGGCGGCGCGTGATCGACCTCATCAGCGGGATCGCCGTGTCGTCGCTGGGGCACCGGCACCCGCGCGTCGTCGAGGCCATCAAGCAGCAAGTGGACCGGCATCTGCACGTGATGGTCTACGGCGAGATGATCCAGCGGCCGCAAGTCGCCTTCGCATCGCTCTTGGCCGAGCAGCTCCCGCCCGAATTGCAGGTGGCCTACTTCACGATGAGCGGCACCGAGGCCAACGAAGGCGCGCTCAAGCTGGCGAAAAAGTACACAGGCCGCTCCAAGCTCGTCGCCTTCGAGCACTCGTATCATGGCGACACGCACGGTTCGCTCTCCGTCACCGGCCGGAGCGTCTATCAGGACCCGTTTCGCCCGCTTCTGCCGAACGTGGAGTTTCTGCCGTTCAACGACACCGACGCGCTCGGCGCCATCGACGACAACACCGCCGCCGTCATCACCGAGCCCATTCAGGGCGAGGGCGGCATCCACGTGCCGTCGGACGACTGGATGCAGGCGCTCCGCCAGCGTTGCACGGACACCGGCGCGCTGCTCATCTTCGACGAGATCCAGACCGGCTTCGGGCGGACGGGCGACCTGTTCGCCTTCGAAGGCTTCGGCGTGGTGCCGGACATCATGAGCGTGGCCAAGGCGATGGGCGGGGGCATGCCGCTCGGCGCCTTCATCAGCAGTCCGGAGATCATGGACGTACTCCGCCGCGATCCGCCGCTCAGCCACGTCACCACCTTTGGCGGGCATCCGGTGTCGTGCGCGGCGGCGTTTGCGGCGTTGCAGGTGCTGCTGGAGGAGAACCTGCCTGCTCGCGCTGAAGCCATCGGCCAGCACATCCGCGAGCGGCTCGATCATCCGCTCATCCGTGAGGTGCGCGGGCGTGGGGCCATGCTGGGGATGGAGCTGGTCGATCGCGATGTGACCCACACCGTCGTGGAGCGCTGCATGGACGCGGGCGTGCTGCTCGGCTGGACGCTCCACTCCAACACGCTGGTCCGCATCGCGCCGCCGCTCAACATCCCCTTCGACGTGCTCGACGACGCGCTGGGCATCCTGCTCGACGCGTTGGACACCGTTCACCAATCCGTTTCTCATCCGCCCGAAACTGCCCATGATTGACCGCTTCGGTGCACGGTGGCGCGCAGCTGGGGTCATCCTTCTGATCGGCGGGCTGATTGCCGGTTGCGTCACCACGAAAGACCGCTACGAGAGGGCGCAGGATCTGGCGGCGGAGGGGCGCCACGTCGAGGCTGCCCGCGCGTACGTCCGCGTGCTTGAAGCCGATGCCGACTGGACGGAAGCGCGTGAGGAACTGAAGGCCGTCGGGCCGCGGGCCGTAGAGGATTTGCTGGACGAGGCCGAGGCGCAGGCCGCCGACGGGCGCTACGAAGACGCCGTGGCCACGCTCCGCACGCTCGACGATCTCCGCGCCGGCACCGACGCTGTGGGCGTAACGCTGGACGTGCCCGACGATTATGCCAGCTACCGCGCCGAGCTTATCCGCACCGCGGCCGATACGCTGGTCGAGGAAGGCAGCGCTGCCGAAGACGCCGGGGACTGGGCCGATGCGGCGGAGGCCTACGCCCGGGCCCGCGACTACGTGATGGATGCAGAGCGAGTGGCCCGATTGGAGGAGGCCGAGGCGCGCGTGTGGATGCGCTGGAGCGAGGAGGAACTGGCGAAGAATCGCTACCGGGCGGCCTATGAACGCGCCGCGAACATCGCCGATCTGCTACCATCCGAGCATCCGATCCGGCAGGAAGCCGCTGCGTTGCAGGCGGCGGCGATCGAAGAGGGCTCGCGCGTCGTGGCGTTTTTGCCGCTCTGGCGTACCGGCGAGGCGGGATCCGCGATGCCGAACTTCTTCATGCGCGATCTGAACGACGTCCTGCAGCTCGATCACTGGACGCGGGCGCCCGAATTCATCGCCACCGTCGATCCGATTGCCACGCGGCGGATGCTGCGCGAGATCGACGCGTACCGGGCCATTCTGCCGCGGATGGTGGCGGCGAAGGTGGGGCAAGAGCTCGGGGCCGATCTGGTGCTGGCCAGCGATGTCATCCGCTTCGAGCGGGTTGCGACGCCGGTCCGCGAGCGGGCGCGCGAAGCGCGGATGCGGGTGCGAGGTGCGACCGGGCAGGGCATGGTCTGGCGCGACACAACGTACGTGGAGCAGAGCGTCCGGTTGGAGCTGGAAGCGGTGGTAGAGTGGCGGCTCATCGACGCCTCATCGGGACGTACGGTCGACCGCGGTACGGAGCGCGAGCAGGCGCGTACGGAGGTGCAACGCGGTGTCTTTTCGGGGGATTACCGGCAGCTCGATCTATCCGGTCAGGAGCTGAGCCTCTTCAATCCGGACAAAGTGCGCGAGCGCGAACGGGCCCTGGAAGAGGAGCTGATCGATGTACTCGCGGCCGGATTGGCTGATGAGGTCTTCGCCCGGATTCTGCACCGGATCGACTGAGGGTGCGGCGGCACCGGCGGGCGGCATCGCCACGCCCTCATCGACAATCGGCACAGAGCATCCCGCTATCCTTCTATCAGCGCCGGGGCGGAAGGGGGCGAGGTCGCCGGAGTCGCGTCTACGACCTGCACGGTTGGCGTCTCGGCAGGGCGGTCCAGTACGTTCGGGCTCGGGCCCATGGCGGCGAAGACAGTCATCACGAGTGCCAGCAGGGCGCCGATCAGGCCGATGCTACCGCCCAGACCGTACACGCGCCGGCGGTCGGCCTGTGTCTCGGTCCAGCCGGTGCGGCGCGAAGCATGGTCATTCCGGTCGACGCCGGGAATCGACGCCTCGGCCGAGCGGGCCGTGAGGCCGTGGCCGGGGAGAATGCGATTGTTTTTCAGATGCGTCGGGATGTGGATGAACTGTTTCATGGGTTGGGCCGATCTTTTGTGTGCGTGTCATCGGGGGGCATCTCTGCCCTCAACTCACCCACACAAGACAGGGCCTTTTTCGAAACGGTTGCATCGGATGCAAAATAACCCGTGCAGAAATGATGAAGATAGTTGGCCCTCGTTTTTTGTGGGATCGCTGCGTCTCACCGCCGAAGTCATTCGAGTGACAGATTGGGACGAAGGCTGAGGAACAGATCGCCGGAGACGTCGCCTGCAAACCCGTCGGGTGCGGCGTTCATCCGTTTCGATGCCGCCGAGGAGCCGATCGGGGCGTGAAGTCGGAGAATGCCGTGGCCGCGAGCCCATCGACCGGCGGCACGACGACCGAGCGGATGCTGTCGGGCAGTGGGGGCCGATCAGCACGGCGATGTAGAAAAGAAAGACAGCCATCGGTTGGTGTGGCGCGATGCTTGCTGCTTTAGAAGATCACGATCCGATCATCCGAAGTGGGCCGAATCCGCCATGACGCATCTCAAAAATATCATCGTCGATCTGCTCGTCACGGGGCTGATCATCTACACCGTCGCGCAGGAGACGGCGTGGGGCCGCGTGGCGATCTGGGTGTACACGCCGCTGATGCTGCTCCTGAAAATTGGGGCGCTGACGGTGGGCAAGCGGCTCACCGGGCAGGTAAAGCCCAGCGACACGCCGGCTTTCTGGATCCACGGGCTCTACGGCATCAACGTCACGGCGCTCGCGTGGGGGCAGTGGTGGGTACTGGCCGGATTGTGGGGCGCCATCTGGGCGCTCTCGGCCGTGTACGAGCGGCGCCAGCGCGAACGCGCCGCCGTGGCCCGCAACTGATCGGCTCCGGCGCGGCGGCGGAACGCGGCGCAGCAGTGCAGGTTTGTCTCGGCTGCGCCCGCACCAGCCCCCGACTGCCGTGGTCAACAGCTACTTCACGTTACGCGCCCTCGTCCGCGAGTGGGCCCCCGATCTGCGGGGCTGCACCGTGGGCGACGTCTTCTCACAGGTTCGCGACGAACTGACGATCGCCTTCGCGCATCCGGAGCAGGCGTGGATGGTGCGCGCCTCCGTCCAGCGGCCGCTGCTGTTCATGTTTCGGACAGCAGGCTACAGCAAGGCCCGCCGCAACGTGGCGACGCTCTTCCGCCCGGCCTTCGACCGCGAAGTGCTCGACGTGCGCATCGCCGAGCGCGACCGGATGATCTTCTGGGAGCTGGAGGGCGACCTCCGGCTGCAACTCGTCCTGTTTGGCTCGCGGGCGAATGCGTATCTGGTCGATGGCGAGGGGCAGATCGTCGAGGCCTTCCGCAACAACGACAAACACGCCGGCACCGAGGCGCCCACGCCCCGGCCCGCCCCGATGCCCGACACGTTCGCCGATTTCGAGGACCGCTGGCGCACCAATCGCAACAAGACGCGGCAGGCTATCCAGTCGGCCGTGCCGCTATTTGGGCAGACGCTCGCGCGCGAGACGATCCATCGCGCTGGTGTCACCGCCGCCCCGGAGGATTGCACCGCAGCCGATCGGCAGGCGCTATTCGAGGCGGCGCAGGCGCTCATTCGAGAGCTGGACGACCCCGCGCCGTGCCTCTACCAGTCGGGCCGCTTCCCGGAGCTGTTCGCCCTGCGCCCGATGGGGCACCGCGACGACGCTCCCGCGGAGACGTTCGACACGGTGGACGAGGGCGTCAGCGTGTTCGTCCGCCGCACGCTCGCGCAGCAGCACTTCCGGCGGCTGTACGAGCCGCTCGAAGACGCCCTCACCGAGGCGCGCGACCACTACCGCCAGAGCGCCGAGCGGATGCTGGACGAGCTGTCGAACGAAAGCCGTGCCGCCCGCTACGAGCGCTGGGGCCACCTGCTGATGGCGCAGCAACACGACATCCCGAAGGGCGCCGACGAGGTCACCCTGCCCGATTTGTTCGAAGACGGCGAATCGGTCACGATCCCGCTCGATCCGGCGAAGTCGCCCGTCGAAAACGCGCAGCACTATTACGAGCGTGCCCGCCGCACGCGCCGCTCCCGCGAGGAAGCCGAGCAGCGGCTCGTCGAAACGGAGGAGAAAGCCGATGAGGCTGCCGAGCTGCTGGAGGCGTTGCAGTCGATCGACACGCTCTCCGACCTCAAGAAATTTCGCAAGCGCGAGGAGGAGCGGCTGGCGCCGTTCATCGGGCAGGGCGATGAAGACATCGAGCGGTTTCCGTTTCGGCGATTCGATCTCGGCAACGGCTACGAGGTGTGGGTCGGGCGGAACGCGCGTCAGAACCACGAGCTGACGTTCCACGTCGCGCAGAAGTACGACCTGTGGATGCACGCTCGCGGCGTCCCCGGCGCGCACACGGTGCTGCACCGCCCCAACCGCGACGCCGAGCCCGGCCCACGGCGGCTGCGCACGGCGGCGGCCATCGCGGCCCATTACAGCAAGGTCCGCGGCAGCGACCTCGTGCCCGTCATGGTCACCGAACGCAAGTACGTCACCAGTCCCAAAGGCGCCGCGCCGGGCGTCGTCCGCGTCGAGCGCGAGGATGTGGTGATGGTGGAGCCGGGACTGCCGGAATGACGAGGTGCGAATGGCGAGTTGCGAGTAAGGAATGGAGGGCCGGCTCCCCGACCGCAGCGAACGCTCAACCTGAAACCCCGAACTATTCCATAATTCAAAGCGCGGCGTTTTGCTTGCCGGATACATTCGGTAGCTTCGGGGCGGACATTCGACATTCGACATTCGACATTCGACAATCGCAATTCGACAATCGCAATTCGCATGACGTGGTGGGAAGCGGCCCTCTTGGGGCTGATTCAGGGGCTGACGGAGTTTTTGCCGGTGTCGTCGTCGGG
>CAYUVF010000011.1:0-71008 GCA_964448045.1 uncultured Rhodothermales bacterium
GAGAACAACAAACGATCCCATTCAAAACATGAGCCATCGAATGATGAGAGTCTTAAGTATTGTTCTGCTGATAAGCATTACAGTTACAGGAGCCGCTCTGGCCCAGCCCGAAGGGGAGGGCGTAATTCATCCTTCAAAGGAGGTGGTTCATAACTATGAATATGGTGGAATAATTATAATAGATAAAGACATCGTATTGGAGAATGAATTTTCAAGATATATAGAGGCAGTAGATTATCAGTATTATACCATAGACCTCGCGCGAAGCACACCTCATTTCCTGGGACAGATCGCGTCCTCAAAGTCCTACGGCGCGCGCATCGTGCCGACGACTGGAAAGCCTGTTTTGATTGATGCTGGGGAGGTCTTCTACTTTAACGAGTAGAGGAAACCCATCGTGTCCGGACGGAGCACCGGCATCCCGCGGATCGCCCGAAGCGGCGACCGGCTCTACGCCGCCTGGGTCGACGCGGAAGCGGAGCGCGTGCTGGCCGCCGCGACCGATGTTGTCTGCCCTCAAGTAGCGCCTTCCGCTCATACGTTTTAGGCCGAGCAAGTGAGTGGTTGGATCGTCGGACGTTCAGACCTGCAACCGCCCCCCGTCATACCTCCACGAAAAGTAGACATTCTAATCCACTCGCCACTCGCAATTCACCACTCGCCCAACCCTCATGCATCGCTGGGCCGCTGCCTTACTGAACCGTCCGGTCGCCATTTTGGCGTGGGCGGTAGCGCTGCTGATTGGCGGCGCATGGATGGCCACGCAGGTGCCGCTGGAGTGGGTGCCCAAGGTGGAACTACCGGAGGTGCGCGTGAGCGCGTCCTGGCCGGGCGCCTCGCCGCGGGCGGTGGAGCGCTACGTCACCGCGCCCATCGAACGGGCCGCGCAGGCCGTCGAGGGCACGGCGCACGTCGAAAGCCTCTCGCAGGAAGGGCGCACCACCGTGACGCTGCAGGTCGGCGAGGGCACGGATCTCGGCCCGTACGTCGCCCGCCTCAACGAGCAGCTCGCCCTCGTCCGGCGCGACCTGCCCGACCGGGTGACGCCGCGGCTCACCAAGCGCATTCCCGAGGCGCTCCGTGACGAGCAGGGGTTCATGACGCTCCAGCTCGTCGGGCCGCAGCCGCCGGGCACGCTCCGCCGCTGGGCCGAAGATCAGCTCGCGCCCAAGCTCCGCAGCCTCTCGGGCGTGGCCGATGTCGTCGTCGAAGGCGGGACCGAACAGGAATTGCTCGTCACGCTCGATCCGGATCAGATTGCCAAGTATGGGCTGTCGGCAGGCGCTATTCGCGGACGCCTGGCCCGCGCGACGACCGATGCCGTCTACGGCCGAATGCGAAGCCGGGGCCACGCCGCGCTGCTGTTGAGCCCGGCCGAGCAGTCGGTCGATGCGCTCCGCCAACTCGTCGTCAACCCCGTCGCGGCAGAGACGACCGGGGTAGCCATTCATCTGCAGGATATTGCGCGCGTGCAACTCGGTCCGGCGCCGCGCCGCTCCATCAGCCGGATTGACGGGCAGCCCGTCGTGACGCTCACGCTCGACCGCGCGCCGGCGAGTCACATGCTCGAGGTCGCCGAGGCGGTGAAGGCGCGCATCGAGACGCTCCGCCCGGCGCTGCCAGAGGAGGCGCGCCTGCTCGTCGCCGATGACAAGAGCGAGAGCGTGCGCCAGCAGCTGCGCGACCTGTCGTGGCGCGGGGGGCTCGGCCTCGTGCTCGTCATGTGTGTGCTGCTCTTCATGCTGCGCAGCGTGCGCGCGGTGGGCATCGTGCTGTTTAGCGTGGCCGTAGCGCTGGCCGTGGCCCTCGCGCTGATGGGGCCGCTCGGGCTCACGCTCAACTTGATCACGCTGGCCGGACTCGTGCTGGTCTTCGGCCTTTTGGTCGACAATAGCGTCGTCACCGTCGAGCAGATCATGCTCCAGCGGGCGCGCCTCGCCACGCGCGGGGAGAACGGGCTGTCGCTGGAGACTGCCGCCGTACAGGCGGCCTTGCGCGCCGTGTGGATTCCGCTGCTCGGCGGCACGCTCACGACGATGGCGGTCATGGTACCGCTCGTCTACCTGAGCGGCGAGTTGCGTGCGCTCTTTCTGCCGTTCGGCGTGCTTACGGCGCTCACGCTGGGCGCCTCGCTCGTCACGGCGGCCGTCGTGGTGCCCGTGCTGGGCCGCTGGCTGCCGCCGCCCGAGCCGGAGCGGCGCCTGCCTTCGTGGCTGCGGGCCAGTGTGCAGGCGCCCTTTCGGTGGGCCGGGCGCTTCCCCAAGTCGACCGGAGCCGCGCTGCTCCTCCTCCTCGGTCTTCCACTCTGGCTGCTGCCCGCCGAGTTCACGCCGCCCGACGACGGGTGGCCCAGGCCCGCCGAGCGGATGGTCGGCGTCTACAATGCCGCCTTCGGATCGGACGCGGTGCGCACCGCTCGCGAGTGGCTCGATCCGGCGCTCGGCGGCGTCGTGCGGCCCTTCATCCAGCAGACCAGCTTCGGCGAGCAGTGGAACTACGAAACCCGGCCCCAGGCGTACGTGCGACTCGGATTTCCGCCGGGCAACCCTATTACCCGGGCCGACTCGCTTCTGCAGCGGTTTGAGCAGGTGGCGCTTGCGTCGGAGTCCGTGCGCCGCACGATCGCCCGCATCAGCGAGCGCTCAGCCACCCTGCGCGTGCAGTTTTATGAGCCAAGCCTCCAGACGGCCGAGCCGTATCTCGTGCGCGAGCGGCTCATTCAGGAGGCGGTGCTCCTGGCGGGCCTCACGGTGAGCGTGGGCGGGCTTCTTCCGCAGGGCTACTACAGCGGCAGCGGAGCAAATATTTCTGGCTTCACCGTCGAGGCCTACGGGCCGAACTACGACGACCTCGCCGCGCTGGCGGAGCGCTTCGCCCAGCGGCTCCGGCGCGGCAGCCGGCGCGTGGCCGAGGTCAACACCAATGCTGGGCGATACCGGCGACAGACGTCCCGTGAAGTGCTGCGCGTCGACTGGACGAGTGAGGCGGTCGCTCGCACCGGGCTCTCGTCGCAGCAGATCGCCAGTGAATTGCGTCCGGTCCTCGCCACGCGCTTCCCGTCGTTTTACGCCGACCTGGAGGGCGAGACGCACCTCCCCGTGCGGATCGTCGTCGCCGGGGCCGACGCCATCGACATCACCACGCTCGTCGACCGCCCCCTCATCGTCAGCGACACGATGCAGGTCAAGCTCAAGGGCGTGGCCGACTATACGGTCGACGAGGTCCCGAGCCGCATCGAACGCGCCAATCAGCAATACAAGCGGTACATTCGCATCGATTATCGCGGGCCATATCGGATGGGCAATGAGTACGTCGAGCAAGCGCTGGAGGCCTTCCAGACGCCGCCGGGGTACCGGCTGGAGCGGCGACAGGCGAGCTTCTTTACGGAGGAGACCCAGAGCGCTTTCGGATGGGTGCTCCTCGGCACCATCGGGCTCGTCTTCTTAGTCACGGCGATTGTGTTCGAGTCATGGCGCCTCCCGGCCGTGGCGCTCTTGAGCCTGCCGACGGCGGCCATCGGGGTAGCGCTCGGCTTTTTGTGGGCCGATGTCGCCTTTGCCGAAGGGGCTTTCATCGGCGTGGTGCTGCTTACCGGTATTGCGGCGAACGACTCGATCCTGCTCGTCGACCGGTACCGGCAGCTCCGCCAGGAACGTCCGCATGGATCCGCTGCGCTTCTGGCCCGGCTGGCGGTGCGCGAGCGGCTGCGCCCGATGTGGACGACGACGATCTCCACGATCGTCGCCATGCTACCGCTGCTCGTTTTCCCCACCGAGGGCGAGTTCTGGACGGGTCTCGCCGTGACGGTTACGGGCGGACTCTTGGCGGCCACGCTACTGGCGCCGCTGGCGAGTGTAGCGCTGCTTGCGTGGGAGGCATCCAGGTAGGATACTGATACTGAGTTTGCCGAGCTACGTGTTCTGGGGGGGCACCCTGAGCGGATGCCTCGGCGCCGCAGCGCTCACGCCTGTCGCTGTGCCGGTACGCGTTCAACGTGCAGCCCACCCCCGAGCGCAGCGGAGTTCGGCCTTCCGACGAGGTGAGGATTTTAGTTGGGATTTGTGTAATATGTACTTCGTACACCTCGGAGACACCAGCACCCAGGCCATCTGGCGCGTGACGATAGTGCGCTGATCGGGTACGGTCGGCGCAATTACGCGGCCTGCCGCGCTTCAATCTCGTCGACGGCGTTGTTGAGCATCCGCAGGCTGCGCGTCGTGTCGATGCGCGGCCCGAGCTTGTCCATCAGGTTGAAGAGCCCCACGAGCACCTTGTTGATGAAGATGAAGTGGTGCGACCCCGAGGCCTCGCGCAGCTCGGATGCCGCCCGGAAGCAGGCGCGAAGCTCCTCGTAAAATTCGGGCGCGCCAAAGTCGAACGTGTCGGTGCGATAGGGGCGGACGATGAGCTGCCCGAAGCGGTCGAAGAAGTCGCGCATCCGCTGGCGGCGCTGGGGCGGGCTGCTCTCGCGGAGGATGTCGAGGTCGTAAAGCAGCGGTTCGATGGCGGCTTCGTCGTGCTCCATCCGCGCGCGGAAGAGTCGCAGCATGTCGTCGCGGAAGGCCTGCGGAAACGTCTTCACGCAGCCGAAATCGATCACGCCGAGTGCCCCATCGTCGCGGAAGAGGAAGTTGCCCGGATGCGCGTCGGCGTGGAGCGTGCGGTGGTTGCTGGCCACCTGCTCGTGGATAAAATCCCACAGGAGCTGCCCGAAGTGGTCGCGCTCGGCCTGGCTCGGGTCGTCCTCCAGAAACGCGTCGAGATGCTGCCCTTCGACGAACGTCATCGTCAGCACCGTCTGCGTCGTGTGCTCGCGCACCGGCTCCGGCGTCACGATCTGCTCGTGCTCATACTGATCGGCAAAGAACGCGATATTCTCCGCCTCGTTCAAATAATCCGTCTCTTCGAGCAGCTTGCCGCGGACCTCCTCGAAGTAGGCATCGAGGTTGGGCCCGCGGACGATGCGCTTGAAGAGCGTCCGCGCCAGCGTCAGATCCGATGAGATGGTGTCGCGCACGTTCGGGTACTGCACCTTCACGGCCACAGGCCGTCCGTCGTTGAGACGTGCTCGGTGCACCTGCCCGATGGAGGCCGCCGCCATCGCCTCCGGCTCGAAGGCGTCGAACACCTGCTCCGGGTACCGGTCGAAGGCGTCGCGGATGCGCTTGCGCACGAGCGCCCGGTTCATCGGTGGGACCTGGTACTGCGCCTGCGCCATCACGTCCATGAACTCGTCGGGCAGCATGCCCGTGTCCATGCTCATCGACTGGGCGAGCTTGAGCGCCGTGCCGCGCAGCTTGGAAAACTCCTTGTAGAGGTCCTGCGCGTTCTGGTTGTTGAGTTCGCGCTTGCGCTCGGCGCCGTCGTCGCTGCGCTTGGTGACGCGGTCCTTCAGGTAGCGCGCGTAGTTGGCGCCCACCTTCAGGCCGGTTTTGGCGAAGATTGTTCCGCGCTCCAACTTGCTGGCGGGAAAGGAGTCATCGGAGGATTCGGAGGGAGCCATAACGAGGGGGCGCCGTCGGTGAGGCAGAGCAACGATCACCGCCCGCCGAACAGCCGGCCGATCAGCGGGAGGCGGCCGAGGCCGAGCGGGTCGATCTGGGCGAGGTACCAGAGGAGGTCGATGCCGCGTTGCACGCCGCGGAAAGTGACCAGTTCGGCGACGAATGCAACAAGCTTGTCCACAAGCGCGGTCGTCTGCTCGCGGTCGGGGCTGTCGTCGCGAATCCAGATGCTGATGACCGACATCGTCACCTGCGCGAGCACCCACTGCGCCGGCCACGAGCCCGTGACGAGCCGGTTGAAGGACGGCACATCGTCCTGCGCCACGATGACTCGCAGCTCGTCCTGCACGGCGGATCGGAAGCCCGAGCGCCACTCGATGCGCGTGTTGAAGGTCTGCTGGACGAAGGCGCGCTGCTCGGCGAGCGCATCGAGCAGGATGTAGAAGAACGTCGCCAGCCGCTCCTCGAACGAGAACTGGTGATAGTCGGTCGTGGCATCGCGGAGGGCGCGGTACTGTTCGATGGCGAGATCGTAGAAGGCCGGCAGCAGGTCGCCGGCATCGTC
Organism: uncultured Rhodothermales bacterium; assembly: GCA_964448045.1. Classification (GTDB taxonomy): domain Bacteria; phylum Bacteroidota; class Rhodothermia; order Rhodothermales; family Salinibacteraceae; genus CAYUVF01. Next base: position 6,070 of record CAYUVF010000011.1, read on the forward strand.
GAAGTGCGCATCGAACACCGCGCGCTCGATGCCCGCCATCGCACAGGCGGCCTCGGCGATCAGGGTCTCGTCCTCATCCAGATACAGCAGGATCGCGGCCTCGACGAGGCGCTTCTGCTCCGAAAAGGTTTGCGTGTCCACGCTCGCGGCGGCGCTGGTGATCGGGTTGGATGCAGGGGGACTGTACGGCGGGCGCGGGCGGAAGGTTTACGAACGCCCCACGAAACCTGCAAGAGTTTGTCATCCTGAGCTCGACTCAGGATCTCCGAGGAAGTAGCAGTATCTTTCTCGAAGAGATCCCGAAATGAGCGAAGCGAATTGACGCCAGTAATCAAGTCCGGGATGACAAGGGGATATGGCAACCCGTTTTCAGCACGGGCGCATCCCCCGATCCAAATAATCTCGCGACCGATGGAATAATCTCGGGGGATGGTCTGTCTTTAATAATGAGCAGACGAAATCAAGATGCTGGACCGGGGTGCCCGAACCTTCCGTGGACGACGCACAGACGGCTGAGATGGCCGCCGAGCAGGCGCTGGTCGACCGCGCCCGCAACGGCGATCATGATGCGTTTCGCCAGTTGGTGGCCCGCTACGAAGACCTCGTGGCGGCGACCGTCACCGGTATGCTCGGCCCGGGCCCCGAAGCCGAAGACATCGGCCAAGAGACGTTCATCCGCTTTTACGAATCGCTCGATCAGTACCGCGGCACCGGCGGCGTGGCACCGTACCTGACGCGCATCGCGACGAACCTGTCGCTCAACGCGCTCGACCGCCGCAAACGCCGCCACCAGCGCCTGACGAGCCGCGACGACACGGACCATCCGCCCGAACCCGACCCGGATAGCACCCGCGACATCCGCGCCTTCGACCGCGAAGAACTGACCCACCGCGCGCTGCACGAACTCTCGCCCAAGCACCGCAGCGTCGTCGTGCTGCGCATCATCAACGGCTACTCGACGAAAGAAGCCGCCGAGGTGCTCGATGTACCCGTCGGCACGGTGCTGTCGCGGCTGCATCGGGCCCAGAAAAAACTGAAAGCCCTCCTGGCTCCCTACGTGGACAGCGATGACCTCTAACGACTCCGACCTCATCATTCGGTCCCTGGACGACGACCTCTCGCCGGAGGAGCGCGCCCGGCTGGACGATCTGCTGGACGCGTCGCCCGATGCGCGGCAGGCCCTCGCCGAGCACCGCGCCGTGCGCCGGCTCGTCGCCGAGCACGGGCGCGCTGCGTTCGGCTCCGGCTTTGCCGACGACGTGATGAACGCCCTCCGCGATGCCGAGGCGCCCGCCGACGCGCCCCGCCGCGACCGACCCGCTGCCGCGCCGCCGTCGCAGTCGGGCGCTCGGGCGGTGTCGATGACGTGGCGCCGGGCCGGGGCGGCGCTGGCGGTGGTGGTCCTGCTCGTAGGCGTGGCGCTGGGCTGGTGGCTCTGGCCGCGCGCGGTGCACGTGGCGCCGGGGCAGACGCAAGTGGTGGCGCTCGCGGACGGCTCGACGGTCGAGCTGAGCGCGGGGTCGACGCTGGAGTACCGCCCCTTCTGGGGCCGCGACATCCGGCACGTACAGCTCGACGGCGAGGCCTTCTTCACCGTGGCCGAGGCTGCGCGCCCGTTCGTCGTTGAGACCTTCAACGCCCGCATCACTGTCACCGGCACGCGCTTCAACGTGCGGGGCTGGACGGATGACCCGGCGCAGGAAACCGCCGTTACGCTCGCCTCCGGCCGCGTCGACGTGGCGCCGCGGCTCGACGCCGCCGATCCCGTCACGCTGGCGCCCGGCGAAACCGCCGTCACCCGTGCCGACACCGCGCGCCTTGCCGCTGCCGTAGCGCTCGATGAGGCGCTGGCGTGGCGCACCGGGCGGCTCGCCTTCACCAACCGCTCCCTCGGCTCCGTGCTGCACGCGCTGGCGCGGCGCTTCGGCCTGCGCATCACCCTGGCCGATCCGGCCCTCGCCGATCGCCCACTCACGTACCTCAATCCCAACCCGTCCTCCGGCGAGGCCGTGCTGTCCGACATCTGCCACACGCTCGGCCTGCGCTATCAGCGCACCGCCAACGGCTTCATCGTCCGCCGATAACGTTGCTATTGAATTACCCCCCAACCCATGCTACCCATGCGCACGCTCCGACTCCTTTTCGTCCCGCTCGTCTTCGCTCTCTTCCTCGCCGGATGCGACGCGCTGAGCCCCTCCGCCCCCGAGCCCGCCGAGCCGCCACGGCCGCTCACGGCGGCGGAAAAGCAGGTCGTCGATTCGGACAACCGGTTCGGGCTGAAGCTCTTCCGCACGATCAGCGACGACGCTGCGGGCGAGAACGTCTTCATTTCGCCGCTGAGCGTGTCAATGGCGCTGGGTATGACGCTGAACGGCGCCGAGGGCGAAACGCGCGCCGCCATGGAACAGGCCCTCGAACACGCCGGCCTCTCCGAAGCCGAGATCAACGCCTCGTACCGCGGCCTGATCGACCTGCTGACGACGCTCGACCCCGAGGTGACGCTGTCGATCGCCAACTCCATCTGGCACGACCGGCGCTTTGCCGTGGAGCCCGCCTTCATCGACACCAACGAAACGTACTTCGACGCGCAGGTGAACGCGCTCGACTTCGACGATCCGAACGCGGTCAACCCCATCAACAGCTGGGTGAGCGACCAGACCCGCGGCAAGATCGACACGATCCTCCAGTCTATCAGCCCGGATGAGGTCATCTTCTTGATCAACGCGCTCTACTTCAAGGGCACGTGGACGAACGAATTTGACGAGGCCAAGACGCAGGAAGAAGCGTTCACGCAGCACGACGGCGCCACCACGCTGGTGCCGATGATGCATCAGGAGGTGTCGCTGCCGTACTTCGACACCGAGCAGGTCCGGGCCGTGGACATCCCCTACGGCGACAGCCTCTACAGCATGACGGTCCTGCTCCCCCGCGAGGGGCACACCGTGGACGAACTGGCCGCCGACCTCGGCCCCCAGCAGTGGGCCGACTGGACGAGCCGCTTTGAGACGCGTGGCATCGACCTGAAGCTGCCGCGCTTCAAACTGGAATATAACGAGAAGCTCAATGACGCGCTCACCGCACTGGGGATGGGCGTCGCGTTCACCTGCCAGCAGGCCAACTTCAACGGCATCAATCCGAATCAAGACCTGTGCATCAGCAAGGTGAAGCACAAAACCTTCCTGGAAGTGAACGAGGAGGGCACCGAGGCCGCGGCGGTCACGTCCGTGGGTATGGATGCGACGAGTGTGGGCAGCGGGCTGATGGAAATGCACGTCAACCGCCCGTTCGTACTCGCCATCCGCGAGCGGCACTCCGGTACACTGCTCTTCATCGGCAAAGTGGCGTCGCTCTGATTCGCTGCTGCCTGCACACGAACCCGACCAACCCATGCCGAAATGGATTCGCACGGCGCTCACAATCGGGCTCGTCGCTGGGGTGTGCACCACCGCCCTCCGCTGTGCCCTGGATCCGAACGAGGATGGCCTGCGCGGCACGTGGCACTGGCAGCGCTCGGTGGGCGGCTTCGCCGGATGGACGCTGACGCCCGACTCCGAGGGTTACACGCAGCGCCTGCGCCTCGGCCCCGGCGCCCAGTTCGCCTTCTACCGCGCCGACACGCTCGCCGCCCGCGGCACCTTCTCGATCGTGCAGGAGGACGATGCGGCGCGAATCCGCTACCAGACGGACTCGGAGTGGTGGCTGCTCGCCTTCGGCCACACGATCGCCCGCCGCACGCCCGATACGCTCGTCCTCCGCGACCGCTGCGCCGATTGCTACACGCACACCTTCATCCGGCCCTGACGCTGCAACTGGTTCGCCCCGTAGTTCCTCCTTGTCATCCTGAACCTGATTCGTGCAGCCGTTGCCTGCGGCTCATGTCAAGGATCTCCCCGAAACGGACACCGCCATACACTTGCTCTCGTTGACAAGCCACACCCGCTGCCCATGCTATCACGCCGCACTGGATTCATCACCGTCGCCGTCTTGCTCACCGGAGTCGCCGTCGCCGTTTTCGGCTGGAATCGCACCTCCGATGACGCCGCGGCGCCTCCGTCTGCCGTGAATTTCGCTGATGCGGAGACGCCCTCCGTGCAGCCGGTGAACGCCGTGCTGGACGACGCCAGCTACATCGCGCGCTTCGGGCACCGACCCGGGCCGGATGCCTCCGAGACGGTGCGCCTCCAAACGCACCTCGCCTACGTCGAGCAGCTGCTCCGCGCCCGGCCGACGCCGCATCTCACGCCCGCCCAGCGCGCCGCCCGTACGCGCCATCTCGACCGGCTCCGCACCTACTGGACGCGCGGCCAGTTCCCGCAGAACCCCCGACCGTCGATCGGCCGCCAGCCCACGTTCATCGACCGCAACGGGCGGATCTGCGCCGTCGGCTATCTCATCGCGGAGTCGGCCGGGTGGGACGTGGCGCAGCGCATCAACGCCGAATACAAGCACGCCTACATCACGGAGATCGATGCGCCAGTGCTGGATGAGTGGGCCGAGCAGGCGGGCCTCACCCGCCGCGAACTGGCGATGATCCAGCCGCAATATGGCGACGATGGCTGCGTGGCCTGCATCGACAACGAAAAAGAAATGGCCCACCGAGGCGCTGAAATCGGGGTGATGGCGCTCAACGCCGGGGCCGCCGTCCTGAACGGGGTGCTGTCGGCGCGGGACCGGCGGAGCTACGTCGCCTCGGGCGCCGGACTGGCCCTCGGCGCGACCGGGCTCGCCCTCGGCTTCTCCGACGGCGCCCAGTACACCACCGGCGATGCCGTGCTGGCCGGCGCCTCGATCCTGATGAGCACGTGGAGCCTGACGGCCCCGATCGAGCGCCGCACCGCCAGCCAATCCGCCAAAAAGTGGATTCCCAAAACGCACGTCGCCGCTCTGCCGGTGCGCGGCGAAACGCCGAAGGTCGGCATGTCGCTCGAATGGACATTCTAACCGACCCAAAGACTCCGATGACGACCCTGCGCTTGATCGCGGCGCTCCTGCTGATTACCGTGGCGGCGGGCTGCCACGGCCTCTCCTCGGACCCGCGCGGCCCCTCGCACGCGCTGGAGGCCCACCTCCAGAACAGCTTCGACGGCGACGCCGTGCGCGTGATGATCGACGATGCGCCCGTGTTTACCGGCGCCGTGACCACCGACTACGTGTGGAGCCTCGCGAAAATCATCGAGCTGGAGCGGCCGCAGGGACGGCATCGGGTGACGGTGGTGGTCAACGAGGCGCATCGGGCATCGGCGACATTCACGCTGGACCGCCCGCTCTACCTCGGCGTGCGCTTTTACCCGGAGCCGCTTCAGCGGCTGTCGATCGAGGAAGGCGTCGTGATTGACGTATCCGATCAGCGCTTCGCCTACGACTGACCGCTCCCGGCACATTCTAAGGCCGCTTCGAGTTTACAGCGTGAACGGCTGACTTTCCCTCTCGCCCCGCTTTCCGTGCTTCCGACTCGCTCGACGTTTGGTGTGACTCTCGCGCTCGTCGCCCTGCTCTGGGGGGCGGGTGCGCTGGGTCCATCGGCGCACGCGCAGGCCCCCCGCTACAGCCTCGCGCTGCGCGGCGTCCCGCTGGACGACGCCCTCCAGCGCTTCGTCGATGCGACGGACATCGCCGTGGCGTACGATCCGCGGCTCGTGCAGGGGCATCGGACGTACTGCGCGGCGGAGGACCGGCCCGCCGAGGACATCCTCCAGTGCATCCTGAAGGACAGCGGGCTCGACTACATCCGCCTCTCGTCCGGCACGTACGTGCTCACCGCCCCCGCCGAAACGGCGCCGCAGCCGGGCTACCTCTCCGGCACGGTGACAGACCGGCAAACGAGCGCGCCGCTGGCGCATGCGCACGTCCAGCTCCTCAACGCCGATCGCGGCACGACGACCAACCGGGCCGGCCGCTTCGTCTTCCCCTCGCTGCTGCCGGGCCGCTACGCCGTGCGCGTCACGCATCTCGGCTACCGCCCGTGGACGGACACGCTGCGCGTCACGCCCGACGCCCGCACCCACGCACAGGCCACGCTCCGCACCGAGCCCATCTTCATCACGCCCGTCGTGGTCGACGGCCTCCACTCGCGCGCCACCGCCGGATGGGCCAGGCGCAACCGGGTCGACGCCAGCAGTCGCGCTATCGGCCGCGCCGCTGGATCGCCCGCAGCGTACCGGGGCCTCAACGCGCTCTCCGGCGTGCGCCTCAACGACGTCACGGCCGACGTCCACCTGCAGGGCAGCGCGCCGGGCGATCACCAGCTGCGGCTCGATGGCGTGCCCGTCCACCTGCCGCGCACCACCCTCGGGCTGATCGGGCCCTTCAGCGCATTTGCGCTCGACCGCGTGACCGTCCGCAAAGCCGGATTTGACGCCGCCCACGGCAGCCAGAGCGCCGGCGTCATCGCCGCCGAGCACGCCCTCGCCTCCGAATCCAGCGCGCATCTGCAAGTCGATCCGCTGAGTGTCGACGGGCGCGTCCAGTGGGCCCCTGCGACGGACGGGCCGACGGCAATCGCCGCGATGGGCGCCGCCCGCATCGGCCTCTGGCGCCTCTACGAGCCGCCCCGGCTGCACGGCGTGCTGGAGGCATGGAGCGCGCCCGATCCGTTCCTGCTTCGCCCCTACACCGATTCTCTCGCCGGCGATTTCCCGTTCGTCCCCTCCAGCGCAACCGACCCGACGGCGCACTTCGCCGATGTGCACGCGGCAGCGCGCTTCCGCCCGAATCCGCTGCGCACCGTCACGGTCTCGGGCTACCGGGGCCAACGGCGGCTGACGGGCGGCGTCCTGTCCGACGGCACCGCCCTCTCTGCCGACGAATCCGGCCGCGCGCTCTTCACGACGACGGACGACTACCGGTGGACGAACACGCTCGGGCAGGTGAGCTACGACGCCGTCTGGGGCGATCGCACGCTCCTCAGCGCCCAGCTGCGCGCCAGCCAGTATGACCTCGCCCACCGCTATGACATCCTCGACAGCCTGATCGTGGAGCCTACGCCCGGTGGCGCGCGTGTGATGGATCGGACGACGCTCTCTCTCGAAGACGGCAACCGCGTCCAGACCGCCGCGCTCGAAGGCACCGTCGACCACGCGCGCGGCGACCATCAGCTTCGCGCGGGTGTCCAGATCAATTGGACGGATAGCGCCTTCGATCTCTACGGCGTGCGCTTCAAAGACAGCGCTGCACAGGCCGAGTTCGAGTCGGCGCTCACGTCGTTCGGTGCTGCACCACCGCGGCGCGTCGGTCACGAAGCGAGGCGGGGGCGCCTCAGCGGATTTGCGAGCGACACGTGGGCGCTGACCAATCAGCTGCAGACGACGCTCGGCGTGCGGCTCACGTATCTGCCGGACCGCGCCACCGTCTACGCCGAGCCGCGCCTCGCCTTGCGGTTCGACCAGTCCAACAGCGCCCTCGGCCCCTGGTCGATGCGCACCGCCGCCGGCCTCTACCGGCAGTTCACGTATCAGACCGACGTGAGCGTGCTGAACGCAGGTGCGCTGCTGCCGTCGACGCGCATCTGGCTGCCGCTGGACGCGTCGGTGCGCCCGCCGCGGACGTACCACCTCTCCCACGCGATGGTCTGGCGCCCCATACCATCGTGGCGCATCGAAGCAGAGGGCTACGCCAAGTTTCACCCGCATCGCCTCGCGATGAAGTACGCCCCAGCCACGCAGACGCCGCTTGCCAACCGGGTGAACCGGCAGGATCAGTTTCTCGTCGGGGCGCAAGGGCGCAGCCTGGGCGGATCGGTATCGGTGGAATGGAACGGATCGGGGCTACGCACCCGCGCTCAGTACGCCTACAGTCACGCGACACAGCAGCGCGATGCGTTCTTCGCGGGGCGCCGCGTGCCATCGCCCTGGACCGAACCCCACCGCGTCGAACTCGGCTTCGACTGGATGCCGACCAACCGCCTCACCGCCAGCCTGCGCGGCCGCGGCGTGTGGAACCGCCCGTGGGGCTTCCGGCGGGCCTACTACGACTACTTCGGGCACCCTCCAGCGACGCAAACGCCCGGCTCCATCGACCTGAGCCGTCCGGCCGATCACGTTCTTCCGCCACTTGTCCGGTTCGATGTGAGCCTCGCCTACACGCGCGCCCTCGGCCCCGCCTCGGTGCAGGCGCGCCTCGATGTGCGCAACGTCACTGGCCGCGACAACGTGGCCGACTGGCGGCTCGTCCGCACCGAAGACGGCACGTGGGAGCGATCGGCCCGCACTCTCTACCCGCGGACGCCTTCCGTGGCGCTTCGGGTGAACTTCTGAACCGGCGCCGCGCCCTCGTCTCTTTTTAACGCCGACTTTCCTTGCATCCATTCGGCGTGTCTGCGAGATTGTAGCGGATTCCACCGCACCGCTCTCCCAACTCACTCCGCCTCATGCTACTGCTCAAGAACATCTTCGTCATCCTGCACGTCATCACCGCCGCGGCCTGGTTTGGACTGGGCCTCCGCCTGAGCGGCCAGGCCCGCAGCGTGACCCTGCTGGAGTCCACCAAGGCGATGCCGCTCGCCAACGACATCGGGCGCTCGGTCTACTACATGAACGTCTTTATCGTGCTCACGCTCGTCTTCTCGGTCGTAGCGTTCCTCCTCGGCGGCGCTTTCGCCAGCTACGGACCCATCTATCACACCAGCCTGCTGCTCATCCTCATCATGACCGCCGTGCAACTGTTCGTCATCCGGACAGGCTGGAATAGCCTGCACGAGGCGCTGAGCAAAGGTGCCGGGGAAACCGAGGGACCTCGTAAGCGCGTGGCTATGGGCACCGGCATCGGCCACCTACTGTGGCTCATCCTGCTCGTGCTGATGTTCTGGAACCGGATCGGTCCCGCGCTCGGCTAATCCTCCGATGAGCGGAAGATGGGGACGCGGGCGACGGCGCCCTGCTCGTACTGATCGGGGCGGCGGTCGCGCAGGAAGAGCCGTCGCGCCGGGGCCTCCTCGCAGCGGGCGAGGTCGAGGTCGGCGTAGAGGATGGCTTCCTCCCCACGGGGCGCTTGGTTGACGAGCTGCCCAAACGGATCGGCCACGAACGAGCCCCCGTCGAACGTCAGCTTCTCCTCTTCGCCCACGCGGTTGGCAAGCGCCATAAAATAGCCATTCTGAAACGCACCGACGCGCAGCTCGGCCTCGAACAACCCCTCGGGCCACTCGCCCGCCGCGCCGGCCTGCGGCACCACAACCAGATCGGCCCCGCCGAGCGCCAGCGCACGCAGATACTCCGGATAGTGGCGGTCGTAGCAGATCGCCACGCCAATTCGCCCGGCGGCGGTGTCGTACACCGGCGCGCCCGTATCGCCCGCCGCGTAGTAGCCCCGCTCGTAAAAGCCCTCGTAGTCGGTGATGTGCATCATGCGCGTGATGCCAAGCAGCGTGCCATCGGCATCGATGACGGGTGAGGTGTCGAACGTCTGGTCGCCTCCTGCATCCGCGGGAGCAGGCTTGCGCTCGAACAGGTTGAGCACCACCGTCACGCCGAGGCGCTCGGCCCCCGCCTGAAACGCCTCCGTCGTCGGCCCCGGAATCGGTTCGGCCTGCTGAAGCGTATTTTCGGTCGCGCGGCGCTGCGGATAGAACGGGGTGAAGGCCAGTTCGGGATAGACGACGAGGTCGGCGCCTGCGCCGGCGGCTGCCTCCAACGCCTCCAATCCACGCTGCAGCGAACGATCGAAATCATCGGTGGGCTGATGCTGAACGAGAGCAATGCGCATGAGCAGTTAGGGATTCGGTTTGGAAAAACAAGTCAGCGAACGCGGACGACGGTACGCTCGGCGGTGAAATGCTGGCCCACGACGCGGATGACGTACACGCCGCTGGCCCAGTTGGTTGCTTGCAGTTCAATCGGATGCGTGCGGCCGGCGTCGAGCCGTCCGTCGTGCAACGTGGCGACGCGGCGGCCGAGCACATCGAACACGTCGACGCGAACGTGCTGCGCTTCGGCGACGCGGAGCGTCATTTCGGCCCGGCCTTGAAACGGATTCGGCACCGGCGCTGTCAGCCAATAGGCGCCCTCCAATCCGGCCGCTTCGATCGTGTCGCTGTACACGATGCGCCCCTCGGCGCCGCGATATTTCAGCCGAAACGCGGCGCCCTCCGTTCCGCTTTCAACCCGAAACGTGTAGCGCTGCGCATCCTCGGCCGGCGAATCCGCGGCCACGCGCCCGATCCGCATCCAATCGCCACTGTCGCTGCGCTGCTGCACAATGAACGCGCCGCCCTCCGCCTGCGCACGAGCGGTCCACGTCAGCGTCACGGCGTCACCGGTGACGGTCGCCGCGGTGGAATCGAACGTAACGGCGGGCGCATGGGAGACGAGCGAACGCGTCCGCGAGTTGTACGCGAGATTGTGGCGGGCGCTCTCGGCCAGCACGTGCACCGTCGCGCTCACGAGTGCCGCCGAGCGCAGGTCGTAGAAATTGGGCGCAGGTGCCAGCCCTTTGTGCGTGACGGTCGATCCGTCGACGACGATCGCCGCCATGTCGCCCTCGGCGGCCAGCTCATCCGGCGCGTGCGCGGTGCGCGATAGTTGCGTACCCGTCGTGCTGATGCCGCCGCGCGGCCCGAACAGCAGAAAACCCGAGCTTTCCGGCGCATCGAACAGCGCCCGAAAGAGCGTCGCCTGCCGATCGCCGCGGTGGTCGTCGGTGCGGTCGACATCGGAGAACCCGACGGCGTCGCGCACGAACACGTCGGCGGACGTGGTGCGGAGGCGGTACGGATCGGGGTGATAGCTCGCGACGCGGGCAAACCGGCGCCGGTCGGAGGCCTGCCGCCCGCGGATGGTGAGCGCGCCCTGATTTTCGGCACCGGCGCCCGGCGGATCCACCGCTACTACGCCGGAGGGGGCCGTCTCCGTCATCGGGCGGCGTGCTGCGAGATCAAAGCGCCATCCCGCCGTCAGCCGGTCCAGTCGCAGATGCGTGGCAACGAGCGGCTGCCCCGGCTCGCGCATCCGCTGCGTTTTCGGCGTTTCGCGGAGAAACGACACGGCGCCTTCGCCCCGCACCTCGACCACGCCGTCGCGGATCACAAGTCCGGTGCTCGTCTCGACGCCGATGCCCAGCAGATCCGCATCGCCGTCGTCGTTGCCTTTCGCCAGCGCCCCGATCAGCCGGCCGAGGCGTCCACGCTCGGTGAAATGCGTGTCGATGAGCGTGCCAGGCGCGATGGAGAGAAAACCGGTATGGAGGCCGGAGGTGCCGGGCGTGTCGGCATCGTCGAGGTACTCGGTGTGCGCGTCCGCCATCGGGTCGGAGCTGATGAGGTCGCGTTCGCCGCAAAGGCAGACGCCCGCCGCGCTCATGGCCCCGGCGCTCGTTCCGCCAAGGGCGCCACCCCGATCCGCGAGATCGCGCAAGTGCTGCTCCAGCCGCGTGTCGTTCCACGCGTCATAGTACGCCCCCTGATCGCCGCCTTTGATGAACACGGCGTCGGCCATTGCCAGCGCATCGACCACCGTCGGATCCTCGGCCTCCGCGCGGTCGGCGACTTCGAGGTTAACGCTCTCGACAGACGTGCCGAGCGTCGCCCCGATCCACTCGAAGTAGCGCGGGATGAACGACGGATCAGACGCGGCCGAAAGGTCGTCCGTCAACACCGCGATGCGCACGGTGCCATCGCCGTCGATGTCGCCGTTCGTGACGAGCGACTGGTAGAGCGCATACGACCACGCGGCCGTGTCGCCGATGTCGCCCTCGCGTCCGCCGCCTGCCAGCATGACGGTGCCCTGCCCGCGAGCCATTCCGCTGACGCTGAACAGAAGCAGAATCAGGGCGAACCGGCACGTTGTCATCACGGTGAGGGGAAATGAGAATTGCTACCGGGCGGGGGCACGCGTCACCGGGGCGACGAAGGCGTCGGGGAAGCGCTGGCGGAGCGCAGGCACCACCTCACGGGCCGCAGCGCGCGTCTCGAACGTGCCCACGCGCACCCGATAGTACGGCTGCTGCCAGGCGATATCCGGCCGAAACCCCTGCTCGCGTAACGGCGCCGGTCGCTCATCCGCGTCCAACTTATTCCACCAACTCAGCGCCCGACTCACCGTCGACTCGGCTGTCGATTTGTCGCTGGTTTGCATCAGTTGGATGCGATAGACGCGCTCGGGTAACTGGGGCGTGGGCGACTCGGTGGTAGCGCAACCGGAGAGGACGGCGACAATCACAATCAGACCAATCAGTCGCCATTCTGCGTGCAATTGGTACATCATCGGAGTCCGTGCATTTAATACGACCCAGCTTGTCATCCCGAACCCCACACAAGACGCAGGCGACTGACCGCGCGGATCGAGGCTAATCCGCGATCTTTTCGGAATAAGCACCGGACTTTTTCGAGAAAATCCTGACACGAGCCGCAGGCGACTGATAATAATCAAATTCAGGATGACGACTTGTTCGAGATCCCGTTCCAATTTCTACTCGTCCGACGCGTCGGGGCGGTGGTGTTCGGCGAGGCCTTCGAGCGCGCGGAGCGCCTCGACGGGAATAGCGAACACGACGGTATTGGACTTGTCGCTGCTGAGACTGTTCAGCGTCTGCAATGTGCGCAGGTGCAACGCACCGTCGACCGCGCTGAGCTGGCGCGCCGCATCGGCCATGTTCTTGGCGGCCTCCAGCTCGCCCTGCGCCTGGATCGTCACGGCGCGGCGTTCGCGCTCGGCCTCGGCCTGCCGGGCGATCACGCGCTTCATATCTTCGGCCAGGATGATGTCTTTCAGCTCGACCGATTGCACCTCAATCCCCCACGGATCGGTGGCCTGATCGATCACCTCGCGGATCTGCTTCGAGATCTGCTCCCGCTCGGCCAGGAGCGCGTCGAGGTCGACCTCGCCGACGACGTTGCGCATGGTCGTCTGCGCGAGCTGCTGGACCGCGTACATGTACTTTTCTACCTCGATGATGGCCTTCTTCGCATCGCGCACCTTGTAGTAAATCACGGCGTTGATGCTCACGGTCACGTTATCGCGGGTGATGCTCTCCTGCTGGGGCACATCCACTGCCTTCACGCGCATATCCACCCGCTCCCACGTCTGCACGACGGGCACAACCGTGCGGATACCCGGCTCCATCACCGATTCGAATTGGCCGAAGGTGAACTTGACGCCCCGCTCGTATTCGTTGACGACCTTGAACGTGCGGAGGACGAGCCCGGCCCCAAGGGCGCCGAGGGCCAACAGTGCATACAAAGTGATCATGGACTTGTGGAGTCGATGCGAAGTATGGCGAACCGCACCCAGGCGCTGTAACATCAGGGCACGGCGGTGCGTCTTGCCGGCGAATGGCGCCCCGTTTTATACCGGTGTTCGCATTTTTTACGGACGGGTGCAACCGTTTTTCCGATCCCCCTGTCTGCTCGATTACATCGAGGGCTCGGTTTTGATGTGACCGCGCTTGATGACGGCCCCGCACCGGCTCGTTTTGCATAGACCAACTGCTGAGACCATGACGCTACCTACTGCCTTCTCTCGCGCCCTGATACCCGCCCTACTGATTGCTCTGGCGCTCGTCCAGATCGGCTGCGGCACCGAGGCGCAATCCAAAGATACCGAGTCCGACGAAGAAAATGCGACCGCCGTCCCCGTGGAGGCGGCAGCGGTGACCCGGGGCACGGCCTCGGCGTACTTCACCGGTACAGCCTCGCTGGAAGCCGAGGGCGAAGCCACCGTCGTCGCCCGCACCGGCGGCGTCGTGGAGACGCTGATGGCCGAAGAAGGGCAGTTCGTCAAAAAGGGGCAGCCGCTCGCCCAACTGGATGATGAGCGCCTGCGCCTCGAACTGGAGCGCGCCGAGGTCGAGCTAGCCAAGATCGAACGCGTTTACGAGCGCAACAAAAAGGTCTACGAGAAGCAGCTCATCAGTACTGAGGAGTTCGATCGCGTCAAATCCGATTACGAGACGCAGAAAGTGGCCCGTGACCTCGCGAAAATGCAGCTCGAATATACGACGCTGCGCGCGCCCATCAGTGGGGTCGTGTCGGCGCGGCACATCAAGGTCGGCAACATGATCGGCCAAAACGAACCCGCCTTCCGCGTGACGGATTTCGACCCGCTGCGCGCCGTGATCCACGTGCCGGAGCGCGAACTGAACAAGCTGCGCGAGGGGCAAACGGCCACGCTCCGCTTCGATGCGTTGCCGGACGAAATCTTCAGCGGGCGCGTTACTCTCATCAGCCCGACGGTGGACCCGGAAACGGGCACGTTCCGCGCCATCGTGGAAGTGCGCGACCCGTCGCGGCAGGTGAAGCCGGGGATGTTTGGCCGCGTGCGCATCCAGCACGACCAGCGCGAAAACACGCTCCTCATCCCCAAGCAAGCCGTGCTCGAAGAGGACGACGAATCGGCCGTGTTCGTCGTGCAGGACAGCATCGCCGTCCGCCGCGCCGTGATCACCGGCTACGCCAGCGACGACCAGCTGGAGATCCTGGAGGGCGTGTCCGAGGGAGAGCGCATTGTCGTCACCGGCCAGGCGACGTTGCAGGATAGTGCGAAGGTAGAAATTATCAATTAGCTCACTGCGTTCGCTGTCAGGCTCGGCTGCGCCTCGCGTCAGGGGGCTCGCTGCGCTCGTGTCAAAACGCTCCCTGCGGTCGCTGTCATGAATGGTCATGGACTCGCCTTCGGCTCGCGTCATTGATTGTTGGCTCCGGACCTGACAACCAAATGACGTGATCGCAGCGAACAAATGACGGCGAGCAAAAGCGAGCCCCCTGACGCGCTACAGGCGCCCACGACGCGAACGCAGTGAGCACCCGACCAACCCTCACCATCCAGCCCCTACCGGCTTCCCAACCTCCAACCGTTTCCATGAAAATCGTCTCTCTCGCCACCCGCCGCCGCGTCACCATCGCCATGTTCACGGTGGCGGTGCTGCTCTTCGGCACGGTCGCGCTCTCGCGGCTGAACCTCAACCTGCTGCCCGACCTCTCGCACCCGGCGCTCACGATCCGCACCGAGTACGAGGGCGCGGCCCCGGCGGAGATCGAGAACCTCATCACGAAGCCCATCGAGGAAGCGCTCGGCGTCGTCAAGAATGTCCAGACGATCCGCTCCGTCTCGCGCGCCGGGCAGTCCGACGTCATCCTGGAGTTCGCGTGGGGCACGGACATGGACTACGCAAGCCTCGACGTGCGGGAGAAGATCGACGCGCTCCAACTGCCGCAAGACGTGCGAAGGCCGGTCATCCTGCGATTCGATCCGTCGCTCGACCCGATCATGCGGTTCGCGCTGGCGAAAAAAGCGACGCCCGATGAAACGCTGCTGGCCGATGCCTCGGAGGACGCCTCACTCGGCCAATTGGCAGATGAGTATTCACTGGATGAACGCAACCTTAAAGTCATCCGCCGCTTCGCCGATGAAGAGATCAAGCGCGACCTGGAGTCGGCGCTGGGCGTGGCGGCGGTGAAGGTGAGCGGCGGCCTCGAAGACGAGGTGCAGGTGCTCATCGATCAGGAAAAGCTCTCCCAGCTTAACCTGACGATGCAGCGCGTAGCGCAGGTGCTCCAATCGGAGAACGTGAACCTCTCGGGCGGGCGGCTCGAAGAGGGCGTGCAGCAGTATCTCGTGCGCACGCTCAACCAGTTCCAGACGGTCGAGGAGATCGGCAATGTCATCATCAGTCCAGACGGGCGGGCGCCGGTGTACCTGCGCGACGTGGCGACGGTGGAGCTTGGCTACAAGGAGCGGGAGACGATCACGCGCATCAACGGCACGGAGGCCGTCGAGATCGCCATCTACAAGGAGGGCGACGCGAACACGGTGGCCGTGGCCGAAGCCGTCGAGCAGCGGCTCCAGCAGGAGGTGAACGACAAGCTGCCGGCCGAGATGGCGCTGACGAAGGTCTATGATCAGTCGACGTTCATCGCGAACGCTGTCGACGAGGTCGTGAATGCGGGACTGATCGGCGGCCTGCTCGCCATCTTTATTCTGTACTTCTTCCTGCGCGACGTGCGGTCGACGCTCATCATCGGCCTGTCGATTCCGGTGTCGGTGATCGCCACGTTCAACCTGATGTACGGCTTCGACCTGACGCTCAACATCATGTCGCTCGGCGGGCTCGCACTCGGCATCGGGCTCTTGGTGGACAACTCGATTGTCGTGCTCGAAAACATCGCGCGGCACCGGGAGATGGGCAAGTCGGTGCTCCAATCGGCGCGCGACGGGGCCGGCGAGGTCGGCATGGCCGTCGTGGCCTCAACGCTGACAACGGTGGCTGTCTTCCTGCCGCTCGTGTTCGTCGAGGGCATCGCCGGCCAGCTCTTCCGCGACCAGGCGCTGACGGTAACGTTCTCGCTGCTGGCCTCCCTCCTCGTGGCGCTGACGTTGATCCCGATGCTGGCGTCTTTGGGCGGGCCAACGGATGGCGACGTACGGACGCACGGCCGTGCGTCCCCACAGGGCCATGCATCCCCACAGATGCCCGAGCCAAAAACAACGGTCGGGCGCTGGCTGCGGGCGGCGCGGCTGTTCCTCTTCACCACGATTCCGACGTGGATCGCGTGGGCGGTGGTACGCCTCGTGCGTGGGATCGGCTGGGGACTCGGCAAACTCGTGCAGCCCTTCGTGTGGGCCTTCAACCGGGGCTACGACGCCATCAGCGACCGCTATCCGGGTCTGCTGCGCTGGGCGCTCCGCCGCAAGGCCGCGGTGCTGACGGTGGCGTTCGGCCTGTTCATCGGCACGGGGCTGCTCGTGCCATCGCTGGGCGTCGAGCTCATCCCGCAGCTGGCGCAGGGCGAGTTCGAGGTCACGATGAAGCTGCCGCCGGGCACGCCCATCCAACAATCGGACGCCGCGCTGGCGCGCCTGCAGCAGTCGGCTCGCGGCGTGGATGCCATCGCGACGAGCTTCGCCGTGGCGGGCACGGGCAACCGCATGGACGCCAACCCCGACGAAGGCGGCGAGAACTACGGCGAGGTGCACGTGCGCCTCACGTCCGATGCGGGGGACGCGGGCGAGGCCGCGGCGATGAACACGCTCCGCCGCACGCTCGACCGCATCCCCAGCGCGCAGTACAAATTCGGCCAGCCGACGCTCTTCACGTTCGAGACGCCCATCGAAGTCGAAATCAGCGGGTACAACCTCGACAAGCTGAAATCGACCTCGCAGGCCGTCGCGGATCGGCTGCGGGAGATCGACCGGTTCGCCGACGTGAAGTCGACCATGGAGATCGGCCATCCCGAGATCCAGATTCTGTTCGACCGCGAGCGGGCAGCGGCGCTCGGCCTGGCCGTGCACGACATCGCCGACCGGGTGGTGACGCAGGTGCGCGGCGACGTGGCGACCCGCTACTCGTGGCGCGACCGCAAGATCGACGTGCTGGTGCGTGCTCGCGAGGAGGACCGCGCCTCGGTGGAGGATCTGAAGAAGCTGATCGTCAACGGCGAGAGCGACCGGCCCGTGACGCTCGACGCCGTGGCCGACGTGCGCACCGCCATCGGGCCGAGCGAGATCCGCCGATCCGGGCAGCAGCGCGTGGCGCTCGTCACCGCCAACCTCCGGTATGGCGACCTCGGCACAGCGACGGAGGAAATCAACCGCGTGGTCGACGAGACGACGATTCCCGTTGGGCTGGGCGCCGAGCTCACCGGACAGAGTGAGGAGATGGCGGCGAGCTTCCAGTCGCTCCTCTTCGCGCTGCTCCTGGCCATCTTCCTCGTCTATCTCGTGATGGCCTCGCAGTTCGAGTCGCTGCTGCACCCGTTCGTCATCTTCTTCTCGATCCCGCTGGCGGGCATCGGTGCCGTGTGGGCGCTGTGGCTGACGGGCGCGACGATCAGCGTCGTCGTCTTCATCGGGCTGATCCTGCTCGCGGGCATTGTGGTGAACAACGCCATCGTGCTCGTCGACCTGATCAACCAGCTCCGCGCCGAGGGGATGGACAAGCTGGAGGCCATCGTGGAAGGCGGGCGCCTGCGCCTGCGCCCGATCCTGATGACGACGCTCACGACGACGCTCGGCCTGCTGCCGCTGGCCATCGGCTTCGGCGAGGGCGCCGAGATCCGCGCGCCGATGGCGATCACCGTGATCGGCGGCCTCATTGTGTCGACGGGGCTGACGCTGGTGGTGATTCCGGTGATGTATGCGGTCGTGACGCGTGTTCGCTCGTCGTCATGAATAGTCAAATGCTCCCGTTGGTCGCGTCAGGTGGACTTCGCTAATGCTTTGCGTCATGGATGGTCAGATGCTCACTTTCGTTCGCGTCAGATACTCCCTGCGGTCGTGTCATATGCGCCTTGCGGCGCGTCACAGACTCGCCCACGGCTCGTGTCATACGACTTCCGGTGATTGCCGTCATGGGCTCACTGTGCTTGCGTCATTCTTGGGAGCGCCTTGGGCCGATGCTGCGGATGTAGTTGTTGAGCTTGACGGAGAGGGTGTCGATGTCCGCGCGCAGGGCAGCGAACGCCTCATCATCAACGAGGCCGCGGCGGTGGGCTTTTGTGATCCACGTTTTGGTTTCGTGCAGCGAGCCGCGGGCGTAGTAGCAGAAGCGCTTGTTGTCGTTGTAGTGATAGCGGCCAAAGCCCTCGCTCACGTTCGCCGCCACCGAGTCGGCCGACCGGACGACCTGCTTGCCGATCGTGGCCTTCGGAAAGTAGCTCCAGTCGCTCGTGAGGTCCCACACGTGTTCGCCCAGCTGCATCGCTCGCTGGTAGACTTCGAGGTCTTCGAGTTGCATGATGATAGCGTCATGGGTGGTCATGGATGGTCATTTGTTGTTAGACACAATTGCCACCCCATCTCTAACCTCCCCCATGACGCGAGCAAAGCGAGCCTCTGACAAAAAATGACAGTGAGCGCAGCGAACTAAACGACGGCGAGCGCCAGCGAGCCCCCTAACCACACCTGACCCAATCCCATGACCCTCACCCAAACCGCGATGCGGCGGCCCGTCACCACGCTGATGGTATTCGTCTGCATGCTGCTCATCGGCGGGCTGTCCATGCGGCTCATCCCGCTCGAGCTCTTCCCGGAGTTCGACGTACCGGTGGTGTTCGTGCAGGTGCCCTATCCCGGCTCGACACCCGAAGAGGTGGAGCGCCAGATCACGCGTCCCGCCGAGGAGGCACTGGCGACGATCAGCGACGTGAAGCGGATGCGGTCGACCTCGCGCGAGAATCAGGCCGAGGTGCAGCTGGAATTCAATTGGGGCGTCGACACGGACATCAAGGCCATCGAGGCGCGCGAGAAGCTCGACGCCGTGCGCGATCAGCTGCCGGCCGACATCGAGCGGATCTTCGTCGGCCAGTTCTCCACGTCCGACATGCCGATTCTCCAGCTCCGCATCTCGTCAGAGCGCGACCTGTCGGGCGCGTACGAGCTGTTGAATCGCAAGCTGAAGCGCCGCATCGAGCGCATCGACGGGGTCTCGAAGGTGGACCTCTACGGCGTGCAGCCGCGCGAGGTGCGCATCGAGCTGGAGGCCGACCGTGTGGCTGCCCACCGCGTCGATCTCGTGCGCCTGCAGGAGCAGCTCCGCGGCGCCAACTTTTCCACGACGGCGGGCCGCATTACCGATGGCGGGCGCCGTTACATCGTCCGCCCCGTCGGCGAGCTGACGACCATCGACCAAATCAGCAACCTCGTCATTAACAAGCGCGGGCTGCGGGTGCGCGACATCGCCACGGTAAAGTACGACGAGCCCGAGCGCGATCACGGCCGCCACCTCAACGGCACGTACGCCGTGGGCCTGAACGTCTCGAAGGAAGCCGGCTCGAACACCGTCGAGGTGGCCGACAAGGTGCAGGCGGCGCTCGACGAGCTAACCAGCGACCCCGAGATGCGCGGCATCAACGTCTACATGATGGACAACAGCGCCGAGGGCATCACCTCGTCGCTGCGCGACCTGCTGGAGGCCGGGCTGCTGGGCGCCGTGCTCGCCCTCGTGGTGCTCTACTTCTTCCTCCGCCGCTGGTCCACCACGCTCATCGTGGCCCTCGCCGTCCCCATCTCGATCGTCGTCACCGTCGGCGCGCTGTACTTCCTGGGCCTCACGCTCAACATCATGAGCATGATGGGCCTGATGCTGGCCGTCGGCATGCTCGTCGACAACGCCGTGGTGGTCACGGAGAATATCCACCGGCATCAGCATCTGGCGGCGTCTGGGAGTGGGGGAGACAATCACGCCCAAACACCCATACCCCCACACACCCATACCAATTCTAATGAGGGCACAACCCCAGAAACCGACGCAACTACCCGTCGAGCGGCGACGCTCCAGGGCGTGAAGGAAGTCGCCCTCGCCGTGACGGCCGGGACGATCACGACGGGCATCGTCTTTCTGCCGATGATCATTAGCCAGGCCGATCAGGTGACGCTCTTCCTGAAGCACGTGTCGGTCGCCATCTGTGTGGCGCTGGCCGTGTCGCTGCTGATTTCGCTGACGGTGGTGCCGCTGCTCTCCGCGCGCCTCAAACCGCCCGCGCCCACGACGAAGCGCACGCTCGTCGATAAGGCCGCGGCGCTCTACACGCGGCAGCTCGACTGGATGCTGCGCCACCGGAAAACCTCGGCCGCAATCATTCTGGGTATCCTAATGAGCGTGGCGATCCCGGCGATGCTCGTCGAGCAGGACTTCTTCCCGAACGACAACACCGAGCGCGAAATCCCGCTCTACTTCCACCTGAACGATACCTACACGCTGGAGCGCGTCGAGGAGACGGTGGACAAGGTCGAGGCCTACCTGTTCGCCCACAAGGAGGAGCTGGAGATCGAATCGGTCTACTCCTACTTCACCCCGGATCACGCCCAATCGACGATTCTGCTGACCGACGAAGGTGAAAAATCCATCGAGGAGTTGAAGGAGACGATCCGTGAGGGCCTGCCGAAGATCGCGCTCGGAACACCGTCGTTCACGTGGGAGAGCGGCGGCGGGCGCGAGTCGATCCGCGTGACGCTGAGCGGAAAGTCGAGTGAGCAACTGGCCGAGCTAGCGAAGGAAGTCGAGTTCCGGCTGGCCCAAGTCAACGGGCTGACGGACATCCGCTCGGAGGCGCGGGCCGGCGACCGCGAGGTGCGCGTGGTGGTCGACCGCGACCGGGCGCGGCAGTACGGTTTTTCGTCGCAGCAGGTGGCCGCCACGGTCTCGGCGGCCATGCGGGGGCAGAACCTGCGCCGCTTCCGCACCGACGACGGCGAAGTCGAGATGCGGCTGATGTTCCAGGACACCGACCGGCAGACGATGGACCAGCTCCGCGCCCTCCCCATCCGCCGCACCAGCGAGAACGGCACCGGGCAGATCAGCCTCGCCGCGCTGGCCGACTTCGAGGTGCGCCGCGGCCCGCGCGCCATCCAGTGCGAAAATCGGGCGACGATGATCGGCGTGACGGCCACGCTCGACGGCGACCTGACCTCGAACGAGGCGCGCGAACGGATCGACGCCGCGCTCGACGGGATGGTGCTGCCCACCGGCTACACCTGGGGCTGGGGGCAGCGCGTGCAGCAAGCCGAGGAGTCACAGGCCATCATGCTGACGAACCTGCTGCTGGCGCTGGCGCTCATCTACCTCGTGATGGCGGCGCTCTTCGAGTCGCTCATGCATCCGTTCGGCATCTGGACCTCCATCATCTTCGCCATCGTGGGCGTGTTTTGGTTCTTCCTGATGACGGGCACCACGTTCTCCATCATGGCGTGGATCGGCATTCTCGTGCTGATCGGCGTGGTGGTAAACAACAGCATCGTGCTGGTGGACCACATCAATTGGCTGCGCCGCGAGGAGGGCGTGCCGCGTCACGAAGCCATCGTCCGGGCCGGTCGCGAGCGCTTCCGCCCCATCCTGATGACGGCGGCCACCACGATCCTGGGCCTCATCCCGCTCTGCATCGGCACTACGCAGATCGGCGGCGACGGCCCGGCCTACTACCCGATGGCGCGCGCCATCGTGGGCGGCCTCGCCTTCTCGACATTCATCACGCTCGTCATCCTGCCTGTGATCTATGTGATGCTGGACGACCTCCGCGTCTGGAGCCGCCGCGTCGTGCGCGCCGCCATGCAGTAGCTCAACATCCGTCCTCCTCACAGACAAGCCTTTCCCCTGCAAGCACAGTAGTCACCGGTAACGCAACGCGTGTTGTAACAACACGTCGTCGTCCGACGACGTACTTTTCCCCGGATCCTTCGTTCGCCCCCGCGTCCTGTTTACTCGCTGCTGCTACCACCAACAACACACTTGCCGGAGGAATTTATGCGCCTCGCGATACAATCCGCTGCCATCGCTGTTCTTCTTTCGCTAACAACGTTCACCCTCCCTCCTGCACTCGCCCAGGTCCGCATTAATGAAGTGGATTATGAAGACAACTGGGTCGAATTCTTTAACGAGAGCACCTCGGAAGTCGACGTGTCAAGTTGGCAAATATGCTCGGACTTTCAGTATTCGGCGCTATCCGACCTCTCGATCATTTCCGGAAGCACGACGATTCCTGCTGGCGAATTTCTCGTCGTAGAATGGAGCGTGCTCCCCACCGATGCCGGCAACATCGGGCTGTATGTCAACTCCGACTTTGGCGACCCCAACGACCTGGTCGATTACATGGAATACAAGGCCGGCGGACAAGCCCGCGAGAGCGTTGCCGTCGATGCGGGCGAATGGGACGCGGGCGAGTTTGCACCGGACGCGCCCTCCGGAAAGACGATATCGTTTTTTGATGACCCCAACGAAGTCGGCGAAGAAGACTGGGAAGCCAGCAATGAGACGCAAGGTTCGGCCAACGATCCGATCCCCGTCGAACTCACCTCGTTCAACGCGGTCGTTGATGCCCAGACCGTCCACCTCACCTGGGAAACCGCCAGCGAAACGAAAAATGCCGGCTTCGAAGTGCAGCGCAACGGAGAAGACGCCTTCCACCCAATCGGCTTCGTCGAGGGTCACGGCACGACGAATACGCCGCAGACGTACCGCTTCACCGCACGCGACGTGGACGCCGGGACGCACACCTTCCGCCTGAAACAGATCGACTTCGACGGCGCATTCGAGTACAGCCCGGAGGTCGAGGTGACGATTGCGATGGAAGCCGCCTACGCGTTCTCATCGATTTACCCAAACCCGGCGCAGCAAGACGCCACCTTTTCGCTGACCGTCTGCCAGACGCAACCGGTGACGATCGCGCTGTACGATGTGCTCGGCCGTCGCGTATCGACGATTTTCGATGGCCCGATGGCCGCCGGACGCACGCACCAGTTCGACATTCGCGGGGAGGCGCTCGCAGACGGGCTCTACCTGGTCCGGGCTGTGGGCCCTCGCTTCTCGGCCACCCGCCGGGTAACGCTCCTTAAGTAGCGCTGAGTGGATTCGCCTCTCGACTCCTGAAGAGGACGTTACGTTTGACGCGCAAGAGAAACCTCACAATCGGATGGGGCTTTGGGCGTATGTCGCTTCCCTGAAATACAAAGACGTCCCGATCCACCTATGCACAACTCCGACTCCGATATCGCAAACGCCTTCTTCGAACGCGCCGCCGAACTGGCCTTCAACTCGGTGATGGTCACCCGCGCCGAAGACGACGGCGCCACCCCCATCGTGTTCGTCAACGACGCCTTCACCGCAATGACCGGCTACACGGCCGATGAAGTGCTGGGCGAAACGCCCGGCTTTTTGCAGGGCGACAGAACGGACGAGCAGGTGCTCCGGCGTCTCGATGCCAAGTTGAACCGCGGCGAAGATTTTCACGGTGAAACCGTCAACTACAAAAAGGACGGCACCCCGTTCATCATCGAGTGGAAGGTGTCGCCCGTCAAAAACACCGACGGAGCCACCACGCACTACGTCTCGGTGCAGCGCGACGTAACCGCGCTCCGCGAAGCTGATGTCTCGGCCGACGCGTAACCCCTCCCACCGCCCGGCTGCGCGTAGTAGGCTTTTCACAAACGGTCGGCTCGGAATCCACGACTGCGCGCTTTATATTGACGATGCTTCGCCGTGCTGCCTTCATGAATTGTCTTTCGTTTGTGCCATGCGTACTTTGCTTCGCTCCTCGTCAATTCTTGTCGGACTCGCCCTGCTGATCGGGGCGCTGCACGCGCCGAGGGCCACGGCTCAGCAGCGCGGGAACGATCTCCCGCGCGTCAGCCCCAACGCGGTGGTACAGCAGACCATCGGCATCACGAACGTGCGCATTGCGTATGGCCGGCCGAGCGTCCGCGGGCGCACCATCTTCGGCGGGCTCGTCTCGTACGATGAGGTCTGGCGCACGGGCGCCAACGAGGCCACCACGATCACCTTCTCCGACGACGTGAGGATTGAGGGCGAACCCGTCGAGGCCGGGCGCTACGGCCTCTTCACCATTCCCGACGAGGAAAGCTGGACGATCATCATCAACGACGTGGGCGAACAGTGGGGCGCGTTCAACTATGACGCAAGCCGCGACGTCGTCCGCGTCGAGGTAACGCCCGAGTCGACGGCGCGCCCGTGGGAGATGATGACCTTCACGTTCGAGTCGGTGACCGATTCGAGCGCGCACGCTGTGCTCTCGTGGGCCGATACGCGCGTGCCCTTCCGCATCGATGTGAACACGACGGATGTTATCCGCCAGCGCGCCAACGAGGCGGCCGCCAACGCGAGCGACTGGCGAACGCCCTTCCAGTACGCCGCTTACGCGCTGCAAAACGACGCCATGATGGACGACGCGCTTCGGTGGGTCAACCGCTCGATTGAGTTGGAGGAAAACTTCAACAACCTGGCCGTGAAAGCGCAACTGCTGGCGACGATGGGCGAGTACGGCGAGGCGGTGTCCGTCGGTGAGCGCGCCGTGGAGATCGGGCAGTCGATGGACGAGGCGCCGCGCGGGTTGGAGCAGTTGCAGCAGAGCATCGACACCTGGGAAGCGCAGTTGTAACGCCGCCCCCGTCCGGGACACCGATGACGCCCACGCATCATCTCAGAACCGACGCCTGTGCTGATGGCGCCTCGCCCCGTTTTCCACTGGCCCCTCCTCTGGCTGAGCACACTGGCCTGCTGGGGCTTGATCGCCGCCTGCACCCCGGACTCGCCCGCCCCGCCCGCCGAGGCAATCATTGAGCAGGCTCTCGCCGCGCACGGCAGCGCCGCGCTCAACCCCGCCGTCGTCACGTTCGACTTCCGGGATGCGCACTTCCGCATCCGCCATGCGGGCGGGCGCTACCATTACCAACGCACGTATCGCGACTCGCTCGGGCGGGCCGTCCGCGAGGTCCTGAGCAACGACAGCCTCTACCGCGCCGTCGACGGCGAGCGCGTGACGCTCACGGAGGACGAGCGTCGCAGCGTCGAATCGGCCGTCAACTCGGTGACGTACTTTGCGCTGCTGCCCTACTTTCTGCAAGACGCCGCCGTTCAGCCCGATTACCTCGGCGTCGATACCGTGGCGGGCGCGCCGTACGATCAGGTGCGCGTGACCTTCCGGCAAGAAGGCGGCGGGCGCGACTGGCAGGACGTGTTCATGTACTGGTTCGATCCGTCCGATCACACAATGGAGTATCTCGCCTACGCGTACGGCTTCGGCCCCGATGAGGCGTACGGCACCCGCTTTCGCGAAGCCTACAACGCGCGCACCGTCGAGGACATCCGCTTTGCCGACTATCGCAACTACACCACCGTGGGGGATACGCTGCGCGACCTGACGCGCTATCCCGCGCTGATGGCGCAGGACAGCCTGGAGCTCGTCTCCCGCGTCGAACTCGATAGCGTGCGCGTCCGCCCGCTCGATTCGTAGGAGGGTCGTTGCCCGGCGAATGGATGAACGAATCGGCGGATTGGGGGTACGCCATCTCCCGCCCTGTTGCCAGACGGATCTGCCGGCTGCCATGACCGATCATCCCAACGTACCCGACTGGACCCGCGCCGTCCTCAAGGTCGGCAGCGCGCTCGTGGCGCCCGATGAGCGCGGATGCAGCACGAAGCATCTGCTGGCTATCGCGCGCCTTATCGCGGAGAGCCGCCGGGCCGGCCAGGAGGTCATCCTCGTCTCCTCGGGCGCGGTCGCCGCCGGGCGAGCTGCCCAGTCCGATCCGAATCCGCCCTCGACCATCCCCGAAAAGCAGGCCCTCGCCGCCATCGGCCAGCCGCTGTTGATGGCACACTGGCGCCGCCTGTTCGACGCGCCCTGCGCCCAGCTGTTGCTCACCTACGACGACCTCTATCACCGCACGCGCTATCTCAACGCCAAAAACACACTGCGCGAGCTGCTCGGCCGGGGCGTGCTGCCGATCGTCAACGAGAACGACACCGTCGCTATCGACGAACTGAAGGTAGGCGACAACGACAACCTCGCCGCCCACGTCGCCGTGCTGGCTGAGGCCGATGCCCTCATTATCTGCAGCGACGTCGATGGCCTGTACGATGCCGATCCGCGCACCCACCCCGACGCCGAGCTCATCCGCGTCGTGGACCGTATCAACGACCGGATCTACGCCATGGCGGGCGATACACACAGCGCCGTGGCGACCGGCGGAATGCAGACTAAGATCGAAGCCGCCGAAAAAGCCACAGGCCGCGGCATTTCGACCCTGATCGTGAACGGCACGAAGGCCGAGCATCTGGATGCCCTGCGCGCGGGGCGCGTTCGCGGCACGCTCTTCCGGCGCGTAGAGGATCCGCTCGCGGCACGCAAGCACTGGATGCTCCACGCCGTGCCCACCAGCGGGCGCATCTGGGTCGATGCCGGCGCCGCCCGTGCGCTGCGCACGGACGGCGCCTCGCTCCTGCCCTCCGGCATCACCAGCGTCGACGGCGGCTTCACGCACGGCGACGCTGTCGAAATCGTAACGGACACCGACGCCGGCCCCGAAGTCATCGCCAAAGGATTCACGCAGTACGGCTCGCGCGACGTGATCCGCATCCGCGGCCGGCACAGCAACACCATCGCCGACATCCTCGGCCACGCCCCCGCTGATATCGTGGTGCACCGCGATGAACTGGTACTCCTCGACCGCCCCTCCTCCTGACGCTCCCGACCTGCATCACCTGCCCGATCTACCATGCCCCGTACCCGGACCTCCGATTCGACCACCGACGTACCGCCCACCGCCGACCTCGCCGCGGCCTGCCGCGCGGCGAGCCGGCACGTCGCCCAGCTTGACACGGCGACCAAAAATCGCGTGCTGGAGGACATGGCCGATCGGCTGATCGCCCACGAAGCCGTCATTCTCGACGCCAACGCCCGCGATCTCGAATACGCCCGCGAGCACGACATCACCGCGGCGATGATCGATCGGCTGGAGCTCAACGCCGAGCGCATCGCAAAAATGGCCGATGCGCTTCGCGAGGTCGCCTCGTTCGAAGATCCGGTGGGCGAGATGGCAAACGTGCGCCGCCGCCCAAGCGGCATTGAAGTCGGCAAAATGCGCATTCCGCTCGGCGTGATCGCGATGATCTATGAGTCGCGCCCCAACGTGACAGCCGACGCCGCCGGACTCTGCTTCAAAGCGGGCAACGGCGTCATCCTGCGCGGCGGCTCGGAGGCCTTCCACTCAAACCATGCCATCGCCGACGCGCTCCACGAGGCGCTCGATGCGAACGGTATTCCGCCCGCCGCCATCACGCTCCTGCCGACCACAGATCGGTCCGCCATCACCGAGCTGATCCAGTGCGACGACTCGATCGACCTCGTCATCCCGCGCGGCGGCGAAGGGCTGATCCGCTTCGTAGACGAAAACAGCCACATCCCCGTCATCAAACACTACAAGGGCGTGTGCCACCTGTACGTGGACCGCGCGGCGGATCTGGAGGTGGCGATGCGTCTGCTCATCGATGGGAAACTCTCGCGGCAGGCCGTGTGCAACGCGCTGGAAACGCTGCTCGTGCACGCCAACGTGGCCGACGACTTCCTGTCGCGCGCACACGAGAAGCTGGATGAGGCCGGCGTAGAGCTTCGCGGATGCGACCGCACGTGTGAGGTGCTGCCCGACGTGACGCCCGCCACCGATGACGACTACGCCGCCGAATTCCTCGGGCCCATCCTCGCCGTGAAGGTGGTGGACGACTACGACGCCGCGACCGACCACATCGCCCGCTTCGGCTCGAATCACACCGACGTCATCGCGACCGACGACCTGCCGACGGCCCGCCGCTTCACGCGCGAGGTCAACTCCTCCGTGGTGCTCGTCAACGCCTCGTCGCGCTTCTCGGATGGCGGCCAGCTCGGCCTCGGCGCGGAGATCGGCATCTCGACGACCAAGCTGCACGCCTTTGGACCGATGGGGCTGGAGGCACTCACGACCGAGAAGTTCGTCGTGCACGGTCAGGGCGAAACGCGCCACGACCTCGCGGAGCTGACGTGATTTGCGTGTGGGCGTGTGGGCGTGAGGGTGGATGGGCGACAGGGCGCATTAGCACAAGAGATCGGACCACTACGCCCAAACGCCCTCTCTCCAATCACCCGACCACCTCGTCGAGCAGCAACACAAGGGCGACGATCACAATCCCGCCCAGCACGCGTCGCATCGTGCGCGGCGACAGCCACGACGCGCCCAGCCGCGCCCCAAGCACCGCCCCGAGGCCGACGGCTACGGCGAGCGGGAGCAGATCGGCCGCCTCCACGGCGTAGTGCTGCATCCGAGCGGCGAGGCCGGAAACCGAGTTGATCCACGTGAACACGACCCCGCAGGCCGCCGCTTCGCGCTCGGTGCCGAGGTCGAAGATGATGATCAGCGGAACGAGATAGATGCCGCCGCCGATCCCCACAATGCCCGCAAGCAGTCCCAGCACCGTGCCGATGCCCAGCGAGAGCCCGACCTGCTGTCGCCGGCTGAGCTCCCAATCGAGCGCGACGCGATGGCCGGCGAAGATCCGAAGGACCACGAGCACCAGCGTCACGAACAGCACGCCGTAAAACACGTCTGGGGCCACCGGCAGCGAGCCGCCCACATACGCGGCGGGCACGGACGTAAGCACGAACGGACCCATGAGCGAGGCGCGTCCGTGCCGGGCTTGCAGGAAGATGAAGCTGCCGACCGTAGTGGCGATCACGTTCAGCGAAAGCGAGACGGTCGGAATCGCCTGATAGCTCGCACCGAAGATCACGAGCAGTGCCGTGTAGGCCGTCCCGCCGCCGAGCCCCACCGCAGCGTAGGCCACCGACACGCCGAAGAAAAGCACGGCGAGTCCAATTGGAGAAATGAGAAGGGGTTCCACGTCGTGAACCGGGGCGCTGGAGTCGCCCTGGGTTGATTAACAGGTAGAGTGAAAGAGCCCGCCGACGGCTTCGCCTTCATCCCGGAGCTCGTTGTAGCGCTCGACGGCGTTTTCGGTCTGCAGCACATCGACGTCGATGCCCTCATCCTCCAGCCAATCGAGCGTTTTCTGCTGCACGCGCAGTCGCTTATTGATGCCGCGGGACAGGATAACCGTTGTGGCACCGTGCTCCAGCAGCTCCTCGACATCGGCCGGCTGGATGCCCGGCACATGGCTCGTGCCCGTCTCATTCCAGTCCCACGCGCGACCGCCGCCGGGCCACAGCTTGGCATCTTTGAACGATTTGCCGTCGTCCGTTTCGATTTGTCCCCAGGACAGATGGGTGATACGCGGAGAGGATCCATTCGCAGCCATGGCTCATTCGGGGCTGATTCGTGGAGGTATCGCGCATGACTGATACCGGCGCGCGGGACTGCGTGATTCACCGGCGCGTCACTCGACGATCGTGCAGTCCCCCGTTTCGTAGGCCACGCGTAGCGCCTCGGTGGCATCGCCGCGAAGCACCTCGGGCGCCTGATTACTCCACACGGCCACCCCGATGCTCACGCCGCCCTCCAGCGCGCCTGAAGCCTGCCCCATCTCCTCTTGGAGCCGCTCGGCCCAGGGCTCGACATCGGCCGCGGCGCCGTGGTAGAAGACCCCGAACGTCAGTTCCCCGAAGCGCTCGATCCGGCTCTCCGGCGCCAGTGCGCGGAGGCGATCCCGCAACTCATCTTCGGCCGCGGCGACCGCTTCCGCCCCCTCCTCAGCGATGCGCTCGGCCCGGTTGAGGTGCACGAGCGCCAGCGCGAGGTGCTGCTCGGTGGAGTCGACGCGCGCCATCTCTTCGGCGATAATTTCGCTGCGGGGCCGCGGCGAAGCGCCGTCGCCCGCAGGGCCGGCCGAGGCGTTGGCAGATGACCCGGCCGACGGATCGGCAGCCTGCTCCGGCTCCAGCGCTTCGGACGCAGCCGGACTCGGCTCGGAAGGGGCGGCCTCGGCCTCAATCAGCAGGCTGAGACCCTCGGCAAAGCGCGTTAGCAGGCGGCGGGCGCGGCGGGACGCGAGGGGCGCATCGTCGGGCCCATCAACGAGCACAAAGTACGACGACGTCTCCGAGCGCGGTACCGGGGCAACGGCCAGCTGCGTGACGGAAGAAGAGCCGGTGTAGTATCCCAGCGCTGCGCGCGGCACCGCGTCGCCAACGATCTGCACGGTTACCTCTTGCTGCGACATCCCCGCCGTGAGTAGCGGCTCGTCCGTCGTGAACGTCGTTCCAGCTGGATGCACGTCGCTGGCGGTGCTTCGGATACCCTCGATGCGGTACTCCAGCGCCATCTCATCCTGCACGAGCAGGCAGGCCGTCCGCGCTCTCAGGACGCGCCGCAACGCCTCCAGATATGGCCCTACAGCGGAGGGATCTTCCGCCTCGGCACCGGTGGACACAGAAGCCGACTCGTCCGACGCGCGCGCTGGAGCGGCTGAATGCGTGGATTCCGAACGAGAGGCCTCGGAAGCGGTCGATGGCTTGGATGAGGCGGGCGGAGCCGACGCTTGTTCCGCCTCGCCCAGCGCCTCTGCTGGCGCTTCCGGGGGCTCATCGCGGGTCTGCTGCTTCGGCCGCACATCCATGATGCCCAGCTCGCGCAACTCCTTTTCCCGCTCCTTCGAGCCCGCGTCTCCTTTCCGCTGATACTGTTTGGTTTCGCTGTACATCTGCCACAGATGCGACGCGAGCGCGCCAACAGCAACGATGAGCAGAGCACCAGCCGCCCAGTAAAGCCAGGGTTGATCGAGCACGAACGAAAGTACGGCAATGAGGACGGCCAACAGGATGAGCACGATACGCATCATACGACGCCGCAGCTGGCCGGTCCAAGGTGAAAGGCACAGTTATTGAACCACTAATCTACCGGCACCCGCCGGAAAAGTCAACCGGATTCACCCGCTCTTCTGACCTGGCTCAGCCCCGGCTGGCAGCGGCCCACATCCGGCTCATTCGTCTCGATCGTATCCGCCTCGGCAGGCCGTTCGATTTCGGGCAGGCGTAGGGGTAGATCGGAGCCTTCCGGAATCGGATTGGGCTCGGCCCAAAGCGCGCCGTCGTAGCTCTCCATCACCACGCGGTCGCCGGCACGGCCCCGTACGTAGCTCCGGTTGAGCGGCACCTTGCCGTGCGGCGTATCGAGCACGTACGTCGGGATCGCGAAGCCCGAGGTGCGCCCGCGCAGCTGCCGCATGATGTGCATGCCCGCCTCGATGGGTGTGCGCAGGTGCGCCGTGCCGCCGATGACCTGCGCCTGGTAGAGGTAGTACGGGCGGACGCGCATCTGCACGAGCCCCTCGTTGAGCGCCTTCATCGTCGCCACATCATCGTTGATGCCGCGCAAGAGCACCGTCTGATTGCCCACCGGCACGCCGGCCGATTTCAGCTTATCGATGGCCGCGGCTGCATCGTCCGTGAGCTCCTTCGGATGGTTGAAGTGGGTGTTGATCCAGATAGGATGGTACTGCTCCAAGAGCGCGCACAGTTCGTCCGTGATGCGATACGGCAGTTTCACGGGCATCCGCGAGCCAAAGCGGATGAGCTCGACGTGGTCGATGGCGCGGAGGCGGCTCAGCAGCCACTCCAGATGGCGCGTGTTGAACGTCAGTGGGTCGCCCCCGGTGAGCAGCACGTCGCGAATTTCGTCGTGCGCGGCGATGTAGTCGATGGCTTCCTGCAGCTCATCGGTGCGCATGAAGAAATCCGCATCGCCCACCATGCGTTTGCGCAGGCAGTAGCGGCAGTAGATGGCGCACTCGGCGGTGACGCAGAAGGCCACCCGGTCCTCGTAGTTGTGGATCAGGTTTTTGACGGGCGAGTGGGCCACTTCTCCGAGCGGATCCTGCACACCGACGATGTCGGGCGCCAGCTCATCGGGATGGGGCACCACCTGCCGGCGCACCGGGCACGACGGGTCGTCCGGGTCCATCAGCCGGGCGTAGTACGGGGTGATGGTCCACCGGAAGACGTCTTTGGTCGCCTCGATGGCCCGCAGCTCCTCCGGCGTCGGGTTGATCCAGCGGTGGAGGGCCTCGGCGCTGTGGATGCGGTTCTGCATCTGCCAGCGCCAGTCGCTCCACCTCGGATGGTCGGGTGCGGTATGTCGATCGAGCGGCATGGCAAGTCAGCGGGATGGGGCGTCGAAGAGGCCGAGCCGGCGAAAACCGCGCGCCAGCACATCGGCCAGAAAGTCGTCGTAAGCGCGGTTCATCAGTTCGGCGATGATGGCAAACGTATCATCGGGGGCAAAGGTTGGCAGTGGATTGATCTCCAGAAACCACGGCTGGCCGTCGGCATCAACGCGGAAGTCGGCACGGGCGAAGTCTTTGCACTCCAGCTTCTGGTAGATGCGCCGCGCATCGGACTGCAACTGCTCCTCCAGTTCGGGCACCAGCGTGCCGCCGAGCGTGTAGTTCCATTCGCCCGCGGGCGCGCCGCGGTGCTCCAGCGCGTGCAGCCCGATGCCAGTCGTCGGCTCCACGGCCCGCTGCAGCACGGGCAGCGCCTCGGGCGGATCGGTGCCGATGAGCGCGACGGTGAACTCCCCTCCGCCCGCCACGAACTCTTCCACCAGCGCATCCTGCTTGTAAGCCTCCGTGATGCGCCCGACCTGCTCCCGCAGCGCTGCGACCGATTCGACCTTGCTCGCTGCCGTGATGCCCTTCGACGTGCCCTCATAACGCGGCTTGACGAACAACGGAAAATCGGGCAGATTGGCCGGATCGATGGCGGACGCGTCGGCGACCACCCGATGCAGCGGCGTGGCGATGCCCGCGGCGGCGGCGAGATCCTTCGTCCAGGCTTTGTCGAGCGTCAGCGAGAGCGTGAGCGCATCCGAGCCCAGGCAGGGCACGCCCGCCATCTCCAGCAGGATGGGCGCGTAGGCCTCGCGATTGCGGCTGCGCGCGCCCTCGGCGATGGTGATCGCGCCGTCGAGGGTGAGCCCCTCGGCGAGCCGGTCACGCAGGTCGAACGCCGTGCCGATGCGCACCGGCGCGAGCCCGAGGCGCTCGACGGCGGCGGCCAGCGCGTCGACGGTAGCTTCCGGCTCGTACTCAGCGTCGGCATCGGGCGGGTCGTCGGCGCGCCACGGGTAGGCGTCGAACGTGTCGTAGATCAGGCCAATGCGCAGTGAACTCATAGCGGGGCAATCGTTTTGTGGTAGCAACCCGGCGGCCCCATGTACCTGC
The DNA here is from genome assembly GCA_964448045.1 of uncultured Rhodothermales bacterium. Taxonomy (GTDB): domain Bacteria; phylum Bacteroidota; class Rhodothermia; order Rhodothermales; family Salinibacteraceae; genus CAYUVF01. The sequence goes on from CAYUVF010000011.1 coordinate 39,430, forward strand.
TGCGTTGTGGCAGGATTCGGTGCCCGGCCTGCCGGGTGCGGTTGGATGCTCCCTTTTGTATCGTATGCCGTGTCCCCCTGGCTTCTTCAACCAGTTCACGACTCCGATGGAACAGCGCGCCCTCATCGTCCGCGTCGGCCCGGAGCACACCGACGGCCTCGACGAACTCAACATCGAACTGCAACGCGGGTGGCGGGTGGCGCACGTCGCGCCGATGGGCGGCACCGGGCTCGATGCCTCGGGTGAGGCGCCGTCGCCCCTCCTCGCAGCGCTGGTCGTCATCGAACGCTCCGAACGCGAGAAAAACGGCCCGCTCACGATGACGGCCGTCGAAGAGATCACCGAATTGGAAGAGCGCAAGCCCGAAGAAATCGTACGGGAGGTCGTCGAGGAAGCCGTCGAGGAGAACGGCGCGTGAGGTCCAATCCTCGTCTTGGTAGGCCCCGCTGCGTGCGCGCTCTTCATGGGATTATCACTTCATATCAACTATATTTTTCGACATATTTAGGGGTGGTATTTTCTGACAAGGAGCGTTCGTCTCTCCCGGACCGAGGGGTCTGCATCAGACGCTCGTCGCGGTTTGCGATCGTTGCTTTCAGGTTATATCGTAACAAACGCTGTGAGCGCACCATACCCGCTCGCAGGTCCTTGATGCTTTAGCCTCCGGAAGCGGTTTCGCTGCGGCTGTCCCCCCAGGAGCAGTCGGCCAGGAACGTGGTAGGCGGACGGTCCGCTGGCGGTCACCAAAGTTCTCGATTCGTATGAAACACCCAATCTATCAGCGTCCCGGAGGGCAGGCCGGGGCTTGGCGTTCGTGCTCTCGCTCGCCTTCCCGGCACAGGCTCGGCCTGATTGCGCTTGTGCTCGTCTTGGGCGCGCTCCTCATCCTGCCGGACCGGGCTGCGGCGCAGGGGTTCGGCGTCTTTGAACAAGGCACCTGTATCATGGGACGCGCCGGTGCCGGCGTGGCCGAAACCTGCGATGATGGCTCGGCAATATATTTTAATCCAGCTGGGCTCGTCGGAGATACCGGATGGACCGTCAGTGGTGGCGCCACCCTCATCTTCGTCGGCGGCGACTTCACGGCCGACCGTACCGGCGAGGTCACCGAGTTGCAAAACGATCCGATCCCGGTCCCCCACCTGTACGCGCGCTACGGCATCAACGAGCGCTGGGCCGCCGGCCTGGGCGTCTTCGTGCCCTACGGCCTCTCGACCGAGTGGCCCACCGACGACTTCGACGGGCGCTTTCTCGGCTATCAGAACGAGCTGCAATCCATCTACATTCAACCCACGGTGGCGTATCAGATCACCGATCGCATCTCGATTGGAGCCGGGCTCGATGTGGTGCTGGGCGCCGTCGAGCTCAACCAGCATCAGGACCTGTCGCAGCAGGTCGTCCCCTCCAACCAGCTGCCGCCGGGCACCACGTTTGGCGCGCTCGGCATCCCATTCCACACAGCCTTCGCCGATGTTAAGCTGGATGCCGACGGCGCCGTGGGCATCGGCGGAAACGTCGGCGTGCAGGTAAAGGCGACCGATTGGCTACGCCTCGGCGCGCGCTACACGCTGCCCGTCAAGCTGGAATACGAGGGCGAAGCCACCTTTACACAGCTGCAAACGGGCCTGACACTCGCGCCGAACAATCCACTCGGGCTGCCGGGGGGCACGCCGGTCGATGCACTGGTGGCGCCGCAGTTTCAATCGGGCGGCGCGCTCGTCGATCAGACTGTCGAGACCGAGATCACGATGCCGGGCCAGCTTTTGGCGGGCGTCAGCGTGCAAGCCACACCCAAGCTCAAACTGATGGCCGACTACCAGTGGACCCAGTGGTCCAGCTTCGACGTGCTGCCGATCGACTTTGAGAACGATGCGCTCGACACCGAGCAGATCGAGAACTACGACGACACCCATGCGCTGCGCCTGGGCGTCGAGTACGAAATCAACGACGCCTGGACCGCTCGCGCGGGCCTGCTGACGCACGGCCCGGCTGCACCCGATGAAACGGTGACGCCGCTGCTTCCCGAAGGCTACCGCAACGAGCCGACGCTGGGCCTCGGCTGGCGGCCGTCGTCACTGCTGGAGGTCAACGTGGCCTATCAGTACATCGCCCAGAACGACCGCCGCGGTCGTGTGCGCGACGCGCTGGCCGGCGAAGGCGAGCCCTCGGTCGAGGACCTCAACAGCGGGCTCTATAGCTTCGACGCCCACCTGATCGGAACGACTCTCACCCTGCACTTTTAGGCTGCCATGATGACTTCTTTCTCTACTACTCCACGCCGCCTGTTCTGGGGCGTGCTCCCTGTACTGGTCTTGGCTCTCGTGCTGGGTGGTTGTGACGACGAAGAGCTGCTGACGCCCGATCCCGAGGCCGGCGACCTGTTCACCCGCTACGTGGCCATCGGAAATAGCATCACCGCGGGCTTTCAATCGGGCGGCATTAACACGAACCTCCAGCAGGATTCGTACGCGAACCTGCTGGCCGGGCAGATGGGCACCGAGTTTAACTTGCCCAACCTGAACAATCCGGGCTGCCCCCCGCCGCTCGTCCAAATCTTCCCGTCGCCGGAGACGCTTGGCGGCGCGCAGGCGCCGCCCTGCGCCTTGCGGTCCACCCCGATCCCGACCGTGCTCAACAACGTCGCCGTGCCGGGTGCCGAGGTAATCGATGTGCTGTCGAACACCGATCAGGCTGCCAACGCCAACGCGCTGACGACCTTCATCTTAGGCGGGCGCACGCAGATCGAAGCGGCCCGCGAGGCGCAGCCGACGTTTGCGACGGCATGGATCGGCAACAACGATGTGCTGAGCGCAGCGCTGGCGGGCAACACAAATCTGGTGACGCCGGTGGATGCCTTCACGTCGCGCTACGGCGAAATGCTGGATGAACTCGACAGTATGGAAGACCTCGAAGGCGCCGCGCTGTTCAGCGTCGTCGACGTGACGGTCATCCCGAACCTCTCGCCCGGCGCGGCCTACGCCCAGGTCGTCCCGATCGCGCAGCAGGCGGGCCTGCTCCCGCCCAACCTGCAGGTTGCTAACACTTGCGCCCCGTCCAGCAGCGGCGGCGTGGGCGATCAGATGCTGGTGCCGTTTCAGTACGGCGTCGCGCTGCTCGGCGTGGCCAGCGCGCTCTTCGAGCAGGCCGGTCCCAACGCCCCCGATATCACGCTCGACTGCGCGCAGGATCTGACGGTCGAAGAAGCCGTGGGGCAGACGTTCGGGGGCGTCAGCAACATCCCGCCGCCCATCCAGGAATCCATCGCGGGCGTGGCCAATATCTCGCTGCTGCAAACGCAAGAGATCGGCACGATTCGCGGGGCGGTGCAGGCGTACAACGACTTCATTAGCCAGCAGGCGGACAGCCGCGGCTACGCCTTCGTCGATGTCAATGCGCTCTTCGAGCAGCCGGAGCTCCGCCAGCAGATCCCGGTCTTCCCCGAGCTGTTCGAGAACCCGCAGACGCCGTGGGGCCCCGATCAGCCGTTCGGGCCGCTCTTTAGCCTCGACGGCGTGCATCCCAGCAGCGCTGCGCACGAGGTCGTCACCGACGCCGCCATCGACGCCATCAACAGCGAGTATGGCACGTCGATTCCGGCTCTGGGACAGTAACGCCCAACCGCACCGGAAGCATAAAGAAGCCCCCGACCGGACAGCATCCGATCGGGGGCTTTGGTGTGGGTCTATCGTGGAGGAGATGGGCCGGCCGCTACCGCGTCGTGTCGGGTTCGGCGGAAGTCGCCATCGTATCGGCGGAAGTCGCCATCGTATCGGCGGGCGGCGGAGCCGGGCGGTCCGTTGCCGGTGTCGCAGCGGTATCAGCCGGCATCGGGACAGTACTCGTATCGGCCGGGGCCGCAGGAGGCTCCACAGTGCCGCGGTAGAGCCGGATGGTGCCGTTCTCGGTACGCAGGTCAATCGATGCGTTGCCCGTGCCCAGCTGCGCCTCGAATTGTGCGCCGGCGCCTTTCGGGGTGAGGCGCCGCTGCTCGAAGTTGAGCCCATCGGTGTTGATGGATCCTGCCGATGTCTGCGCCTCGACGCGTGCCGAGACGCGCTCGGGCAGTGCCACCTCCACGTTTCCGTTCTCCGTTTCGATCTTAACTGTGGCCTCGGCCGGGAGGGCCTGCAGGCCGAGCGCGACACTGCCGTTACGCGAGGTGATCGACACGCTCGCTCCCGCCCCGCCGATCTGCACCGAGCCGCTGACGTGGTCGACGGTGATCGGGCCACGGATATCGGCAAGCGCAATCGGGCCGCTCTCGATCTCGATGCGCAGCTGCGTGCCCTGCGGCGCCGTGCCCGTGACGTCGACGGCGCTACGATCGGGCGTGGGCGAGCGCATCACATAGGCGTACCGCTCGTCGTTGCCCGACTCGCGGACGCCAATCCGATCGAGCAGCTCCTGCGCATCCGACTCGTTCCGGCCGCGGGCGCGCTTCGTGAACGTCAGCTGCGCTGTCACGTCCGCGGTCCCGTGCAGGTGAACGGCCCCGTTGAAGCCGTCGAGCACGAGCAGGCGATCGCCCGGCGCGACTGCACGGCGCAGCTCACTCGTCACCTCGGCCTGGCCGATCACCAGATCGCCCTCCGCCGTCTGCCCCACTTCATCCTGCTGCTGGCAGCCCGCGAGGACGAGCAGGGCCATCAAACCGTACGCTACAACATGTCTGCTCCCATCGTACCCGAAAATATGCATCGCTATAGCCTCTCCGATTGGTCTCTATTCGCTGAATCATGATATGCGTCGCACGTCAATATAACCGATGGAGCTCCCCCGTGTGCGTGCGCCGATGGATCAATGAAGGGGAACGTTTTTGATGAACCGGCGGACGGCGAAGAAGGAGCCGAGCCAGCCCAGCACGACGCCCACGCCGATGAGCACTCCAGCGATCACCCAGCCGAGGGGCAATGCCGCGCTCTCCAGCTGCGGCAGATAATCGGCGAGCAACCGGTAGAACAACCCCACGATGCCGCCGGAGATGACGCCCGCAATGATGCCCTGCGTCATCCCCTCGACGAGGAACGGGCGCCGCACAAATGCATCGGTCGCGCCCACGAGCTTCATCGTGCGAATCAAAAGGCGGCGGGCGTAGATCGTCAGGCGGATGGTGTTGCCGACGAGAAAGATCGACGCCACAATCACGAGCAGGCCAAGGGCAAATCCGCTAAAGGTGATTAGCCGCAGGTTGCGCTGCACCTTGACGAGCAGCGGCCGGTTGAAAACGACCTCGTCGACCCGATTCCACGTGCGGAACTCATCCACCATTGCCGAGAGGCTGTCGGGGTTTGCGTAGGCCGACTGCACGCGCACCTTGATCGATGCGGGCAGGAACGGGTCGTCGAAATAGATCTCGGCCCCCTCGCCAAACTCGCGCTCGAAGACCTGCTGCGCCTCCTCTTGCGAGACATACTCGGTTTCGTCGACGCCCGGCATCGTCGTGGCACGCTCGTTGAGGATCTCGGCCATCCGCTCCTCGGTCTCTTCCGCGAGGAACAGCTCCACCTCGCCGACGCGCTGGCGCAGCCAGTCGGAGACCTGCTGCGCCTCGAACGCGGCCAACCCGAACATACCCATGAGGATGAGCGCGACCGTCATCGCGCTGGTCGAGGCGAAGGTGGCAAACTTGGCGCGTTTGAAGCCGGCAATGCCCTCGCGAAGGCTGTACGGAATCTGCACGGTGAGGGTCGAATTCGTGGGCGGATGGCGGATGCAAATGGCCCCGAAGCCGCCGCTCCGGGCCGATGATATGACCTCTCGGCTACGCGAACGTTTCGTCGCGCGGGTACGAGCCCAACACTTTGAGCATCGTCGTGATCTCGCCGAGGTGATCGAGCGCCCTCGTCACGGGCTCGTCGGTGGCGGCACCTTCCACATCGAGATAGAACAGATAGCGCCCCGGTTGGCCCACCTTGGGGCGACTTTCGATCTTAAACAGATCCAGCTCGCGCAGGGCGAAGACGGCAAGGCTCTTGAAGAGAGCGCCGGGCACATTCTCGTGCAACGCGAAGACGATAGAGGTCTTGTTCGGATTGGCAGCGGGGGCGTCATCGGCGCTGCGGGCCAGCACCAGAAAGCGGGTGAAGTTCTGCGGATGGTCTTCGATTTCAGCGGCCAGTACCCGGAGACCGTATCGCTCGGCCGCCGAGCGGCTGGCGATGGCGGCCACCTCGGGCGAGTTGATCCCGGCCACGTCGCGGGCGGCCCCCGCGGTGTCGTAGGCCGCCTGCGTCGCGGCCTCGGGCAGCTGCTCGCGCAAAAACTGGCGACACTGCCCCAGCGCTTGCGGGTGCGACACCACCCGCCGCACCGTACCCAGCGATGCCTCGGCCACGCCCATCAGATAGTGCCGGATGCGGTGCTTGTGCTCGCCGACGATCTGCACCGCGTGCGTCCGCAGCAGATCGTAGTTGACGTGCACGCTGCCAAACAGCGAGTTCTCGATTGGGACCACGGCGCGCTCGACGGCGCCGCATTCCAGCGCCTCGAACACGTCATCGAACGTCGGCTGCGGCGCCAAGTCGGCCTCCGCAAAGACGGCGCGCACGGCCTCCTCGCTGAAGGCGCCGAGCTCACCCTGAAAAGCGATCGTCATGGGTCAATCGTCTTGGTCATTGGTCAGGGGTCAATAGCCACTGGTCACTGGGCAGGGAACATCGAATGACGGATGACCAATGACCCATAACGGCGAGCGAAGCAAGCCCCTTACATACGCTCCGGTGCCGAGATACCCAGGATCGTGAGGCCGTTGCGGAGGACGATGCGGGTGGCCTGGGCGAGGTGCATCCGAGCGGTGGCGAGGACCTGCTCTTCGCCGATGATACGGCAGTGCCCGTAAAACTGCGTGAACGCCTCAGCCACGGTGCGCAGGTAGTTCGCCAGCCGGTGCGGGCGCCGCGCCTCGGCGGCGTTTTCGATGCGAGACGGGAAACGAAGCAGCGCCTTCATCAGATCGATCTCCGCCTCGTGCTCCAGGAGCGACAGGTCGGCGTCGTCGCTGAACTCGAATCCGACCTCTTCCGCTTTCTCCACGATGGAGCAGATCCGCGCGTGGGCGTACTGCAAGTAGAAGACCGGATTTTTGTCGCTGGCTTCTTTGGCGAGGTCGAGGTCGAACTCCAGGTGCGTGTTCGGCGAGCGCATCAGGAAGAAGTAGCGCGTGACATCGGCGCCGACCTCGTCGATCAGCTCGTCGAGGGTGACGTACGAGGCGCGGCGCGTGCTCATCTTGACGGGCTCGCCGCCGCGCACGAGCGTCACGAACTGGTAGATGACGACGTCGACCTTGTCGGCATCGTAGCCGAGAACGTCGACGCCGCTGAGCACGTCGGGGTACGTGGCGATGTGGTCGGCGCCGAAGAGGTCGACCATCAGATCGAAGCCGCGCTCGAACTTATCGGCGTGGTAGGCGATGTCGGGCAGGCGGTACGTCGGCTCGCCGGAGCTTTTGACGAGCACGGTGTCCTGCTCTTTGCCGAAGGCGGTCGTCTTGAACCAGACGGCGCCATCGTCTTCGTAAACGACCCCGGCCTCACGCAGCGCATCGAGCGCGTCCCACACGCGGTCGCTCTCGTAGAGCGTGCGCTCGTTGAAGAACGCATCCATCTCGATGTTGAGCCGCGCGAGCGTCGCCTCGATTTCGCCGAAGATGACCTCCTCGGCGGCTTCGGTGAACGGAGTGACATCGTCTTCGCCCATCAGCGCATCGCCGTGCTGTTCGACGAGCGTGCGGGCGATATCGGTGATGTAGTCGCCGAGGTAGCCGTCCTCGGGAAACGATTCGGGCACCTCGACCGTCTCGCCGTCGTCCATCGTGAGCGTCTTCGTCGGCCCCTCCGGCTCGACGAGTGCGTGATAGCGCGCCCGCACCGAGGCGCCGAGCACACGCATCTGGCGGCCGGCGTCGTTGAAGTAGTACTCGCGCGTGACGTCGTAACCGGCCCAGTCGAGCAGGTTGGCGATGGTGTCGCCGAGGACCGCATTGCGCCCGTGGCCGACGGTGAGCGGCCCCGTCGGATTGGCGCTGACGTATTCGACGAGAGCGGACTGCCCCGCGCCCGGGTCCGTGCGGCCGTAGTCGTCCCCCGCGGCGAGCACGTCGGCCAAGCCGTCGATGAGGTACCTCTCGGCGAAGCGGAAGTTGATGAAGCCGGGCCCGGCCACTTCGATGGCGGCGATGCGCTTCGGATCGACGCGGGCGCGGAGGCGCTCGGCGAGGTCTTCGGCGATGGCGCGCGGGTTGTTCTTGAGCGCGCTGGCGAGGCGCATGGCCGTATTCGTGGCGAGGTCGCCGTGCTCGGGCTGCGCGGGCTTCTCCAGCTCGGGCTCGAAGTCGTCGGGCACGTCATCGATTTCAGCGAGGACGGCGCGCAGTTGGGCGTCAAGGTAGTCGCGCATGGGAGCAATCGGCAGTCAGCAGTCGTCGAGTCGCCTTGTACCATACAATGGAAGGCCCACAGCCGAAAGCGGATAGCCCTAAATCACAGAAAATCCCCAGCGTTGCTCTGTGAAACGGCTTCGCTCTCGGGGCCCGTCGAGATTGAGCGAGGCTTCCTGAGCAGGGCGTGCCGAATACGCGACCGGCCGTTGCACCTCTGCCGCGTATGCCCTTCCTTTCAACCGGGCCTCGGGTACATTTTCGAGAGGCTTTCGGCAAATGGACTCGTCGCCACTGGCGCGCAACCCTTGGCACTGACCGATCCCCTCGTGGACTTCTCTGCGCTCCGTCGTGCATTTCGAGCCGTGCTGTTCCTCGCGCTTGTCGGCGGAGCATGCGGATCCGCGACGGCGCAGGATGCGGTCCTGCGCGGCTTCATCACCGATGCTGCCAGCGGACGGCCCCTTGTTAATGCCAACGTGGTCTTGCACGACACCACCGGGCTCGTGCAGGCCGCGGTGACCGATGCAAACGGCTTTTACCAGCTTGCGCCCGTCGCCCCCGGCGTCTACACAGTCCGGATCAGCTTCATCGGCTATGCGACGCGACGGGATACACTCCGGCTCGAACCGGGTGCGCGTACGATATCGGCTGCGCTGACGCCGATCACGCAGGAGCTGCAGGGCGTGACCGTCGAGAGCCGGCGCGACTCGATTGAGAACGCCCGGGCCGGGTTGCAACGCATCAGTCCGGCCGACATCGACCGGATTCCCACGCCGGGGCCCGGCAGTGATCTCGCGGGATATCTGCGCAGCCAACCGGGCGTCGTCACGCTGGGCGACCGCGGCGGCCAGCTGTACGTGCGCGGCGGCACCCCCTCGCAGAACCTCGTGCTGGTGGATGGGACCCCCGTCTACAAGCCATTCCACATCATCGGCTTCTACTCGGCCTTTCCGTCCGACCTCGTCTCCAGCGCCGACTTCTACGCGGGCGGATTCGGCGCCGAATACATGGGACGGATCTCCTCGGTGCTCGATGTCAACCTGCGCCCGGGCAACATGAAGCAGAACGAGGCTCGTGCGGCCATCAGCCCCTTCGTTGCCTCCGTCCGGGCCGAGGGGCCGCTCGGCTGGCGGCGCACCTCGCTGCTCCTGCACTACCGGCAGTCCCTGATCGAACGGACGGGCTCGGCGCTGCTCGATGCGTCGACGCCGTATCGCTTTTACGATGCGACGGCTACACTGCATACGCAGGGCGATAACTCGCAGTGCTCGTTCACCGGCGTGCGGACGTACGATCGCGGGCGCATCGATCCGGACCGTCCCGCCTCGTTCCAGTGGACGAACACGAGCGTCGGCGGCGACTGCCTGGTCTTCGGCGCCTCCTCCTCGCAGACAGCCGACATCAGCTTTGGAGCCACGCACTTCAGCAACACCGTAACGACACCCGACGGCTCGAAGCGCTCCGCCGGGACGTGGCGCTACCACACCACCTTCCGCTTCGAGTCGCCCACCTCGTGGGGCGCCTTCAACTGGGGAGGATGGGCGCGCGCCGATCAGTACCACTTCGACCTGGAAGAGCTCCACCTGGGCCTGCGGGCCGACGACGACTTCGCCGTAGCGATGGGGGGATTCGTGGAGGCGACGTGGACGCCAACCGATGCGCTCGCGATAGAACCCAGCCTGGGCGCGCAGGGGCTGCTGGGGGAGGCAAACCTCAACATCGAGCCGCGCCTGCGCCTCGCCTGGGAGCCTGGCGGATCGGGCACGACGAGGTTTACCGCCGCCACGGGGCTCTATCACCAGCTCGCCGTGGGCATCACCGACGAGCGCGACGCCGGCACCACCTTCATCGCCTGGTTTCCAACGCCGGCGGTCAATCGCCCCCTGCAAGCCCTCCACGTGCTGGGCGGATGGGAGCAGCGCCTCGCCCCCAGCCTGACAGCCCATCTCGAAGGGTATTACAAGGATCTGAACGATATTCCCGTTCCCACATGGACCCCGGCCAACCGCTTCAATACCACCCTTAGCCTCGCCGAGGGCACTGCCTACGGCGCCGACGTGCGGCTTACCTACCAGCAGGGTCCGCTCCACCTGCAGGCCGGATACGGCTGGAATTGGGTCGAGTACCGGGCCGCGCGGGACGACCTGGGGGCCTGGACGGGCGGCGACCTCATCCGCTACCATCCGCCGCACGACCAGCGCCACAGCATCAGCCTCGTTGGGCAGATCGACACGGGCCTGTTCGAAGCCAGCGCGCGCTGGCAGCTCAGCTCCGGGCTGCCCTACACGCAGGTCTACGGCTTCGATACGCTGCTCGAACTGCGCGGCCTGCGCGATCAGCCGACGCGCGACGTGGGTACCCCGCGCCTGTTCTACCGTCAACCCTACACCGAGCGCCTTCCGGCCTACCATCGGCTCGACCTCTCGGCCGAGCGCTCCTTCACGCTATCGCCCCGCATCGGCCTCACCGCCGAGGTCGGCTCGATCAACACGTACGACCGCGCCAATATCTTTTACATCGACATCTTTTCGCTCGAACGGGTCAACCAGCTCCCGCTGCTGCCCTACCTCGCGCTGACGGTCACCCTCCAGTAGCCTTCGCAATCACGCACGCATGATGTCGTCTCGCCCTGCATTCATTTCGGCGCCGTGGTGGAACCTCGTGGCTGCGCTCGTGATCAGCGGCCTGCTCGTCATGGGCTGCGACACGTCGGTCGATCCGTTCGTGCCGCAGGACGAGGAGCCCTTCTCCCTCTTTGGCGTGCTCAACCCCGCGGCCGACACCCAGTTCATCCGGATCGAACCGCTGGCCGACTCCGTGCAGGTGGGCAGTCCCCCGACGATCGATGCGACGGCGACGCTGGAGCATCGCGGCACCAATCGCACCGTCACGTTGCGCGACTCGTTCATGCAGGTTGCTGTGGACGTGGCCGTGCACAACTTCTGGACGACCGAGCCCATTGAACCCGGCGCGCGCTACCGCCTGCGCGTGGAGCGCTCGGACGGGCAAGTCAGCCAGGCGACGACTACGGTGCCCACCGCTCCGCCTGCCCTCGCCCACGACAGTACCTTCTTCCTCCCCTGCGCCGACGCCGATGCGCGCAATACGTTCAATGTGGAGGTGACCGGCCTCAACGAGAACCACCTGGCTGGATTCTGGATCATCTACGTCGTCAACGGCCACCGCTTTCGCTTCGATCATTTTGACGATGCTACCTACGTCGCCGCGACGTACGAGGTGCCCGTACTGTACGGCGTCGATCTGCCGCGTATTCCCCTCGTGGGGGCACCGGGCGCGCCCTGCACCGGACGCAACCGCCCGTCGTACGCCCTGATTGCAGCGACCGCGGGCGGCCCCGATTGGCCCGCCTTTGCCGGCGCCTCGCTGAATGAGATCGCCCGGCCGGATACGTTCTCCAACGTCCAGAACGGGCACGGGCTCCTCCAGGGGGTCTACTCGGATACGCTGCGCATCGACGCCGAGGCGCGCCCGCCCGGATGAGTGCCCGTCCCAATCAGTAGCCGTAAATCGACAGGTCGTCGCGGCGCATGTGCACCGCGAGCACAATCGCCAGCATGGCCGTGTTCGCCAGCATCGCCGATCCGCCGTACGAGAGGAACGGCAATGGAATGCCGATGACCGGCAGCAGCCCCGTCGCCATCCCGATGTTGACGAAGATGTGCAGCAGGTACACGCCCACTGCGCCCGCCGCCACGATCCCGCCGAAGGGGTGCTTCACCTCGGCGCCGAGCTTAATCAGGCGCAGCAGCAGGAAGGCGAACAGCCCGAGCACCACCATCGCGCCAACGAATCCGAACTCTTCCCCGATCACGCTGAAGATGAAATCGGTCGACTGCTCCGGCACGTAGGCGCCCTGCGTCTGCGTCCCTTCCATAAAGCCTTTTCCCCAGAACTGCCCCGAGCCAATGGCCGCCTTTGACTGGACAAGGTGAAAGCCCACGCCCTGGCGGTACTCCTCCGCCTCCGGATTCGTGAACGACAGCAGCCGGTCGACCTGATAGGGCTGGAGGATGTGCGTGATGGCGATCGATGCCACGGCCGCCACGCCGCCCGTAAAGAGCGCCCCCAGCACGCCCATATACCGCTCCTGCGTGTACCAGTAGAGCCCGGCGGTGAACAAAATCGCAAACGCAATCGCCGCCGGCATGTAGACAATGGCCAGATACCCGGCCAGCGCAGGCGAAATCATCAGCAGGACGGTGTGCAGCGGGATGCCACTCCAGAACAGCATGATGGGCACGAGCCCGAAGAAGATGAGCGCCGTCCCCATGTCGTTTTGCAGCACGATGAGCACGGCCGGAAGTAGGATCAGCACTACGGCCTTGAGTGCGAAACGGACGTTCCCGGCTGCGCTGGCCCGCTGCGACGACAAGAGCTGCGCCACTGCCAGCACCGTGCCCACCTTGGCCAGCTCCGAAACCTGCAGGCGCAGCGGCCCCAGGACGAGCCACGACTTGGCCCCGTTCACCTCGCGCCCGATGACCAACGCCGCAATCAGCAGCAGGATGGTGAGCCCGTACACCGGATACGCCATCTGCCGGAAGAGGCGCACCGGCAGCAAGAGTGCAACCCCGATGCCCACGACGCAAATGCCCGTCCACATCAGTTGGCGGGTGAAATTGTTGCGCACGCTTGCGCTCAGGTACTCTGCGGCGGGACCGTGCGTCGTGCTGTAAATCGCCACGAGGCCCACGCCCACGAGCAGCACCCACGCCAGCAGCGAAAAATAATCCAGATTACGGTACCAGGTGCGCATGGCTCAGGGCGTGCTTCGGGCGGATTCGGAGGGCAACGGCGTTTGTGCGGGCGACTCGATCGGGGCACTCCGCACTTCGTCCATCAGCCGCTCGATAATCCAGCGGCGCTGCCACGTGCTCATGTCGATGGCGCCGGTCAGGTACTGCTCGGCCATCAGGCTGGCGATGGGCGCTGCCGCGGTCGCGCCGAAGCCGGCGTTTTCGATGACGACCGCGATGGCGATCTCCGGATCGTCGAATGGTGCAAACATCATAAACAGCGAGTGATCTTTGCCGTGCGGGTTCTGCGCCGTACCGGTCTTTCCAGCGCTCGTGATGCCGGGAATCTGCACGAAGCGGCCCGTGCCGTTCTCCATCACGCGCCGCATCCCCTCGCGCACGGCGTCGAAATACTCCGGGGCGATGGGCAGCGTCTCGGCGGGAGGCAGATCGGGGGAGCGGATGTCGCCCGTTTCGGGATGTTCGAGATGATCGACCATGTGCAGCGGATGCAGCGTACCGCCGTTCGCGAGGGCACCCACGTAACGAGCCAGCTGCACTGGCGTCACTACCATGTCGCCCTGCCCGATGCCCAGGTTGATCGTGTATCCGGCCGTCCACCGGCCCGTGCCGTACGTCCGGTTGTAGTACGTCGAATCCGGAATCAGGCCGGGCTGCTGATCGGCCAGATCGATGGGCACGCGCTGGCCGAAGCCAAATCGGGTCGCCCAGTCGTGCAACGTGTTCACATCGAGCTTCATCATGAGCCGGTAGTAAAACGTGTTGCACGAGACTTCGAGCGCTTTCTTGACGTTGATGGACCCGTAGTCCTCCCCGCCATGATTGCGGAAAGTGCGCCGGCCGAGCCGGTACCCGGCCGAGCAGTCGAGCGTGGAGGTGGGCGTGATGAGCCCCTCCTGCATAGCCATGAGCGACATGAATGGCTTCCACGTGGAGCCGGGCGGCATGCCGCTCATCGTGGCCCGGTTAAACAACGGCCGCGCCGGATGCGTGCGGAGGCTGTCCCACACCTGCGGGTCGACCGTCCCAGCGAACACGGCCGGGTCGTAGTCGGGCTTACTGACGATGGAGAGGATGGAGCCGTCGTCCGGGTCGATAGCCACCGCCGCCCCGCGCTTGCCGACGAAGAGCGACTCGGCCAACGCCTGAACGTGGTGATCGAGGCTCAGGTGGAGGTCGTACCCACTGGTGGGTTGCTGGTCTTCGGCGCCGTCGCGGTAAGGCTTGACCTCCATGCCGCGCACGTTCACCAGCTTGAACTCGCGCCCCGGCGTGCCTCGAAGCGCCGATTCGTACGTCTCCTCCAGCCCGGCCTGGCCGATGTGATCGCCCTGCCGGTAGCCCTCAGCGCGGCGCTGCTGTAGCGCGCGCGGGCCGATCTCGCGGACGTAGCCGAGCGCGTGCGCCAGCCGCGCCTCGGTGTGGTAGCGGCGGCGCTGCTCCATCTCGTACGACACCCCCGGCAGCCGGTAGAGCTGCTCCTGCACCCGGCTGAAGACCTCGAACGGCACCGACTGGAACGAGCGGCTCGGCCGGAACGCACTCCAGCGCCGGGCCTCCTCCAGCTTGTTGACGACGAGCGAGTCGGGCACTTCGAGGAGATCGGCCAGGAGGCCGACTTTCGAGCGGTCGAAGTAGCGGGGCGTGAGTTGGATCGTGTAGCTCGGCTGATTGTCGACGAGCAGCGTGCCCGTCCGGTCGTAGATGGCCCCGCGTGCGGGCTGGACCCAGCGGGTGCGGACGGCGTTGCTGCGCGACTCGCCCGAATACGCCTCGGCACTGATCAGCTGCAGCTGGACGAGCCGCCCGCCCAGAACCCCCAGGACAACCAGCACCACCCCAGCAAAGATGCGAACCCGGATCCGATAATCATCCATGGACGAACGGCGTTGCCTGATGCGATCCGGTGGGCCTCCACCGGCGCAGTAACAATGATGGTTATTTGTACACTTAACCCGTGCATACGTAGCAGGATCGGGCTCCTCAGTTCCTCTGCGGCGTATCCCTCATGAAGATTTGAGGCACAATCCATCAATCTACCATGTAGAAACATCGGTCGTGACGCCGATTTTTCGCGGCCGTGGGCCGAATCGCCTGAACCTCACGTGTTTGCGGCGGTTAGAGGGGATGTCGCCTCGCCGTCCGACGTTTCAATCCCTGTAGCTCTATGCACCGATCGTCCCTGTTCTCCGTCTGTGTCGTCGCTCTCGTGGTGTGCTTTGCGATCGTGGATACTGCCTCGGCGCAGTACTTCGGTCGGAATAAGGTGCAGTATGACGATTTCGATTTCCAGACCTTCAATACCGACCACTTCGAGTTCTATTTCTACCCCGAGGAGGAGCAGGCCGTAAAAGATGCGGCTCGCATGGCCGAGCGCTGGTATCGGCGTCACTCACGCACGTTCCTTCGCGAATTTAACAAGCGCAAGCCGATCATCTTCTACGCCAACGACGCCGACTTCCAGCAGACGAACGTCGTGCAGGGGCAGATTGGACAAGGCACCGGCGGGGTGACCGAGTCGTTGAAGGAGCGCGTGGTGATGCCGCTCACCGGGACGTACGGCGAGACGGACCACGTCCTCGGCCACGAGCTGGTTCACTCCTTCCAATACGACATTGCGCTGCGCGGCGATGTGCAGGGCTTTTCGCTGCGGCGGTTGCCGCTGTGGCTCGTCGAGGGCATGGCCGAATATCTGTCGATCGGCCGCAAAGACCCGCACACGGCGATGTGGCTCCGCGATGCGGCCCTGCGCGACGACCTGCCCACCGTCGCGCAGATGACCGGTGATCTCAGCTACTTCCCGTACCGCTACGGCCAAGCCTATATGGCCTACATCGGTGGGAAGTATGGCGACCCGGCCGTGTCGAACCTCTACAAGTTGAGCGGACGCGTCGGCGTCGACTCGGCGTTCGTGTACGCGCTCGGCATCTCGGCCGATTCGCTCTCGCGCGAGTGGCAGGACGCCGTCAAGGACACCTACCTCCCCCGCACCGAAAACCGGACCCCGGCCGGTGAGGCCGGGCGCGCCATCGTGGGCACCCCTGGCGATGATCAGTCGCTCAACATTTCGCCCTCGGTCAGCCCGGATGGGCGCTATGTCGCGTTTATCTCGCGCCGTAACATCTTCAACACGAACATCTTCGTCGCCGATGTCGAAACGGGCGAGATCGTACAAGAGCTGAAGACCACCACCTCAAACCCGCACTTCGACGCGCTCCGGTTCATCAACTCGGCCGGCGCATGGTCGCCCGATGGGGAGCGGTTTGCCTTTGTGACGTTCGTGAAGGGCGATAACGAAATCAACGTGCTGGATGTCGCCTCCGGCGAGATCGAGAAGCGCACCTCCGTCAAGGGCGTCGGCGCCATCACCAACCTCGCGTGGTCCCCCGGCGGCGACGAAATCGCCTTCTCGGGGCTCGATGGCGGCTTGAGCGACCTCTACCTGCTCAACCTCGACTCGAAGAAGGTCCGGCAGCTGACGAACGACCGCTACGCCGACTTGCAGCCGACGTGGTCGCCAGATGGACAAACGATCGCGTTTACGACAGATCGGGGGCCCGGCGGGACCGATTTCACGACGCTGGAGTTCGGCGACCGCCGTCTCGGCCTGATCGACGTCGCGTCGCGGCAGATCCGCACGGTGCGCCCCTTCACGTCGGGGAATCAGCACAATCCACAGTTTTCGCCAGACGGGCGGAGCCTCTACTTCATCTCCGACCACGATGGCTTCAAGGACGTCTACCGCCACGACCTCACCTCGGGCCAGAACTATCGCATCACCGAGTTGCAAACCGGCGTGAGCGGCATCACGGCGATGTCGCCCGCGATGACAGTCGCGCGGCAAAATGGCCGAATGCTGTTCTCGGTGTTCTCCAACAGCGGCTACGCCATCATGGGGTTGGGGCCAGATGAGACGGGCGGCACGCTGGTCGAGCCCGATCTGATGGCTACCAACGAAACCGCGGAAGCGGCCCTCCTGCCCCCCGCGATGCCGCCCGAGGAAGGCCTCGTGGGCAGCTACCTGAACGACCCCGACACGGGCCTACCCGAGGAGCCCTCGTACGAAATCGACGAGTACAGCAATCGCCTCCGGCTCGACTATGTCGCCCCGCCCACGGTAGGCGCGAGCGCCGGTGGCGTCTTCGGTCCGCAGATTGCTGGCGGGGTGGGCTTTTACTTCAGCGATATGCTGGGCAACCAGAACATGACGATCGTGGCGCAGGCCAACGGTACGTTCAAAGACATCGGAGGGGGGATCTCGTACGTCAACCGGGGCAGCCGTTTCAACTACGGCGCGGTCGGCTCACACGTGCCTTATCTCTTCGGTAACGTGCGCCGGGGGTTCGACGAAAACGGTACGCCCGTCATCCAGCAGATCCTGCAGCGCATCTATGTCTCCCGCGCCAGCGTCGTCGGCTCGTACCCGCTGAGCCAGACGCGCCGCTTCGAACTCTCCGCCGGTGCTATCCGCTACGGCTACGACTACGAGGGTCGGCTGATCACGCCCTTCGGCGTGCGCCAGCAGGATTTCGACGAACTGGAGCCCGCGCCCATCTACCTCGCCACGGCCAGCCTCTCCTACGTGGGCGACTTCTCCAACTTCGGGTTTACATCGCCCCTGCAGGGCGGCCGGTACCGCTTTGAGGTCTCCCCGCAGATCGGCTCCGAAAACTTCGTCACCGTTCGGGCCGACTACCGCCGCTATTTCTTCTACAAACCGGTCACGTTCGCCATTCGCGGGCTGCACATCGGCAACTACGGGGCCGACCTGCGCCCAGAGAGCGAGGGCGGCTTCGTCCTCGGCCGCGAATTCCTCGGCGATCCGTACCAGCAAGGGTTCATCCGCGGATACAGCTTCAACGCCATCTTTGAGGAAGCCGGCTGCCGCCTGCAGGGCGATTGCAACGTGGATCGACTGCTGGGCACCCACATCGGATTGGCCAGTGCGGAAGTCCGCCTGCCGCTGCTGGGCACCGATGTCCTCGGTCTGTTCAACTTTCCGTATCTGCCGACCGAGCTGTCGCTCTTCTCCGATGCCGGTATCGCCTGGACCTCGGACGATCCGCCGGAGCTGACGTTTGAGGCCAACTCGCGCGGCGAGCGCGGCACGCCTGTCGTGAGTGCGGGCCTGGCGGCGCGCTTCAACCTGCTCGGCGCGATGGTGATTGAGACGTTCTACGCCAAGCCCTTCCAGCGGCCCGAGGCCGGCTGGGACTTCGGCGTGGTGCTGCGACCCGGCTGGTAGTTCAACACGGGAAAACGGGTGACCCGAGGAGTGGAGGCTTTTCCTCTTTAGCCGACGAGCGTGCCGCGGAGCACCGTGACGGCCTGCCCGCCAAGCTGCACGCGGCCCTCCGCGGGCGCACCGACCGTCACCCGCACTCTTCCGCCCCGTGGCGACACCTGCCGCCCCACGAGCGCCGATTGGCCCAGGCGCTTCGCCCAGAACGGCCCGAGCGCGCAGTGCGCCGATCCCGTCACCGGATCCTCCGGCACGCCCACACGCGGCCCGAAGAAGCGCGAGACGAAGTCAATTCCCTCTGCCTCCGCAGGCGCAGTGACGATGATGCCCCGCGCGTCAATCTGCTCCAGCATCCGCATGTCAGGCTGAAGGGCGCGGACGGCCTCGGCCGCATCGAGGAGGGCGAGCACGTCCATCCGGTTGCGGCCGACCCACACCGGCTCGGCTCCCAGCGCATCGGATAACAGGGGGGGTGCATCCACTTCGGCAGGCGGCTCGGCGGGGAAATCCATCGCGATCCAGCCCTCGGCATCGCGCCAGGCGCGGAGCGGGCCGCTCTGGGTGTGGAAGCGGGCCCGCTCGTCGGGCCGGAGGTGACCTTCGCTCCAGAGGGCGTGCGCGCTGGCGAGCGTGGCGTGCCCGCAGAGATCGACCTCGTGAGTGGGCGTGAACCAGCGCAGCGCAAATCCGTCGTCGCGCCGCCGGAGGAACGCGGTCTCGGAGAGGTTCATCTCGTGCGCTACCTGCTGCATCCACGCGTCGGGGCGGGCGTCGGTCAGCACACATACGGCGGCCGGGTTGCCGCTAAAGGGCGCATCGGTGAAAGCATCGACCTGAAAGAGCGGAGCGGGCATCGCGCGAAGAAATTGGTGAGGGGAAACGATGGCGGCGCCACCGAATTGGACCCTTCAACTTGCGCACGTTGCCTCAGAATGTCCACCCCGCCCGGATGTACCAGATCGTCCGCCCGCTCCTCTTCCGGCTCGATGCCGAGCGCGCCCACACCCTCTCGCTGCTCGCCGCCCGGCTCGTCCAGGCCCTCACGCCGAAGCTGGTGGAGCCGCTGTTCGAATACGAACACGACCGGCTGAAGCAGACGCTCTGGGGCCTCCATTTCCCCAATCCGGTGGGATTGGCGGCGGGGGTCGACAAAAACGCGCGGCTGGTACCGTTCTGGGAAGCGGTGGGCTTCGGGTTTACGGAGGTCGGATCGGTGAGCGCGCAGCCGGCGACAGGCAATCCGCGGCCGCGGGCGTTTCGGGTGCCGGAGGACGAGGCGCTCATCAATCGGATGGGCCTCAACAATCAGGGCGCGGAGGCGATTGCGCGGCGCATCCGAAAATACGCGTTCCGGCGCCACCGGCCGCTGGGCATCAACATCGTCAAGACGCACGACCCGTCGATCCTGGGCGCCGACGCGCTGGAGGACTTCCGCGCCAGCTTTCGCGCGCTCGCGCCGCAGGCCGATTACGTGGCTCTCAACATCTCCTGCCCGAACACGCGCGAGGGCAAGACCTTCGAGGAGCCCGAGGCGCTCGACGATCTGCTGGATGTTATTTTCACCGAGCGCTCGGCGCTCGATCTCGATGTGCCCCTCCTGCTGAAGCTGGCGCCGCCCCTCAACACCGACGTCGTCTTCGACAGCCAGGTCGAGGACATCGTGGCCTGCGCGCAGGAATACGGGGTGCACGGCTTCATCGCCACGAACACGGCCTCCGACCGCCACGGCCTGACGGCGGACGACGCCATGCTCGATGCCATCGGCCGCGGCGGGCTGAGCGGCGCGCCCCTGGCCGAGCGGTCGACGCATCTGGTGCGCTACCTCTACCGCGCGACCGACGGCGCTGTGCCCATCATCGGCGTGGGCGGGGTGAACTCGGCCGCGGCGGCCGAGGCCAAGATTCGCGCGGGCGCCTCGCTCATCCAGCTCTACACCGGCATGGTCTACGAAGGCCCCGGCCTCATCAAACGCATCAAGAAGGGGCTCGTCGAGCGCCTGCAGCGGGAGGGCCTCGGCTCCATCGGAGCGATCGTGGGAGCCGACACGTGAGCGGCTCCGCCTGAAACCGCTTCCGCTTGTGCTTGTAGGGGATTGTTGCGATTTTTGGCTGCGCCCCTCCTCTCATCACCCACCGAGTTGCCATGCCCGCCCTTGTTGATTTCGAGACGATCCCGCAGCTGTTTAATCGGCTGATCGACCGCTACGACGGCGAACAGCAGCCCGCCCTCAGTTACAAGGACCGCGCCACGAAGCAGTGGACGGACATCACGTGGGAGGGGTTGCGCGACTACGTGCAGGCGTTGGCGGGCTACCTCCATAAACAGGGCGTGCGCACCGGCGACCGCGTCGCGATCCTCTCCGAGAACCGCCCCGAGTGGGCCATCACCGATCTGGCGACGCAGATCCTCGGCGCCATCAACGTCTCCGTCTACACCTCGCTCCCGGCCGGGAAGGTCGGCTACATCGTGGAGGATTCGGGGGCGCGGATGCTGATCCTCTCGGTGCCGATCCAGCGGAAAAAGGCGGAGGCGTTTTTCGACGAATGCCCGCAGCTGGAGGAGGTCATCGTGATGAGCGATCTGCCCGATGACGCACCCGGCTACATGACCGACTGGGACGAGGCGTTGGAGGAAGGCGCCACCTACTGGACCAAGCACGCCGAGGCGCTGGCGTCACTGGCGCCCGCCGTGGAGCCGAGCGATCCCTCGGCGCTGATTTACACGAGCGGCACCACCGGCAAACCGAAGGGCGTCGTCCTCACCCACGAAAATTTTACCACCAACGCCAAGGCCGCGCTCAACTGCGTGCCCTTCGGCCCGGAGGACCATCACCTCTCGTTCCTGCCGCTGTGCCACTCCTTCGAGCGAACCGCCGGCTACACTGCCGTGCTCGCCGCGGGCGCCAAGATCACCTATGCCGAGAGCATCGAAGCCGTCAGCCAGAACCTGATGGAGGTGAGCCCCACCGTAATGATCTCGGTGCCGCGGCTCTTCGAGAAGGTCTACAACATCGTCACGAAGCAGGCCAGCGAGGGCTCGGCCATCAAGCAGAAGGTGTTCGAGTGGGCGGTGCAGACGGGCAAAAAGACGGTGCAGGCGCGGCAGAACGGCTCGCCGGGGCCGCTGCTGAAGGTCCAGCAGAAGCTGGCGCACCAGCTCGTCTTCTCGAAGCTGCACGAGAAGCTCGGCGGCAACCTCAAGTTCGCCGTCTCCGGCGGCGCCGCGCTGCCGAAGGAGATCGGGCTGTTCTTCCAAGCGGCGGGCATCAAAATCATTGAGGGCTACGGCCTGACCGAGACCGCGCCGGTGCTCACCGTCAACCCGATGGAGGCGCCGCGCTACGGCACCGTCGGCCACGTGCTGCCCGGCGTGACGGTCGCCATCCAGCGGCTGGAGGACAACAAAATCATCGGTAAGCTGAGCGGCGACGATTATCCATCCGACCTCACGACGGAGGAGGGCGAGATTATCGCAAAGGGACCCAACGTGATGCGCGAGTACTGGCACCGCCCCGAGGAAACGCGCGCCGCCTTCGACCCCGACGGCTGGTATCACACCGGCGATGTGGGCCGCTTCGACGACGGCTACCTGATGGTGACCGATCGCATCAAGCACATGATCGTCTCGCGCGGGGGCAAGAACATCTACCCCGGCCCCATCGAAGACGCGTTCAAGACGATGCCGTGGTTCGATCAGATGGTCGTCATCGGCGAGGGGCGGCCGTTCTTGACGGCGCTGGTGGTGCCCGACTTCGAGACGCTCCGGATGCGCGCCCGCGACCAGGGACTGGACGAGGCGTCGATGAGCAACGAGGAGCTGGTCGAGCAATCCGAGATCCAGTCGCTGTTCAAGAAGGCCTTCCGCAAATACGGCCACGACGCCCCGGCGCACGAGAAAATCCGTAACTTCAAGCTGCTGACGGAGCCCTTTACTATCGAAGATGGCACGATGACGCCCACGATGAAGCTCAAGCGCAATATCATCGAGGAGCGCTATGCCGACGACATCGAGGCGATGTACGCCAAATTCGACCGTTGAGCAAACCGCGCGATTGTGGATTACGTTTGAACTCCCGCCTGAGGCTTGCGCTGGATCTCCGGCGTGGCGTACGTTTACGGATCCTTTCGCAGCGCCCGTCTTACAAATAGGCGCTTCATCGCGGGGTGTGGCGCAGCCAGGTAGCGCGCTTCGTTCGGGACGAAGAGGTCCCCGGTTCAAATCCGGGCACCCCGACATGAACAAGGAAAGCAGCCTTCACGGATGGTGGAGGCTGCTTTTTTGTTGGCCGTTTTTTGTTGACCGGCTACGCGCCCACCGCCTCAAGCATCTGCTGCACGAAGGCGATCTCGTCGCGGTTGACGGTGTGCCCCATTCCTTCGTAGATGCGCTCGGTCACGTCGGCACCGAGGGCGCGGAAGGCCTCCGCCGTCTCGTGCACGCGCTCCACGGGGATGTGCGGATCGCGGTCGCTGCAGCCGAGGAAGACGGGCGTGCCATCCATCGAGCCGTCAAAATCGAACGGCGTGCCCTCCGGCCCGATCAGCCCGCCGCTGAGACCAAACACGCCGCCGTACCGCCGCGGATGCCGGGCCGCAAACGCCGTCGCGAGGCAGGCGCCCTGCGAGAAGCCGAGCAGCGCGATCCGCTCCGCCGATACGCCGCGCGCCATCACCCGATCGATCAGTTCGTTCACCCGCTGCAGCGCCGAGGTCAGGTGCGGCTCGTTGTGCTCGATGGGCGCCATGAACGAGCGCGGATACCACGTCCGGTCGACGGCTTGTGGAGCCAGCAGCGCGAGATCCGCAACGTCGAGCTCGTCGGCGAGCGCCAGCATGCTCTCGGCGGTGGCGCCGCGCCCGTGAAGCAGAATGAGGACGACGCGGGCGTCGGCGAGCGGCGCCCCGGCGGTGCGAATCGGCTGATTCTGGTGTGGATGCGGGGATGCGTTGGCGTTCGACATATCGCGTTGATTTTGAAAGGGTTTATCCGCTGATCTGCTGCCCAACCCACCAGAGCGTCCGCAGTCCGAGTCCGGCGCAGATAAGCGTCACGACGACGCCGAGAGCGCGGTACCACCACGGAAACGATACCACGTCTTGCCGCATCGAGAGAGCGAGCACGAACGCGGCGATGAGCGGAAGCAGGAGGCCGTTGGCAGCCTGTGCGGCCACGATCGCCGGGAGGGGCGACCAGCCGACGAGCCCGAAGGCCAGGCCCGTCACCAGCACCGAGCCCCACAGGAGCCGATACGTCGTGCTCTGCGAATCATCCGCCCAGCCGAACAGCTCGCGGATGCCTGCCGCGGCGGCCAGCGGCGCCGTCATCGCCGAGGTCAGCCCCGCGGCAACCAGGCCGAGCCCGAAGAAGTAGCGCGCGGCCGATCCGGCGACCGGCTCCAGCAGCGCCGCAAACGTGGCGACGCCGTTCAGCTCGGCCTCCGTGCCCGCCAGCGTGGCGCCCGTCGCGAGGATGGCGAACGAAATCAGCCCGCCGAGGGGCAGGAAGAGCGCCATGCCCGTCATCTCGCGCCGCCACGCGCGCTGCGGATCGTCGGCATCCGCCCAGTAGCGCTTGGCGACGGCAGCATGCAGGAAGAGATTGTACGTGACGACCGTCGTGCCGATCAGCGCGACGACGGTGAGCAGGCTGCCGTCCGGCATCCGCGGCACGGCGAGGCCCCCAAGCGCGGCGCTCCAATCGACCGGGGCGACGATCAGCGCGCCGAGGAAGAGGATGCTCATCCCCACGACGAGGCCGGCGAAGACGCGGATCAGCACCTCCAGTTCGAGCAGCAGAATGACGCCCGCGCATGCCGTCAGCCCCGCCACGATCCAGCGGTCGTCGACTCCTACATCGAGCAGCGTTGTGATGCCGGCTGCGGCGCCGATCAGGTTGCCCATCTCGAACGCCGCACATCCGATCCACAGCCCCACCACGATGAGCGTGAAGGCGCCGGCGCGGGGAAGCGGCGCGGTGATGTGGGTACGCACGGCCTCGCCCAACCCCTGCCGTGCCAAGATGCCCGTGTTGGCTGTGAACGACTGGAGGACGAAGACGGCAACCACCGAAAAGAGCAGCACCCAACCGAGCGCGTAGCCAAACTCGACCCCGGCCGAGGCGCACGTCAGCACCGTGCCGGGCCCCACGAACGCCGCCACGACGACCGACGACGTGCCAAGACGCATCCCCTTGGGAAAACGACGGGCCATGGCGAATCAGTCGATGCGCTCGTAGGTCACGAAACGAAAGCCCTCGTGCGGCTCCTCGCGCACCCGCTCGAACACGTCGCCGAGCAGGTACTCGTACGCGGGGAAGAACGTGTCGCCCTCGTACGCGCCCTCCACGAGCGTCAGCTCCAGCCGGTCGGCCTGCGGGAGGAACTGCTCGTAGATGGATTCGCCACCGCCGATGAAGATGATGTCTTCATCCGCGAGCGCCTCCATTGCCGCGTCAATCGACGGATACGTCTCGACCTCCGGATAGTCGGGCAATACGCCGCGGCGCGTGAGCACCACCATCCGCCGATCCGGCAGGGGCCCGCCGAACTGGTGGACGATGGACTCGAACGTCTTGCGCCCCATCAGCAGCGGATGGCCCGTCGTGAGCCGCTTGAAGTGCTTGAGGTCTTCGGGGATATGCCACGGCAGGTCGCGGTCTTTGCCGATGACACGGTTCTTTTCGGCGACGGCGGCGATGAGGACGATCTCGGGATTGGGCAATTGGAAATTGGAAATTGATAATTGAAAATTTCAGACCGCGATGGGCGCGGTAATGGGCGGGTGCGGGTCGTACCCGACAATCTCGAAATCATCGACGCGGTAGTCAAAAATCGAGTCGGGCGTCCGCGTGAAACGGAGCGTGGGGCGTGTGCGGGGCGTGCGGGTCAGTTGCTCCTCGACCTGCTCGATGTGGTTCAGGTAGATGTGGCAGTCACCGCCGGAGAAGATGAGTTCGCCCACGTCGTAGCCGCTCTGCTGGGCGAGCATGTGCGCCAGGAACGCGTACGAGGCGATGTTGAAGGGCAGCCCGAGGAAGCTATCGACCGAGCGCTGCTGCCACATCAGCGAGAGGCGGTCGGGGCCGTCGTCGATGGGCTCGATCCAGCACTGGAAGGCGTAGTGGCACGGCGGCAGGCGCATTTGGTCGACCTCGGCGGGGTTCCATGCGCTGACGAGGTGGCGCCGCGAGTGCGGGTTCGTCCGCAGCCGCTCGACGAGGCGGGCGATCTGGTCGATGCCATTGAAGTCGCGCCACTGCTTGCCGTAGACGGGGCCGAGATCGCCCCACTCGGCCGCAAAATCAGCATCATCGGCGATGCGCGCCTCGAAGGCCTCCTGCGTGATGGGTTCGCCCGTCGCGTCGCGGTAGCGCTTCAGCGGCCAATCCGTCCAGATGGAGACGCCCTTTCGGACGAGCGGACAGATGTTTGTCTCGCCGCGCAGAAACCACAGCAGCTCTTCCAGCACGCCGCGCGTCCAGACCTTCTTCGTCGTCAGCAGCGGAAATCCGGCCTGCAGATCGAACCGGAGCTGCTGCCCGAACAGGCTCAGCGTACCGGTGCCGGTGCGGTCGGTTTTGCGGGTGCCGCGGTTGAGGACGCGGCGCAGGTACTCAAGATAGGAGCGCATCGGGAACGTCGTTCGTGTCGGGAAGGCCGCGAGGCGTGCAAGGTACAATAGCGCACCGGTCATCCGCCACCGGTTTGCAGGAACGCCGTCGCCGGCGTGCTCGTTTTCTTGTTCTGATCATCGTCCCTCCTCCACCGATCGACCCTACGCCATGCAATCCGACATCCCCGCCAACAAGCACATGAAGCAAGCGATCAATCACCTGAACCGCGTGCTCGACTACGCGCCGATGGTCGCCGAGGGCCGCAGCGCCACCGTCCACCTGACGCCGCAGGACTGGCAGGTGGTCGCCGATGCGCTCTTTGCGATGGATACGCCCGAAGACATGCTCCCCGACGCGATTAACGACTACGGCCTGCAGAACGAAAACCGGACGATCACACTCGCCACACCCGATTACGACATCGAGATCGAGATCGTGAACAGTTGATGGGTCTGAGTTCAGCCTTCTGAGTTCAGTTAAATCCAGAACTCGCAATCCGTAATGCCAAACTAATTCGCCGCCGCGTGGAGGGGAAAGCGGGGAATGATGGCGCGGAAGCGCTCGCCGTTTTCCAGCTGCATCAGATAGGTGCCCTCCATCGAGCCGTTGAACGAGCTGATGACGCACGAGCTCACGTACCGGTGGGTGCGGCCCGGCTCGATGACCGGCTGCTCGCCGACCACGCCTTCGCCTTCGATATCCTGCAACTGGCCGTTGCGTTCCTGGATGACCCAGTGCCGCCGGAGCAGTTGCACCTCCTCCGCACCCGTATTCTCGATGCGCACCGCATACCCGAAGGCAAACTGCATTTCCATCGGATCCGAGGCGCCATCGAGATAGATGGGACGCACCGTCACTTTGACATCGCGGGTCGTCGTGTGGTAAGCAATCATAGCGGATGGATCGGGGGACTCAGCGCGTACAGGGGAATGGGCCGGCGCGGCCGGAAGCACCTCGGGGGAAGCGCGCTCCGGCGCAGGTTTTTACCGACCGTTAAATCGCCATTAACACTCCCTCTATATGTCAAGACCGTTGTTTTTGCTCCCGAACAACGCGATTGCGCGCGCGTTCCAGCGCCCAGTTTAGATTGAATCCATATAGTAAACCTCCTCTTCTACTCTGCGCATGAGCGGCTCTGCTTCTACCGACGTACAGTCTATCCCCGACGCCACCGTCCTCTTCGCCGGCGACTCGGGTGATGGCATGCAGCTGACCGGCCTCAAGTTCACAATGGCCTCGGCGCATGCGCAGAACGACCTCGCCACACTCCCCGACTATCCCGCCGAAATCCGCGCGCCGGCAGGGACAACCTACGGCATCAGCGGGTATCAGCTGCACTTCGGCTCGGAGGAGGTGCGCACGCCCGGCGATGCGGTCGACCTGCTCGTGGCGATGAACGCCGCGGCCCTCAAGGTCCACCTGAACCGGGTGCGCCCCGGCGGCACCATCATCGCCAACGTCGACTCGTTCAAGCAGCGTGACCTGGACCTGGCCGAGCTGGACAGCAACCCGCTGGAGGATGGCACGCTCGACGACTACCACGTCCTCCCCATCGAGCTAACGACGATCACCCGCCGCGCGCTCGACGATACGGATCTGTCGACGAAGCAGAAAGACCGGTCCAAGAACATGTTCGCGCTGGGGCTCACGCTCTGGCTCTATTCCCGCCCGATGGCCCCCGCGCTCAAGTGGCTCGGCGAAAAGTTTGGGGATCGCCCACAGATCCGCGATGCGAACCGTCACGTCTTGAAGAAGGGCTATCACTTCGGCGAGACGACCGAGCGGTTTGCTACTCGCTACACCGTGAAATCGGCCGATATGGAGCGGGGCACGTACCGGGCCATCCGCGGGGCCGAGGCGCTGGCACTCGGGCTCGTGGCCGCCGGCGAGAAGAGCGGGCTGTCGGTCTTCTACGGCTCGTACCCGATCACCCCGGCGTCCGACATCCTCCACGCCCTCAGCAAGCACAAGAACTTCGGCGTGATGACCTTCCAGGCCGAAGACGAGATTGCGGCGGTCGGATCGGCCGTGGGCGCGAGCTTTGGCGGCAACCTGGGCGTGTGCGCGACCAGCGGACCCGGCATCGCGCTGAAGACGGAGACGATCGGCCTCGCGGTGATGACGGAGCTGCCGCTCGTCGTGATCGACATGCAGCGCGGCGGCCCGTCCACCGGCCTGCCCACGAAGCCCGAGCAGGGCGATCTGATGCAGGCCATCTACGGCCGCAACGGCGAGGCGCCGCTGCCTGTGCTCGCCCCGAGTTCGCCGGGCGACTGCTTCGAGACGGCGTACGAAGCCTGCCGCATCGCCGTCAAGTACATGACGCCCGTGATGCTGCTGGCCGACGGCTACCTCGGCAGCGGCGCCGAAGCCTGGCGCATCCCCAACCCGGATGCCCTGCGCCCCTTCGAGGTCACCTTCGCCGAAAAGCCTACCGAGCGAACCATGATGGGCACCAACGGCCAGCGCAAGTTCCTGCCGTACGTGCGCGACGAAGATACACTTTCTCGCCCCTGGGCCAAGCCCGGCACGCCGGAGCTGGAGCACCGCATCGGTGGATTGGAGAAAGAGCATCAGACGGGCGACGTGTCGTACGATCCGCAGAACCACCAGCAGATGGTGGAGCTGCGCGCCGAGAAGATTCAGCGCGTCCAGCAGGAGATCCCTCCGACCGAAATCCACGGCGACCCGGACGGGACGCTGCTCGTCGTCGGATGGGGCTCGACGGAGGGCGCCATCGAAGAGGCCGTCGAGCGCGCGGTGAACGATGGAAAGCCCGTCGCGAGCGTCCATCTGCGCCACCTGTTCCCCTTTCCGCCCGACCTCGGCGACCTCCTCGACCGGTTCGACCAGGTACTCGTCCCCGAGATGAACAACGGCCAGCTCATCCGCCTGCTGCGCGATGCCTACCTGACGCCGTGCATCCCGCTGAACAAGGTGCAGGGCCAGCCCTTCACCGCCAAGGAGATCGAGCAGAAAATCGACGAGCTAATCGGCTGAGGTCCCAATCGACTTTCCCCTGCTTCGCCAAAGTTAGACGTACGGAAGTTAGACGTACGAACGCACGGCGTGCGTCTCCACGAGAATCACAGACCATGGCTGATAAAGAGAACAAAGGTACACCCGAAGGCACTAAGAAGCCGGCGATTCCGCTGCAACAGCTGGACTCCGACGCCACGAAAAAGCCCGACGGACCGCCGAGCACGAAGAAGCCGGATGCCCCCCCAGAGACCAAGAAGCCGTCCGGACCGCCCGGCGCGAAGAAACCAGCAGGGCCGCCGGGTGCCAAAAAGCCAGCGGGTCCGCCCTCTGGTAAAAAGAAGGGCAAAAAGCCGTCGATGCCGCCCGGCTTCAGCGGCGACGGCGGCGGCCTCACGCGCAAGGACTTCCAGAGCGATCAGGACGTGCGCTGGTGCCCCGGCTGCGGCGACTACGCCATCTTGTCGACCGTGCAGCGCCTCCTGCCGGGGCTCGACGTGCCGAAGGAAGACATCGTTTTCATCAGTGGGATTGGCTGCTCGGGGCGCTTTCCGTACTACATGGACACGTACGGCATGCACTCGATCCACGGCCGCGCCCCGGCGTTTGCGACGGGCCTGAAGGCGAGTCGCCCGGAGCTCGACGTGTGGGTCGTCACCGGCGACGGCGACGCGCTCTCCATCGGTGGCAACCACCTGATCCACGCCATGCGCCGCAACGTGGATCTGCAAATGCTGCTCTTCAACAACGAGATCTACGGCCTCACCAAGGGCCAGTACAGCCCGACCTCCGAGCAGGGCAAGATCACCAAGAGCTCGCCGTACGGCTCCATCGATGCGCCCTTCAACCCGGTCGCCCTCGCCCTCGGCGCCGACGCCTCGTTCGTCGCCCGCACGATGGATCGCGACCCCAAGCACATGAAGCGCATGATGCGCCGGGCGCACCAGCACACGGGCATGAGCTTTCTGGAGATCTACCAGAACTGCAACATCTTCAACGACGGCGCCTTCTTCGAATTCACCGAGAAAGACACCAAAGCCGAGCGCGCGCTCTTCGTCGAAGACGGCCAGCCGCTCACCTACGAAAACGGGCAGAAGGGCATCCGGCTGGATGGGCTGACCTTGCAGGCCATCGACCTGACGAACGGCCGCTGGTCCGCCGATGACTGCGTGGTGCACGACGAGTCGAACCGGGAGCTGGCGGGGCTGATCGGGCGGCTGTTCTGGCAAGAGGATCTGCCGCGGCCCTTCGGCGTGATCTACCGCGAGGAGCGGCCCACGTACGAGGAGCTGCTGCGCACGCAGATCGACGGCATCACCGAGCGCGAAGGCGAAGGCGACCTCCGCGCGCTGCTCCACGCCGGCGATACGTGGACCATCGAGTAGCCGAGTTACCCCCTTTTCCCATCCGCGGGGCGGTTCCGTTCGACGGGATCGTCCCTTTTTGTTATGTTGGCGGCTGATGCACCCCGCCGGACTCTCGGACTGACTCTCTACGCTCTCATGATCTGGAACTCGCTGGAGAAGTATCGCGACGTGGGCCTGCTCATCCTCCGCGTCGGCTTTGGACTGTACATGCTGGTAGGCCACGGCATTGGCAAAATAACCGCGGGACCCGAACGCTGGACTGAACTCGGCGGCACGATGGAGCTATTCGGGCTGGGTTTTGCGCCCGTCTTCTGGGGCTTCATGGCAGCCTTCGCCGAATCGGTGTGTGCGCTGCTCGTCGCAGCCGGGCTCTTCACGCGCGTGGCCGCCCTGCTCCTGATTGGCAACATGACGGTGGCGGCCTCGATGCATATCATTACCGGAAACGGCAGCCCCGAAATGGCCATCCTGTACGGACTCGTCTGGCTCGCCTTTCTCCTGATCGGCCCCGGCCCGTACAGCCTCGACGCCCGCCTCTCCAGCTCGTCCTGATCGCTTGCGGCCCTATCGAATCATGCTTTTTGTGCCTCTATGGTTTTGAATGCACTGGACAGGTACCGCGACGTGGGTCTACTCATCGTGCGGATCGGCCTCGGCATTTCGTTCATGTTTGTCCACGGGCAGGGCAAGCTCTTCGCCGGGCCGGAGACGTGGGCGCAGGTGGGCGCCAACGCCGCGAACGTGGGCCTGGACTTCTTCCCGGTATTCTGGGGCTTCATGGCCGGCGTGGCCGAGTTCGGCGGGGGCCTGCTGATGCTCCTCGGCTTTCTGTACCGCCCCGCCCTCTTTCTGCTCATCTGCACGATGATTACGGCGGCGGCCTCGCACGTAGCCGGGACCGTGCCCGGAGGGCCGCTCCACGCCGTCGAGCTGGGTATTGTCTTCCTCGCGCTCTTTGTCATCGGGCCGGGCCAGTATAGCCTCGACGCCATGCTCGCCCCCCGGCGCTCCGACCCCGCTCAAGCCTCGTAATCGGCCGTCATAGAATCGTTACATCGGCTACGCAGGCGGCGTCAATCGCGCTGGGCGCGCAGTCGTACAACCCGTAGCATTTGTGGTCAAATCGAATCACCAACCCGTCCCAAACACACTATGGAAGGCAAGAATATTTTGATGCTCGTGGGGGACTTCGTGGAGGATTACGAGGTCATGGTCCCCTTTC
>CAYUVF010000011.1:71108-86091 GCA_964448045.1 uncultured Rhodothermales bacterium
ATTTTGATGCTCGTGGGGGACTTCGTGGAGGATTACGAGGTCATGGTCCCCTTTCAGACGCTGCAGACGGTGGGCCACACAGTCCACGCCGCCTGCCCCGATAAGCAGGCCGGCGACTCCGTCAAAACCGCGATCCACGATTTCGTGGGCGATCAAACGTACTCCGAAAAGCCGGGCCACAACTTCGGCCTGAACGCCACCTTCGATGACATCGACCCGGCAGATTACGACGCGCTCGTGCTGCCCGGTGGCCGTGCGCCGGAATACATCCGGCTCAACGATCGCGTAATCGAGATCGTGCAGCACTTCGCCGAACACGACAAACCGATCGCGGCCATCTGCCACGCCGCTCAGCTGCTCGCCGCCGCCGATGTGATCGAGGGCAAACGCGTCTCGGCCTACCCGGCCTGCGCCCCCGAGGTTGAGCTCGCCGGCGGAACGTACGCCGACATCGACATGACCGATGCCGTCACGGATGGCAATCTCGTCACCGCGCCGGCGTGGCCCGCCCATCCCGCCTGGGTCGCACAGTTCCTCGACGTGCTCGGTACCCGCATCGAGCATGGAACTCCCGTGGCCGCGTAAGTTTGGATTGGAGACGGAACGACGCGTAAGCGTCTGAGCCCCTCCCCTTTTTCCTGGCACACGAGCCGGTCTCTCCCCGAGGCCGGCTCTTTTTGATGCCTGCTCCTTTAGCCTATTCCAGGTTGCCCTCGCTCGACGTATCCGGTGGGGCCCCGCGCCGTTGCAGCTCTTCTTCGATGGTACGGCGGATGACGTCTTCGAGCTGCTGGGCCGTCGTATCGGGCGATGCGGCATCCTCCAGCACGCGTTCGGCCGCATCGGGGTTGAGCACGCGGAATTCGACGCGCCGGTTCAGCGCGCGGCCGGTGCGGGAGTCGTTCGAGGCAATGGGCTGGGAGGACCCGTATCCGCGCGCCGTGAGGCGGTCCGGAGGTATCGAAAAGTTACGGAGCAGATGGTCGCGCACGGCTTCCGCCCGTTGTTGGGAGAGGCGCTGATTGACGGCGTCGGATCCAGTCGAGTCGGTATGACCGGCGATTTCGACGCGCACGGCCGGATACTGCGCCAGCACCTCGCCGATGGCGGTGAGCGACTGCGTGGCGCGGGGCGATACCGTGGCCGAGCCGGTCTCAAAGTTGATGTCGAGCGCGCGGAAGAGCCCCGTCTCCAGCAGCGCCCGCCGCACCTCCACCACCGTAGGCGGTGAAGCCTCGCGCGGGACTTGCCGGATCGAATCGGCACGGGGCGGGGCTTCCATCATCCGGGCCGAGTCGGGAGAGGGCGGCGGGGCGGCGCGGAGCGAGTCGGCCGGGGCTCGCGGGGCGGGTGGGGGCGTCTGGGGAGCAACGACCACATCCGGCGCCTGCGGCGCCGAAGCGCCGAGATTGGCATACAGCTCGTCGAATAGGATCTCCAGCCGGCGCATCAGGCGCGTCTCAAACCGGTTGAGATCGGCCCGGGTGACCCCGGCGGCCGGGCGTTGTTGCGGCACCGGGCGCTGTTGTGCTTCCGGATCTTGCGGCACCGCTGGAGCTGCCGCAGCGGAGGACGGGGCGCGCGGGACGGTAATGATGATCGGTCCGGCTGCCGAGGACATCTGCTGGCCGCGAATCTGCGCGATGCGCTGGCGCACTCGCATCAGGCCCGATCCGACGGGACCAGACCGCTGCACCTGCACCGGCGTCTGCGACGTATCGGGCGGAGGTGTTGCCGGCGAGGTCTGCCCCTGCGCGGGCGCCATCAGGAGGATCATCAGCCCTATGCCGATCACGAGCGAGCGCATATCCATCGGAGGAAGTATCGGGAAGAGGGACGGAGTGGCGCGGCGGCGCTAAAAGCGAACGCGATAGCCCACGCTGAAGCGGTTGAGATCGAACAGATCGAGTGTGCTGTACTCGACGAAGAACGAGTTGCCGCGCGCGGTCAGGTAATCGACGCCAAGGAGTACGTTGCCGACGAACTCGAGGTCGAGCCCTTCGGGGCTGGCCAGCCCGATGCCGAGGCCGGCGTACGGCGTCAGGGGCACGCCCGTGTTGCGCTCCGTCGTGGTGCCGAGAAACGAGTACGTCACGTTACCGAGCACGCTGATGGAGGTTGCGCCGTTGCCGAACCCAACCGCAACCTCAGGGAGAAACCGGAAGCGCGAGTTCGTCCGGCGCCGGTAGTCACCGCGCACGCCCAGGAGGGCCTGGGTGGGTCCCTGGCCGCCCCGCAGGCTGACCACCGGGTAGACGCTCTGGAGCGGCCGCCCGAGGAAGTCGCGGTAGAAGGGCTGCTCGCCACTCACCACGCGGGTCTGGTCGCCGACGATCCGTGTCGTCTGGCCGCCCTCACCGGGCTGGCGGCGAATTTGCCGGCGGAGCGATTCGATCTGTTCCTCCAACCGGTCGATCTCGGACTGCGACGTGGTAGCGACTCCTTCTTCCCGAACGTATTCGCGAAGCGTCTGGCGCACCGTGCGCTCTACCTGCTGCTGTGTCATCACGCCGCCAAGGCTGTCGGCACGTACATCGCGCAGCTGTGTGCGGAGAGCGTCCCGCACGATTTGCCGCACCTCCTGCGCCGAAAGCCCCCCGGCGTCCTGCGTTGCTCGCGGCGCTTCCCCTTGCTGAATGCGCGTAATGATATCGCTCATCGTTTGGCCGCTTGGCTGCGCCGTCCCCGCAGGCAGCTCACCGAAACGGACGTAAATTTCCCCGACCTCCGGCACCGGCAGCATGATCGTTTTGTCGGACAGATTGGAAGTCCGCTGCGCCGCAGCCTGATCCGCCGGGAGCTCCACCTGCACCGGGATTGAATCGGCGCGGGCCGAGGCAGCGGCTCCCTGAGCCGAATCGGACAGGACGGCCTGCTGTTGGAGCGCACGCTGCTGCTGGAGGGCCTGCTCCAGCGAATCGATGCGGGCGATGAGCGCCTGCTCGCGATCGGTCAGCGTCGGGTCATCGGTCGGGGCCGGTTCGGTGCGCTCGACCGCAGCCGCTTCCGGCGCGCGGCGTTTCCGTCCGCTCCCGCCCAGGCTGAACTCGACGCCGACCGAGTACATCAGGCTGCCGTAGACCTCGTTTGGGTCGCTCACCTCATCCACGTCCAGCCCACTCATCAGTAGCGAGCGCACATCGCCCACGAGCAGGATGGACGACGACAGCGGCACTTCGAGCCCCACGCCGCCGGTGGCGAAGAAGCGGTCTTCGGGCGGGGTGGTGCCCGCAGGAATATTGTCTTCGTATCCGCTGAGCGCATCGAGGTAGCCGCCCCCAATGATGCCATACGGCGCGATGTTGCGGCTGCGCTTGGGCTGCAGGCGCAGCTTCAACTCGCCGCCGTACAGCTGGATGTCTTCGGTATCCGTGCCCAGGTCTTCGAACGCCTCATCACCGGGGGCGCCGCGCCAGTAGAAGCCGCGCAGCCCCACGTACGGCCCCAGGTCGAAGCCCGCATTCACACCGTACAGGTTCTGATCTTTCGGAAAGCCGAGGGCGTCGTTGAACTGGAGGCGCCCGTAGAATGGATCGACCGTCAGCCGGATGTTGCTGAGCCCGCCGCTGAACTGCTCGCGGAAGGCCTCGTCCAAGGCCGTCTGCTCCTCCAGCGACCGGCCACCCAGAAAGAACTCGACCGACGCGCGCAGGCTCGGGCTGTACACCGTCTTCTGCCCCAGATCCGTCCCAATGTCCTGCCCGATGAACGTCGACACCGGGTCGTAGCGATAGGACAACAGCTCGCCGCCGACCGAGACGCGGTAGCGCTGTGCCAACCGAAATGTGACGCCCGCCCCCACGGTGGCATAGATGCTCTCCGTCTTCTCCACCTGATTCGGATCGAACTCCAGGATGCCGGTTCCCGCGCTCAGATATGGAATGTAGCCCTCATTGCGCAGGTTGATGCGCAGGCGCCCGCCATAGCGTCGCAGATCGACCGACCGGTCTTGCAATCCGGGAAGCTCGCTGAACTCGGCGAGGTTCGTCGTAGCCTCGTTGGTGAACAGGTACTCCCCGCTCACTTGCAGGTAGCTCCCAAAGCCAAGCCCCAGCTCTCCGCCATATGTAAATTCGGACCGCAGCGCCGAGTCATCGGATTCGTAGAGGTAGCTGCCTACAGGGGCAAACGTGTAGCGCAGGCCGGGGCCCAACTGCTGGGCCTGACTGGTGGAGGCCGAGCCCATTAGAAGCAAGATCAGGAAGAGTCCGGTCATGGAGACGGACGAGGCGAAGCGGCGCGAGAGAGGAATCATAGGAATGAATATGTTGATGAGCAGAGCGGGGGAGCAGGGTGTGAGGCTCTGCACGGAAGCCGCCGCATCAGAACCATTCAGAGTGGTAGGTCTCAAGAGTCTGAGGCGTCGATGCGGGAGAGACGCAGTTCGAGCGTCCCATTCACATTCTGCGTGAGCCCCCCGTAGCGACCCGGTGCGTAATCCCGCAGGTTCACATCCTCCACGCGCTGATCGGCCCGGAGCTGCTCGCGATTGTTCAGAATATCGAGCCGCACCGTGGGCGGCAGGAGCAGCTCTCGGAGATCCTCTTCCACCGCGTTGCTAAAGTCAACCGTCACGCTGTTGCTACGCGTGGTGAAGCTGCCGGCAATCTGCGAGTTGGCCGTCTGGCCCTCCAGCCGGTACACCAGCGTGACCCGCGCATTGCCCCCGAAGAATTCGAGGCGCGGCGCGGCAGCCAGCGTGTCCGCCAGCAGGTCGAAGTTGTCCACGCCCGCGACCGTAAATGCAAACCGGTCAAACGTGTAGGCGCCTTCCAGATCGGAAGGCCGAGGGCCATTGTCGCCCTCACTGTCACAGCCGACCATCAGTATCAACACCGCGGCGGCCAGTAGCCCCGTGAGCCAGTTCAACTGGGAAGATGGATCGTGATATCTACGCATAGAAAGAGATCAAGTCGTGGAGAGGAAGCGCTGGGAGCCTCCGCGAACATGCGGTCGTTTGAACACAAAAACATCATCCTTTGCGGACGGAGGCACTGGGAAATTCGCTGATGGACTCACGAGCTGCCGCCCATCTGCACTATATTTGGCACGTTGCTTTAACGTGTGGTTGCTCCTATATGGAAGGAACGCTGCCAAGTTGAATCGCGCAATGCCAGGTACAATGAACGTTACACTCTGCCCGATGAAAGGGGCCTAATTCATGTGAACCGTATATTTCGCGCGGTCGGTGGAACGTGCATAATTTTCCGATGGCGGAGGAAACGCCCCATCTTCCTGTTCGATCTGATTCCCGCTTCCTGTACCCGCCCCGTGGAATCGCAGCGGATCTCATGCAGCATGCCCCTACATCAGCTACCGCCCCGCTTTCGCCCCGATTCGCCCCGTCCCCAAAGGCCGGGAACGCTTTTTGCGGTTTCTGACAGCACGATATTTTTCGGGACACCGCCGGCTAACTTGACCCCCTCTGGGACGAATCGCAATGAAATATATTCACTTCCTGATAGGCATCCTCCTGCTCGGCTTCATCGCCACGGGCTGCGATCTGAGCACCGATGAATCGGGCGCGGTCACCCTCTCCGGGCGCGTGGTCGACCTGACGACCAACGACCCGATCCCCGATGCACTCGTGACCGCCACCGTCGCGACGCCCGCCGATGAGGCCACCGCCGTTTCCGACTCGACCGGCCGCTTCTCGCTCGACATTGAGGTCGACGGCCCCGTCGATGTCACCCTGACGGCCTCAAAAGACGATGCCCGCGTGGAGCGCACCATCCGCGCCTCGACCGACCTCGACCCGATCCGCGACCTGTCGCTCCGGCTCGCCATGACTGAGCAGGTCGAAGAGCCCGGAAGCCCGTCCAACATCCTGCTGCAGTCGCAATCCGCCAACGTCATCGGCGTGGTGGAAAGCGGCGCGACCGAAGTCTCGCGCATCACATTTCAGGTGACGGACTCCGCTGGCCAGGCCATCGACATCGACCAGTCGGTGGAGGTGCGCTTTCGTCTCGGCCAGGAGCCCGGCGGCGACGCGTTCGTCGCCCCCGAAACGGCCATGACGGATAACAACGGCGAGGTGACGGCCAACCTGTCGAGCGGCACACAAGCGGGCGTCGTGCAGGTCGTCGCGGAAGCCACCGCGCGCGATGGCTCCACGATCCGCTCCAAGCCAGTGAGCGTGACCATCCACGGCGGCCTGCCCGATCAGGAGCACTTCAGCCTCGCGCCCGAGCAGTTCAACTTTGCCGGGCTGACGCGCTTCGGCCTCACGAATCCGATCAGCGTCATCGTGGGCGACAAGTTTGGCAACCCCGTGGTTCCCGGCACGGCAGTTTACTTCACGACCGATGCGGGGGTCATCGGCGGATCGGTGCAGACGAACCAGCAGGGCCGCGGCAGCGTGGACTTGACCTCGGCGCGCCCGCTTCCGCTGAACGGCGGCGTAGGCGTCGTCACCGCCGAGACGGCGGATGAAAACGAAGCCCGCATCTCCGATCAGATCCCGATCCTCTTCTCCGGGCGCACGCAGGTGGTGGTAAGCCCTGCCGTGGCGCGCCTCGGCCAAACGTATTCGCTGACCGTGACCGACGTGCAGAACGGCAATCCGCTGGAAGCGGGCACGACGATCTCCGTCACGGCCGAAGGCAACGAGGTCGCCGCGACCGGCAACACCAATGTAGAGCTGGATGACACCGCGTTCCTCGACCAAAACGGCGATGGCGATATCCTCGACCCCGAAGACATCGTCAAAGGCGACGGTATCACGCAGTTCACCTTCCGCGCCGTCGAAGACGCCGAGCCAGACAACCCTGAGCCCTCCGAACTTGGCGCCATCGCGATCAACATCAACAGTCCCAACGGCAGCTTCGAGATCGTGCTAACCCCGCCCGATGAGGAGAATGGTGGCGCGGCAGCGAGCAAAGCGGCCGCGACGGTGCATGCCACCAACGACGCCGTCGTCGAGCAACGCGGCCCGCAATCCGTCACCATCCGCGCCGCCGAGCGGTAGACTTCAACTGTCCCACCCCGGCCTCACGCACCACCCCCGGCCGATCCTGCGAGTACATCGCGGGGTCGGCTTTTTTATTGGGGATGCGGGCGTCACCGCCCCATCGGGGGGTGGCCGTTGCTGGCGTCTGGGTTGGCCCCATCGGCGGCTGCCGAGGAGGAAATGGACCCGCTCATGTTAAGTCTGTGCTATCCGCAAATTAAGGAATTGTAATGCATGTTTTCTCAATAGAATCTGCTTAAACCGACGTCTATGTTAGGGTTGAGCCGAGCACTAAACACTCTCTCTACACGGTGCAGACCTGGTTTTCGCTCCGTTCCTTCGTGGATCAGGGGTCTGCCGCCGCAGGGAAGGTGTAGGCTGTCGGCTTCGACCTATCACCCCCATCACACGGATCCACGCTATCATGAAATCAACTGCTACATCCCTTGCACGCTGGGTAGTGGCCCTGCTCGTGTTTGTGGTGTTACCCACGACCGCTATGGCTCAGGGCGTTACCACCGCCACAATACGCGGACGTGTCGTCGACGACGCGGGCGAGCCGCTTCCAGGCGCCAACATCGTCGCCATCCACCAACCATCAGGCACGCAGTACGGTGCGGCCACGAACGAAAACGGGCGCTACACGCTCCCCAACCTGCGCGTCGGCGGACCGTACATCGTCACGGCCTCGTTCGTGGGCTACCAATCGACCCGAGAGACGAATATCCGCCTCTCACTCGGCGAAACGCGCAGGTTCGACTTTGAACTCGCCGCCGAAACAGCCGCGATGGAAGGGGTTGAGGTGGTCGCCGATCGAGGCGCCATCTTCAGCAAAGATCGAAGCGGCATCTCGAACAGCATCAGCGAAGAGGAGATCGACCGCGCGCCCTCGGTGAGCCGCGAAATCGCCGACTTCGCCCGGCTGACCCCCCAGGCCATTGTGGGCAACGATGATGACGATGGCTCCTCCATCTCCATCGCGGGCCAGAACAACCGCTACAACTCGGTCTTCATCGACGGCGCCATTGCCAACGACGTGTTTGGCCTGGCCGCGCAGGGCACGGATGGCGGCCAGACCGGCGCCTCGCCCATCAGCATCGACGCCATCGAGCAGTTCAACATCGAGATCTCGCCCTACAGCGTCACGCAGAGCTTCTTTGGCGGCGGCGCCATCAACGCCATCACCCGCAGCGGCACGAACCAGTTCGAGGGCTCGTTCTCGTACGAGCGCCGCGGCGAAGCGCTGGCCGGCAACTTAGCCAGTGGCGACGACTTCCCCGACTTCAACAACAACCGCTACGTGGGCCGCGTCGGAGGGCCCATCATCCAGGACAAGCTCTTCTTCTTTGCCAACGTCGACATCCTCCGCCAGGAAACGCCCCAGCCGTTTGTCGGCTTCGACGAGTTCCGCGGAGCGGAGCTGAACTCGGAAGCAGCCGTGAACGACTTCGTCGACTTCCTGGACCAGACGCTGGGCTTTAATCCCGGCACGTTTGGAACCAAGAACGGCATCTTGGACAGCGACAAGTTCCTCGGCAAGCTGGACTGGAACATCAGTCCCAACCACCGGGCGAGCCTGCGCTACAGCTACAGCCAGTCCGACAACATCGACGCCTTCCGGAGCACCTCGCGCTCGCTCAACTTCGGGGGCCGCAACGAGGTCTTCCCGAACACCACGCAGATTGCTGCGCTGGAGCTCAACAGCACCTTTGGCAACCGGTTTGCCAACAAGCTGATCCTGAGCTACAAGGATGTAGAGGACGACCGAAACACCAACCTCGACCGCCCCTTCCCGACGGTGGACATCGACGACGGCCCGGCCACGATTAACATCGGCGGCGAGCCCTTCTCGACGACCAACTTCCTGTCCCAGAAGGTCTACACGCTCACGAACGACTTCAACGCGTACTTCGGGAACCACACCATCACCGTAGGGACGCACAACGAGCTGTACGACCTCAACAATAAGTTCGTCCCGTTCAACTACGGTTGGTACTTCTACGACAGCATCGACGCGTTCAAGCAGTCGGCGTGTGCGGCGGCCGAAAACCCCGGCAGCATCAGCGAGTGCGCCCCGTTCGGCCCGGACTTCGAGCCCGGCAACTCGTTCCTACTGCGCGCCTTCTCCCTCCGCGACGACGACCCAAGCACGCCGGGCTTCGAAGAGCAGATCGGCGACAACGCGGGCATCGTGGGCCAGTTCAATGCCATCATCGCCGGCTTCTACCTGCAGGACGAGTGGCAGGCTACGGATCGCCTGCGCCTGACGGCAGGCCTGCGCGTAGACATCCCGAAGATCCTGGATGACCCACCCTTTGCCAACCCGGAGGACCCGGCCGTGCCCGACGATCCCAGCGTAGACCCGCGGCGGACGACGATCCCGACCATCGAGCAGTTCTACAGCATGAATGGCGCAACCCCGGGCGAAGTCCCCGACGCGGTGTTCCACTGGGCGCCCCGCCTGGGCTTCAACTTCGACGTGTTTGGCGACCAGCGCACGCAGCTGCGCGGTGGCACGGGCGTCTTCACCAGCCGGCAGCCGTTCGTCTGGCCCGGCGGCATGTTCCTCAACAACGGCACCAACTCGGGCCAGGTGGCCAACTTCGGCCCCAACGAGTTCCGCCCCGATCCGCAGAACGGCCTGACCGTGGCCGAGACGCAGGGGCGCGACCCGTCTTCGCTCATCCCGGCCGGCCGCCTGGAGATGTTCGAGGAAGACTACAAGCTGCCGCGCTTCTGGCGCACCAGCCTGGGCATCGACCAGCAGCTGCCCGGCGGCTGGGTCGGGAGCCTCGAAGGCCAGTACACGAACACGCTCCAGAACATCCTGGTCACCAACGTGAACCTGCTGCCGTCCAACGAAACGCTGGACGGGCCGGACAACCGCCCGATCTGGGTGCCCGACCTGTACGATAACAGCGCGGTCGGGGCGTTTTCGGACGATCAGAAGATCGACGACCGGTACTCCAACATCCACCGCGTCGGCAACACGGATCGCGGGTACGCCTACGACGTGTCGGCCCGCCTCCGCAACACCTACCAGGAGATCTTCGGCCTGCAGAACGCGCTCACGATGGACGTGTCCTACACCTACGGCGACTCGTACGTCGTCAACGACGGCACGTCCTCGCAGATTAACTCGCTGTGGGACGGCGTCGAGCACGTAAACGGCGCCAATAACGTCGGGCTTTCCCGCTCGGACTTCTCGATCGGCAACCGTGTCCTGGCACGGGCCTCCTACCGGCAGGTGTTTGCTCGCAACGTGGCAGCCACGATCTCGCTCGTCTACGACGGGCAGTCCGGCCGCCCCTTCTCGTACGTGATCGACAACAGCGACGAGCTGGTGCTTGAAGACGGCGACCCCAACTCGCTCGTGTACGTCCCGCGCTCGGCTTCGGAGCTCACCTTTGAGCCGACGACCGTGGACGGCGTGGAGATCACGCCCGAGCAGCAGGCCGCCGCGCTCGATCAGTTCATCAGCGAGAACGACTACCTGAGCCGCAAGCGCGGCGAGTACACCGAGCGCAATGCCGACCGCACCCCGTGGGAGGGCGTTGTGGATCTCAACTTTAAGCTGGAGCTCTTCGGCGATGTCGTCGGGCGACAGCAGAAGGTGGAGATTACGGCTAACATCTTCAACTTCTCCGACATGCTGGGCGAGCTTGTGAGCGCCGACTGGGGCGAGCGCTACATCGGCTTCAGCCAGTTCCAACCCATCCAGTTCGAGGGCTTCCAGGATCCGGAGAACGGCGACTACACGCCGGTTTACACGGCTGAGATCCTCAACGTTGAGGACGGCCAGTTCAGGGGCGCCATCGACCAGGACGAGGTCTTCGACCTGCGGGAGACGGGCTCGACGTACAGCTCGCAATGGCAGATGCGGTTTGGCGTGCGCTATACCTTCTAAACCTGGACACATAGACTACGCTCAACACAAGGGCCGCTTCTCCCCAGGAGGCGGCCCTTGTCGTATAAATGGGATAAAGGGGCCTATTCGTAGGAATTCCGTCACGATTTACACCCATTCTCTACGGATTCTCCATTGATGCTGACGTCCCGAGCCCTTTAGTTACAGCCTACTGCGATGCATCGTTTTTAGCTGGACGTAGCGCCTCAACGGTCCACTCGGGCTGCGCCCTGCCTGCTGCGCCCGGCCCTCGCCCGATGCACCGCTCCCGCATTACACGCTTCAACACGCTGATCCCCTCATTACGCTTCGGAGATTCGATTATGAAATCGATGGCTACGCGATGGGTACTCTTGGTTACCCTCCTGCTTCTTCCGGCCGGACTGGCCGTCGGCCAGGGCACTACGGCCTCCATAACCGGCCAGGTGGTCGACGAAAACGGTGAACCGCTGCCCGGCGCCAACGTGGTCGTGGTGCACCAGCCCACCGGCACGCAGTACGGCGCGGCAACCAACGCCAACGGCCGCTACAATCTGCTGAACCTGCGCGTGGGCGGCCCCTACACCGTGACCGCCTCGTTCGTGGGCTACCAGACCACCCGCGAAACGGGCATCAACCTGCAGCTCGACGAAAAGCAATCCCTCAACTTCCAACTGGTCCCCTCCACGGCCGAGCTGGATGAGATTGAGGTCGTCGCCGAACGCAGTGCGGTAATCAACAAAGACCGAACAGGAGCCGCGACAAACGTTTCGGAAGAGGAGATCGATCGGCTCCCGACAATCGGGCGTAGCATCACCGATTTCACGCGCCTGACCCCGCAAGCTACCGGCAGCGGCAGCTTCGCCGGCCAGAACGATCGCTATAACGCGATCCAGATTGACGGCGCGACGCTGGACGATGTCTTCGGCCTCGGCGACGCCGTACCCGGCAGCCAGGCTGGGGCTCAACCCATCAGCCTCGACGCCATCCAGGAGTTCAACGTCAACATTGCCCCGTACGACGTGCGCTCCAGCGGCTTCACGGGCGCGCAGGTCAACGCCATCACCAAGAGCGGCACCAACGAGTACACCGGCTCCTTCCGCGTGCGGCGCGGCACGGAGAACTTCACCGGCGACCTCAACGGCATCGGGACGAACGAGTTTGACCAGACGTACTACGTGGGCACCTTCGGCGGTCCCATCATCGAAGACGAGTTGTTTTTCTTCGTCAGCGGGGAGCTGAAGCGCGAGAGCTCGCCGCTCGACGTGCGCGTGGGCGACAACCTCGAAGGGCCAAACGTCTTCCCCATCAACCCGAATCGCTTGCAGACACTCGATAATATCGCCCAAGACGTCTACAGCTACGATGCCGGGTTGAGCGACGGCGACATCGGGGGAATCACGCAGCGGCAGGACGATGAAAAACTGCTGGTGAAGCTCGACTGGAACATCAACGAGGACCACCGGCTGACCCTCCGCAACAATTACGTGAACGCGCGAGACGATGACGGCATCAGCCGGAGCACCAACACCTTCGGGTTCTCGAACCGGCAGTACGTCTTCCGCAGCACGCAGAACTCGCTGACGGCGCAGCTCAACAGCACCTTCCGCGATAACATGTTCAACGAGCTCCGGGTGGTCTACACGCGCATCCGGGACGAGCGTGATGTGCAGGACGCCGCCTTCCCCGAAGTGGAGTTTAGTCTCACGAGCGACCAATCGGCCTTTATGGGGATTGACCGCTTCAGCCAGGCCAACCGCCTCAATCAGGACCTGATCGAAATTACGGATAACCTGACGTACATCCGGGGCGACCACAACATCACACTCGGCACGAGCAACAAAATCTTCAGCTTCGAGA
Organism: uncultured Rhodothermales bacterium; assembly: GCA_964448045.1. Lineage (GTDB taxonomy): Bacteria > Bacteroidota > Rhodothermia > Rhodothermales > Salinibacteraceae > CAYUVF01. The sequence goes on from CAYUVF010000011.1 coordinate 83,804, forward strand.
ATCTGTTCATTCAGGACTTCTTCGGCTCGTACATCTACGAATCGTTTACGTACGAGAACGCCTCGGGCGAAGAGGTGCAGGTGAGCGCCGAAGAGGCGTTCGAGCGCGGCCAGCCGACGGAGTACCGCTTCAGCTATGCCACGCCGGCAGCGGATTCGAATCAGCCCCTCGCCGAGTTTTCGGCCCTGCAGCTGGGCCTCTACGTACAGGACGAGTGGAGCGTCACGCCCTCGCTGGAGCTGACCGGCGGCGTGCGCGTGGATGTGCCCTTCGTCCCGGATGAGCCGACGAACAATCCCGACGCCGAGCAGGCCTTCGGACGCAGCACCTCGAACGTGGCGACGGGCAACCCGCTCTTCTCGCCGCGCCTCGGCTTTAACTTCGACAAGGGCCTCGTCAGCGAGACCTTCTCGACACAGATTCGCGGCGGCGTGGGCATCTTCAGCGGCGACCCGCCCTACGTCTGGATCTCGAACCAGTTCAGCAACACCGGCGCCGACCTCTTCCGGATCGATCGCAACTTCCGTCCGGGCGACAACTTCGTCGATGAAAATGGCAACTACGACCCCAACTTCCGCTTCCAGCCCACGTCGAGCGCGGATGATCCGACGAACCAGCCGTGCCCGCCCAACAGCAACTCGGAGCTGTGCGGCGATACGGGGTCCAACGCGGCCAGCCTGCTGGAGCCTGAAGGCACCACCGAGGTCAACTTCATCGATGAGGACTTCAAGTTCCCGCAGACCTTCCGGTCGAACCTGGCCATCGACCAGGAACTGCCGATGGGCTTTGTGCTCACCGCGGAAGGCATCTACTCGAAGTCGATCAACGACGTCGTCTTCCGCAACCTCAACGTGGGCCCACCCGAAAGTGGCCTGCAGGAATCGAAGTACGACCGTCCGTTCTACGGATCGCCGGGCGCGGGCTTCAGCGGCCAGCCGAACCGATTGAACGCCAACTTCACCAACGCGATCCTGCTGGATAACACGGATGAGGGCTACAGCTACAGCCTCACCGGCCAGCTACAGCGCCGCGTGCGCCAGGGCATCAGCGGATCGCTCTCGTACACCTATAACCGGGCGGAGAACGTGAACAACGGCACCTCCAGCCGGGCCATCTCGAACTGGCAGTTCAACGAGAACAAGGACATTAACGACCCGCGCCTCGGCACGGCAGACTTCGAGCTGCGCCACCGCATCCTGGGCACGCTGAACTACCGCTTCGAGTGGCTGGATCGCTTTGCCACCAGCGTGGGTATCGTCTACGAGGGCCGCTCCGGCCAGCCGTTCAGCTGGATCTACTTCGGTGATGCCAACGGCGACGGCCAGACCTTCAACGACCTGGTGTACGTGCCCGAGAACGAGAGCGACATCGTGCTGGAAAGCCAGAACTGGGATGCTTTCAACGCCTTCATCGAGAGTGAAGACGCCCTCGACGAGGCCCGCGGTGAGGTGATCCGGCGCAACACGGCTACCGCACCGTGGCAAAACGCGCTCGACCTGCACTTCTCGCAGGAGATCACCACCATCAACAACCAGCGTATCGAGTTCACGCTCGACATGGTGAACGTGCTCAACTGGCTCAACGACGACTGGGGCCGCGTCCAGTTCACCAGCTTTAACAACATCACCGGCTGGGATTTCCTCGGCTACGTGCAAAACGGCGATATCGGAACGCAGATGGCCGGCCGCGTCATCACGGCCGACGATGTGGGCAAACCGATCGTGAACTTCAGCGAGGACACGATCAACGACAAGCTCTCCGACCAGCTGTTCAACACGTCCAACATCGCCTCGCGCTGGCGCATCCGCCTCGGTGTGAAGTACACCTTCTAAACCGAGCCGCTGCCTGAACGTGGAGGGCCGGGGACGCCGGCCCTCCGCGGTGCCTCGCCTCTTGCCTTCGACCGACCCCTTCTTACGACTATGTTGTTTACCCGCATGAAATTGTATCGATACTGCCTCCCTCTTCTCGTGATGGCTGTCGCCCTCGGGCTGACCGGCTGCGATAGCGGCGTTGCGCCCACCGAAACGACCGGTGATGGGCAACCGACGGTGCAGTTTGCCGCCTCGGGCACGGCCGTCACCGAATCGGACGGATCGACGACTATCGACATCACTATCAGCAATCCCGATGGCAATCCGGTCAACGTCGACGTGATCTTCGCGGCCCCGGCCAGCGGCGCCGACACCGATGACTTCAGCGTGCAGGGCGGCAGCCTCTCGCCTATCAGCGGCTCCGACGCCTTCTTTGTCGCCACCGTGACGTTCCCGGCCAACGCCGAGGACGGC